>CAZEZP010000071.1:0-21983 GCA_964516435.1 uncultured Kofleriaceae bacterium | reverse complement strand
CAGAAACCATACAGCCACACCCAGGAAAGGTCGTCCCGTTTCCAGTAGCCCGGCACCCGGACGGCGTTCTGGGAGGTCTTGGGCGGGATTTCCTCGGCCCGCGGCGCTGGCGGCGGGGAATCGGCCGGCCGCGGCTTGGGCCTGTCGTCTGCCGCTTGCGGCCGGGGCGCCTCGGCGATGGAATAATGCCAGCGCCCCTTGCGCGGAACGTGCCAGCACGGAATATCGCGCGGGTCGGCGATACACCTGGAATATTCCGCGTAATCCGTGAATTTTCGGCAGATCTGGACCCGCCCTCCCTTGTAGCGTCCTGTTACACAGCCCATGTAGGACACCTTCTTCGGCTTGGGAGGCTTGGCCGGTTTGGCCGTTTTGACGGGTTTGCCCGACCGGGCGGCTTCGGCTTGCGCCTTCTGGCGCCGCTGCTCCTGCTCGATCTGCTTCTGGCGCCGCCGCTCGGCCTCCCGCTGGCGCTTGAGAGCCGCCCGCTCCCGTTCCCGCTGCTCCTTGCGCAACTTGGCCACGTATTTCTTTTCGCTGGGTTCGGGCTTGTATTGCCGGTGCTCCAGCAGGAAGCGCACGTCGCGCAGGTCGTTGGGCAGCACGGACCAGATGCGGATGACGAACTGCGTTCCTTTGGGGAACGGCACTGGCCCGTCGATCGCACGCCGCTGGGCATCGAACAGCGACAGCGTGTACACCCACTGCTCGCCGGGGGCGAGGGACGCGTCGGCGCCCGGCATCCTGGCGGCCGGCCGGCTCTGGAACGCCGTGCTTTCCGGATTGGTGCGGATCAGTTCCACGGGGGGCGGCGGCACTTCATTGCCGGCTGCCGGCGGTGTTCCGGACGGCGGGGAATCGGCCGGCTGCCCGGTCTTTTCCGGTTCCCCGGCCGTCGCGGCCTGATTGCGGTTTTTCTCCATCGTTTCGGAAACCAGGCATTCCTTGTTTTCCATCCTGGATTCCTCGCCGATGAAACTGCTGAAGAAGCGCTCCTGATCGCTGGTGCGAAAATCCACCCGGAAGGCCACCTTGCGGGGGGAATACACCTGCAGGGTCAGTTTCTCGCCCCAGGAGTCGCCGCGGGCCGGAATGCGGATTTCGAAGGGGCCCTGGGCGCAGGGCGCCGGCGAGCGGTACCAGTAGTCTGCCCGGTGGACATCATTCAAGTATGTGCAGGAAGATGCAAGTGTGAGAAATAAAAATGGCAATAAAATGTATTGAATTGAATAGTTTTTATTTTTCATTATTAAATTCCGTATTATTAAAAGTATAAATGCGTTTTATTCACCCTTGCTGGCCATGGGAAAGGTTTCGTGGAAATAGCGTTCCAGGGTATGGATTTCCGCCATCAGGGGTGCGTCCACGTGGTAGCGGGTCATGGCTTCCGGCTGGACGAGTTCATAGATGAGTCCTTCCAGCAGTCCTTCCATGTCGGATTCCAACTGGCTGCGCGCGGTGCGCAGGGCATCGAGTTCGGCGCGCAGCCGGACGCGTTCGGTTTCCAGGGACTGCAGGATTTCCGTGATGCGCTTTTCCAGTTCCATCAACTGGAACGTGATGTCCTCGAGCAGTTCGCTGCCCATGGTGGGAGCGGATGCGACGTCCAGATACGGGAAGATGGACGTCAGTTCGGAGCAGCGCAACTGGGGATTGAGGCGCAACTGCCGCGCGAGCAGTTCCCGGTCGTAGGAGAGATCCTGCACGGCCAGGCGCAACTGCCCCGCCCGGTTGCGCGCGCCGTTCTCCAGTTCGGCGATCCGGCTGATCAGCGCGGCTTCCTGCTGGTTGAACGTGGAAATCTCGTCTTCCAGTTTGAGCACGTGCGCCATGTTCAGGCTGATTCCTGGCGGCATCAACTGATGCCGTCTCAGGCCGTCGAGCACGACCTGCAGTTGAATGCGCAGCCGTTGGCGCACCATGGCGCGCACGGCCTCGGGCGTGAGGCTGGTGCCGACCCCGGCGGCCGAGAATTCCGCACTGGGGCGGCGCTGCGCCTGGATGTCCGGCGGCGCGCCCAGCCGGCGTTTGGTGACCACGTCATGCACGTGGCGCAGTTCCTCGGCCAGTTGCGTTCCGCTCGCGAAGCGCTCGGCCGGATTCTTGGACAGGCAGCGCAGCACCAGCGCATCCAGTTCCGGCGGGATGCCGGCCTCGGGGTACACGCGCGAGGGCGCCTCGGGCGTCTGGTTCTTCTGCGCGAGCATGATGGCCACGATGTTGTTGCCCGAAAAGGGAACGTCTCCGGTGAGCAGTTCGAACAGGCACACGCCGAACGAATACACGTCGGTCGTGTAGGACAGAGGCTCGCCGAAGCACTGCTCGGGAGACATGTACACGGGCGTGCCGAAAACCTCCCCGGACATGGTGATCTTTTCCTCGGCGGACTGGTTTTCCACCATGCGGGCCAGTCCGAAGTCGAGCACTTTCACCAGTTCCCCTTCGGGGGTGTCCATCACCACGATGTTCTCGGGCTTGAGATCCCGGTGCATGATGCCCATGCCGTGGGCGGCGGCCATGGCGTCGGCGATCTGGATGCCCAGGCGCAGCGCGCGCTCCACGGGCAGCGCGCCCTCCTCGTCGAGGATGTCCACGAGGGAGCGTCCCCGGATGTATTCCATGACCAGGTACAGGCGCCCGTCATCCAGTTGGCCCATGTCGAAGATTCCAACCACGTTGCGGTGTTGCACGCGGCTGGCCGAGCGGGCCTCGCGGCGGAAACGCGCCGCCATGCGCTCGTCCCTGGCGTGCTCCTTCTTGAGCACCTTGATGGCGACGACCTCTCCGAGCGGCTCGTGGATGCCTCTGTATACCTCGCCCATGCCGCCTTCTCCGATGAAACTCTCCACCCGGAAGCGGCCGCCGATGAGTTGACCCTCCAGTCCGTGTGTTTCCATGGCCCATACCTCGCCTGGCAAGAACACGAAAATCCGGCGCACCTTATCACGAACGCGTTCCCATGGCCAAGGGGAAGTGCGAATCGGCGCAACATCCGGAAATGAAAAAATTCATTCCGATGATTGCGGGGCACAAAAAATGTGATATTCAAGGAATGCCGCAACTCTGTCGGCGGCACGAGGGAGGATTCGCCATGAAAAAGATTTTTCCTGTTCTTTCAGCTTTTCTCATTCTTTCAGCTTGCGGCGGCGAGGAAAAACCCGTGTTCGCCTTCACCGCCCTGCGGGGGAGCCTGCCGCCGAGCGACCCGGCTTCGGTGGACCCGGCGCTGGTGGCCGCCGCGGCGCAGTCCCGAACGGCGTTCGCCGTGGCGCTGTACCAGACGCTGCTGGCCGACCCGGCCCGGGCGGCCGAGAACCTGGTGCTCTCTCCGTTCTCGATCTCCGTCGCCTTCAACCTGCTCTTTCCCGGAGCGGCCGGCGTCACGGCCGATTCGATTCGGTCCGTGTTCTTCCTGGACGGCACCGACGAGGAGATTTTCGCCGGGCAGGGCGCCCTGGACCGGATCGTGCTCGCCAAGTCCACCAAGAAGGCCCGCCTCGAATCCGCCAACTCGGCCTTCATCGACCTCGGCTTCGAGGTGTATCCCTCCTATCTCGACGTGATGACCTACCACTACGGGGCCGAGATCTACCAAGCGGATTTCTTCTATCAGTGGGAAACCATGCGCCAGGAAATCAACCGCTGGGTGGCGTACAAGACGGCCGACCGCATCCAGGATCTGCTGCCGCCGGGCAGCATTACTCAAACGACCGGTATGGTGCTCGTCAATGCCATCTACTTCAATGCCCGATGGAAGACCGCCTTCGAGGATGGAACACCCATGGAATTCCACGGAACCCGGGGCAGCCAGACTTTCACCTCAATGCATGCCGAAATCTCCGCGCGCATGCACGACAGCGCCCTGACGGAAAATCCTCCGCCGAACCGGCTGCAGATCCTCGCTGTGCCCTACCAGGACGAGCATTTCGACATGCTGATCTTTCTGCCCGACGATTTCGCCGCCTTTTCCGCCGGTCTGGATGAGGCCTTCCTGCGTGCGCGCATCGCGGACGTCTATGCCGCCGCGCCAGTGGATGTGGCGGTGGACATGCCGGAATTCACCATCGGCTGGGAAATGGAGATGAGCCAGATGCTCGAGCAGGAAATGGGCCTGGTGCACACGTTCTGCGATGAAGCCGTTCCCATCGAATTTACACGGATTGCGGATGCCGACTACAATCCCTGCGTTTCCAAGGTGTTCCACAAGGCGTTCATCGAGGTCAGCAAGCGGGGCACCGAAGCCGCCGCCGCTACGGCTGTGGTGGTGGACAACAACTGCAACGGCGCCGACGTGCATTCGTTCATCGCAGATCGCCCCTTCCTTTATGCCATCGTGGAGCGGGAAACGCGCACCCTCCTGTTTCTGGGCCACGTGATGCACCTGTAGCCGCATCGCGGCGGGGAATCGTCCCGTGCCTGTGCGCGCGCCATGACGCGACGGTCTTTTTTCCGGGCGGTTCCTGTGATAGAGAAGGCGCCATGATCGACCTTCCCGTTCTGCCCAGGCCCCTGAAAATCGTGCTCGTGGAACCTGAAATCCCCCCCAACGTGGGCGCCGTCTCCCGCATCTGCGCCTGCATCGGCTCGCCGCTCGTGATCTGCGGCCCGTACACCTTCGACGAGAACCATCCCAAGCGCCGGCGCGCGGGGCTGGATTATTGGGACAAGGTCGAAAAGGAATACTGGCCCGATTTCGAAACCTTCGCCGCGCAGCACGAAGGCACCTGCTGGCTCATGTCCACCAAGGTGGGAAAATCCCTCTACGAGGCCCGCTTCGCGCCTGGGGACGCGCTGGTGTTCGGGCCCGAGACCCGCGGCCTTCCGGCGTCCCTGCTCGCGCGCTACGAGCGCACCGCCCTGCGCATTCCCATGCGTGCGGGCATCCGCAGCCTCAACGTGGCCAATGCGGCCGCCATCGCGGCCTACGAGGCCGTCCGGCAGGTGCATGGACTCGGATTGTAAGGAGAATACGTCTCAGGCGGGTTCGAAGAAGGCGCTGCCGCCGTGGCAGTCGTTGGCCACGATGACGGGGAAGTCGCGCACCACCAGACGGTAGATGGCTTCCGGCCCCAGATCCTCGAAGGCCACGAGCTCGTTCTTCTCCACGCAGGTGGAGTAGAAGGCGCCGCAGCCGCCATAGGCGTAGAAATACACGGCGTGATGGCGCACGATGGCATCGAGCACGGCCTGCGCGCGCTGTCCCTTGCCGATCATGCCCGAGAGCCCGTGCGCCAGGAGCGTGGGCGAAAACGGATCCATGCGCGAGGCCGTGGTGGGGCCGCAGGAACCGATGATGGCGCCCGGCGGCGTGGGCGTGGGCCCCATGTAATAAATTACGGCGCCCTTCAGGTCGAACGGCAGGGGCCGGTTTTCCTCGAGCAGGCGCACCAGGCGGGCATGGGCGGCGTCGCGGGCGACGTACAGTTCGCCATGAAGCCGGACGGCTTCTCCCGCGTGCAGGTTTTCGATGGTTTCCCAGGTCAGGGGCAGTGTCAGTTTCACGGGTGCCTCCTAGATTTCCACGACGGCCTTGCGGTCCGCCCAGCAGTTGACCGTCACGGCCAGCGGCATGCCCGCGATGTGCGTGGGCATGGAGGCGATCTTCACGCCCAGGCAGGTGGTGGCCCCGCCCATTCCGCCTGCGCCGATTCCCAGCGCGTTCAGTTGCGCGAGCAGATCCGTTTCCATGGCCGCATACTCGGGCACGGGATGCACGTCGTCGAGATCCCGCAAGAGCGCCTTCTTGGACAAAAGCGCCGCGGCGTCCAGCGTGCCGCCCAGTCCCACGCCGATGACGGTGGGCGGGCACGGGGCGCCCCGGGCCGCGCGCACGATGTCCACCACGGCGGCCTTCACGTCCTGCACGGTGGCCGTGGGCAGCAGCATGCGGGCCGCGCTCTTGTTCTCGGAGCCGAACCCCTTGGTCATGACGGCCAGGCGTGCCTTCTCGCCCGGGATGAATTCCACGTGCAGCACCGGCGGCAGGTTGGTGCGCGTGTTGGTGCGGGGAAACAGCGGGTCGGCCACCACCGATTTGCGGAAGAGCCCTTCCTCGTAGGCGTCGCGCACGGCCCGGTGCAGCACGGCCGTGACGGGCTCTCCCTCCAGCCGGACTTCCTCGCCCAGCGACAGCAGGATCCACGCCATGCCCGTGTCCTGGCAGATGGGCAGCCGCTTCTCCCGGGCGATGCCGAGGTTCTTCAGGATGGTGGAGAGCACTTCCCGCGCCGCCGGCGAGGTTTCGCGGTCGGCCGCCGCCGCCAGCGCGCGCACCACGTCCTCGGGCAACTCCACGTTGATGCGCAGGAGCGCCTGCTTCAATGGTTCATAAAAAACAGAACTGTCAAGGATTCGCACAACCATTCTCCTGCTTCAGGTATGGCGCTGGCGGGGTTCATAGCGCAGCACGTTGTGGGAAAACACCTCGATGCGCGAGATGATGTTTGGCGGATACGGCTGGCCGTCGTTTTCGAGCGTGACCACGGGATAGCCGTTCTTCTTGGCCCAGGGCGCGTACACGCCCTCGATGACGCGGCCGATCAGGCAGCCGAACGGCGCGATGATCGCGATGCCGTCGTAGCCGTGCTCCATGGCGGCCGCGGCCACGGCCGGGCTGATGGTGGACTCGCTCTCCAGTTCGGGGCTCACGAATTCCTTCGTTCCCCGGGCGAGCGCGCCATCCATGTCGTCGTGCATGCCGGGCAGGAACCCCGTGGGCGAAAGCGCCTTGCGCACGTGCTTCTCCACGCGGCGCTTGTACCAACTCTCGGCTTCCAGGAACGCCTTGTCCTTGAGCCATCCCCCCAGGGCCGCGCGCACCAGGCCGTCGCGCCGGAGTTGGTTCTGCAGCAGGTAGCGCTGGCTCCAGTCCATGTAGTAGATCCATTCGGTGACGCCGGCCAGTTTGGGATAGATGCCCTGCGAAATCAGGTGGTCCACCAGTTCCTGCACGGAAAAGTTGTCGCGCCGCACGTAGATTTCGCCGACCACCATGACTTTCTTGACTTCATCCATGGTGATTCTCTTGGGAATCGCCATCAGCCGTTCGCGGCAGCGGGCGAGGCAGGCATCGAGATCCTTCCTGCCGTTGCCCACCGAATCCACCACGTCGCGCCAGCATTCGTCGAACACCTTCAGCCCGGCCTGCGGATCCTGCGCCAGCACGCGGATGCCATGGCGGATGTCGGTGAAGTAGTCCGAGAGCACGACGGCCTTCCACAGTTCGCTCGTGAAGCCCGGGCCGAATTCGCGGTAGGAATTCTCGCCCAGCCCCACGAAGAGCACCACGTTCTCGAATCCCATGTCGTGCAACAGGTGGTCATAGAATACATGGTACTGGCCGGTGCGGCACGGGCCCAGCGTGGAAGGGACGTAGACCAGGATGACCTCGTCCTTGCGTTCGGGACGGTGCTTGTCCAGAAACTGCAGCATGCTGCCGAGCACGAGCAGCGAGGGGATGCATTCCTTGCCCGAGGCCACGTTGCGGGCCATCTGGGTGCTGCGCAGGTCGGGTATCGGCATGTGCACGCTGCGGATGCCCTGCCGGCGCGTGGCCGCGGCCACCAGTTCCGTGCTCAGGTCGCCCATGGGCGGCCACACCAGGAGCACGCGCGGATCGCGGATGTCGAAGCGCTCGCCCGTGGCCGTGTCCTCCACGTCGGCGAACTGCTTCTTCAGGTGGATCCGGTAGCGCCGCTCCATGTCGCGGTGCACGGTGGGCTTCACATGCCGGCGGTAACTGTCCACGATGTCCAGGAAGGCCTCGATGCGCGTGTCGATGCCGGCGTCCGCCGTGTGGCTGTCCATCTCGAGCACGAGATAGGGCTTTTCGCCCATCATCCAGCGCAGGTAGTGCAGCATGAAACTGTCGGGCGCGCAGGAGAAGTTGCTCACCCAGGTGAGCATCAGGTTGGGAATTTCGCGCACGCGGCGCACGGCCTTCATGTCCATCTGGCCGTAGTACCAGTACATGTTGGGGTAGATCTCCGCGCTCTCGTCGAAAATCATGTCGAAGGGCACGACGCTGACCCCGCGGGAGGTGAACTTGCGCGGAATGCCCATGTTGGCATCCCGGGTGAACGCGTTGTACGGGCGTCCCAGCAGTGCCACGTAGAGGCGGTCCGGATTGGAGCGGATCTCCTCCAGGATTTCGCGCCCGCGCGCGCGATAGGCTTCCTGGAAGCGGCGGAAGTGGTGCACGGCCGCATCGTAGGCGAAAGCGCCTTCCTGCGCGCTTCTGCCCAGTTTCACGGCCATGGCCTGGAACTCCTCCCGCGAGGCGTCCCAGCCGGCCTTGAAGGAGACCACCGGCGCCAGCACGCGCGCATCGTCCAGGGAAAACGCCTTCTTCGCATAGTAGGGCAGACCCTGGGTGAGCGGGCAGGTGACGGCGTGCACCTTCTCCCCCTCGTAGGAGGGCATGTCGCGGAAATGCGGCAGAAACAGGAAATCCGTGCCCGCCTGCAGCAGGTCTTCGATGGCGCCGTGGGCGATTTCCACGGGATAGCAGTAGTTGCTCTCCTGGCGGGCCACGCCTTCCGGACGCACCTGCCGGGACAGTTGCACGCGCACGCCCAGTTCCGCGAAGAAACGCGCGTACAGCGGCCACAGGCTGTGTACCGAGAAGGCCACCGGCACACCCACCACGGGGCCGCCGTCCGGGGTGGGAAGATGTTCAAATTTTGCCCATTCGTCGAAGATCATGGCCGTGCGGGCGGCCACGTGGTCCTCGGCCTGTTCCGCGGCGGCCAAGCGCCTGCGCCGGGCTCCCGTGTACTTGGAGCAGCGCCCGCCGAAGGGATAGCGCCGTCCGGCCACCTCCAGGTTGCGGATGGGGCAGAGATTCTCGCAGGCCTTGCAGATGAACTCTCCGCGGTAGACGATTTCCTTGGCGAGCAGCGTGTCGAGGTCGAAATCGCCCTTGGCCAGTTCGCCTTCCGCGTGCTTGATGGCCGCCAGTCGCGCCACGCCGAAGCAGCCCATCAGTTCGGGATCCGGCGGCACGGAGATGGGCTTGCCCACCAGTTGCGCGAACGCCAGGGGCACGGCCGGATTCTTGGCCACGCCGCCCTGCAGGGCGATGCGGGAGCCCACCGTCCGGTTGCCCACCACACGGTTCAGATAATTCGAAACGATGGAGAACACCAGGCCCGCCACGATGTCCTCGGAGGGCGCGCCCTGGGTGATGGCCTTGCGGATGTCGGAGTTGATGAACGCCGAGCAGTGCTCGCCGAACTTGAGGGGATTGGTGGCGGCCAGCGCCACGGGCCCGATCTGCTCGGCGCGGTCGATGTCCAGGTCCGATGCGGCGCTTTCCTCGAGGAACGAACCCGTGCCGGCCGAGCAGGCCTCGTTCATGGCGTAGTCGATGGGCACGCCGTTGTGCAGCAGCACGTACTTGGCGTCCTGCCCGCCGATTTCGAAGATGGTGTCCACCTCCGGCTCGAAGAACGTGGTGCCCACGGTGTGCGCGATGATTTCGTTGTACACGCCGTCGGTTTCGGTGAACACGCCCAGGAGTTCGCGCGAGGAGCCGGTGGTGGCCGCGAGCGTGATGCGCGGCTTGTGGGGGGCCACCTGCGCGAGCACCTCGCGGATGCAGCTCTTGAGCGCGGCCACGGGATCCCCGTGTGTGCGGCCGTAGTGGGCCGCGGCGATTTCCAGCGTGGAAGCGTTGACGAGCGCGATCTTGGTGGTGGTGGAGCCGCCGTCGATGCCCAGGATGTATTCCGCCTCCGGGTCGAAGGCGCCGCGCCGCGAGGGGTGGTGCCGCACCATGTCGGCAGCCGAGGGCAGTTCCCGGAACAGCGCGTAGTCGATGGCGGCCCGCGGGCGCATCAGGCGGTTGCGGGCCGGCAGCGGCGCGCCCAGTTCGGGAGCCAGCAGGGCGGCGCCGAGGCTTTCCATCGTCTGCGGGTTTTCGGGGATGACGAATTCGATCTGCGGCCAGGATTCGCGCAGGAAATCCACGAAGAACCGGTTCTTCGTCACACCGCCGGAAAGCACCACGCGCCCGTTCTCGATGCGGGCCTTGACCAGGAATTCGCCCACCTTGTCGGCCATGACGCGGGACAGGCTCAGCGCAATGTCGTTGCGCGTGGCCTCGCCCTTGTTCAGGCGGTGCGTGCAGTCGGACTTCATGAACACGGAGCACCGGGCCGACAGTTTGAGCAGGCGCGCGCTCTCGGCCGGGAAGTCGAGATCCTCGAGCGTCATGCCCATGCGCGCCAGTTGCTGGCGGAAGAACTCGCCCGTGCCCGAGGCGCACTTGTTGCCGGCATACGTGTTCTGGATGCGCCCGGCTTCGTCCAGGGTGAAGACGACCAGATCCTCGCCGCCCACCGACACCACGGCCCGCGCTGCGATTCCCAGGTGTCCGAGCACGGCTTCGAAGGCCCGTGGCGCGATGACGTCGGGCACGGCCACCCGCAGGCGCCCGGCCCCGCCGGTGACCACAGCCCGCACGTCCTGGCCGTCGGCGGGAATGCCGAGTTCATCCAGCGCCTGGGCCAGGGCGCCTTCGATGTGCCCCTCGTGCGCCACCACGGCATGGGAAATCTGCTCCTGCGTCCAGCGCGTCACCTTGACGTTCACGGAACCGATGTCGATTCCAATGTATTGCAATTGATTTGTATTCATTATTGCAATTCCTTTTTCATTTTTGTTTCAGCCGAATCCCCAAACGTTCAAAAAGTTTTTTCCGTTTTTCGATTCAGCTGCGCCCAACGTGCCCCGCTTTGGGATCAAAGTCAAGAGTACACTCCCCCCCCCCGGAGTTTCGGCAGCCGGTTCCAAAATGAAAATGGCTGTGTCGTAGTGATGTAAAAATTTTGAAATGCGAGGCGGCTTGACACGAATCAATCCTGCATTCCCCGGGGGAGGCATGCTGCGGACGGAAGACGGAAGGGCCTGCGTTCGGGAAGCGCGGCCGCATTTTCGGAAAGGAGCATTCCATGAAGCGGAGAATCATCCATATCGACGGCGAAAAATGCGATGGCTGCGGGCTGTGCGTGGCGGCCTGCCACGAGGGTGCCATCGAACTGCACGACGGCAAGGCCCGGCTGGTCCGCGAGGACTACTGCGACGGGCTGGGCGACTGCATCGGGCAGTGCCCGCAGGGTGCCATCACGTTCGTGGAACGGGAAGTCTCCACGCCTGCCGCAGTGCCCAGAGCGCCCATGTCGGATTGCGGGTGCCTGGACGATTCGCCAACCGCTGGCGGATGTCCCGGTTCCCGCGCCCGCGTCCTGTCGGGAAATGCAGTGCCTGTCGCGGCGCGGGATGCCGCCGCGGGACCGGGCCGGGTCATCCCGTCGGACCTGGGGCAATGGCCCGTGCAACTGCATCTGGTGCCCGTGCGCGCGCCCTTCTATCAGGGCCGGGAACTGGTCGTTCTCTCGACGTGCGCGCCGGTGGCCAGCGCCGACGTGCACTGGCGCTTCCTGCGCGGCCGGGCTGTCGTGGTGGCCTGTCCCAAACTGGACCGCACAGACCCCTACGTGGAGAAACTGGCCGCCATCCTGCGCGAGAATTCCATTTCGCGGGTGCTGGTGGTGCGCATGACCGTGCCGTGCTGCGGCGCTCTCGTGCGGATCGTGCGGGCGGCCGCGGCGCTGTCCGGCCGGGACGTGCCCGTGGAGGAAATCCGGGTGGATCTGGACGGCTCGGTGCTGCCCGTCTGAAGAATCTTCGCGAAAATGCGGACCCTTCCGGCCGGCCTTCGGCGGCAGGATGCGTTCCTTCATCCGTTCCGGGAGACGGAAACCCGCCGGGATGGCCGATTCGGGCGTTTACATGCGATCCGCATGTGTGATATGTTGGCAAGGCGGCGCAGGCGCCGCAGGCGAGTCTCGATGGGTTTCGATCTCAAGCAGCAGATGAACGTGTCCCAGCGGCTGGAGCACCGCCTGGTGATGACCCAGCAGATGCAGCAGGCCATCACCATGCTCCAGTTGTCGCACCTGGAGTTGATCGAGCACATCCAGCAGGAGATGCTGGAGAATCCGCTCCTGCAGGAAGCCGACGAGGAGGGGGAATCCCGGGAGATGCCCACGATCGACGACGAGCCGCCCGAATCCGGTGAGGAATTCCTTCCGGAGAAATCTGCGGATGAAAGCGTGGAGACGTCCGAACCGCCCGCGGAGGAGGGAGCGGGAGTCATCTCCGCCGGCGAGGAGCTGCCGGACGAGACGGCGCAACTGCTCGAGGAGGTCCCCTCGTCCGAGTCCCTGAGCCTGGAGCAGGAGGACCGGCTGCGCCAGGATCTCGAGTGGGATGCCTACGTGGCCGACTCGATGTCCTACGATCCCGACCGGGGCACGTACGACCTGTCGGCGCTGGAGGAATGGACGCCTCCGGAAAACCGCCTGTCGTGTCCCACCACGCTGACGGATCACCTCCTGTGGCAGTTGCAGGTCTCCGATTTCACCGAGCACGAGCGCCTGGCGGGCGAATTCATCATCGGGAACCTGAATGCCGACGGCTATCTGACGGGCATCACGGTGGAGGAGATCGCGCAGAAACTGGACCTGCTCGTGGAAACCGTGGAGCGGGCGCTTTCCAAGATCCAGCAGTTCGATCCGGTGGGCGTGGGGGCGCGCAACCTGGTGGAGTGCCTGCTCATCCAGGCGCAGCACTACGGCACCATCGACCCGGTCATGGAGACCATCCTGGCCCGGCACCTGAAGGAACTGGAGCGCAAGGACTACGGCGCCATCGCCCGCAGCCTGCGCATTCCGGTGGAGGACGTGTTCGAGACGGTCAAGGCCATCCTGGCGCTCGATCCCCATCCGGGCCGCGCCTACGCCGCCGAGGAGGTGCACTACGTGGTGCCGGACGTCTACATCTACAAAGTGGGCGACGACTACCAGGTATCGCTCAACGACGACGGCATGCCGCGCCTGCGCCTCTCGCAGCGCTTCATGAACACCCGCAGCGAGGAATCCGTGCGCGCCTACATCGAGCAGAAGAAGCGCCATGCCCGATGGCTCATCCAGGCCATCCAGATGCGCCAGGAGACCATTCTGCGCGTGACTCGCAGCATCGTGAAGTTCCAGCGCGATTTCTTCGATTTCGGGCCATCCCGGCTGCGGCCGCTGACACTCAGGGACGTGGCGCAGGACGTGGAGCGGCACGAATCCACCGTGTCGCGTGTAACAACGAACAAATATGCGCATACGCCGCATGGCATTTTCGAGTTGAAATACTTTTTCCGGAATGCCGTGGCCAGAAGCGACGGCGACGAAGTGGCCTCGGAGGTGGTACGCAACCGCATCCGGGAACTGATCGAGGCCGAAAACCCCCGCAAGCCGCTGAGCGATCAGGAAATCGTGGGTTTGCTGGCGCGGGAGGGCATCGAAATTGCGCGTCGCACTGTGCAAAAATACAGGGAGCAGATGGGAATTTTGAATTCTTCGATGCGAAAACGCTTTTTTTAGGGATTCCCCCCTTGCATCGGGCGGTTGGATTCCTATGATGCACGAACCCGCCGCGGGCGGGATTGAAGGAGGCACTCATGCAGATCGAAATCACTTTCCGCCGCATGGACCCGTCGGACGCACTGCGCGACTATCTCACCGACAAGATGGGGCGCATCCGCAAATTCCTGGGCCGTCCCTCGCATGCCCACGTCGTGCTGACCTCGGAGCATTTCCGGAACAAGGCGGACATCACGCTCACCCTCAACAACGGCCTTTTCGTCAAGGGGGTGGACACCTCCGACGACATGTATTTTTCCATTGACCAGGCCATTGCGCGCATCGAGAAGCAGTTTCGCAAGTACAAGGAAAAGATCCACAACCATAAACCAGCCCCGGCCGCTGTACTGAAACTGGTCGATGCCAAGATCGAGGCGGACGAGGAGCCCTTGGACGAGGAAGCGCCTGCCCCCGCCACCGAGCCGGCCGCCACCGAAAAGCCGCGCCGCGTCGTTTCCACCTCCGAAATTTCCGTTGAAACCATGGACGTGGACGCGGCCACCATGAAACGGGAACTGCAGAACGCCAACTTCTTCCTGTTCGTCAATTCCAGGACCAACACCCTCAACGTGGTGTACCGCGACGAGGAAGGCCGCTTCGGCGTGATCGAAACCAACCGCTAGACGCACACCGTCCGTTCGATGGCCGACTTTTCCGCCGCCGCGCGAGTTGGCGGTTGTCCTTCCCTGGAAAAACGGGCAATATGAAGCCTCTCGCCTCCCCGGGGGCCGAGACGGTTCCTTCATATGCGCCGACGTCCTTGCCGCCAAGCCATCCTGCTGCTTTTCGGGTTCCTCCCGGCATGGCTGACCATGGCTTGCCGCCCGCTGGTTTCGCCGCCCCAGCAGAGCGCGATTCCCAAAAAAATGCAGTGGACCGGGTCCCCCTACGTGGAGTGGGAGGTTTCCACATTCCTCAATCCCCTGCGGATCCTGCGCGTCTTTCCTGATGGAATCCTCGCCCTGGAGGGCACGTTCCGGGATGGCCTCTTCGAAGCCGAGAAATCCGTGCTGCTGGACCTCACGGGAGAGCGCGTGCTGTGGCGCACTTCCATCGCGCTGGAACTCAAAAACCCCGGGCAGACGTTTTCCGCGGTGGTGTTTCGCCTGCCCGCCGCGCCCGGCCAGGCGTCCCGGCTGCTCAACTGGGTGAAGCGCGACGTGCTGCGCGTGCAGGATTTCCTCACGGGCGAAGACGTGTGGAACCGTCCCGGCTGCCGCTTTCCCGTGCCGGTGCCGTCCGGGCGCATCGCTGCGGTCTGCTTCGGCCGCCTGAGCCTGGTGGATTCGGCCACGGGCCGCGTGCAGGCATCCAGACCCCTGGATTTCACACCGGCCGGCCTATGGTTTTTTGATGGCCGCTACCTGTTTTTGGACGAGCGGCAGAACCTGCACCTGCTGTCCATGTCCGACAGGCGGGAAACACCGATGCCAACCCCCGAGAATCTGGAGCGGGTCTTCGTCAACGAGCGCCATCTCATGCTCGTTTCCCGTGCGCGGGACGCCTACGTGATGCAATCGGTCCGGCTGGATGGCACCGGCTGGAAACTGGACTGGAAGCTCCGCCTGGACCGCCTGTCCCCCACTTTCTGGGTGCATGTGTTTCAGGACCGCGTGATTTTTCCCCTGGGATTCGATTGCATCGGGGCGCGCGGCGTGGCGCAGGGGGAGGAAGCCTGGATTTCCTGCGGCCTGGACGAGACCAATCCTCCCGCCCACGACGAAGATGGTCTGTTCATGCTCAGTTCGCGTTCCGAGAGCGGGCATCGCCCGGTGATCTACGTGGACGGCTTCAATGGGCTGCAGACGCCGCTGTTCCGGAATGCGCCCAACCAGGAAGTGGTTCCATTCCTGGCCATGACGCTGGCGCCGGGGCCCGTGGTCAATGGCGTGCTCTACGGCGTGCACAGTTCGAGCAAGTTGTTCGCCCTGCGGGTGGCCGCCCCGCCCGGGGATACGCCGCGATGAGCCGGCGCCGGGCATGAGCGGGAACCGATGCCGCGATGGAGGTCGATGATGCTGGAATGTCTGGAAATTCGGTCTTGGGACGGCCCGGAGGTGAACCGCCGGGATTTTCTGAAACTTTCCGCCGGAGCGGGAGCGCTGGGACTCCTTTCCGCCAGTTGCGGGCACGGTTCCGGGGCGTCCACGACTCCCGTGCGTGACGCGAAGTGGGCGGGAGCGGCCGATTCCGCCCGGCTGGCCCGCGTGTTCGAGAAAGCGCTTTCGCGCGGCGGGGACTATTGCGACATCTACTTCCAGCGCCGCCGGCAACTCGCCCTGGGGCTGGAGGAGGGCATCGTCAACACCGCCGGCGCCAGCGTGGACATGGGCGCGGGCATCCGCGTGATCCAGGCTGGCCAGACAGGGTATGCCTTCACGGAGAGCCTCGACGACGCCTCGCTTCTGGCGGCTGCCGAAATGGCGGCGGCCGTGGCTTCGGGAAGCCCGTCGAAAGCGGCTTTCCCGCACCGTGTGCTGCCCGTGCCATCGTATTATCCCGCCGCGCCGCTGTTTTCCGGCCTGGATCCGGCTGTGCGGGTGCGCCTGCTGCTGGACCTGGACGCGGAGATCCGCAGGCATCCCGAAATCGTCAAGGTTTCCATGTACTATCTGGACGAGGAAAACGCCATCCAGCACTTCGATTCCCTGGGCCGTTCCTTTGCGGACGAGCAGCCCATGGTGGTGCTGCGCGTGACGGCGACCGCCGCCCGCGGCCAGAAGGTGGAGACCAACGGCTACAATTGCGCCGCCCGCGCGGGCTTCGATTTCTTTTCGGCCGAGCGCCGGAAGAAAATCGTCGCCGAGGTCCTGCGGCGCACGCTCGTCCTGTTCGACGCCGTGCCCGGCCCCGCGGGGGAATATCCGCTCGTGCTGGCGCCCGGCTCTTCCGGCATCCTGCTGCACGAGGCCATCGGCCATGGCATGGAGGCTGACTTCGCCAAGGCGAAGACCACCATCTACACGGACCGCATCGGGAAGAAGATCGCGCCCGATTTCGTCACCATCGTGGACGACGGAACGGTGCCGGGCATGCGCGGCTCCATCCACCGGGACGACGAGGGCGCGGAAAGTTCCCGCACCGTGCTCGTTGAAAACGGAATCTTCCGCACGTTCCTGCACGATCGCATCTCGGCGGAGCATTTCGGCCTTTCGCCCACGGGCAACGGACGGCGCGAGAGTTTCCGCCACATGCCCATTCCCCGCATGCGCAACACCTACATGCTGGCGGGCCCGCACGATCCGAAGGAGATCATCGCATCCGTGAAGAAGGGCATCTACGCCGAGACCTTCACCAACGGGCAGGTGGCCATCGGCGCGGGTGATTTCACGTTTTACATCAAGAACGGCAATCTCATCGAGGATGGGCGCATCGGCGCCCCCATCAAGGACGTCAACATCATCGGCAACGGCCCGCGCGTGCTCGAGAGCGTGACCATGGTGGGCAACGATCTCCAACTCGACGAGGGCGCCTGGACTTGCGGCAAGCGGGGCCAGCAGGTGCCGGTGGGACTGGGCATGCCCACCGTGGCCGTTTCCTCGATCACCGTGGGCGGCATGCGCCGCTGAGCGAAAAAGGGAGGGAAGGCATGGACCGGGACATCACGCAACGGGAACTGGTGGACATCGCCGCGGGCATCGTGCGCCTGGGACGGCAGAACCAGGCGCAGGCGTCCGCCGTGCGGGTGGAGAAGGCCGTGCGGCGCAAGGTGGTCTACCGCGACGGGCAATGGGAGGAAATGGCAGGCAGCACCACGCTGCAGGTGGTGGTGCGCCTGTTCGTGGACGGGCGCTATGCCGTGCACCGCACGTCGGACGTGCGTCCGGAGGAACTGCCGGCTTTTGTGGCGGGCGCCGTGGCGCTCACGCGCCAGGTGATGCCCGACGAGCACCGCAAACTGCCGGCTCCGGCCCTGTATGCGCCTGCGGAACTGCCCGACACGGACACGTGCGACCCCGCAATGGAGGCGCTCACGCTGGAGGAACGCAAGCGAAGGGCCGTGGCGGCGCACGACGCCTGCAGTTCGCAGTTGGCGGACCGCAGGATTTCCGTATCGGCTTCCTTTTCCGACACCCGGGCGTGGGGCTGCCTGGTCCACAGCGACGGGTTTTCCGCGGACTACCGGGAAACGGCCTGCGCGCTCACGGTGACGGCGGCCGTCACGGATCCGTCCGGGCGCCGCCCCTCGGACTGGCATCACAGCGCCGCCTGCCACCTGCGGGATCTGGCCGCTCCCGAGGAGGTGGGCCAGAAGGCCGCGAAGCGCGCCCTGGCCGCGGTCGGCGCCCGTCCGGCGCCCACGGGGACCTATGAGATCCTGGTGGAAAACCGGGCGGTGGGCTCCCTGCTCAATGGCCTGCTGCAGCCCCTGTTCGGCTCGGAGATCTTCAACCGGCGCAGTTGGGCCGCGGAAAAGGAGGGCATGCCCGTGGGCGCCTCCTGCCTGTTCCTGGCGGACGACCCCCTGGTGCCCCGGGCGCTGGGCTCGCGCCGCTACGATTCCGAAGGACTCGCCGCCCGGCGCCTTCCCCTGCTGGAAGCCGGCGTGTTGCGCAACTTCTACGTCGACACGTACTATGGTTCCCGGCTGGGCCGCCGCCCGACCACCGGCTCTCCGTCCAACCTCGTGCTGGTGCCGGGCGAGCGGGATTTCCAGTCCCTGCTCGCCTCCATGCGCAGGGGGCTGTGGATCGACCGCTTCATCGGCGGCAACGTCAATGGCACCACGGGCGACTTCTCCATGGGCGTCGGCGGCTTCCTGGTGGAAGACGGCCGGGTGGTGGCTCCCGTCATCGAAATGAATCTGGCCGGCAACCACCGCACCTTCTGGCAGCAGGTGCAGGCGTTGGGAAGCGACGTGTGGACGGCCTCGTCCGTGCGCGTCCCGAGCCTTCTGCTGTCTCCCCTCCTGGTGGCCGGCCGGGACGGCGCGCCTTTTTCCGGCTGATTCTCTGTGTCCAGGTTTTGCCTGGATGCGCATGAATGCTTCCGGAATCGCGCTTTTCGCGTTCCCCCTCTTGCGTTTCGATGAAAAGCGTTTTATTTCGCAGGGCCAGACCATGCGGGTGGCGCCGCCGGAAGGGTTCCCCATGATGCAGATTCGGATGCTGATGCTGTTGGTGATGTCGTCCTCGCTGGCGACCGCCTGCGTGAAGCGGGCCGACGGAGATCCGGTCCCCCCTCCGGCGGCGAACGCGATGGCTGCCGGGATGGATGCGATGTCCGCCGGGGAATCCGCATCCGGCGAGCCCCCTTCGGACGAGTGGGAAACGGGGGAACCCGCCTTGCCGGGGGAAACGGCCCGGATCGCGGGCAAGAACGGGCTGGCCATCGCGCCCGGATCGAAGGTCGCAGTCGACGTGGCGCATGTGGTGGATGGCGACACGGTGACGGTGAAGACCCGCACGCGCCCGGAGCGCACGTTCAAGGTGCGCATGGCGGGCATCAACGCGCCCGAATGCCACAAGGAGCGCCGTCGGACCTTTCGCGGCGCCGGGGCGGCGTGCGTTTCCGATGACGAGGCCTACGGGCTCTCTTCCTACCATTTCCTGAAGAAGAGGCTGGCGTCCGCGAAAAGCGTGGAAATGACGTGCAAGACGCTGCCGAACTCCGATGTCTGCGAGCAGGATCGCTACGGGCGCCTTCTGGCGACGCTCTGGGCGGACGGGGAGGACGTGAACCGCAGGATGGTGGAGGAAGGCATGGCCATGGCGTTCACGAAATATCCCCATGCGGAGAGGGCCTCCTATTGCAGGGCGGAATTCGAAGCCCGCGCCGCCCGCCGCGGCGTGTGGTCGCTCGCTCCCACCGTGGATGGCGTGCTGTCGCTGATGAGCCAGAAGACCCGCGCCTGGTACCGGCAGCACGACGAACTGTGCCGGACGGCCATCCGCGGCGAAACTGGCACGAAAGGAAATTGACATGCAGGAACAGACGTTTCCCATGGCGCTCACGTTCGACGACGTACTGCTGGTTCCGGCCCATTCCGAGGTGCTGCCTGCGCAGACGCGCGTGCACACGCGCCTGACGCGCAACCTGCGCCTGAACATCCCGTTCGTGTCCGCGGCCATGGACACCGTGACGGAGGCGGAGATGGCCATCGCCATGGCGCGGGAGGGCGGCATCGGCATCATCCACAAGAACCTGCCCATCGAGGAGCAGGCCGATCACGTGCGACGCGTCAAGCGGGCGGAGACGTGGGTCATCACGTCGCCCGTGACGCTTCCGGCCACGGCCACCGTGCAGGATGCGCGCGCGGCCATGAACCGCCACGGAATCTCGGGCCTTCCCATCGTGGACGAGCAGCGCCGCCCGGTGGGCATCCTCACCATCCGGGACGTGCGTTTCGAGACGCGGCTGCAGCGGCCCATTGCCGAACTGATGACGGTCCAACTGATCACGGCGCCGGCCGGGGTGGCCATGGACGAGGCCAAGCAGTTGCTGCACGAGAACCGCATCGAGAAACTGATCCTCCTGCATCCCGACGGGACGCTCGCAGGGCTGATCACCCTCAAGGATCTGGAGAAGGCGGCCCTGTATCCCAACGCGGTCAAGGATGCGCGCGGGCGGCTGCTCGTGGGCGCGGCCGTGGGGACGGGCGAGAACGAGCAGCGCCGCGTGCGCGCCCTGGTGGATGCGGGCGCGGACGTGGTGGTGGTGGATACGGCCCACGGGCATTCGGCCGGCGTCGGGCGCATGGTGCGCTGGATCAAGGGCGAGTTCCCGGACGTGGAGGTGATCGCCGGCAACATCGCCACGGCCGAGGCGGCCTCGTTCCTGATCGATGCGGGCGCCGACGCGGTGAAGGTGGGCATCGGCCCGGGTTCCATCTGCACCACCCGCATGGTGGCCGGCGTGGGCGTGCCGCAACTGTCCGCCATTTTCGACGTGGTGGAAGTGGCCGCGCCCCGCGGCGTGCCCGTCATCGCCGACGGTGGCATCAAGTTCTCCGGCGACGTGGTCAAGGCGCTGGCCGCCGGCGCGTCCTGCGTGATGATGGGGTCCATGTTCGCGGGCACGGAGGAGACGCCGGGGGAAATCGTGCTGTACCAGGGGCGCTCCTACAAGCTCTACCGGGGCATGGGGTCGCTGGGCGCCATGCGGCAGGGATCCGCGGACCGCTATTTCCAGGACGCCTCCAGCGCGCCTTCCAAACTGGTGCCCGAGGGCATCGAGGGGCGCGTGCCGTTCAAGGGGCCCGTATCCGCCACCCTCGTGCAACTGGTGGGCGGCCTGCGTGCGGGAATGGGCTATCTGGGTGCGTCCGATCTCGAGCAGTTGCGCCAGCGGGCCCGCTTCGTGCGCATTTCGCCGGCCGGCCTGCGGGAAAGCCACGTGCACGACGTGATCATCACGAAGGAAGCTCCCAACTACAAGATCGACACCTGATTCTGCAATCGCCCGGCCGCCAGTTTTTTTCTGGAAGCCACGAGTACAAGAAAATCGATTCAGCGAAAACGGGGCGGCAGGCAAGGCATTTTCTGATTTTCGCAAGAGTTCTCGCAGGTTATGCGAACATGGCAGACGTTTCGTCCCGTGCGTTCAGGAACAGATGGATGCGGAAAAAACGCGCAAGGTCCTTCAAGGTCGCGGCAACGTCGCCCGCGCTCCCCCGAACGATTTGAAATCCTTGCATTTTTCAAACTGTGAGTGAAAATTCCCTGTCGCCGGAACTGAAATCAGTCAAGTTCAAATGTTGCTGTAAATGTCTTCGGTCCGGTATGCGCTCGAGTTCTCCAAGCCGGCTCCGGTCCTCGACCTCTTCATAATCATGTGCTCCACCTTGCCGGGGTCGGTGGCAGGGCACTGGCGGCCCGGTCAGGTTGCAACTCCTGCGGGCACCCGCGGCAGGTGCCGCCGCCGGGGGCGGTCTGACCCGGTCAGGATTCTGCTTGGTCAGGGCAGGTTCACACCGTCTGCCCGCAGTTCGGCACCTTTTCTCTCTGGCCCCCTTCACCGCCGCCCACGCCCGGAATTCTCCCATCTCCGGGCAGCGCCGCTCGACCCAGTTTCATGCGGCTCCATCAGCAGCTGCCGCTCAACCGTTCGCGGACGCATCGTTGGGGAAGATCCGGACCACCCGCTCCCGGCGCCGCACTTCCGGATTCAGCTTCTGCATGTTCGGGTCGCGCATGCGTTTGCGGTACTTCTCCGGCAGGGCCATCAGAAGCTGGCGTCCTCGAATTCTTCTTCCGTCGGCCGCACAGGGGGGAATCCGCCTTTCGCCTCGTGCATCTGCAGTTGTCATCCGCCGTGTGCGGAATCGATGGATTGCCGCGGGATCGTCATTCGACAGCCATGCCACCCGTGGAATCCCAAGCGTGTGGTTTTCGCCGCACACGCTTCAGGGGCCACCCTGGGGAGTCAGCGGCAATTGCAATTGGAATTGCCATACAACGGATAATCTACGCAGGGTTTCCACCCCAGAATGTGATCCCCATCGTAATCGTGCTCTATAATAATATATCCATATTCCACTTCTCGATAATAGAATGAAAGCACATTCAT
>CAZEZP010000070.1:0-17127 GCA_964516435.1 uncultured Kofleriaceae bacterium | reverse complement strand
ATACGGGGAGTGTCGAGGCATCGCCGCGTTTGCGACGAGTTTCCGAAACGGGACGTGGACGGAGCCGACGCGCTGATCATCAGGTATGCCAAGGAGTTTCGGGGAGCCAGAGGGAACCCATCATCATACTGAGGCGTGGATTTCATGGACACGATTCAACACACGCACCTGGATGGCGGCCCGATCGTGGAACTTACCCTGTCCGCACTCCGGCAGCCGGCCACCGACATCGCGAAGGCCGCCGGCATCGACACGGTCCGGCAGGTGGGACTGTACCGCAAGGGGGATTCCCATTTCTTCTTCGAGTTCGAGAACCACGTTCCCCAGGGGGAACTGCGGGCCCTGTTCCCCGCCATGGAACTGGAGGAACTCCTGGCGGAAGGCTGGGAATACCTGGCGGTGGAGTTGCACCTGTCCGTACAGAAGGTGACGTTCGGCCTGCGCGGGAAGTATTTCCGCGAGCCGGTGCCCCTGGAATTCAATTTCACCCTCACGCAGGGCCCCTCCGGCTACGTGAAGGATCAGATTTCCATCACCGACCTGCGCATCGACGAGACCGAGAACACGACGTTCAAGGACATCATGGAGATCCGCCTGAAATCGGGCGATCCCAAGTACGCCGGCTCCAATGACGTGTACGGGGCGCTCCCCATCCAGCGGATCGTGAAGATCCTCAACCGCTTCGTGCGGGACTGGACGGTCAGCCACCGCATCATCGAGCGCCACTGAGATGGCCATGCGCGCGCGGTACCTGTTTCTTGCGCTTCTCCTGGCGGTGTCCGGCTGCACGCGGCCGGCCACGACGCTCCCCATGGAGGGGACGGCCGAGCGCGGGCAGAGGCTGGTGGTGTTCCCGCCGGTGGTGGAAAACGCGCCCGCTGCGGCCGTGCCCACGCTGCAGGGAGCCTTCGCGGGATCGGTTCTCACGCACATGGGGGACAACGCCATTTCCTCCCGGGTGGGCTGGGACGGCCTGCAGGCCGATTTCGAAGCCCTGCCGCGGGTCCTCTTCGAGGCGGCCCGCTCGGCGTTCCAGGCGAAAAAGCGCGACATCGAGGACCGCGAGATTGCCGGGCGGGATTCCACGCTCCACCGGGATCTGGACGCGCTCGGCGACCGGATGCTTTTGGCCTACCGCCTGCTGCATCTGGACGTCGCCGCGCCCTCGCACCTGCTGGTCTCGGGCGTCCGACTCCAGGAGCCGGATGCCTTCTCCAGCCGCCGCATCGAGCTGTGGGCCTTCGTGGTGGACCGCACCCGGCACCGCCTGGCGTTCGCCATGCGCATGGAATTTTCCGCGAGCGATACCCTGTACCGGCAGGCCGAGCGCCTGCTCCATGCCGGCCGCGACGTCGCCGCGCGGCTGAACCCCTGGTTCCCGCGGCTGCCGCCGGCGCCGGTGGTCCGGGTTCCCGCGCAGCCCGACGGCGTGAAGGTGCCGGATCCGGCCGAAGACACCCCAGAGGAATGAAATGAAACGACGGTTCCCGGGGGGAACCGGCATCCCATGTATCCCTTTTCAGGAAGAGAGGTATTCATGTCCAAGGAAAAACCCATCGTCGTCATCGCATTGGGCGGCCACGCGTTCATGCGCCACGGCCAGCCCGCCACCATCGAGGAGCACGAACTGTGCGCCAAGAACATTTCTTCCGTGCTCATGACCCTCATCGAGCGCGATTACAACGTGATCGTGACGCACGGAAACGGCCCGCAGGTGGGCGCGCTGCTCATCCAGAACGAACTGGCGGCCAAGGAGATCCCGCCGCAGCCGCTGGACGTGCTGGTGGCCATGACCGAAGGCAGCCTGGGCTACATCCTGCAGCAGGCGCTTCTCAACGAACTGCGCCGCCGCAACGTGCAGCGCTACGTGGTGACCAAGATCACGCAGGTGGTGGTGGACGAGAACGACCCGGCCTTTTCGAAGCCCACCAAGCCGATCGGCCCGTTTTTGACCGAGGAGGAGGCCCGTCGCCGCGAGCGGGAACTGGGCTGGAACGTGTTCGAGGACGCCGGCCGCGGCTGGCGCCGGCGCGTGGCCTCGCCCAAGCCGCTCAAGGTCATCCAGCGCCATACCATCCGCGATGCCGCGCTCGAGGGGCACATCGTCATCGCGGTGGGTGGCGGCGGCATCCCGGTGGTGCGCAAGGTGGACGAGAGCGGAAACGCCCGCTACGAGGGCGTGGAAGCCGTCATCGACAAGGATCTCTCCTCCGCGCTGCTGGCCCGCCAGGTGGGCGCCGAACTGTTCATCATCCTCACGGACGTGGACCGCGTGTACATCAACTTCCGCAAGGAGAACCAGATGGGACTGGGCGCCTGCACGATGGACATGATCGAGGAGTACTACCGGCAGGGGCATTTCGCCGAGGGCTCCATGGGACCCAAGATCCAGGCCGTGCTCAACTTCCTCAAGGACGGCGGCAAGCGCGCGCTGATCACGTCGCCGGACCACCTCGAAGACGCCCTGCGCGGGGCTTCGGGCACCCATTTCGTGGGGCACATCTGATGGCCTCCGGAGATGCCCGCCTGATCCTGCGCATCGGGGAGGTGTTCCTCAAGGGCGCCAACCGCCATCTCTTCCTGCGCCAGTTGGAGCAGAACGTGCGCCGTGCGCTTTCGCCCTTTCCGGCGGCGCGCCTGTCGCGTTTCCACGGGCGCTACCTCGTCGCCTGCCCTGCACAGGAGGAGGAGGCCGTCTCGGCGGCGCTCTCCCGGGTGTTCGGCCTGACCAGCCTCTCCCCGGTGGAACTGGTGAGCGTCCCGTCGCCGGACGCCTTCGCGCGCGTGGCGCTGGAACTGGTGCGCGCGCTTCCCCGCCCGGCGTCCTTCTGCGTGCGGGCCAGACGCACCGACAAGCATCTGGCCTTCACCTCCATGGATCTGGAACGCGAGGTCGGCGGCGCGATCTTTCACGAACTGGCCATTCCGGTGAACCTCTCGGAGCCGGAACTGGTGGTGGAGGCCCACGCCGGCGAGGACGTATCCTTCGTGTGCGTGCGGCGCATCCCCGGCGCCGGCGGCCTGCCGGTGGGAGTCTCCGGCCGCGTGGAGGCGCTGCTCTCGGGCGGCATCGACTCGCCGGTGGCCGTCTGGCTCATGCTCAAGCGGGGGGCCACGGTGAACGCCACGTCGTTCTACTCCCCGCCCTGGGTGGGCGAGGAGGCCCGCGAGAAGGTGGAGGCCCTCTGCCGGAAACTGCGGCCGTGGGGCGGACCCGGCAAACTGCACATGGTGGCCTACGGGGAGGTGCAGAAGCGCCTGCGCGAGTGCCGGCCGCACAAACTGGCCACGGTGCTCTACCGGCGCATGATGATGCGCACGGCCGCCCTCATCGCGCGGCGCAACCGGGCGCTGGCGCTGGTGACGGGCGAGAGCCTCGGGCAGGTGGCTTCCCAGACGCTTCCCAACCTGGCGGCCATCGACCGGGCGTCCCCGCTGCCCGTGCTGCGCCCCCTGCTCTCGTTCGACAAGACCGAAACCATCGAACTGGCCCGCCGCATCGGCACCTATGAGACCTCCATCGTGCCCTGTCCGGATTCCTGCACCCTGTTCGCCCCCGATCGTCCCGAGACCCATGCGGACATGGGCGAGGTGCTCGCGGCCGAAGCGGGGCTGGACGTGGACGCCATGGCCCGGGAACTGGCGGATTCGGCCATCTGCATCCGCTTCTGACGTGCAATCGTATCCCGAGCCAGTTTTCTGGTGTTCACCGGGAACGGACTCTGGGCCAGAGCTGGCTTCTGGTGTCCACCGGGAACGGACTCTGGGCCAGAGCTGGCTTCCGGTGTTCACCGGGAACGGACTCTGGACCAGAGCTGGCTTCCGGTGTTCACCGGGGCCGGGATGGAATCCGGAAGTTTTTTTCGGTATTTCAGCCCCAGGGATGCGTTCGGGCGCGTTTCATGCTATCGTGACCCGGTGGATTTTCGGATGGAGACACCATGATGCATCGTCGAATCTTCCTCTTCCTGCTCGGTTTTCTTGCGTTCTCCGGCACGGCGCGCGCCACCATCAGCCAGGTCGACGGCACCATCGTGCCGATCCTCGAGAACTGCGAGGTATGGGCGGCCATCAATCACGGCGAGGGGTTCCTGAACCCGCCGCTGGTGGCCAACAACTACACGGATTTCTGCCCCCGCACCTGCACGGGCGGGTCGCTGTGCCTGCACGCCCAGCGCGACGCCGACATCTATCCGCAGGTGTTTTTGCCAGTGCGCGGGCGCCCGGTGGTGTTCGTGGACCTGATGGAGCAGGCCGGCTACGAGAACACCTTCGGCTGGTACAACGTGGGCAATCCCTACACGCGCTATCCGATCTTCACCTGCACGCCGGCCAACCACGAGCCGTTCGCCCAGATTTCGGTGGATTTCGATGCCGAATACGCGGCCGGGCGCTATGACGGTGGCCTGATCGCCTTCTACATCATCACGCCGCAGAACAACACCTCGGGCGCCAACTGCGGATCCGACACGCCATCGACCAATTTCGGCCACATCTATTTCACCGAGACCGAACTCAACGGCGACGGCGACTACGTGCACCACCTGGTGTATTCCTCGCGCCAGGACGCCGAGCGCTTCTATTTCGCCTTCGAGGACCTCTTCCGCGGCGGCGACAACGATTTCTCCGATTACGTCATCGGGGTCGACGGCATCATCCCGCCCTGCATCCCCGAACCCGAACTGTGCGACGGGCGCGACAACGACTGCAACGGCATCATCGACGACAATCCCATCGATGCCGGCGGCGGCTGTGGCACGGATACGGGCGAGTGCATCGCCGGCGTGCTGGAATGCACGGGCGGCGCGCTCGTGTGCACGGGCGGCACGGGGCCGCGCGCGGAGGTGTGCGACGGGCTGGACAACGACTGCAACGGCATCGTCGACGACAATCTCACGGATATCGGGGATCCCTGCGGGGACGATACGGGCGAGTGCGCCGCCGGCGTGACGGCCTGCGTGTCGGGGCACATCGAGTGCGCGGGCGCCGTGGGGCCGCAACTGGAAACCTGCAACGGGCTCGATGACGATTGCAACGGCATCTCCGACGACGCCCCGGTGGACGAGGGGGCGCCCTGCGGCACGGATACGGGCGAGTGCGCGTTCGGCACGCTCGCCTGCGTGGCCGGCGTCCTGGTGTGCTCGGGCGGCACGGGACCGGATGCCGAAACCTGCAACGGGCTCGATGACGACTGCAACGGCCTCGTGGACGACAACCCCACGGATGTGGGGCAGGCATGCGGCTCCTCCACGGGCACCTGCCAGCCGGGCACCACGGTGTGCACGGGCGGCGTCATCCAGTGCTCCGGGGCCGCGGGCCCGCAGCCGGAAATCTGCGACGGGCTCGACAACGACTGCGATGGCGTGGTCGACGATGGCAATCCCGGCGGGGGCGAGCCCTGCGGCCCGCAGGAGGAGGGGCAGTGCCAGCCGGGCGTGTGGAACTGCGTGGCCGGGCGGCTCGTGTGCGAGGGCGCCGTGCTGCCGGGCGTGGAAATCTGCGACTGCGCCGACAACGACTGCAACGGCGCCATCGACGATGGGGCCCTGTGCCCGGCGGGCACGAGTTGCCTGAACTGCCAGTGCGTTTCGCCCTGCCAGGGAGAATTCTGCCCGCAGGGCATGGAGTGCGTCGACGGCTACTGCATCCCCAACGCCTGCTTCGGTGTGCGCTGCGCCACCGGCGAGACCTGCGTGGAGGGCGCCTGCGTGAACTTCTGCGATTTGCAGTCCTGCGAGGACGGATTCACGTGCGACCGCACGCGGGGCGTGTGCGTCGAGGACAACTGCTACGGACGGGGCTGCCCCGAGGGCGAACTGTGCAGGGACGCCGCGTGCGTGCCGGATCCCTGCCGGGACGTGTCCTGCCCTGCCGGCCAGTTCTGCCGGGACGGCGCCTGCGTGCGCTCCTGCTACGGCGTATCGTGCGGCTACCGTCAGAAGTGCGTGGACGGTTCGTGCGTGGAAGACCCCTGCCACATGGTTTCCTGCGAGGCGGGACAGGCGTGCGTGGACGGCACGTGCGTGGAAGACCCGTGCGCGCAGGTTTCCTGCGGAACCGGCCGCGTGTGCCGGGCGGGCGCGTGCGTGGACGATCCCTGCACGGGCATCGTCTGTCCGCAGGGCCTCTGCGAGGACGGCCAGTGCGTGAATCCCGTGGATTCCCGCCCTACCGAGCCCCCCGAGCGCATGACCACCGGCGGCGGCTGCTCGGCGTCCGGCGCTCCGGCAGGCGCGGATGGGGCATGGTGGCTTCTGGGCGGGCTTCTTCTGCTTCTGCGGCGGCGCGGGGCGCGGCCTGGCCGGTGGGCGAACTGGAAAAGGCTCGCCCTGGTGCCGTTTCTCCTGCTGTTCGCCGGGGGCTGCGAGCGCGCCGTGTACGAGATCCAGCATCCCGGGGCGTGCGCGCAGGTGGACTGCGAGATCCCCCACGCCATGGCCCGCTGCGAGGACGGGCGCTGCATCCTGACCTCCTGCCTGGACGGCTATTTCGATCTCGACGGCGAAATCGAAAATGGCTGCGAGTACGAGTGCACCTTGACGAACCAGGGCGTGGAGGCGTGCGACGGGCTGGACAACAACTGCAACGGCGCCATCGACGAGAACACGGACCTGTCCCGGGACGTGGAGAACTGCGGACGGTGCGGCAATTCCTGCTTCATTCCCAACGCGCTGGTGGACTGCATCGACGGCGCCTGCACCTACGATGGCTGCCGGCCGGGCTTCGTGGATCTCGACGGTGAACTCGAAAACGGCTGCGAATACGCCTGCTTCTTCACGAATGGCGGCGTGGAGGCGTGCGACGGGCTGGACAACGACTGCAATGGCGCCATCGACGACGGGGACGGACTCGACGACGACCCCGAGAACTGCGGGGTCTGCGGCCGCGTGTGCGCCTTTTCGAACGCCTCGGCCCGGTGCGTGCTGGGCGTGTGCCGGATCCGGGAGTGCAATCCCTTCTTTTCCGATCTCAATGGAACCGACACTGACGGCTGCGAATACTTCTGCGTGCCGACCAATGGTGGTGTGGAAGTGTGCGACGGGCTGGACAACGACTGCAACGGCACCATCGACGACGTGGGGACGACTCCCCAGGACCCGGCCAACTGCGGCGCCTGCGGCCTGATCTGCCATTACCCGCACCGCGAGGGAATCTGCGACGGGAACTTCCAGTGCCAGCCGGGCGACTGCTTCGCCGGCTGGTGGGATCTCGACGGGGATCCGGCGAATGGCTGCGAGTACTTCTGCGTGCCCACGAATGGCGGCGTGGAGGCGTGCGACGGGCTGGACAACGACTGCAACGGGGCCATCGACGACGGCAATCCGGGCGGGGACATCGCCTGCGGCATGAGCGATACCGGCATCTGCCGGATGGGCGTCACCCGCTGCATCGCCGGGCAGGTGCAGTGCATCGGGGCCGTGAATCCGCGGGCGGAGACGTGCAACAACCTGGATGACGACTGCGACGGCACCGTCGATGACGGCAACCCGGGTGGGGGCACTGCCTGCGGCACGACCGACGTGGGTATCTGCGAACTGGGGACCATCGTCTGCCAGAATGGCATCCTGCGCTGCATCGGGGCCGTGGACCCGCAGGTGGAGACGTGCAACGACCTGGATGACAACTGCGATGGCGCCGTCGATCTTTTGGGCTGCCAGTACGTCACGGGAACGGACGTGCGGGTGGATGCGGCCACGGCCGCCGGACAGTACAACTCGATCCAGGTGGATGCGGCCTCCTTCGGCGGCAACGTGTACGTGGCCTGGACGGATTCGCGCGGCGCTTCGCAGATCTACTTCGCCCGCTCCACCAACGGCGGGCTCTCCTTTCTGCCGGAAATCCGCGTGTATGCGTCCGGCAACAACCAGATGCATCCGAAACTGGCGGTCAATCCCGGAAACGGGCATGTGTACCTGTTCTGGGAAGAGTTCTTCTCGGGGCAGCGCGACATCCAGTTTTCCCGCTCCACCGACGGGGGCGCCACGTTTTCGGCGCCGGTGCGGGTGAACAGTTCGACGCTCGACAGCATCAACGCCAGCCTCTCCATCGCCCCCGACGGCACGCTCTACCTGCTGCACGAGGACTACCGGGAGCAGGCCGGCACCACGCTGCCGTACCGCAACGTCTACCTCAACGTGTCCACCACCGGGGGAACGTCCTGGGGCGCGGACATCCGCGTGAACCGGGGGAACACGGTGACGTCCTCGTTCGCCATGCGCGCGCAGGGGGCGGTGTCCACGTCGGGGCGCTACTTCGTGGTGTTCGAGGACCAGCGCAACGGCCGGCCCGACATCTATCTCAACTACACCGACGACCGGGGCGCCACCTGGTTGCCTTCCGATGTGCGCATCTCGAGGGGCACTCCCGGCGCGTCCTCCACCACGCGTCCGCAGGTCGCCACCCGCGATGGCGTGGTGTACGCGGTCTACGAGGACGTGCGCGACGGGGTGACTTCCTCGATGTATCTCAACCGCTCGCTCGATGACGGGGTGACCTGGCTTTCTTCCGACGTGCTCCTCTCCTCGGGTACGGCGCACGCGTTCGATGCCGCGCTCGCGCTGGCCGCCGACGGGCGCTTTCACGTGGTGTTCCAGGATTATGCCGAGGGATTGCCGCTGATCCGCTGCCTGACGTCCACCGACCAGGGAGCCACGTTCGCATCCGCCATCGTGGATGTCCGCCGCGGTTTCAGTTCCACGCCGAAAATCGTCCTGTCGCAACTGGGGAATCCCGTGGTGGCCTACCTCGACGACCGGGACGGATACCGGGATGTGTATCTCAACTTTTCCCTGGACAGGGGACTTTCCTTCCACGCCTTCGATTTGCGCATGAACCTCGGGGTCGCCGCCGGGACCGCCGATGCCCAGGGCATCCGGCTGGTTTCGCTCGCGTCCGGGCAGGGGGCCGGCGTAGCCTGGTTCGACCCCCGCACCAACGGTCTGCAGGGCGACGTCTTCTTCAAGTCCACGACATTCTGAAAAGTCATCCTCCGTGCATCGCGGCTGCCGGTCGCGCGGCAGGCGCACGTTGCGACCGCGCATGTCCGGGCCGCCGCGCCCATGCGGAGGGAAGGGCGCCGTCCGTGAAAATCTTCGCGGATGTTGCAAAGCGCCGGCGAACGGGCTATTTTCCGATCCGCTTCCTGCCGGGAGGGAGACATCCATGCAAACCATCCTGAAGCGCAGAACTTCCTACAACTGCAACATCCTGTCCATTGTGCTCGCGGGCGGCGTGGGAAGCCGCCTGTTCCCCCTGACGGCGGACCGCGCCAAGCCGGCCGTGCCCATCGGCGGGCGCTATCGCCTCATCGACATCGTGCTGAGCAATTTCGTCAATTCCGGACTGTACAAGATCAAGGTGATCACCCAGTACAAGAGCGACAGCCTGAACAAGCACATCTCCCGCGGCTGGCACTTCCCCTACATCATCGGCCAGTACGTGGAAGCGGTTCCGGCCCAGCAGCGCGTGGACAAGAGTTGGTTCAAGGGCTCCGCCGACGCCATCTACCAGAGCCTCAACGTGTTCGCCGACGAGAACCCCGATCTGCTGGTCATCTTCGGCGGCGACCACATCTACACCATGGACGTGCGCCAGATGATCGACTTCCACCTGCTGGTGGGGGCGGATCTGACCATCGCGGCCATTCCCATGCCGGTCTCCGAGGCGTCCCAGTTCGGCGTCATCGAGGTGGATGCCAACTGGCGGGTGGTCGGCTTCCAGGAAAAGCCGAAGAATCCCAAGGAGATGCCCACACGGCCCGGCTGGTCGCTCGTTTCCATGGGCAACTATGTCTTCGATCCCATCCCGCTGGTGTCCCAACTGGCGCGCGATGCCGAGGACGACACCTCGGCGCACGATTTCGGCAAGAACATCATCCCGCGCATGGTGGAGGACGGATACCGCGTCTACGTGTACGATTTCTCGATGAACACCGTGCCCGACCAGACCGAGCGGGAGAAGGGCTACTGGCGGGATGTGGGGACCATCAGTTCCTACTTCGACGCCAACATGGATCTGGTGGGCGTGACGCCCATCTTCAACCTGTACAACCGGCGCTGGCCCATTCACACGTACAACCTGCCCCTGCCGCCCGCCAAGTTCGTCTTCGCCGATGGCCCCCGCATGGGGCTGGCCACCAACTCGCTGGTGTCGGAAGGCTGCATCATCTCGGGCGGCCGCATCGACCGCTCCATCCTGAGCCCCCTGGTGCGCATCAACTCGTATTCCCAGATCGAGGAATGCATCATATTCGAGGGTGTGGAGGTGGGCCGCAACGTGCGCCTGCGCCGCTGCATCGTGGACAAGAACATCCGCATCCCGGCGGGCGAGGAGATCGGCTACGACGTCGAGAAGGATCGCCAGCGCTTCACGGTGACCGAAGACGACATCGTCGTGATTCCGAAGGGTTACGTGTTTTGAGCGAGCCGGTTCCTTCCCTCCAGGTCCAGCGCATCATCGATGCCGTCTGCGAAGTGTACCTCGGGCCGCGTCCGGCGGTGGAGTTCTGCGTGGCTGCCCTGCTGGCGCGCGGGCACCTGCTGCTCGAGGACGTGCCGGGCGTGGGCAAGACCACCCTGGCCAGGCAACTGGCCGTGCAACTCGGGCTCTCCTGGGCGCGCATCCAGTGCACGCCCGACTTGCTGCCCTCGGATGTCGTGGGCTTCTCCCTGCCGCTTTCCGGCGATTACACCTTCCGTCCCGGCCCCGTCTTCTCCAACGTGGTGCTCGTGGACGAGATCAACCGCGCCGCGCCACGTACCCAGAGCGCCTTTCTGGAAGCGATGGAGGAGAACCAGGTGACCATCGAGGGGCAGACGCGGCCGCTTCCCCGGCCTTTCTTCGTCATCGCCACCCAGAATCCCATCGAGATCGCGGGCACGTTTCCCCTGCCCGAAAGCCAGTTGGACCGCTTTTCCCTCTGCCTGCACCTGGGCTACCCTCCGCGGGCGGCGGAAATGCGGCTTCTGGCGGAGCAGGGCCGCCGCCCGGAGGCCGCCGCGGCCGAACCCGCCTGCACTGACCTGGGGCCCCTGTGGGAGGCCGTGGACCGGGTGGCCTGCTCGGAGCCCCTCTTGCAGTACGTGCTCGATGTGGGCGAGGCCAGCCGCAGGCACGTGTCCCTGCGCCTGGGCTTTTCCCCCCGCGCCCTGATCGGCTGGAAGAAACTGGCCTGCGCGCTGGCCTTCATTCGCGGGCGGGACTACGTCCTGCCCGAGGATCTCACCGACCTGGCGGGGCCGGCGCTTCTCCACCGCATCCTGCCCAATGTGGAGCACCGCGGGCTCGTGGCGCTCGAGCCCCAGGCGATCCTGCAGGAAATCCTCCAGTCCGTTCCCCTGCCGCTCTGACGGCCGAACGGGCTACAGCACGGGCAGCGCGGGGCAAGGCTGGATGCATGTTCTGCGGTCGTGGCCGCTCTGATGGGCCGGATAAAGCGGGTGCAAGTTGCGGGAATCTGGGCGCGCGGGAACGTCTACGGGCGCAGGCGGCCGTGGATGCGCAGGGCGATGTATACGCCCAAAACGGTCAGGAAGAGCCCGGAAAACAGGATGCCCCACAGCAGGAGATGGCTGCGCGGCTCGGCGGATTCGCCTTCGGGCATGCGGATGAGGGCGGGAACGTGCGCAGGACACGTGGCCGGCGCATCCGTCCTGGCCGTTTCGGGTTCGGTCTTCTTTTCCACCAGCAGGATGTCGCGCTGCATCGCCTTGAGTTTCAGCGGGCGGTAGCGTCCCAGGGGCGACTCCTCCAGCGCGGCCGTGCCCTCCACCTCGTAGCGCGTGTGATGGTTGTAGTCCCATTCCAGGTACTCCGACGCGCCGCCGCCCACGGTGGTCACCACGTGGCGGTTGGAGCGCCCGCCGAAGTACAGCCCCCGCACAGCGGGATCCCTGTCGGTTCCGGCGTTGGCGTCCACGGGAATCCAGCCATAGCCGGGCATCCATACTTCCGCCCAGCGGTGGAACACGTCGTCAAAGGAGGCGTTGTCCCCGCGCTCGGAGATGGCGCCCACGTACCGGGCGGGAATGCCGGCCCGGCGCAGCAGCGCCACCAGGGCGAACGTGTATTCCGAGCAGGAGCCCGTCTTGCGGGCCAGCACCGCGGCGGCATTGTTCCATCCTCCCGAACGCTCGTACACGATGGAATCGGCCAGTTTCTCGTAGATCCGCCGCGCCGTCCGGTAGGGAGTGGACGGCTCCTTCACCAGGTCGCGCAGCCATTCCGTCAGCAGCGGATGCTGCAGATTGTACTTCTTGTCGTCGGACAGATACTCGGCGAGGCCGCGATCCAGGCGCAATTCCATCGGTCCCAACTGGACCTGGAAGCGCACCCGGAAGAGGGAGAAATCCCCCGTCCAGGAAACGGTGCGGATTTCTCCGGGGGACAGATCGCCCAGTTCGAACACGGCGATTTCCTGGCCCCAGCGGTCCTTGACCATCCGGGTGGGAGCCGGGTCGAACCGCAGGGGCGCGAGAAGGTGCTGGCCGTCCATTTCCCGGGGAACGGCCAGATACGAGGTCAGTTTGCGGATCCTTCCGGTGCCCGAAGCCCGGTAGGTGACCTGGTAACTGGCCCGCACCCGGCGCTCCTCGTCTTCCAGAACCCGCAGTTTTTCGGGGAGCTTGATGCGGTACAGCCGCCGCGTCTGGTAGTCCGCCACCCACAGGGTGCTGTCGAAATACACCAGGGCCGAAGGATAGGGGCCCGGCGAGGGCAGGGAGGAGACGACCCAACCGGTTTCCGGGTCCACGCGGAACAGCGTGTTGGAAGCGTGATCCGCCACCCACAGGTGCATGCCGTCCCAGGCGATTCCGGTGGGGCCGGCTCCTGGCGCCGCAAACGAGCGGATGGTGGTTCCATCGTCGGGATCCACCTGGTGGATCTTCTTCTGCATGGCATCCACGACCCACAGCGATTTGCCGTCCGAAACCATGCCCCACGCCCATTTTTCATAGTAGGGCAGGGATTCCACACCCGGCAGTTCATCCGTCAGCCGCCGCCGGGCCATCCTGTCCGCCTGGCGGTCGGCGATCACCAGCAGACCCTTGTGCACGGCTATGCCGGAAGGCATCAGGCCGGGAACCGGGATTTCCCTCGCCACCTTGCGGTCGCCCAGGCGGAACTCGTACACCTTGCGCGTGGCCATGTCGGAAATCCACAGGGAACCTTCCTGCACGGTCATGCCCATGGGTTCTGCCACTGGGGAGGGAATCTCCTCCACCAGGGCGTCCCTGGACACCACCACGGGCGAGACCTCCGTGTCTTCCACTTCGGGTTCCGGGGAAGCAGCCCGAACCGTCTGGGCGAAGCACAGGAAAGAAACGACGAATCCGAGCCATGAAGCGATCCAAGACATGTCCTACTCCCGTGCCGCGTGTTCTGGCGGTCTTTTTTCGTATGCCGGACGGTCTTCACCATGACGCCTTTTCTTGAAAAAGGCAAGGATGCGGTTCACCAGGGGCACCAGGGTTTCGGGCCGGATGGCGCTCACGTACAGGTCGCGCCCGGAAGCCGGCGGCAGGGGGGAAGAGAGCCGGTCGCACTTGTTGTAGACGGTGAACCGCGGGATGTGGTCCAGATGCATTTCCATCAGGATTCGCTCCACCTCGCGCCGCTTGAAATCGTGATCGGGATCGGAGGCGTCCACGAGGTGCAGCAGCAAATCGGCCTGCTCCAGTTCCTCGAGCGTAGCGCGGAAGGCGCGCACCAGATCCGGCGGCAGATCCTCGATGAATCCCACCGTGTCGGTGAAGATGATTTCGGCCTCGTCCGGATACCGGACGCGGCGGGTGCGGGGGTCCAGCGTGGCGAAGAGCTTGTCCTCCATGAGCACATCAGCGCCCGTCACGGCATGCAGCAGGGTGGATTTTCCCGCGTTGGTGTACCCCACGATGCTCACCACGGGGATGTCGCGCTCCTGGCGTTTCTTGCGCTGCACCGCCCGCTGGGCGGCCATTTCGTCGATCTGCTTCTCCAGCCGGTCGATGCGCTCGCGCACGCGGCGGCGGTCGATTTCCAGTTTGGTTTCGCCCGGTCCCCGCCCGCCGGTGCCGCCGCCCATGAGGCGGCTCATGAAACTGTTCTTTCCTACCAGGCGCGGCAGCGTGTATTTCAACTGCGCCAGTTCCACCTGCATCTTGCCTTCGCGGGTCTGTGCGCGCTGGGCGAAGATGTCCAGGATCAGCATGGTGCGATCCACGATTCGTGCAGGGGTCAACTCGGAGAGACGGCGGGCCTGCGTGGGGGTGAGCGCCGGGTCCAGGATGAGCAGATCCAGTTCGTGGCGGCCCAGCACCTGCAGGATTTCTTCCAGTTTGCCGCGGCCCACGAGGGTGCGCGGATCCGGGCGCGGCCGCAGTTGGGTGATGAGGTCCACCACCTCGACGCCGGCGGTGCGGGCCAGTTCCCGCAGTTCCACGCTCCGGCGTTCCAGTCGCGTGCGGTCGTCGGCCACCACCACCAGGAGGGCGCGTTCGGCATGCCGGACTTCGCGCGCGCGGGGGCGTGCCATGGCGCCGGCGTGCTCGGCGATCCACGCCGGGAAGTCCAGTTTCAGGCGTCCCAGTGGCACGAAGGGGTGCACCACCGGTTCCGGACGGGGTGCCGCGTCCAGATGGGCCCAGGACACCTGCACCGGGGCATCGGGATGCTGCCGGATGCACAGGGCCACGGCATCCAGCCGGTGGGAGTACAGCAGCGTCAGGTCCTCCTTCGACAGTTCCCGCACGCCGGGGTGGGCGTGCAGCAGGCGCAGGCCGGGCATCAACCCGCCTTCGGGCAGATTGGGCGGCGGAAGAACCATGCCTTCCGGGGATCCTACCACCACGTCGCGCACCACGCCCTTGCGATCGACGAGAATCCCTACTTCTCTGCCTGTGCTCTGGGCGATTTCCAGCAGAAGGGCAGCACAGGCCGAGCCGAAGAGTTCTTCGGGCGGATTGCGGCGTGCTGCCAGACTTTCCAGCATGTGCAGGTGGGAGGGTTTGAGTCCTCCCGTATTTCCATGGATCGGCAAGGCGACCTCCCTTGGACGCGGCAGGGGATGCGCCTGCGAGGGGCGCATCCGGCGAAAGTTTTCACACATTGAATTCTTTTACAAGCTGGTTGCCCGATCCGGGCGGCTCGGATATAAAACCCGCATGACTTCGTTTCGGGGCGCGTCCGGATGCGTGATTTCCATGTGGTTCTTTGCATTCGCGCCGGCGTTCGCCTGCAACCGGATTCTCGACTGGGACGCGCATCCCCCTGCCGTGTGCGGCAACGGCATCCTCGAAGAAGGGGAGACCTGCGAAAACGCGCTCATGGCATCCCTCACGTGTGAAAGCCTGGGATACGCCTCGGGCGAAACCGAATGCCGGCAATGCCAGTTGGACAAGAACGGCTGCTACACCTGCGGAAACGGGCGCGCCGAACCCGCGGAAACGTGCGACGGCTCCGATCTGCGCGGCAAGACCTGCGGTTCGCTGGGCTACTACGACGGGGAACTGGCCTGCTGGGGAAACTGCAGTTATGACCTGTCCGACTGCCAGCATTACGGGAAGTGCGGGGATGGAATCCTGCAGCCGGAACAGGGGGAACTGTGCGATGAATGGGAGTTCGGGTCGCTTTCCTGCGCGGATTTCGACTTCTGGAGCGGCCAGTTGTTCTGCAGCGAATTCTGCCGGATTCTCGATACGGCCGGCTGCCGCAGGGTTTCCGGGATCGCCACGGGCGGCGCGCATGCATGCCTGATGGATGAGGGATCCGTGCCCTGGTGCTGGGGCGACAACACCCGCCAGCAGGTGGGGGTGGCGGGCATGCTCAGTGTTTCGTCCCCGCAGCCACTGGGGATTCTGGACTGTTTTTCCCCGCCCGTGCCGCTTTCCGGTTTCGACACGACATGCTTCTTCTGCGCGCCCCGGCAGACCCTGTGGTGTTTCGGGGACAACCGCTACGGCCAACTGGGGCTGTCCGACACCTTCAACCGTTCCTCGCCAGTGAGCATTTCGGCGCCGGCCTCTCCATGGACGGACATGGCCATCGGCGCGGCCCACCTGTGCGGAGTCGACCGCGACGGCCGGGCCGCCTGCGCGGGGGACAACACGGCGGGCCAATTGGGGGATGGCACGAACGAGAGCCGCACCCATTTCGCGTTCGTGCAGCCGCCGGAGACGGCCTTCTTCGTGCAGGCGGCCGCCGGGAGCGATTTCACCTGCGCGCTGGACGATTCCGGACATGCCTGGTGCTGGGGCGCCAACGATTTCGGCCAGTTGGGCACCGGCCACTCGGGCGCGAATCCGGTTCCGGCGCGGGTGGACCACGAATCGCCGTTTCATGCCATCACGGCCGGGAATTTTCATGCGTGCGCCCTGGATGTTTCTGGAAACGCCTGGTGCTGGGGGAGAAACGAAAACGGCCAACTGGGCATCGGCCAACTGGTTTCGCAGAATGCGCCGGCCGCAGTCCACATGCCGCCAGGCGCCGTTTTCGGGGAAGTGCGCTGCGGCGGGAATTCCTGCTGCGGCGTGGACAGCCGCAAGCGGGTCTGGTGCTGGGGCGCCAACGGCAGCGGCCAGTTGGGCATCGGTCCGGGCCCGGACCGCAGTGAACCCCAGCCCGTGCTGCTTTCCGGTGAGGAATCCTTTGCGAACGTGGCCGTGGGCGGCTCGTTCGCCTGCGCCGTTTCCACCCGCAGCCACGTGTTCTGCTGGGGTGCCAACGACCGGGGCCAACTGGGGGATGGCACGCGGATTTCCTCGGCGTATCCGGTGCGCGTCGTTCCCTGACGCGACTTCGTTTGCACGGGCTATTGCGGCCTGCGAATTCCTGGCGCCGTTCGGCGTCTTTCATCTTTCTGGCCGTTTTCTTCCCTTGCCGCCGGGCTTCATTTTCCGGGCGCGCCGGAACCGGCACCCCGTTTTTCCAGGAAAAACTGGCTTCATTTCATGCCAGCCACAGGCCATCTTCAAAGTCGGATCTGACCTTTCCGTTTGTCAGGAATTTCCACTATTTGATTCGAAATCAAAAGTTGTGGTTGCCATTTCCGGTTTTTTGGTATTCACTCTCATGGCATCGGTTCATGCCAGAAAGGAGTAGACCATCTGACCCAAGTGGACAACGTGGATTTGTTTCTGGAAGAGTACCGGT
>CAZEZP010000069.1:0-24227 GCA_964516435.1 uncultured Kofleriaceae bacterium | reverse complement strand
CGCGCGGCAGGGGGCAAGGCGCCTGGATCTCACCGGGCGCCGACTATCCCAGTAGCCCCAGCATGGAATGCACCTGCTGCGGGCACGCTGGCTGTCACCCTCCAATTCAGACCCATTGACTTTTTCCGGGCATTCTGCATTCATCCACGCCGGTTCCGGCCAGTCAGGACGTTGGGCCGTTGACAAGTGGCAAGTCACGCGACTTTGGTTCCCGCATTGGAAGGTTCGAATCCTTCCGGCCCAGCCGAGGTGATGTCCCGTTCCTCTTGCCGGGCGAAGCCCGCTCGCGGAGTCTACCATGCTCAAGTCGCTGGCCGTCTTCTCGGGAACCTCCAACCCCGCCCTCACCGCCGAGATCTGCAAGTATCTCGAAATCGTCCCCGGATCCATCACGGTGAGCAAGTTCTCCGATGGCGAGACCTTCTGCGCCATCAATGAAAACGTGCGCGGGGTGAACTGCTTCGTCGTGCAGCCCACGTCCACGCCCGTCAACGAGCACCTGATGGATCTGCTCATCATCATGGATGCGCTGCGCCGCGCCTCGGCGGGATCCATCGTGGGAATCCTCCCGTACTACGGCTATGCGCGCCAGGACCGCAAGGTGCGTCCGCGCACTCCGATTTCCGCGAAACTGGTGGCCAACCTCATCACCACGGCTGGCGCCAGCCGCGTCATGATGATGGACCTGCACGCGGGCCAGATCCAGGGATTCTTCGACATTCCGGTGGATCACCTCACGGGGCTGCCCGTGCTGCTGGAGGCCATCCGCAACGAATTCCGCGGCGACGACATGGTGATCGTGAGCCCGGATGCCGGAGGAACGGAGCGCGCGCGCAGTTTCTCCATGCGCCTGGGCTGCCCGCTGGCCATCATCGACAAGCGGCGCCCCCAGGCCAACCAGTGCGAAATCATGAACATCGTGGGCGACGTGGCGGGGAAGCGAGCCATCATCGTGGACGACATGATCGACACGGCGGGCACCCTGAGCAAGGCCGCCCAGGCGGTCATGGACCAGGGGGCGAAGGAAGTCTATGCCGCCGCCACGCACGGGGTCTTTTCCGGAAAAGCCATCGAAAACATCCGGAATTCCCCGCTCAGGAAGGTCTGGGTCACCAACACCATCGCGCTCTCCCCGGAAGCGGCCGCCTGCGGCCAGATCCAGCAGTTGTCGGTGGGTCGCCTGCTCGGCGAGGCCATCAAGCGCGTCCACCATGGAGATTCCATAAGTTCCCTCTTTACTTGAAAATGATTTTGCGCTACATGTGTTCGTCCCGCGCGCCGGTGGGTGCGCCGATGGAAGATGAGGTATGAAGTGATGCAGCCCGTGAAATTGCCCGTACAACTGAGGAAAGAAACTGGGAAGAACGCCAACAACCGCCTGCGCGCCGCCAAGATGGTCCCTGCCGTCCTCTATGGCAAGAAGGAGCCGGCGATCTCCCTGCAACTGAATCCGCGGGATCTCCTGAAGGTCATGGACCCCGCCAGGAAGCGCAACACCTTCTTCGAACTCGAAGTCGAAGGCGGCCCGCGCGTCACGGCGTTCATCCGCGACGTGCAGTTCGACACCCTCACGGGGGATATCCTGCACGTGGATTTCCTGCGCACCGAGGCGCAGGACATGGTGCCCGCGATGGTGGCCTTCCGGACCACCGGCCGTGCCGAGGGCGTCAAACTCGGCGGCCAGATGCGCCTGACCATGACCCAACTGCCCGTGACCTGCCCGGCGGCCGAAGTCCCCTCCGTCATCGAGCAGGACGTCTCCGCGATGGGGCTGGGTGCCGTGCTGCGCGTGGAAGACCTCAAGCTTCCCGAGAACCTCAAGGTTCGTCTGAGCCCGCGCCAGGCCCTGGTCATCGTGTCCGGCGACAAGGAAAAAGGCGAAGCCGCGGCCGAAGGGTCCGCTACTCCTGCCGCCCCGGCCGCTGCTCCGGCTGCCGCCGCTCCCGCGAAGCCCGAGAAGAAGTAATTTCCCATTCGCGCATCGCCTTCATCGCCTGGAGGCGTGATTCATTCCGGAGGGCCGCCCCGCCGTGAGCACCGATTTCCTGATCGTCGGTCTGGGAAATCCGGGGCCGGAGTATGCCCGAACCCGCCACAACCTGGGGGCGATGGCCCTTTCGGCCTGCGCCGATGCATGGAGCTTTCCGCCGTTCCGCAAGCGTTTCGAGGGGCTTTTCGTCCAGTCTTCCCTGGACGGGCGCGAAATCGCCCTCCTGTTTCCCCAGACGTACATGAACCTCTCCGGGCGTTCCGTGGGCGCGGCCATGCGCTCGCTCGCGATTGCGCGGGAACGCATCCTCGTCCTGCATGACGACGTGGACCTGCCGTTCGGGCGCATCCGCGTGAAGGTGGGCGGCGGCCATGGCGGCCACAACGGGCTCAAATCGATCGTGGCGTGCATCGGCGGCCCGGAATTCATCCGCGTCCGGCTGGGCGTGGGCCGACCCACCGGCGACGACATGGTCGATCACGTTCTTTCTCCCTTTTTTTCTGAAGAAAAACAAGCACTTCCAAGGATTCTGGAAAAAAGCGTGGAAATCGTGAAAACCATCTTGAACGAAGGGCCGACTTATGCCATGAATGCGTTCAATGGGCAGTCTTGATTTTGCTCTTCGTCCTGCGACGGGCGCCCGGTGTTTCGGGGCGTCTGTCCGTTGCTTGAATTTTTCCCGGTTTTTCCAACAACCCGTCACAACCAAGGAGGTAAGCGCATGAACAATCTGTTCTACATCGTGCCCGCATTCGGGCTGCTCGCACTCTTGTTCGCATTCTGGAAAACCGTGTGGATCAACAAGCAGGATGCGGGCACCGACAAGATGAAGGAAATCTCCGGCTACATCCGCGAGGGCGCCATGGCGTTCCTGAGCGCGGAATATAAGGTCCTGATCGTTTTCGTGCTGGTGGTAGGCGTTCTGCTGGCGCTGGCCAACATGGGCAAGAGCACGCCAGAGAATTTTCGCTCTCCGCTTATGGCACTGTCCTTCGTGGTGGGCGCCTTCTGCTCGGCCCTGTCCGGCTATTTCGGCATGCGGGTGGCCACCCGCGCCAACGTGCGCACCACCGCCGCCGCCCGTGAGAGCCTCAACCGTGCCCTGCGCGTCGCCTTCTCCGGCGGCACGGTCATGGGCATGAGCGTGGTGGGCCTGGGCCTTCTGGGACTGGGAACGTTGCTCATCGTCTATCACATGTTCGGACTCGTGGGCAAGGACGCCCAGGGACTGCAGAACACGATCACGGTGATCTCGGGCTTCAGCCTGGGCGCCTCCTCCATCGCGCTGTTCGCCCGCGTGGGCGGCGGCATCTACACCAAGGCGGCCGACGTGGGCGCCGACCTGGTGGGCAAGGTGGAAGCCGGCATCCCTGAAGACGATCCCCGCAACCCCGCCACCATCGCCGACAACGTGGGCGACAATGTGGGCGACGTGGCCGGCATGGGCGCCGACCTCTTCGAATCCTATGTGGGCGCCATCGTGGGCGCCATGGTGCTGGCCTTCGGCGCCCAGTGGGTGGGCAACTTCGAGGGTACTCCGGAACTGCGCCTGGTGCTGCTGCCGCTGATGGTGGCCGGCGCCGGCATCGTCGCTTCCATCATCGGTACCTTCTTCGTGTCCACGAAGGAAGGCGGCTCCCCGCAGAAGGCGCTCAACATCGGCACATTCGGCGCGGCATTCCTGATGCTCTTCGCCACCGCGGCCATCTGCTACTGGATGATTCCCGTGGAAGTGAAGATGCACGTGCTGGGCTACGGAATGGTGAAGTTGACCTGGCTCAAGCTCTTCGGCGCCACCGTGGGCGGCCTGATTGCCGGCATCCTGGTGGGCGTGACCACCGAATACTACTGCTCCAAGGACCGCTCCCCCGTGCACAAGATTGCCAAGGCTTCCGAAACCGGCGCCGCCACCAACATCATCGCGGGTCTGGCCACCGGCATGACCTCCACCGCGCTGCCCATCATCTGGATCGCGGCCGCCATCATCGTCTCCTTCAAACTGGCGGGCCTCTATGGCATCGCCATCGCCGCCCTGGGCATGCTCTCCACGACCGGCATCCAGTTGGCCGTGGACGCCTACGGCCCCATCGCCGACAACGCCGGCGGCCTCGCCGAGATGAGCGAACTGCCCAAGGAAGTGCGCGAGCGCACCGACAAGCTCGATGCCGTGGGCAACACCACCGCCGCCATCGGCAAGGGCTTCGCCATCGGCTCCGCGGCGCTCACCGCGCTGGCGCTGTTCTCCGCCTTCCAGATGCAGGCCAAGGTCGAAACCATCGACGTGTCCAACCCGGTCGTCATGGCTGGCATGTTCTTCGGTGGCATGCTGCCCTTCCTGTTCTCCGCCATGTCCATGACGGCCGTGGGTGAAGCGGCCAACGACATGATCGTGGAAGTGCGCCGCCAGTTCAAGGAAATCCCCGGCCTGCTCGAAGGCACGGCCAAGGCCGACTACGCCTCCTGCGTGGCCATTTCCACCAAGGCCGCCATTCGCCGCATGATCGTTCCGGGCCTTCTGGCGGTCATCATTCCGGTGCTCATGGGCATCTGGAACAAGTATGCGCTCGGCGGCATGCTTGCGGGCGTGACGGTTTCCGGCGTGCTGCTGGCCATCTTCCAGGCCAATGCCGGCGGCGCCTGGGACAACGCCAAGAAATATATTGAAGACGGCCATCATGGTGGCAAGAAATCCGAGCCGCACAAGGCCGCCGTCATCGGCGACACCGTGGGCGACCCCTTCAAGGACACCTCCGGCCCCTCCCTCAACATCCTGATCAAGCTCATGAGCGTGGTCTCCCTGGTCATCGCCCCGCTCATTGTCAACCGCTTCTAGCCTTCTCTCCGGTTCCCGCGTGAAATCCCTCGTCCTGGAAAGGAATTTTATTCCGCATGCCTGTGGGGGCGATGCCGCGTTTTTGCCCGGCTGGCGGATCGGATTTCGCATCGAGTGCGCCAGGGATGCGCTCTTCGTGTCCGTGAGCGCGCCGCGGACGGAGGCGCCGTCGCCGCCCGGCCCGTCCGGCCGCTTTCCCCACCTGTGGCGCCACGATGCCGTGGAAGTGTTTCTCCTGGGCGCGGGAGAAACCTACTGGGAACTGGAATTCGGCCCCCACGGCCATTACTGGTTCCTGCATCTGGAAGGCCGCCGGAACATCACTGGAGAAATCGAGCCGCTGGCCCATTCCTGCCGGTCCACTGCCCGGCGCTGGGAAGCCGCGGCGAAACTGCCGGCGCCGCCGTTCGAGGTCGTTTCCTTCAACGTCGCCTGCATCCTCGGCGCACAGCGCCTTCACGGGTCGCTTTCCCCCCTGCCCGGAAAAACTCCGGATTTCCACCAACTGGAGCATTTCCTTCCGTTTTCCCCGACGGATTCCGGACGGGACTGACGCACGCCGTCGATCCGGGATTGAAACGCGACCCCGTTTCGGGATAGGGTGGGGCACCACGAAGGAGGGATCCATGTTCGAAGCCCACGTCTACGCCGAACGCCGCCGTGCCCTGCGCGCCGCCATGGGTGACGCCGCCATCCTCATTCCCGGACACGCCGAGGCGCCGCGCAACTATCGCGCCAACACGTACGAATTCCGGCAGAACAGCCATTTCCTGTATTTCGCCGGCCACGCGCTGCCGGATCTGGCGCTGCTGCTCACGGCGCACGAGGAGATCCTGTTCGGCGAGGAGGCCACGGTGGACGACATCGTCTGGACGGGGCCGGTGCCCACCCTGCGGGAACTGGCCGACGCCATCGGCGTGGAGAAGGTTCTGCCGCTGTCGGCCCTGCGTGGCGAACTGCGGAAACTCTCATCGGTCCACTACCTGCCCCCGTACCGCGCCGAGAGCCTGATGGCGCTCTCCAACTGGCTGGATCAGCCGCCGATGTCCGTGGCGGCCGGCGCCAGCCTTTCCCTGATGGCGGCCGTGGCCGAACTGCGCCTGTGCAAGGAACCGCGCGAGGTGGAGCGCATCGAATGGGCGCTCGACGTCTCCGCGGACATGTACGAGGCCGCGCTCGGCGCCATGATGCCGGGCGCCCTGGAGCAGGACGTCATGGCGGCCATGACCGCCGCCGCCCTGTTCCATGGCTGCGCGCAATCGTTCACTCCCATCGTGACCGTTCACGGCGAGGTCCTGCACAACCACGCCTATGGCAATGTTCTCTCCGAGGATGCCCTGCTGCTGGTCGATTCCGGCGTCGAGACGCCCGACGGGTACGCCTCCGACATCACGCGCACGTTCCCCGTGTCCGGGCGCTTCTCTCCGCGCCAGAAGGAAATCTACGAGATCGTGCTGGCCGGGCAGAGCGCCGCCATCGCCGCCTGCCGCCCCGGCGTCTCCTTTGCCGACGTGCACGGGACGGCGTGCCGCGCCATGGCTGCCGGGCTCGTGGAACTGGGCCTTTTGCGCGGGAACGTGGACGAGATCGTGGCCGCCGGCGCCCATGCCCTCTTTTTCCCGCACGGCCTGGGCCATCTCCTGGGCCTGGACGTGCACGACATGGAGGATCTCGGCGACGTGGCGGGCTACGAGCCCGGTACCGAACGCTCGACGCAGTTCGGCCTGAACTTCCTGCGCATGAACCGCATCCTGCGTCCGGGCATGGTGTTCACGGTGGAACCGGGCATCTACTTCATTCCGGCGCTCGTGCAGCAGTGGCGCGCGCGGGGCGAGGCGGCCCCCTTCGTGAACTACGGGCGCGTGGAGGAATACCTGGGATTCGGCGGCGTGCGCATCGAGGACGACGTGCTCGTAACACAGGACGGGAACCGGGTGCTGGGGCGGCGTCCCATCCCCAGGACGGTGGCGGACATCGAAAACGCCTGCGATCGCCTGTAAAAAGTCCGTTGCACGAAAACCAGACGGTGGTAGGGTAAGTCCGTGAACCGGAACTTTCGAGGAGAAAACGCCATGAAACCTTCATCCTTCTTTCATCTTCAGCCTGTGCGCACCGCTCCCGATCCCCGCTATCCTTCGCGTTCCCGCCTGATGCTCCGGCTGCTGGCCACCGGCGCTGCCGGACTGGCCGCTTCCGCCTGCACCGTCTCGTTCGAGGAGAACGAGAACGCCTGCACGCCCGGGGACGCCATGTGCCGCGATGCGCAGACGCTGGTCCTGTGCGACGAGAATCATGTCCGTAATGTCATCGATTGCAATGCGTATTGCGTGGCCAATTATGGCGAGAATTACAGGAGCTACGGATGCGACGCCGCCAGCGCCGAAAACCCCTGCGCGTGCGACTACGACCAGATCGACGGCATGATCGCCCAGTGCCAGCCGGATGAAATCTATTGCATCGATGCCGAGCGCATCCATTACTGCGACATGTCCGCCGGCATGGAGGAGTGGGGCATTCCGGCCGAGGCCACATGCAATGACTATTGCAAGAACGTATATGGGCCTGATTATTATTCCGCAGGCGGCTGCACGGGGGAAGTCCCCGACAATCCCTGCAACTGCTACGACATGCTCGACGGGGACATCGCCCAGTGCCAGCCCTCGGAGATCCTGTGCCTGGACGGCGGGCAGGTGGCTATCTGCAATGATTTGCAGACCTACGACTATTTCCAGTGCTCCGACAAGTGCGTGGCCGATTTCGGCGAAGGCGCCGTTTCCCAGGGCTGCGACGCGGCCGATGCCGCCAACCCCTGCCAGTGCGTCATCCCCGAATGATGCGCGCGCGGGCGCCCGCTTTCTTTTGCAGCCCCCATTTCTTTCTCTTCATGTCCAACAGCAACGGATGGAAACACCGGTATCCTTCCAGATACCGCCATGCCATTACCTGCGGCCGGAGGCCTTCTTGAGGGCATCGAGGAACTTCTGCGAGGGCGTCGCCTTCAACTGCCTGGCTTTTTCCACGTCCTTCCACGCGTCGTCGTATTTCTGGCGATTGAAACTGTTTACCGCCCGGCTGATGTAATACTTGCCATTCTCGGGTTCCAGTTCGATGGCCTTGTCATAATCGCGGCCCGCGGCATCGAAATCCTTCTTTTCCGTATAAATAGCGCCTCGATTGTAATACGCCTTGGAAAAATTCGGTTCCAGTTCAATGGATTTGTTCATGTCGCTCAAGGCTTCATCCAGGCGGTTGGCCATCAGATAGATCAAACCACGATTGTAATAGCCGCGTGCATACCCGGCATCCAGTTCGATGGCCTTCGTGATATCCGCGATGGCGGCGTCCAGTTGCTTGCGCCGGGCCTTGATCAGGCCGCGGTTGGCATATGCCTTGTGCAGTTTCGGATTGAGTTCGATGGCCTTGTCGTAGTCGGAAAGCGCGCGGTCCTCCTGCTTCATCTCCTCGAGCAGCAGGCCGCGGTTCACGTAGGCTTCCGCGTAGTCCGGCTTGAGCGCGATGGCCTTGTCGTAGTCGGCCAGCGCGCTCTTGGCATCCTTCTTCTTTTCGTATACGAAGGCGCGCTGCATGTACATCCGCGCGTTTTCCGGATCCAGTTCGATGGCCTTGATGTAATCGTTCAGGGCCGCATCGAAGTTGCCGGTCTTGACGTAGAGCACCGCCCGGTTCACCCAGGCCAACTGGTAATCCGGGCGCAGTTCCACGGCCTTCGAGAAATCGGCCAGCGCCGCGTCGAAATTTCCGGCTTTCAGGTGCAGCGTGCCGCGGTTGTAATAGGCCTGGTGATCCTCCGGGTTTTCCTGGATGTACTGGTCGTAGTCCGCGACCGTGGTGAATCCGGTTTTTTCCCCTTTGTCCGTCGCGGCCTTGGAACCGCCGGTCTTGCTGCCGTCGGATGTTTTCCCGGCATCTGCGGATTTTCCGGCCGCAGTCGCCGTGGTTTTCGCGTGCGTGGTTTTCTGGCCCGTGGAAGCGCAGCCGAGCATTCCGAAAACGATTGCCATCGCCATCCATCCATGTCGTTTCTTCATTTTCACCTCCGGGGATTCGCCGGCTCACGACCGGCCCGGCCACTCTAGAGGAAACGGCGCCTTTTGGCAAACCCGCGGCATGCGTCTGGAGAGAATGTAATTTTACGGATTGACCTGCCTGGAATTCCAGAACTCCAGATACCGGGCGTAGGACGGATCGTGGCGGTAGGGCCATTCGGAGGGCGAATAGGGATAGCGCGCCATGCCCGTGTACGGCAGCGTGATCCGGCGGGAGACGGGGCCCAGCGGGTGCGCCATCAACTGGTACCACACGCGCCCGCGCAAAAAGTACTGGCGCGTTCGCCCCGGCGCGGGTGGCGGCACGTCGAATTCCAGATCCAGTTCATCGCCGTGCACCATGACCACGAAGCGGTCGTCGGCGGCCATCAGCAGCGGCCGCACATGGCCGTAGCGCGTGGCGTTCCCCTGCATCGTCATTTCGGGATGCGCCGGCAGGCGATCGTCCGTGGCCTGGATGCGGTTTTGAAGCGAACTGGCACGCACCCGGGCGGCTCCGCCGAAGCGCAGCACGGCGTTTTTCGGGCGCATGGCTGCGATGCGCAGTTCCTCCGGCGCGGAATCGTCCAGGAGGACGGCGTCGAGCACGTCGAGCACCGAGGGCAGATGCGCCAGGGTCAGGCGGATTTTTCCCGTTTCCACGCCCGGAAGGCCGCCGATGTCCAGCACCCAGGTCTTGGAATCGCCGGCCGCCTTGCCCCCGGTCCTGCGCACGCGCCAGATGCCGTTCTCATCCCGGGTCTCGAGGGTGGTGCCGGCGGAAAACGGGGGTTTCTGGTGGTTGCGGAAATCCTGGTACACGCCCCAGGCCGTCAGGATCAGTTTGGCGTGTCGCGGATTCTGCACGGGCCCGAAATCCAGTTCCACGCGCGAAAGTTCATCCGGGCGCACGGCCAGCGGGATGCCGTCGGCATGAAGGACCTGCGCCAGCACGTCGCGGCCGTCCTCGCGCAGCGCCCGGACGGGAGGCCGCGCCCGGCGCGCGGAAACGAATCCGGCCGGCGACACGAACCCCAACTGGCTCGTATAGCTCCAGTCCGTGTACGCGCGCACGCCGGCTGGCGCATCCACGGCCACGAGTTCGAGTAAATCCACGAATGACGTCTCGGCGATGACCTCCCGCAGGCGGATGCGCGCGGCGGTACCGGCCGGCTGGAACTCTCCTAGATCGTAGACGTTGTCGCCGTAGAAGGCGGGCTTGAAGACGTCCACGCCGGCGGCCAGCGTGGATCCCGAAAGATCGCCCTGATAATACCAGCGGCCTTTTTCATCTGGCAGATAAATGTAGGGGCAACTTCCGTTGTTATTATAATAGCAGCCCGATACATCATAGGCTGTGCAAGTGGAATTGCATCGCAACTGTCCCCAGTCGTAGCCCTGGGTCACGCACGTCTTGCCGCGCAGGTCCGAGCCGTCGCACACCTCCGTGCCCTCGGCCTTGTTGTTGCCGCACACGGGGCCGGCGGTGGAACTGCAGGCCGTCGTGTCGAAGCGGCAGTCGGCGCGGCAGGAAAGCGTGCCGCCGCCGGCGAATCCCAGCGAAAGGCAGGTGGCGCCGCCGAGTTGCGTGCCGTCGCATTCCTCCGGGGCTTCCACGATGCCGTTGCCGCAGCGCGCCGTGGAACTGGTGCAGCCGGACACGTCGATGGTGCAGTCGGAGCGGCACGAAAGCGCCCCGCCCTCGTATCCGTAGAGCACGCACGTCGCCGTGCCGAACGACGCGCCGTCGCATTCCTCGCCGGCCTCGAGTCGCCCGTTTCCACATAGGGAATCCGGTGGTCCCGGACCGTCGTCCGTGCATGCCGTCCCGGCGCCCAGCATCCCGATTCCGATGATGAAGAAGAAAAGGATTCGCGCGTGTGTCATAGTCCTCTCCGCCGCATTCGGGTATACATCTTCCGAAATCATCGGCAAACTGAAATCCATGAAAATTTCCATTTTTTCCAGGTCCATTTCGAAGAAAGAAGTATTGATTATCTTATTTTTACAATTGCATGGAAAATGCCATGAAAAAGCATGCAAAAAATTATTTTACAGGAAAAAAAGCGAGTCACAGACCTAGGAATACTTGGCGCGGGCTTAGATTCGTGCATCCATCGCCAGAACAAAGAAATAATATTGTAATGATATTTGCTGAAAAAATGTATATTATTATATTATATTATATTATAAGAAGTGCTCTTAATTTTGTTTTTTCCGAATTTTCGGACCTTGATTCATTCATTCAATTGAAATCGATTTTCGAGCGGCTGGTAATATATGAAATCAAGACTTGCAGTTTCAATCAATCAAAAAGCAAAGGTATCAGAAGGTTTTCAAGGATTTGGATTCACACTGACGAGTAAGGAAAAACATAATGAAGTTTGGATCGAAATACCGTTTCTTTTTAAATCTTGGATCTCGTTCGCATCAAGAGTATGACCTTCATAATTTTTTTATTCCGATTATGCAAGAATCTACAGAACGTGGAGTTTTTTTATACAAAAATCTACCAACCAACAAAAAATAATTGTGGATAAAAAATCACTTGCGGGGGGTGTCGCGGGGGAGGGTGAACCAGGTCTGCGTGGGGTGGACCCGGAATTCGCCGTCCTCGGTGCGGTGCGGGCGCTCGGATTCGTAGCCCTGGATGGTGTAGATGAGGGCGCGATCGAAGAAATCGTTGATGTTTTCCATCAACTCGAACACGCTGTGCATCTGGAGCGCGTTGAGGAAGAAGCTCTCTTCGCGCAGGGCATCCAGGAGGATGCGTTTTTCCAGGGACAGCGCCACCACCAGTTCCAGGATCTGGAAGCCTTCCTGGCAGCGCCGCCGGCCCAGGTCGCGGTAGCGCCGCTTGGCCTCGTCCCGGGAGATGCGGTGGTCGAGCCAGTGGCCAAGGGCCGCGTACACGTTTTCGGCGCGCCGCTGCAATTCCTCCTCGGACAGGCGCCGGTAGGAGGGAGTGAGCGGATTCTCGAGCACCTTTTGGGTCCAGATTTTTCCCAGATGGGTGGCTTTGCCTTCGATCAGTTCGATGAGCCGTGAGAGCATGGATTCCTCCCGCGCGGCGAAGCGGAAAAATCAGTCGCGCATGCGGCGGGAAAGGCGTTCCTCGTCGCGCCTGCGGATGTCCTCGCGCTTGTCCACGAGGCGCTTGCCGCGCACCAGGCCGATTTCCACCTTGGCTTTTCCGCGCTCGGTGAAATATACCGTGAGGGGAACCACCGTCAAACCCTTTTCCCGGATTTTCACGGTGATGCGGGTGATTTCGATCCGGTTCATGAGGAGTTTGCGCTTGCGCAGGGGGTCGTGATTGTAGCGGTTGGCGTTTTTATACTCGGCGATGCGGGCATTGACGAGCCACAGTTCGCCGCCCACGCTCTCCACGTAGGCATCCGCAATGTCCATCTGGCCGGCGCGCAGGCTCTTGACCTCGGAGCCGGTCAGGACGATGCCGGCCTCGTGGCGCTCCACGATTTCGTATTCGAAGTGCGCCTTGCGGTTGCGGACCACGATTTTTCCGTGGGCCACCGGCTGTTTTTTCCTGGAGGTCGTCATGTTCCGGATGCCGCCGCGGCGAAGGGATCAGTAGATGCGGTCCACGCGCCCGAAGACTTCCCGGAACGTGGGTTTGGCAGGCTCCACCTGGCGGCCGAAGCAGATGCCCATGTTCTCGAAGAAGCGGCACTCTTCCAGGTCCACGTGGCGCTGTTTGATGAGTTCGGCCGTCTGCTGGTAGCGGATTTCGGTCCCCTTGACTTCCACCACGGATACCCCGGAGTAGCCGGCCAGCAGCAGTTCCACGGCGGCCACGCCGATCTCGGCGCCGAAGTTGACGTCGTAGGCGGAGGAGCCGCCGGAGCGCACCAGGTGCGAGGGCTGGATCATGCGGATTTCGGGCATCTCGTAGAGCTTTTCCACGAACATGCCGGACTTGGCCATCATCTCGCGGGTGTAGGGGTCCTTTTCCATGCGCTTCTTCAGTTCCTGCACCACGTACTTGCCGGCGCCGGAGAGTTTCTTGTGCCCGAAGGAATCCACGCCCGCGGAATCGTCGGTGAGCTCCTTGCCGGAGGAATCGCGGATGCCCTCGGCCACCACGATGGAATACGTGCCGGCGCGCACGTCGCTCTCCATGATGCGGCGCCAGTAGATCTTCTTGAGGTGCTCGTAGAGCACGTCGAAGTCCACGGGGATCTCGGGGATGAGGATGGCGTCGGCGCCGCCGGCGATGCCGCCGCGGAAGGCCGTGTGGCCGGCATAGCGGCCGAACACTTCCACCACCATGATGCGGTTGTGCGTGCGGCCGGTGGTCTTGAGATCCTGGGTGATCTGCGAAATGCGGTTGATGGTGGAATCCCCACCGACAGAATAGGAATTGAGATCCAGGTCCATGGTCTTGGGCGCATGGATGCAGCGGATGCCGTGGGCGGCCAGATCCACCAGCACGCTGCCGGTGTCGTCGCCGCCGGAAATCACGAGCCCGTCGATCTGGTGCTTCTCCAGGCCGGCCTTGATGCGCTCGTATTTGTGCTCGTCCTTGATGGAAGCGATTTTCACGCGGGAATGCCCGGCTTCGGAGCCCGCCAGGGAGACGTTGACGTTGTCTAGGCGGCGCGGCGTGAGTTCGGTGAGTTTCTCGAACTCCACCAGGTTGTAGAGGCCGGCGTAGCCGTTGGGAATGACCAGGGTCTTGATGCCGTGGGCCAGGGCCGTGAGGCTCACGCCCTTGACCACCGCGTTCAGGCCGGCGCAGTCGCCGCCGGAAGTGATGATGCCGATATTGCGGATTTGCATGTGGATACTCCTTTCTTCCAATGGCAGTTCCTGCCCAGAAGGCGAGCGATTCATATCACTTTTTTCCAGCGGAAAAAACAGGTTTTTTGGCACCCCGAGGCGGCGCCCGCGAAACCGGCGCTCCCCTGCGGGCCGCATTGCCTCGGACGGCCGAATCTGTTATACAGCTGGCCGGCGAAGGAGGTCATCCATGTCCCATCCCATCACGGTCATCGATCTGGGCGGCCAGTACGCCCACCTGATCGCGTCCAAGTTCCGCTCCCTGGGCTACCATGCGGTCATCGCCGATCCCGAGGCCCCTCTGGAGGAACTGGCGGCTTCCGCCGGCATCGTGCTTTCGGGGAGCCCGTCGCTGAGCGCCTACGACGAGGACAACTCGGCCGTGCAGAAGATCCTGGACCTTCCGGTGCCCATCCTGGGCTTCTGCTTCGGGCACCAGGAAATCGCCAAGCACTACGGCGGCACCGTCATCCACGGCCAGCCCGAATACGGGCCCGCCGTGCTCACCATCACGGGAGATTCGCCGATTTTCGAGAACGTGCCGCGCGAGAGCATCGTGTTCATGAGCCATGGGGACACCGTGGTCTCGGTGGGGGAGGGGTTCCGGGAAATCGGCACGAGCCACACGGGCGACGGGCCGGTGCACCGCTTCGCCGCCATCGCCGACGAGACGCGCCGGCGCTGGGGGTTCCAGTACCACCCCGAGGTGGACGACAGCGTGTACGGCCACGTCATGCTGGAGAATTTCGCCCGCATATGCGGATGTGAAAAAACATGGGACGCCCGCCACTTCCTGCCTTCGAAGATCGAGTCCATCCGGCAGGCGGCCGGAAACCGCGACGTGTTCCTGCTGGTTTCCGGCGGCGTGGACAGTTCCGTGGTGGCCCAGTTGCTGCTTGCGGCCCTGCCCCGCGAGCGCGTGCACATGCTGCACGTGGACACGGGCTTCATGCGGGAGAACGAGAGCGCCCAGGTGCGCGAACTGTTCGAGGCCCGCGTGGGGGACCATTTCCACTTCGTCGATGCCTCCGGGCGTTTCTACGCGGCGCTCGCGGGCGTCGTGGCCCCGGAGGAGAAGCGCCGCATCATCGGCGAACTGTTCGTGGCCGTGTGCGAGGACGAGATGCGGCGCCTGAACCTGGAAAACGCGCTCCTGGCGCAGGGCACCATCTATCCCGACACCATCGAGAGCGGCGGCACCCGCCGCGCGCATGTGATCAAGACGCATCACAACCGCGTGCCGCTCATGGAGGAGATGATCCGGCAGGGGCGCGTGCTGGAGCCGATCGCCGACCTCTACAAGAAGGAGGTGCGCGATCTGGGCCGCCAGTTGGGGCTTCCCGATGCCTGGGTGGACCGCCATCCCTTCCCGGGTCCCGGTCTGGCCGTGCGCATCCTGGGTTCGGATGGCGCCGAGCCCGCGGAGATGGCCGAGGTGCAGAAGGCCGTGGATGCCGTTTCCTGGCCGGCCGGGATGCGCGCGGTGGTGCTGCCCCTGCGATCCGTGGGCGTCAAGGCCGATTTGCGCTCGTACGAACTGCCGCTGTGCATTTCCGGACCGAAACCCGATGCGGCCTTCGTGGCGCTGCAACTCAAGAGCATCCGTGGCATCAACCGCATCGTGTGGAATCTGGGGCCCGATTTTGCAAGCGTTCGGGTGCGCCGCGCTTCCTGCACCCCCGACCGCGTGCGGATCCTGCAGCGCGCCGATGCCGTCGTGACCGCACACCTGCGCCGGCTGGGACTCATGGATGCGGTCTGGCAGTTCCCGGTGGCGCTCCTGCCTCTCTCCTTCGACGGCCGTCCGGACGGCGAGGCCGTGGTGCTGCGGCCCGTGGCCTCCGAGCGCGGCATGACCGCCAGTGTGCCCGAGTTGCCGCGCGCCTTCCATGATGCGGTGGTGCCCGAAATCCTGGCCATTCCCTCCATCACCACGGTGCTGCTGGATCTCTCCCCCAAGCCGCCCGGCACCATCGAGTGGGAGTGAGCCGGACATGCTCGAACGCCTGCTCGAACGGTGGACACGCGAGGCCATCATCCATCCATACCGGTATCTGGCTGTATTCTTCGTACTGCTGGCCGGCGGAGGTTTTGGCGCATCGCGGCTGGGTCTTTCCACCAATCTCAATCTCCTTCTGCCTCAGGATACCGAATCCGTGCGCACCGCCCGCGAGGCCTCCGAACGCGTGGGCAGCACGGACTTCCTGGTGGTCGCCATCGAGGGGCCCGACCCGGAGCGCAACCGGGAGGTCGCCGACGCGCTGGTGTTCGCCATGCGCCGGGACATCGAGGAACTGGAGGAGGTCTCCGCGCGCATCGAACTGGAATTCTTCAAGCGCAATGCGCTCCTGTACTTCGACACGGAGGAACTGACGCGGCTGCTTAAGCAGATCCGCACCGTGCTGGGCCGCGCCAAGCTCAAGGCCATGGGTCTTCTCGTGCTGCCCGACGGGCCCGACCCGGAAGAGAAGAAGCTCCAGGACATGCTGCGCCGCTCCGACGTGCGCTCGCAGGTGCCGGGCGAGTTCCGCAATTCCGTTTCCTCGGCGGCTTCCGGCGGATATTTCGCCTCCCCGGACGGCACCATCTTCGCCGTGGTGGGACGCCCGAAAAGCCTTTCCGTGGACATGGCTATGGCCCGGCGGCTGGTGCACCAGACCGAGGTCGTCATCCATCAGGTGCTGCGGGATTTTCCGCAGCCGCATCCCAAGGTGGAGGTCGCCGGCGGCTACCGCAACCGGGTTTCCGAATACGACACCATCCTCGAGGACGTGCGTTCCTCGTTTCTGCTCTCCTTCGGGCTGATCGCCCTGATGGTGGTGGTGTTCTTCCGCTCCCTGCGGCCGGTGCCGCTCATCTTCCTGCCCCTGATCCTGGGCATCCTGCTCACGCTGGGACTCGTGCGGGCCGTCTCGATCGAGAAACTCAACGTCATCACGGCCTTCATCGGGGGCATCCTCCTGGGCATGGGCATCGATTTCGGGGTACACCTGTCGGTCCGCTATTTTCATGAACGCTCGCAAAAACCGCTGGAAGACGCGCTCTCGCTCACCATGACCGCCTCCGGCCGCGCCCTGCTCACGGCGGCGCTCACCACGGCCGGCGCGCTGTACCTGCTGTTCTTCTCCCAATTCCGGGGTTTCTGGGAGTTCGGGCTCATCGCGGGCAGCGGTGTGCTCATCACCATGGCGGTGTTCTTCCTGTTCTTCCCCGTGTTCGCGGTGCTGCTGGAACGCCTCTTCACCCTGCGTGTGAAGCCGGCCTGGCAATTCCGGTTCGCGCCGCTCTCCTCCCGCTTTCCGGTGGCCAGCGTCCTGGTCCTGGGCGTTTTTCTCGCGGCTTCCATCCTGTTTCTGCCGTGGGGGCTGTCCCGGCTCGAGTTCGAGACCAATTTCCGCCGGCTCTCGGGCAATCCCTCCACGACGGTCCAGTACGGGAAGGCCATGGGTGACCGGGCTTCTCCCACGGTGATGCTGTGCGATACCGTTTCCGACTGTGAGAAACTAACGCAATGGCTTTCCGGGATCCTCACGCGCCCGCTGCACCATCCCGACATCCGGGATTTCAACAGCATCCACACGTTCATCCCGAAGGACCAGGAACGCAAACTGGCCATCTGCGCCCAGATCCGGGAAGAACTCGCCCGGGCCATGGAGTGGGCGGACGGGGACCTGAAAAAGCGGCTCCAGAACTATGTGCCCTACGTGCCAGCGGCTCCCATCGGCCTTTCCGATCTCCCCGACTGGCTGCGCCGGCGGTTCACGGAGAAAAACGGGGAAATCGGGCGTTTCGTCTACCTCTATCCCGCGCGGGAGACGTGGAACGCCTATGAATCCGCGCAGTTGAAGAAAGCCATCTCCCGCATCGACCTGGCGCCGATGGGCGCGGCTCCCGGCGCGCAGGCCCGGGCGGCGTCCTCCTCGTTCATTCTCGTGGACATCCTGGAGGTGGTCCGCTCCGAAGGCGTGCAGATCGTGGCCGCAGCTCTGGCGCTGGTGTTTTTCCTGCTGCTTCTCGATTTCCGTTCGCTGGGCGCGGCCATCCTGGTGATTGCGCCCCTGGTCGGAGCCCTGCTGTGGATCGCCGCGCTGCTGCCGCTTCTGGGGCAGAGGCTGGGCCTGTACAACATGGTGGTGGTTTCCACCATCATCGGTACCGGCATCGACGCTTCGGTGCATCTGTTCCATGCCGGGCGCGAGTTTGCCGATGATCCCCGCCCGGCCTTCCTGCGCACGGGACTGGCGGTGTGCATGGCGGCGCTCACCACGCTGGCCGGATTCGCCAGCATGCTGGGCGTGCGCCATGGCGGGCTCTCCTCGATTGGACGCTTGGCAACGCTGGGGCTTTCTGTTACGTTGATCTGCGCCCTGTTGCTCGTTCCGTCCGGATTCATGCTGCGCCGCTGGATGGCGGCCCGCAAGGAAAAGCCATGAATGATTTTTTTCAATGGTCCATCGACGTCCGCCGCTTCTGCCGCCGCTGGCACTCCCGCCTGGGGGGCTACATCGGCCGCAATGATTTCCTCGAACTGTTCGTATCCGAGGAGTGGAGCCGCTTCGAGCAGGAATTCCACCTGCTCTTCGATGCCAACACCCCCCGGAAACTGAGCGAGGCGCTCAATCCCGAAGCACGCTCGGCCGTGATCTCGCCCACGGTGGCCCTGCTGGATCTGATGCAGTCGCTGACCACGTCCCTGGAGGGCATGTCCTCGCTGGCGCCGGTGGAGTACTTCGTGGCCATCGTGGAGGAGCTCAAGCGCCTGGCGGACCGGCTGGAAGAGGATCGCGTCCGCTATTACCAGGAAGAAACGTTCGAGGAGGTGATATCCATCGATCCCGAGATGGTGGAGGAGGAAGCCTCCCTGGAAATCGGGGACGAGGCGCCCGAAGAGCCGGAAATCGAGGACCAGGTCACGGCCCGCACCAAGAACCCGCTGGCCACGCCGCTGGATCCGTCGGCGCTGGCGCCCCGCATCCCGAAACTCAAGAAGAAGAAGCGCAAGGCGGAAGAGGGCGAATCCGGGGAGAAACTGGATCCCGAAGGCGGTCCCATCCTGAGCCTGGCGGGCAAGAAGAAGACGAAGGCCGTGCTCACCATTCCGCAGGGGACGGGCGCGCTGCCGGCGGTGGCCCTGCCGCTGTACGAGGCCATCGGGCGGGTCGCGCGCGGCATGGAGAATCCCGGCGAGGCCGAACTGATCGCCTACCTGGGCCGCCGCTTCGAGGAACTGCGACCGCCTCCGGGGGCCGGCGCATCGGCGGCGCTGGCGCAACTGGACGCCCGCATCGGCATGCTGGCCAACACGGACATCAAGGAGATGGCCAATGCCTCCAAGGCCGCGGATCTGCTGGCCCGCTCGCTGTTCCGCTCGTGGCAGCAACTGGTGGTGGATGCGCCGCCCAATCATGTCAAAATCGTGCTTTCCGAACCGGTCGTGCGCGACACCCCGCTCGGGGAATGGCGGGACTTCTCGATGGAATGCGTTCCGCGCCGGCGCATTCCGGGGTTTGCCAAGGCCCGCATGGACGTGCACGTCCACTACGTTGCGCCCCAGTTCACCGTCCAGGTACGCACGCAGGGCGCCGTGGCGCTGCCGCCGCCGTTTTCCCAGGGAGAAGCCCTGCTGCGGCTGGATCTGTCCAATGAGACCGAAGCGCTGGCCGGGGCGTGGCTTTCACAGGTGACGGCCCTGTTCTTCAGCCGGCTGGGCGTGATCGCTCCCTCCGGCGGCGGCGAGCGGGAATGAGCGCGGCGCGGGAAGTCATCCGCGACATCCTGGAATGCGCCGATGAGGAAAGGGCGCGCGCCTGCCAGCGGTATTTCCGCACGGCGCCGGGAGAATACGGGCACGGGGACGTGTTCGTGGGCGTGCCGGTGCCCCGGCTGCGCGCCATCGAGAAGCGCCACCGGCAGAATCTGCAGTGGGAAGACGTAGAAGCCCTGCTGCAGGACGCCCGGCACGAAATGCGCCTTCTGGCCGCGATCCATCTGGCGGAGCGCTTTCAGCGCGCGGACGCGGCCGGGAGGACGCGGATTTTCGATTTCTATCTCGCCCATGCCCGCCATCTTAACAACTGGGACATCGTGGATGCCTCGGCACCCCACGTGGTGGGCGCGCATCTGCGGGACCGGGAGAAGGACGTCCTGTTCCGGCTGGTCCGAAGCCCGTCCCTGTGGGAGCGCCGCATTGCCGTCGTGGCCACGCTGGGCCTCATCCGCGCCGGCCATCTCGACACGACGTTCGAACTGTGCGAACGGCTTCTCGGCGATCCGCACGACCTCATCCACAAGGCCTGCGGCTGGATGCTGCGGGAAGCCGGCAAGCGCGACCCCGGCCGCCTGCTCGCGTTTCTGGAAATTCATGCGGCGTCCATGCCCCGCGTGGAACTGCGCTATGCGCTGGAAAAGTTTTCCCCCGAGGTGCGCGCGCGGTTCCTGCACCGCATCTGAAGTTCTTCTTATCCATTGGCAAATTCGGAAGCGTGACGTATAGTGCCCCCGTTGCCATCGAGGATTTCAGCGGGTCGAGACGAGGTGATGCAGATGAGAACCTTTCTTTGGATTTACGCCGCAGCGGTTGGATTCGGATGGTTGGCTCTCGCCGGCTGCAACTCCCGCGCGGAGTTTCCGGTGCAGGCCATTTGCGGAAACGAGAAACTCGAAGAGGGGGAACTCTGTGACACGAATGGGGGTCAGGTGCTTCTGGCGGAGGGCCAAGACTGCCTGTCCATGGGTTATGTAGGCGGTTTTCCTGGATGCCAGAGATGCCAGATCGACCCCATTACGTGTATTTCGGAGAGCGATTGCGAACCGCTTCATTCCCAGGGGTGCGCTTCCTTGAACGAGGTATGCTATTACTTTCCGGAAAGCGACAAGAGAGGCTGCGCACAGGAAGGTTCGGTCGAAGCAGGGGAATTCTGCCGGACCTCTTCCGAATGCAGGAAAGATTTCGTTTGCGTGCTTTCTGGAAACAATCAGGGAACCTGCCGGCTCCTTTGCGATACGCAGGCGGGGAAATGTTCTGATGGCTCGGAATGCGTGAAATTTTCCAACGCCAGTTCGAATTGGGGGTATTGCAGTTCTGGAATGCAATGCAATCCATTTGATGGAACAGGATGTGAAAATTCTACATCAAAGTGTTTTTATTATCCAAATGATACCAGTTCGATCGTCCATTGCTATGACCCCCGAGATTCATTGGAAATCGGAGACTCCTGCTCGTATTCCGACCAATGCCAGGTCGGACTGGCCTGTCACGATGGAGTCTGCCGGAAACTCTGCCAGTTGGGTTCAACATGCGAATCCGCGAACGGCCGGGCATGCGAGGAGGTGGCTCCCAATCCGTGGAACCTGGGTCTGTGCCCCCTGATGTGCGATATTTTCGCGATAGACGGGTGTCCGGTAGGGTCGTTCTGCATTTTCGAAAATCCAGATGACATGGATACCATCTGCGCGACCCCGGGAGTTGGGATGTCGGGAAGCACCTGCTCTAGCCACCTCGAGTGTGATAGATTGCTTTTCTGCTCGGACATCCTGGAGTCTGGACTCGATTCGAGTACGCACCATTGCCGCGCGGTCTGCAATGCCACACACTCGTGCTCGAACACGAATGGAGTCTGCGCTTTTCTCGATGGTTCCCCGTATGGCGTCTGCGTGACGAAAGCAGACGGATGCGACCCGCTGGAAACGCAGGACAACCAGATGGGATGCGGAGATGCCAACCTGTTCTGCTTCGTGGTCGACAATGCGGGCCAGACCGCCTGCCTGAATGAAGGTTCGCTCGAGGGAGGACAACCTTGCAACTTCATACATCGCTGCAGGCATGGATACTTTTGTGACCCAGATGGCGGAATCTGCAGGAAAGTTTGCGATAACAACCATGTTACCTGTGTGGGAAACCAAACCTGTGAAACACGCTGGAACATTTTGGGAGTAAATTTTGGAGTATGCAAATGAAGAAGCATCATGGAAACATGCAGGCTTGGGTGCTGGCGTTCATCGCTGCGGGCTGGCTCTTTCCCGCGCGGGTCATGGCCGAGCGCATGCACTGCCCGGCGGTCACGGACAACGAGGAGAAGAACACCGAGACGGCCCGGCGCTACTTCAAGATGGGCGCGATGTTCCTGAACAATTCCGATTTCGCCAAGGCGGCCGAGAGCTTCGAGTGCGTGCTGAAGTTCGTGCCCTACAGCCTGGCGGCCCGCTACAAACTGGCCACGGCCTATGATGGCCTGGGCGTGTACTCGAAGGCGCGCGAGCAGTACGAGTTGATCCTGGGCTACGATTCCGCCGAGGCCGAATCGATCAAGCCCGAGATCCGCAAGCGGCTCTCCGGGATCAAGGGACTGCCCGACAGGACGGTGCCGGCGCCCGGAGGCGACGAGAGCCCGCCCACCGAAGAGAAGGGCTGCCCGGGCGTCGTGCAGAAGAGCCTGCAGGACGGGCTCCAGAAGGCCGTACGTCTCCTGGATGCGAAGGACTGGGCCAAGGGCGCGGCCCTCATCGAGGAAAACCTGAAAAAACTCGATGGCGCCACGCCGGCCCAGCGCCAGGAATGCCTGTCCACCGAAGCCGGCCTGAACCTGCTGCTGCACAAAGCCGTGGCCAATTTCCGACTCGATGCCATGGGAATCGCCCGGGATGCGCTCTGGCTGGCGTTTTCCATGAAGACCGACATCAGCATTCCGGCGAAATACGCCAATGCCAAACTGCTCGCCTTCTTCACGGCCACGCAGGAGGAATACTTCGCTTCCGTGCGCAGGAAGCAGGAAGAGCAACTGCGTATCCGGCAACTGGAGGAGACCTACGGCATCGCGCCCGAGCCGGAGGCGGCGCCGGCCGTGCCGCTGGAGCACACGCCGGTGGCCGCCCATGACGGCAAGAGCCCGCTGGCGCTCGTGGCCCGCGTGCAGGATGCGCTGGGAGCGTCTTTGGTGAAGGTCGTGTTCCGTTTCGACGATGGCCCGCTGCAGGAACGGACCATGGAAAAGTTCGGCAACCGCCGGTACCTGGCCGTGATCCGGCCCGAGGAAATCCGGGGCGCCAGGCTTTCCTACTACATCGTTGCCGTCGGCGCCGACGGCCGGGAAGCCGCCCTGTGGGGCGGGCCGGACCGCATGCACGAACTGGCGCTGCCGGTGGAGAAGAACCCGGCTCCAGTCGAAAAACCCGTGGAAAAGCCGAAAGTTCCCGATGAAAAAACCGAAAAGTCCACGGCCCGGATTCTTCAGGCTGCCCCGCCCTTCGCGTGGCCGGGCCGCTGGTTCGCCTCGCTGTCGTTCAGTTCCGAAGCCGCCTGGATTGCGAAGGGAAAAACCACCATGGCCGGCGCCGTGACCAGCAATGCTTCCTTCGGCGGCGGTCCGGATGCGACGTTTTCCCTGGAAATCGGCATGTTCTGGGGCGATGGCCGGCACCGCACCAGCCTGCTGGGCGGTCTTTCTCCCAGCATCCGGCGGGAATATACCGGCGAAACCGATGGACAGCCGGCCGTTTTCTCCGAAAACGTCGGCACATTTTTCGCTTTCGCCCGGCATGCCTGGTTCATCGTTCCTTCCGGACGCTTTCGGCCCCACCTCGGTGGCGGCCTGGGATTCGCCCAACTGCGCCACCGCGTATGGACCGATACGGAAGAACGCACCCTTTCGGATGTCCACGAGGCCACCGGCCTGTTCACCGACCTGGCGGCGGGCATCTCGCTCTGCCTGGATTCCCGGTGCCGCTGGTCCATCGATGCATCGGCCGATCTCCTGTGGAACGCGTACAGCACGATCGACGAGGAAAAATCGGTTTCCAATATCGTTTTCGTATTCCGCGCCGGCCTGGGCGTGACATTCTGAAGCTGGCTTTTTCCGTCTTTTCGATACCGGGAAAATCCGAAGGAGTGAATCCGGATTCCTATGTCTCCGGAATGAAACGGTGCGCCCACTGGCGCACGGCGTGTCCCCCCAGGATGTGGAATGTGCGCAGTTTGCGCACGCGTTCCGGCGAGAGCGTGCCGATCGGCAGATACAGCACACGCAGTCCCATGCGGCTGGCGATGTGCTTCAGATAGGCCCGGGGCGGCCTGGGCGCGATGTAGAGCACCACCGGCTCCCGCGTCAACTGCAGGCCGGCCGCGAGCAGCAGGTCGCTCTTTCTTCCCAGCCGCAGCTGCGGGTCTTCCCACACCGGCCACATGCGCCCGGGCGGTGTCGTCATGAGCAGCCCACCGTATTCGCAGCGGCAGATGCCGGGGCCCACCACGCGCTCCTCGGGATTCGTGGCGTAGAATGCCATGTCGCTCTCCTGGTTGTGCTCCCCGTGCCAATGGGCGCAATAGGGATATTTCTCGCCCTCCGGATTCTCGTCCTCGTCGAAGATGATGACTACGGATCCCACCCGGCTCTTGGCCGGGATATCCTCGGCCACCCAGATGCGCTTCTCGTACCAGTGGCGCACCGTTTCCCGGATGTCGAGCCCGTCCAGCAGCGTGCAGGAGAAGGGCTCGCTAGTCCGGGTGCGCTCCCCGATGACGGACTGGCCGCGATACTTGAGATGGCGCACGCTGCCTTCGATG
>CAZEZP010000068.1:0-69164 GCA_964516435.1 uncultured Kofleriaceae bacterium | reverse complement strand
GGGGGAAAACGCGTGGACCTCGCCTCCGGGCGGCCTCTATCTTTCCGTGGCCTTTCCGGTGTCAGATCCCGTTCTGCTTCCCATGAAGGGACCGCAGATCGCCGTGGCCGTGGTGCGCTGGCTCGAGATGCGCTTCGGCGTTCCGGCGCGGATCAAGTGGCCCAACGACTGGCTGGTGGATGACCGGAAACTGGGTGGGATGCTGCTGGAACTGGTGCGTGCGCCGCAGGGGACGCTGGCGGTGGTGGCCGGCATCGGCATGAACGTGCAGAACACGCCGGACGTGCCGGGCCGCCGTCTGTTTCCTCCCACGAGCCTTTCCGATTGGACGGATACAAAGGGTTTGTCCATCGAGGCGCTGGCCCGTGAACTGGCGGGTCTGGTGCTGGATGCCGCCATGGCGTCGCCGCCGGCCGAGAATGTGTTCGCGTTCCACCGGATCCGCAGCGCCACGCTGGGACGGCGCGTGCGGGTGGCGCTGCCCGGCGGGCGCCAGGTTGCTGGGCGTGCCGTGGATTTCACGCCGGATTTCCGGCTGTGCGTGGAAACCGAAGCGGGACTCGTGGAGGTGCAGGCGGGCGACTGCTGGCACGAGCCGGAAGAACCCGGATGCTGCGAAGAAGCTTGATTTCCGAGGAGGATGAATCGTGAGAGATGCCTTGATTCTGACGGTCATGGGAATGGGAGTCGTCTACCTGGTGCTGGCGCTGATTTACGGCACCATCGTGGGATTGGGCTTCATGGATCGCTTCTGGCCGCAGGCGGCGCCGGCATCGGGTGATCCGAAAGCCGCAGGCTCCCCGGATCCTTCTTCCGCACGACAGTTGGCCGAAGGACCGCAGCCCGAGGAGGAAGCCGCCATCGTGGCGGCTCTGGCCCGGCACATGAACCGCCCGCCGGAGACGTTTTCCGTGCAGATACAGCCGAAAAAATAATACTTCATTATCATTATAACAAATGAATGTTGCATTGTTGTAATTTTTTCATAACAATAACAAGGAGTGCAATATGGTAAAAATTACCGAAACCATCCTGCGGGATGCCCATCAGTCCCTGATCGCCACCCGTCTTCGCCTCGAGGACATGATTCCGGCCCTGGAAATGCTCGATTCCATGGGATACCACTCCCTGGAGGTGTGGGGCGGGGCCACGTTCGATTCGGCCATGCGCTTTCTGGCCGAGGACCCGTGGGATCGGTTGCGCATCATCCGCAAGGCCGTGAAGAAGACGAAACTGCAGATGTTGCTGCGCGGGCAGAACCTGGTGGGGTACCGGCACTATGCCGACGACGTCGTGGACCGCTTCGTGGAACTGGCGGCCAAGAACGGCATCGACATCTTCCGCATCTTCGATGCGCTCAACGATATCCGCAACATGGAGCGCGCGATCGCCGCGGCCGTGAAGACCGGCAAGCACGTGCAGGGCACGATTTCCTACACGCTTTCCCCCGTGCACACGGAGGACGCGTTTGTGGCCTTCGCCCGGGAACTCAAGGGACTGGGTTGCCACAGCATCTGCATCAAGGACATGGCGGGGCTGCTGGATCCGGCAGCCTGCACGAGCCTGGTGACGCGCTTGCGCAAGGAGGTGGATCTGCCGGTGCAGGTGCACACGCACTGCACGTCGGGGCTGGCGCAGATGACGTACTTCGCGGCGGCCGAAGCCGGCGCGGCCGTGGTGGACTGCGCCCTGTCGCCGTTCTCCGGGGGCACCTCGCAGCCGCCCACTGAAAGCGTGGTGTTCGGTTTCGCCAGGACGCCGTGGGATACGGGTATGGATCCGGCGGCCTTCAAACCGCTCACCGCGTATTTCAAGGACGTGCGCAAGAAGTATGAAGCCCTGTTCTCGCCTATCGCCGAGCGCGTGGACGTGGACGTGCTCATCTACCAGATTCCCGGGGGCATGCTGTCGAACCTGGTGAGCCAGTTGGAAAAGCAGAAGAAGCTCGATCGCTACGAGGACGTGCTGGCGGAAGTGCCGCGGGTGCGCAAGGATATGGGATATCCGCCGCTGGTGACGCCCACGAGCCAGATCATCGGAACGCAGGCGGTCATGAATGTGATCGCCGGCGAGCGCTACAAGATGGTGACCAAGGAGACGCGCGAATACGTGCGCGGCATGTATGGCCGCACGCCAGCCCCCGTGGATCCGGAAATCCGCAGGAAAATCATCGGTGATGAACCCATGGTGGAAGGGCGTCCCGGCGATCACCTGAAGCCCGAACTCCCGGAAATCCGCGAAAAATACAAGCACCTCATCCGCAAGGAGGAGGACGAGATTTCCCTGGCGCTGTACCCGGACGTGGCGGCCAAACTGCTCTCTGGCGAAGCAAAACCAGAACCGCTGCCCGGCGCGGCCACGGCGGATGCGAAAACGCCGGAAGCGAAGGCGTCTTCTGCGGCTCCGTCTGCGGCTTCCGCTGCTGGCCCTGCCCGCTATCAGGTGGTGGTCAATGGCCGGACGTTCACCGTGGACGTGCTGCCGGCGGACGGTTCGGCCCCGGCGCCTGCTGCCACAGCCTCTGCCGCGCCGGTGCCTGCCGCAGGTTCCGGGTCGGTGACGGTGCCTTCTCCCCTGCAGGGGACGGTATTCAAAATTCTCGTCAAGCCAGGCGACCGCGTGGAAAAGGGCCAGACGGTGCTCATCCTCGAGGCCATGAAGATGGAGAACGAGATTGCATCCACGGCATCCGGTGTCGTTTCCCGCGTGCTGGTGAAGGAAGGGCAGGCCGTGGAAGCCGACGCTCCGCTGCTGGTGCTGGAATAGGAGGCCTCCATGTCCGGATTCGATGCGATTTTCCAATCCCTCGGTTTCATGAACATCACCGGGGGGCAACTGGCCATGCTGGGCGTGGCGCTGATCCTTCTGTATCTGGGCATCGTGCGCCAGTTCGAGCCCCTGCTGCTCCTGCCGATCGCCATGGGCGTGATCCTGGCCAACGTGCCGCTCGTGGGCATCACGGCGCATCCGAGTTCCGGCCAGCCGTTCATTCCCGACAACATCAAGGATTTCGGCGTCATCTACGTGGTGCAGTTGTGGGGCATCAAGTCGGGGCTCTTCCCGCTGCTCATCTTCATGGGTGTGGGAGCGCTCACCGATTTCGGCCCGCTGATCGCCAATCCCAAAACCATTTTCCTGGGCGCGGCGGCCCAGTTCGGCATCTTCGGCACGCTCATCGGCGCCACGGCCATGGGATTCCCCCTGAATGAAGCATCCAGCATCGGCATCATCGGCGGCGCCGACGGCCCGACGGCCATCTTCACCACCACCAAGCTCGCTCCGCACCTGCTGGGCCCGATCGCCGTGGCGGCCTACAGTTACATGGCGCTCGTGCCCATCATCCAGCCGCCCATCATGCGCCTTCTCACCACGAAGAAGGAGCGGGCCATCCGCATGGAGCAACTGCGTCCCGTGAGCAAACGCGCCAAGATTGTCTTTCCGATCATGGTGACGCTGGTGACGATCCTGCTCATTCCGGATGCGGCGCCGCTGGTGGGCATGCTCATGTTCGGCAACCTGCTCAAGGAATGCGGCGTGGTGGATCGCCTGTCCAAGACGGCCGCCAACGAACTGATCAACATCGTCACCATCCTGCTGGGCATCTGTGTGGGCGCCACCATGGACGCCGGTACGTTTATCAACGTCAAGACCATCAAGATCATCGTGCTGGGCCTGATCGCCTTCTCCATCGGCACCGCCGCGGGCGTGCTCTTCGGCAAGGTGATGAACCTCTTTCCGGGCAGCCGGGTCAATCCGCTCATCGGGTCGGCGGGCGTTTCCGCCGTGCCCATGGCGGCCCGCGTCTCCCAGAAGGTCGGTCGTGAGACGGATCCCAACAACTACCTGCTCATGCATGCGATGGGGCCCAATGTGGCCGGAGTCATCGGCTCCGCGATCGCGGCCGGCGTGCTGATCGCCGTCGTGGGCGGCGGCGGCTGAGCCGGGAGGGTTTCCCATGCGATTCGTGCTGGCCAGCCGTTCCCGCTACAAGCAGGATTCCCTGCGCCGCCTGGGGATTCCCTTCGAGTGGGAAGACCCCGCCGTGGACGAATCGCCGCGCCCGGGGGAAGCGCCGGAGGAACTGGTCCTGCGCCTGAGCGCCGACAAGGCGCGCGCGGTGGCCTTGCGCCGGCCGGGCTGCATCGTCGTCGCGGCGGACCAGGTGGCCGAACTCGATGGCGCCGTGCTGACCAAGCCCGGGACCGTGGAGAATGCGTGCGCCCAACTGGCGCGGATGGCGGGCCGCACGCACCGCCTGCTCACGGGGCTCTGCATCACGGATGGCGTGCGTTTCGAGCGCCGGCTGGACGTGCATGTGATGACCATGCGGGCCCTGTCCGCGGAAGCGATTGCGCGCTACGTGCAGCGCGACATGCCGCTGGACTGCGCGGGCGCCTACAAGATCGAGTCGGCTGGCATCGCCCTGTTCTCTTCCATCGTAGGCGCCGATCCCCAGGCCATCGTGGGACTGCCCTTGATATCCCTGGTGGATTTATTGCAGCAATTTTCCATTGAAATCCCGTAATATTCTCCATGTGGACTGTCATTTTATTATTATTATCCAATATTTTCATGACCTTTGCATGGTACGGGCATCTCAAGTTCAAGCACCAACCCCTGATGCTGGTCATCGTGGTCAGTTGGCTGATCGCTTTCTTCGAGTATTGCCTTCAGGTGCCCGCCAACCGTATCGGGCATGGGCAGTTCAGCGCGGCTGAACTCAAGACCATCCAGGAGGTCATCACCCTGCTGGTGTTTTCGGTCTTTTCCGTGACCTATCTCAAGGAAAGCCTGCGCTGGAACCACCTCGTGGGGTTCGCCCTCATCATCCTGGCCGTGTTTTTCATATTCAAGAAATGGTGAGACCTGCCGGGCGGGTCATTCTTCGGCCAGGGTTTCCTCCACCCGCTTGAGCAGCGCAGAAATGCCGAAGGGCTTGGCGAGGAAGTTGCGCTTTTCGGGGGCCACGCCCTGCTTCTCCAGCAGGTTGGCCGTATAGCCCGACATGTAGATGACCCGCAGTTGCGGATAGAATTTCTTGAGTTCCTGGTAGAGGCGCTTGCCACTCATATGGGGCATGATGACATCGGTGATGAGCAGGTCCAGGGCATCCACTCGCGTCCGGACGAGATCGAGCGCCTTTCGGGGATCGGGGGCATTCAGGACGGCGTGGCCCTCCTTGGCCAGCGCCCGCACCACGAAATTGCGCACGGCATCTTCGTCCTCCACTACCAGGATGGCAGCATGCCGGGTTGATTTTTCGGCGGGCAACGGCCCCGACGGTGTTTGTTTCTCTTCCAGGTTCACGAGCGGAAAATCGATCAGGACGACAGGGTTTGTCGTTCGTATCGGAAGGGTCGCTTTCGCATTGAAATGGTCGAGGATGTCCAGCGCCTGGATGAGGTCGATTTCCGACCAGTTGATGCCGGAAAGGCTGGCATCCGGAAAACGGTTCGGAAGAGCCTGCAGCGTCGTCGGTATTTCCAGAAGCAGGAAGAGATTTCCAGTTTCCCTGGATGCGTCCATGTTCTTGCGCACGGATGCATTGACGTGGATGATACGGCTGTCCAGGCTGTCCGCTGGCAGGGCGCGGCGCAGGAAGGAAAAGACGGCCGCCTGGAGTTGTTCCGGATCCGCCCGTAGCATCAGGTTTTCGGACAGGCCGGAAAACTCGCTCTGCACCGGGATGCGGGTCTCTTCGAAGAAGCGCCGGAACACGTCCGCGAGCCTGGTGGCTGGCAGGAGTTGCATCCGGTATTCGACGCGCGTGCCGAACCGCAGCAGTTGGTGGGCCAGTTCCTTGGCCCGCTCGGCGGCGGAAAGCACCTGCTTGAGGTCCTGGGCCAGCGGGCTTCCCGGGGGCAGATCGTACAGGGCCACGGAAATGTAGCCCAGGATGGGCGAAAGCAGGTTGTTGAACTGGTGTGCGATGCCATGGGCGAGTTTTCCCAGGTTTTCGCGACGCGCGGCCGATTGCAGTTGCTGTTCCAGCCACATGCTTTCGCTTCGGGAACGTTCCCGTGAAATGGCGTTTCCGATGAGGGCGGCCGCCGTGCGCAGGCTCTCGATTTCGGGTTCCGACCACTGCCGCGCGGAGCGGCATTCGTCCAGCCCCAGAAATCCCCACCACTGCCCGTCGACGAAGATGGGCATCACCACGATGGACTGGATGTTCTGCAGGAGGAGCGGTTCCTGTTCGGCGACGGGAAAGTCGATGACGTTGCCGAATATCGGGCGGTTGGCACCGAGTTCGTCGATCCAGCGCTGGAATCCGTTTTCCACCAGGCTCAATGCCTGGAGATCGGGGTTCTGGATCTGGGGGGCGATTCCGTCGGCCACCCATTCCATCCACTGGCTGGTGAGGAGTTCCCCCGTTTCGGAAACGTGGTTTTCGAAGATGTAGGCGCGGCTGGCCTCGGCGGATTTTCCGAAATCCGCGAGCACGTCTGGCAGGTGCGTCCGGAAGTCCGGGCCCTTCAGGCGTTCTCCCAGGTTGGCGACGACTTTCCACAGGGCCAGCGAGCGCCGGCAGGAGTCGCGCATCGATACGATGTCCGTGACGTCGATGCAGAGCAGGTCCCAGGTGTCCGGGGCCGCTTCGCGCGGCTGCAGGTGCGCCTGGAAGAAGCGCTTTCTTCCTTTGCCAGTGCGAAATTCCCACATGTCTTCGAAAGGAGCGCCCTTGCGCAGGGATTCCAGAATCGTCTCCGGCAAGCGCCTGTCGGCCAGCATGGAAAACACGTTGCTGGGCAGGTTCCACAGGCGTTCCTCCGGGATTTCCAGCAACTGCGCGCAGGACGGTGACAGGTGCAGCCAGGCGACTTGTTCGGACTTGAACTCCAGGATGGCCGTGAATTCGCGGCTCGCCTGCGCCAGTACCTGCAAGGATTGCTGGATGTGCAGGAACTTCTTCCGGCAATGCTCCACTTTCTGGAAGCTTTCAATCTTGGAAAGAAGCAGGGCCAGGTCGGTCGCCAATTGTTCGAGGGTGGTGACGGTCGAGGGGGAAAATGCGAACAGTTGCCTGTGGAACAGGCACAGCACGCCGAAATGGCTTTCTGTCGTCGACACCGGCAGCGCCAGGATGGAACCGACCTGATGTTGCCGGCACCACTCCCGCAGGCGTCCGAGTTCGGGGACGGACTGGGTATCGCGGATGTGTACGAGTTTCTGTCCCAGAAAAGCCAGCAGGGCGGGGTGGGCATCCATGACGGCGCTGCCCGGAATGGGCTTCCAGTAATCTGCGCCCCATTCTCCCGCCACGGCGGCCGGCTTGGGATCCGGATCGGCCTGCAGCATGAAGACCGTCGAGCACTGCAGGAAATTCAGCAGGTGCCGGCAGACGGCCTGCTGCGCGTCCATGACGCTTTCCATGCGCAACAGTTGGGAATACAGCCCCGTCAGTTGGCTTTCCAGGAGGGAAAGGGACGATTCCCTTGCCCGCCCGGACGGTTCGGACGTTTCCGGCGCGCACAGGAATTCCAGCCACAGGAAGTGCAGGTCCGGCATCTCCTGGCAGGGCGCGATGGAGAGGCGGAAGCGGGGCGAAGGCTGCCGTGTATGCAAAGAGCAAAGAATGGAGGAAATGCCTTTCTGCAGATTGCGCAGAAGGAGTTCCATCCCCATTTTGGCCCCACGCGCGGGTTTCCCTTCCTCATCCAGGGGCACCCAGTTCAACTGCTCCAGGGTTTCCGCATCGGCGGGCAGGAAATCCTCGAAGGCTTCCAGGAAAGCGGCATTGGCGCCCCGGATGCGGTCCATCGTGTCCACGGCCAGGCATGGCGTGGGGCATTTTTCCAGGAATGAAAAAAAAGACTTCAATTCGGCTGGAAAGTTTTCCGACGGTTCCCACATGGAGGCATCATCACGTTTGCAAACCGGTTCCCTTGCAAAAATCAGAGGATTAGTACCACAGCCCGCAGGAAAGGACAAAAGGAAAATGATGGGGTTTCAATTTTGTGTCTCTTGCCTGGAGAAGAAACGGATGGGGTCGGGACGAACGGGATGGGAGGGCTTAGAAGTGGGCCGAGATTCCCAGGCGGAAGTTGACCGCGCTGTTGCCGAGATCGGAGGCCGGGATGCCGTTTCCGATGTGGTCGTCGAGGGGACCGCGTCCGATTTCCTCGCCGCTCACCGCGCTCATGGCCGTGACCTCGGCGTTGAGGGAGAGCCAGGGGGCCAGGCGCCACTCGATGCCGCCGCCAGCCTCGAAATTGGTCTGGGAGGTCGACTGCGACACCATGTTGACGTCGTTGTTGTAGGTGATCTGGTTGGACGTGATGCCGCCCTTGAGGTAGAGGTTCATGCCCTCGGCCTGCACGGGATTGAGGAAGTACAGGCCGGCGATGCCGGCGCGGGCATCGGTGCGGTGCGCGAGCGCGTTGCAGTTCGTGCAGGATTCCAGCCCGCTGAGGTGGCCTTCCACGGCGACCTGGTCGGAAAGCAGGAAGCGGGCATAGATGCCGCCGCCGAGGAGGCCGCCATCACCGTACGAGGAGGAATCCATCATGGCGCCGATCGTCCAGCGCGGCACCATCGCGCCGCGGGGCGCCATCACGGCCGGCGGCGGGGGCGGAAGCGGACGGGCCTGGCGCGTCACCACGACGGGCTGCTCCACCACGATGGGACGTACCACGCGGCGCACGCGGGGACGCACCACCACCACGGGGGGCGGCGGGGGCGGACAATCCACCACCACGCCCACGCCGATGGGGCCGACGCCGACAAAACCGCCGCCGCAAACCTGCGCCTGGGCGGAATCGATCAGTGTGAAGGAAGAAACGGCGAGAGAAACCAGCAGGGAGAAAGCAAAGCGTTTCATGGCAAACCTCCGTTCGACGCGAGGCCTTTGAGCAAGGGTCGTGCCAAAACTCACTATAGTGGAAAAACGGGTTTTGTCAGGTATTTTTTTGTCATCGAAAAAAATCGGCACAATCGGAAAGCGCCCTTCTTGACAACCGTTTTTCAAGAAAAAACGGACATGATGGAACCTTGTCCCTGTCTGCTTTTCACAGTGCGCCGGCGATGGAAAGGGGAGACGTGTGAATGAACGTTCACGGTTGTGCCGGGAAATAGGGAGAATTTTCGGGCACGCTCCATACGCTCTTCCAGAAAGACGCCTGGCGGGGATCTGCAATGCCCAGCAGTTTCGCCTTGGCCGCTTCCTGCTGGAGGCGGTGTTCGGCCGCCTGCCGGGGCAGGGGGTTCTCATCGCAGCGGATGTAGCCGGGAAAGGCGGACAGCCGGGTTTCCCACTCGGACAGGAGCGTTTTCAGGCGGGTGACGTGTTCGAGGAAAGCCTGCGCATTGGGAGGCGGCGTCAGGGTCGCGAACCGCCGCGCCAGGATGAAGGCCCGCCGCGCCAGGCTGCGCGCCAGGGGAAACGAGCCGGCATCGAGGCGGACCGGAAAGAGGTCCCGCAGGCGGTTCACCGTTGCCGCCCATTCCTCCTGCAGGCGGTCCCAGGGCGCTTGCGGAAGGGTTTCCGCCTGCAGCACGAGCGTGGGCAGGACCACGGGCTCCGCCACCGGCAGGGCGGCGATTTCCGCCGTCGGCAGCGGATGGCCGAGAAAAGCGTCGAGCAGGACCAGTCGGGCCATGTTTTCGTGCCGATCGCGCTGGCCCGAGAGGCGCCGCCGTTCCCAGGTCGCCAGTACGCGTCCCCGGTGCGGCCAGCGGGCCAGCCATTTCCTGCAGGCATCCGCGGCCGGCCATGCCACGGCGGGTTCGGAATCGCCCGCTTTCTGGAGCAGCAGGGCGAATGCGCGGGGTTCCGGCCGCCAGGCCAGGGCCTCCATGGCCATCCACACCGTATGCAGGTCCTCCACGTGGAGGGCGACTTCCAGACTGGCGAGGGCCGGCATCGGCCGGAACGGACCCGCCGCGCGTACGATGCCCGACAGCGCGTCGCGGGCGGCGGGCTTCATCTTTTTCCAGGCTTCCAGGGCCTGCAGCAGTTCCGGCGGGCAGGCCGTCTTCACGGCGGCACACCAGGTTTCCAGCCTTTCCGTTTCGAAGGCCCACAGGGCCGATTCCACATGGGCGCCGGCCGCCACCTGCAGCAAATCCGCTGGAAGCTCAGCGCCTTCCCGAACCAGGCGCAACTGCTCCTCCTCGGCGCCGTGCAGCAGGATCAGGGCGCGTTCCCAGGCGCGCAACTGCGCCAGCGCCTCTTTGCCCGCCGCCGTCTGCGGGTGCTGGGCGGCGAAGATCTGCAGCAGTTCTGGCGCCGGGTCCGGGCCGAGTTTTTTGTACAAGATTTGCGCCAGCCGTTCCTGCGCCTGCGCCGTGTGCTTGCCGGCAGGATAGGTCTGCGCGTATTGCAGCAGGGCGCGCGGCTCCGGGTTCGGGTTCCGGGCCAACTCCCTCCACCACGTGTCTTCCAGACGCTCCCGCACCTCGGCGGCGCGTTTTTCGTGCGGATGCAGATACAAAAAACGCAGCAACGCCCAGTGCGTGTCGAGTTCCAGCGCCCGGCGGGCCCGGGCTTCCACGAGCGCCTGCCGGACCTGGGGTGCATGCGCGCCGTCGGGAAATTCCTGCAGGAATGCCTGCAGGCGGGCGATGCCGCCGTCCTGCAGGGCCAGTCGGGCCAGTCGGACCTCCAGTTGCATGCGGGCCACCGAGGCTTCCTCGGAAGCCGGGTGCAGGAGGATGTAGCGCCGCAGGGAAGACAGGGTGGGATTGCGGGAAACCTGCTCCCACGAGGGTTCCCGGCTCGCCGTGCAGGCGGCGAGTGCGAAGCAGAACGCCAGGCATGCGGATTTCATGGGTTCACCCGGATTTTCATGGAGATGTCGGCCGCGTGCACGCTGTGGGTCAGTGCTCCGAGGGAGACCAGATGGGCGCCCGTGCTGGCTACGGCGTCCAGGGTCTCCTCGGTGACGCCGCCGGAGACCTCGAACAGGGCCCGGTCCCGGTAGGTGTCGCAGATGCGACGGATTTCCGGAATTTCCATGTTGTCCAGCAGGAGGATTTCGGCGCCGGCTTCGATGGCCTCCCGGACTTCGGCCTCGGAGCGCACCTCCACCTCGATTTTCATGCCGTGCGCTACGCGGCGCCGCACCCGCGCGACGGCTTCCCGGATCGAGCCGCAGGCATCGATGTGGTTGTCCTTGATGAGCACGCCGGAACTGAGGCATGACCTGTGGTTTTTGCATCCGCCCACGGCGACCGCATATTTTTGCAGATCACGCCATCCCGGCAGGGTCTTGCGCGTGTCCACCACCTCGATGCGGCCCGCGGAGATGCGGTGCAGGCGCCGGGAGGCCATGGCCACCCCGCTCAGGTGCTGGAGGAAATTCAGGCAGGTGCGTTCTGCGGCCAGCAGGGTCAGCACGCTGCCGGAGGCTTCTCCCAGGACGGTCCCCGAAGGGCACTCGTCGCCGTCGGCCACGAACGGCGTGAATCGGACCGGATGGGGAAAGCGCCCGAAGATGTGGGGAATCAGGGGAAGCCCGCAGACCACCAGTCGGGATTTGGCCAGAAACCGTGCGCTGGCCGTGTCGTCGGGCCCGAAGATGGCCGCAGAGGTGATGTCGCCATGGGGCATGTCCTCTTCCAGGGCCAGATCCAGCAGGCGTTCGAGGCGGGGGGAAAAGGGGAACAGCATCGGCGAGACCTCGATTCATCCGAAAAAGCCGGCTTCCAGGGTTTCGGAGAGCACGTTGGCGGCGGCATGCAGGAGGATGGGCGCCCACAGGCCGCGAGTCGCCACGGTGAGCCACCCGAACAGCAGGCCGGGAAAGAATACCGAAAAGCGCAGCGGATTGAAATCCACCAGGGCATGCCCGCAGGCGAACAGGAAAGCCTGCAGCAGGATGGCCGCAAGGACCTGTTTTCGCGGGGAGAGCGAAGCCAGGGAACGGGAATGCCGGATCAGCGGCTGGAGGAAGCCGCGGTAGAAATATTCTTCTGGAAGCGCGACGGCCACGGCATGCACCAGGAACAGGCGGGCCGTCGTCATGGCGCCGGGAAAGGAGAAGGCGTGGAACTGGGAACAGCGGCGGCCCAGGCTCCACAGGGGCCAGCGTGCTTCGCACAGGAAATGGAAGTAGGCTTTGTATGCCAGGGTGAAGAATCCCGCCACCACGACCGCCGAAACCAGTCCCGCCAGCACGCCGCGCAGGGGAGGACCGAAATCGGGCACCGGAAACCCCGTGAGAGAATTCCATGCATGCGGCAGGAACAGGAACAGCACCGCGTAGATTTCCGTCAGATGCGCGCCGATGAAGGGAACCGGGCCGGAAAGGGCGTACAGTGCGGCCAGGATGGCCGTGAACAGGAAGAATCCTCCCAGGATGGCAGACAGGCGGGGAACATCGCGGCTCATGGCATCATTGGTAAACGGGATGCAGGGTCACGAACGGGTGGGACAGATGCAGCACTGCCAGATCGTTGTCGGCAGGCACGGTCATCGCGCGCACACCGTCGGCGGGGCTGCCCACGGCGATGCAGGCGAGGTTTCCGGGCAGGGCGGGGAAATGGAACCGGACGAGCGCGTTTCTGGGAGCCGGACCCGCCGCCGCGGGGGCTGGACCGAGTTCTTCGAAGCGTCTGCGCAGTTCCTCGGGCCAGGATGCCGCCATGCCGGGCAGGTACGCCTTGCAGGTTTCCGTGTTCCTGCGGCACAGCGCCTGCAGGATTTCCACTGCACGGGCGTCGGGCGACGACATGCCGCGCAGCAGGTTGAACACCACCAGCGGATGGGTTTCGCGTTCCATGCGGGCGAGCAGGAACGCCATGCGTTTTCGGGGGGAGCGGGCATAGGCGCGGGCGGCATTGATGCGCACGCACGGGTTGGGAGCTTCCAGCCAGGCTTCCAGGATGGGCGCCGGCCAGTCGAACCGCGCGGCGGCCTGCACCATCCGCGGATCGGGCGATTGGGGGGAAATCCCTGCGGGAGGGGGACCGTCGGGAACAAGATCCAGGAACGAAGCCGCCAGGCCTGTTTCCAGCCCGGCGGGGATGCGGGCCGCGCCGGGAGAGATGGCATGGGCGAGCCAGAGGTGATACGCAAGGGGGCGCGCCGGCATGCGGAATTTCCGGAAACGGGCGGGCGGTTCCATCCCGCGCTGGACGGCGGCCAGGGAGAGGAAGGCCATTTCCCGTTCCAGTTCGGGAGAAGTGATGGGAAGGCGATCCAGTTTCTGGAGGATTTTCGCATCCAGGTGTTCCCACAGGATGTCGCTCCAGAGGATCAGATCGTCTCCGGAAAGGAGGCTCCCGGCATCCACCAGGAGTTGGGCTTCGGTTTCCACCATCTTCTTGAGTGTCAGCAGGACGTCGCGCCGGGAAAGGAGATCGGGCCGGGTGAGGCGCTCGAGGAGTTCATGGATGAAAATCCGGCTGCCCGTCTCCCGGGCGTAGGGAAGCAGCAGGGGTTCCAGCGAGGGATCGGAAGGCAGTTTCGCCAGCAGCAGCGGCCCCAGGCGATCATCGCGGTGGCGGATGAAGGCTTCCACCACGGCCTGCTTGTCCCGCGCGCCTCCCTGCTCGAAGATTTCGGTCATCAGCCCGAGCGGGAGGGGGGCGGGAATCGTCTCGTACAGCCGGGCCACGGCTTCGCCCGTGAAATGGCCGATGCGCCAGGCCCTCCGCAGGACTTCTTCGGCCTGAGCAGGATCCGTCACGGCCAGCAGGGAACCGCAGAAGAGCCGGATGTTGTAGTTGCTGCCGGAGGAGAGGATCCAGCCGGGCAGGATGGAGGGATCCTCCACGCGGATGCGGGGAATGATTTCCTGCAGGGCGGGGCCGTGCGCTCCGGACGATGCCAGATTGACGAGATCCTGCAGGGTTTCCGTGTCGATGTCCCCGGAAAACAGGCTCAGGACCTGGGGAATCTCCTCCGGCTTGCTGGAGCGAAGCAAATCCAGCAGATAGGGACGGATCTCGCGCGTCACGGGCAGGATTTTCAGGATGGCCAGGCGTTCCTCGCGGGTGCCCGTCTGCAGGAGCCTCACGAGGGCGTGGCGGGCCATGTTCAGGTCTTCGGGCGCCAGCAGCGAGATGGCGGTCTTGCGCACGAGCAGGGAAGTGTCCGAGAGCCGGGCGATGATGGGCAGGACCGCATGCCGCCTGGACACCGCGGCCAGCGCCTGCAGCGCCTCGGCGCGCACGGCGTCCCGGGAATCCTCCAGGATCTGGACCAGGGGCAGGACCGCGTTGGGGATCTTCAGTTTTCCGATCCAGGAGATGACGGCGAGGCGGGTTTCCAGGTTCTCGATGTCCAGAAGGCGCAGGAAGAAAGGAAAATCGGCCGGATTTTCCAGTTTTCCCAGTTGATGGATGGCCGCCACACGCGCCTTGGGCTGGATGGCGTGCGCGATGTTCTGGCGCACCAGCGGCGAGGCTTCTGGCTCCCTGTGCGCCACCAGGATCTCGAGCGCGCGCGCGGCCACCTTCGCATCCGGATGGGTGGCCAGCCGCAGGAGCGAGGGCTTGGCCTGCTCCCAGGGAATGCGGTCCACTCTGGCGAGCCCTTCCAGGATGTCCTGCACGTTTTCGGACCCCAGGAAGTTCAGGATCTGCCGCCGCTCCGAGGCGGAGGGGGCACCTTGGGGGGGGATTTCCCTGCCGGCCGCCGCGGCTTCCGGCGCGAGGCGGAGCAGTCCCACCATTGCAAGCAGCAGGAGGAGGAGCCGGACAGGATGGAGTTTCATGTTCCCGTGCCCCAGAAGTACCACAGGAAGAGACCCGCGGAGATGATGCCCAGCCCGATCAGGAGCGGCCAGAGCCACTCGGCGCGGGCCGTGCGGCGCGTCTCGTAGGGTGGGGCCGTCTGGATGCTCATGGTGTCATGGAGCTTGGCCTTGTCCCGCGTGGTGAAATGGAAGGGGACCGTGGGCTCGTCCACGGGCGCCGGGCTCTTGGCCGGCGGATACAGGGGCGTTCCGACGCGCACCGGCCAGTGGCGGGCTTCGGCCGGGAAATCGCCGTAATAGAAGAGGGCCACGGTCACGTTGTCGAATCCACCAGCGGAGTTGGCGGCGTCCACCAGGCGCAGCGCCGCTTCTTCCGGAGGTTCCTGGCAGATGATGTAGGCGATTTCTTCATCGTCGATCATGCCGGAGAGCCCGTCGGAGCACAGCAGAATGCAATCGCCCGGCTCCAGTTGGATGGGCTCTGAAAAAGTTGGATCGGCCATGTCCGCCTGTCCCAGGCAGCGCGTGAGGATGCCGGAACTCGGGTGGTTGTCGGCGTCTTCGGGAAGGATGTAGCCGGCGCGCACCAGGTCCTGGACGACCGTGTGGTCCTCGGTGATCAGGCGGATTTCGCCGCCGCGCACCAGATAGGCGCGGCTGTCGCCCACGTGGGCGGTGATGGCCTGGTTCCCGTTCGCCAGCAGGACCACCAGCGTGGAGCCCATGTCGCGGAATTCCGGCTTGGCGCGCGCTTCCTGGTTGACGGCCATGTTGGCGGCATGGGTGGCCAGGCGCAGGTGGATTTGGGGATTGGCGCGCAATTCCTCGGGAGGCACTTTTTCCAGGTGCGCTCTCATGGTGGAGGTTACGAGCGAACTGGCCAGGGAACCACCGGCATAGCCGCCCATGCCATCGGCCACGATCAGCAGGGACAGATCCTCCGCATACTGGTGGGTGGCCATGGAATCCTGGTTTTCATCCCGGACCATCCCGATGTGGGTACATGCGTGAATGGTGTGCTTCACTTCGCCTCCACTGATGCGGATCGCATGCAGTTGGGGGGCAGGATAAACGCATCATGGGAAAAAATCCAGCTTCGGGGGCCGCGTGCATCGGAAAAATGCAGGGTTTCGGCAGTGAGGATGCGGGTTCGCGCGCGATGCGGTCCCACGCACCGGCTTCCGGCGTGAATCGCGGCGCAAAGGGACCCCCATTCTCGGAAAACACGAGATTTTTGCGCTCATTGGTGACAAATGTAGTCAAAAAGTTGACTTTTGTGGGATATTGTGTTTTTATAGAGACAGGTGGTGACGTAGTCATGCTGATTCTCAAATCCGAAATCCTTCATCTTCTTCGAAATGCCGTGAACGATCTCGTGGCCGCGGGCGATCTCCCCGCCGAGGCCGCCGGGCGCCCCATCACGCTCGAGGTGCCCAAGATGCCCGAGCACGGCGATTTCGCCACGACGTTCGCCCTGCAGGTAGCCAAGGCCGCCGGCAGGAACCCGCGCGAACTGGCCACGAAACTGGCGGCCCGCCTGCCGGTGGGCCAGGGCGTGCTCGAAAGCGCCGAGGTCGCCGGTCCCGGCTTCGTGAACCTGCGCATCGCCAAAAGCGCGATCCAGGCCGGGCTGGCCCGCGTGCTGGCGGCCGGCGGGAACTGGGGCCGCGGCGAGCCGAAGCCGGGCCGCATCAATCTGGAATTCGTGTCGGCCAACCCCACCGGTCCCATGCACGTGGGGCATGGGCGCGGGGCGGCCGTGGGCGATTCGCTGGCGCGACTTTTGCGCATGGCCGGCCACGACGTGACGTGCGAGTACTACATCAACGATGCCGGCAGGCAGGTGAGCCACCTGGCCGCTTCCATCTGGAGCCGCTACATCGATCTCTGCCGGGAGCAGGATCCTTCCATCGCGGCCGTTCCCTTTCCCGAGGATGGCTATCACGGCGCCTACGTCATCGATTTCGCGCGCGAATTCCTGGCGCGCCACGGCCTCGAGCCCGCCCGCCGCGGCTTCGACGAGGCGCAGATGCGCTCCTTCGGCGTGGAACTGGCCATGGGCATGATCCGGCGCACGCTCGAACGCTTCGCCGTCCATTTCGACGTCTACACGTCGGAGGCGACCCTGCACGCGGGCGGCGCGGTGGGCCACGCCCTGGACCGCCTGCGCGAGGCCGGCCTCACCTACGAGGCCGAGGGCGCGCTGTTCTTCGCCGCCACGCGCTTCGGCGACGAGAAGGACCGCGTGCTGGTGCGCGCCAACGGCGAGCCCACGTATTTCGCGGCCGACATCGCCTACCACCTCAACAAGATGGAGCGCGGCTACGACCATCTCATCGACATCTGGGGCGCGGACCACCACGGCTACGTGGCGCGCGTGAAATGCTCGCTGGAGGCGTTCGGCCGCTCGCAGGACGACCTGGAAGTGCTGCTCGTGCAGTTCGTCTCGCTGGTCAACGAGGGCGAGAAACTGGCCATGGGCAAGCGCTCGGGCAACTTCGTGACGCTCGAGGATCTCATCGACGCGGTGGGCAGCGACGTCACCCGCTGGTTCTTCCTGGCCAAGACGCACGACGTGGCCGTGGAGTTCGACATGAAGGTGGCCGAGAGTGCCGACCCGCGCGAGAACCCGGCCCGCTACGTCCAGTACGGTCACGCCCGCGCCTGCGCCATCTGGCGGCGCGCCGCGGCCTGGAACCTGACGCCCGCCGACCTGGAAGGCGCCGATTTCTCGGCTCTCGCGGCGCCCGAGGAACTGGCCATCGTGCGGCAGTTGCTGGCGTTTCCGGAACTGGTGGCGGATGCGGCCGCGGCACGCCAGACGCACCGCATCGCCACGTATGCGCTGGAACTGTGCCGCGCGTTCCACAGTTACTACACGCGTTTCAAGGACGACCCGATCCTGCCGCGCGCCGGGCAGGAACTCGCCGACCGCGCCAAGACCGTGGCGCGGCTGGGACTGGTGGAAGCCTTCCGGCGCGTGCTGGCTTCCTGCCTGAATCTGCTGGGAATCGAAGCGCCAAAGTCCATGACGGCCCCGGAGGAGGAATGAACCATGACGCACCGCATGAGCCAACCCATGGAAGAACAGATGGAAATCGTGCTGACTTCGCGCCAGATCTTCGTGCTGGCCACGCTCGTGGTGGGGGTCGCCCTGGTTATGTTCGTGGTGGGCTTCTCGATGGGCAAGCGCGCCGAGCGCCGCAAGATGGTGGTGGGTGCGCCCCAGGCAACGGCGGATCTGCTCACGCGCCTGGACGAGATGGAGAAGGAGAGCCGCGAATACGTGGCCAAGAAGGCGCTCACCGAAGTGCGCAAGCGGGAATTCACGCTGGAAGAGGCGGCGCCGCCCGTCCCGGCGGCCGATGCTGCTTCCCAGGCTGCTCCGGCGGCGCAGACGCCCGCGGGCATGAAGCCGGCGGCTGCCGACAGGCCTGCCGTGAAGACGGAAGCGTCCGCGAGGAAGGCGCAGGGCACCATCGCGCTCACGCAGGCCAGGACCATGGGTGCCCCGCGGGTGGCCCCGGTCGTGAAGACCCCGAATGCGAACCGTCCCGCTGCTGCCGGCACGCCGGTTTCCGCTACGCCGGCCCGTCCCGCGGCTCCATCCGGGCGCCAGGTGGCCGGTTCCTTCGGCCGCGCGCGCCGCACCGAGCCCGCCGCCGCCCGCACGCCGGCCGCTTCCCGCTCCTCCGCCTCCCGCAACTGATGCCTGCCATCGGCATTCCCTGCCCGTTTTTCACCCGGCCCGTTCGAAGTTCCGCATCGTGGTCTGGAAGCCGCGAGTGCAAAAAAATCAGTTCAGCGAAAACGGGGCGGCAGTCAAAAGAAATTTTGCGATTGCGTGTCTTAGCAGATTGCACGGACATGGCAGACGGTTCGTTCCGTGCACTCAGGAATGGAGGAATGCGGAAAAAACGGTGCGAAGTCCGTCAATGTTACGGCAACGTTGCCTGCACCCATGCTTCCCGAATGGATTGAAATTCTTGCACTTTTCAAACTGTGCATAAAAATCTCTGTCGCTGAACCTGAAATCCGGCTCGCATCAACTGGAAGTCTAGTTGATGTACGACAATGCCTGTTTTCTGCACTGCATCGGGAAAAACCGTTGGTCATGGTTAGCGTCTGCCATGGTGGAAAACCGCTTCAGACAAAATGGGTCAAAAGGCGTCCCGCCACAGGTTGGGCAAACGATTTGAAACATTATGAAGGACTGATTGCAACAAACCTCCACAGTACCAGTTCCTCGTGGGTATAAATGTCGATGCGCCGGGCCACCACGCGCTCTCGTCCTTTGACAGGGTAGTGTAGGTGAGCCAGCCGTCCAGATTTAGATGGGGGATCCCATATTTCGCAAAGCGTTGTCTGCCAACGGTTTGAGACAAACATTACCAGGAGCGTGCGGGGCCTGATGATTTCTCTCGGGTGGGAGATGGGCGACCGTGGGGGGCCTGAGGCTGCCCGCTCGCATCATTCTCATGCCCTGTGAGAGACGCCCCATCAACCCGCGGCCAGCCCCATCCCACAAATCGATTGACCTGGGTCATACTTCCACATACTATGGGCTATCTACCGAACCGCGCCCATGGGCGGCTTCACTGGAAGCAGGAGAAACACGATGTCGTGCAAGGCGATCGTTCTTATACTAGCCTTCATTTTTGCATGGGACAATGTGGTGGCAAGTCATGCCTGGGCCAAGACGCCCGCGAAGGCCCAGCACTTCCGCCGGGAAGGACCGCCACCCAAGATGGAGACGCCCAGGGTGGAGGCGCCGAAACCGGAGCCACCGAAAGAGGATTCCTCGAAGATCGATTCGCCGAAGACGAAGTCCCCGGCGGCCGTCCGCACGGCAAAGAGCCGCGTGCTGGTGTGCCCCTACCTGCCGGTGAAGGAAGGGGCCGACGCATCCCGCCAGACCCGGGGCACGTTCTGCCTCTCCCAGGAGAAGGCGGGAGAGTTGGCTTCCGACACCCTGGTCCTCGTGGCCCGCGTGGAGGAGGGGACGAACCGGCTGTTGCGCTACGCGCTGGTTTATCAGGCAGACATGGAGGATCTGGATTTCTGGAACGACGAACAGGTGGATCTCGATATACGGAAAAAATTTCGACATCGCCCTGGAGAACTACGGTGACGGCGGTGGTGGGTTCGGTCTGGCCATGGGGGGGCGCAGCGACGGGCCGGGTCCCCTGCGCGGGTTGGGGTCCGTGGTTCCCATGGCCGACGTGGCGGTGGCGGCCGTGCTGACCGTGATCGCCGACATGGCCCTATCGAAAGCCAAGGCCCTGGCACTGGACATCGCCCGCGATCAGGTGATCTCCGCCTGTGCCCAGTTGCGCGAACGAGGTGTGATGGCCCACCTCTGCGCCCGGTTCCGCAACGAACCCCTGCTCGATCTGATCAAGGATCGGAAGGCGCTCCAGGCGGCCGTGACCGCCGACGCCCTCGACTTCATCGCCGCGCATCAGGCGCAGTCCGTGCCGCTGGCGCTGCAGCCGGCGATGGAGACGGTCGTCGGGATTCTTCGCGAGGCCACGATCTCGGGGCGCGTGCCTCGGCCCGACGCGTATCGGGGGCTCTGGGAGGTTCTGCAGCGGTCCCTGGAGGCCCGGAAACTGGAGGGGGAGTTGGCCAGCGTCCTGTGGCTGTCGACCACCCTGATGCTCACGGCCCTGGAGACAGGGGCCGGCCCTACTGTGCTGGAGTGGTCGGTCTTCCGGGAGTTTCAGGCACCCTCGCCTTCGGACCACAAGTACCTGCCGGCCTACCTCGAGGCCATGACCTGGGCGGCAGGCGTACTCGAGGAAAAGTGGCCCGTTCCGTGCGATGCGAAAGACGAGGCCGGTTGCCGGGCTGTTCGTCAGGCCCGTGTGGACCGCCTCGACTTCACCCTGGGCGACTTCGGTCGGCGCCACCCGCAATACGTTCTCGAGCGTCGGGTCTACGACCTGCTCGACCGCGTGGTGGATTGGCGGCATTTCCACGAATCGGGGACCCGCAAGTTGTACGACCGGTTCCGGGTCCTGCTCAAGGAGACCGAACCCAGCGTGTGGATGAGAGAGACCTTGGGGCTACTGTTTGAGATTGTCGAGCGGGATGTGCGGGCGCGGTTCGTCGTCCGGGTCGCGCCAGATGGCAAGGAAGAGAAGCCAAGTTCCCTGACCCTGGACGAGTTGGTGTCCGTCGTGCAGACGATTGCCGAACTGGAGGCGGCCGCCGCGCGGGCGGCGCGTCCCCTGGCGGATTTGGAGAGGGCGGCCTGTACTACGCCCGGTTCCCAACGTTGCAGGAAAGTGCGCCGGGTGGGGGCGATGGTGCGCCTGCTTCGTAAGGAGGCGCAGAGCCCCTCCGCCCTCGTCAGGTACCGCGAGGCCGCCGCATCAGACCTGGAACAATACCGTCGAAACCTGGTGCGGGTTTCAGATCCCGATGCCCGGCGCCAGATTCGGTACCGGCTCTGCGCAAAACTGACGGAGGGAATCACAGGGCAGGCCGAGACCATCTCCAGGATGCACCATGAAATTGGGACCTCAGGTCTGCGGTTCGATGGATATGAAGCGCTGTTGTCGGGCCTCGGCAGGCTGACGAAAATGCTCTCCAGGGATCCGGTTTCGGCGCGCGCGCGCCTGGAGGAGCGGCTGGCGCGTCTTGGAGTCCTGCGCAAGCTCGTCTTCGCCGTGGCCGATGGGGATCATGCCATGATCCTGCGCGGCTTCATCGACATGCTGCAGTCCGGCGAGGCCGCATTGCCACGGGGTTTGCAGATGGGGGTAGCCACCTTGCGCCTGATCGTCGGGCTCCTCGAGCCCGACGCACCCGGGGAGAAGCCCGAGCAGGCCCAGAAGCGCCGGGTCGCCCTGTTGCAGGAGTTTGCCGATCAGATGACCTCCCGGCGGAGTCGTCATCGCGAGTGGATTGCTTCCCTGGGCGTGAGCGTCTTAGCCGGCGGCGGCCTCTCCTGGAGTGGGAAAGGCACAGAAGGTGTGTTCTCGCCCGTGAGCCTGCCGCTGGGGGTGTCCTTCCAGTGGTACGGCCAGTCCGGAAACGGTTTCCACGTCATGGCCTATCCCCTGGACGTGGCCCAGTACACCCGGCTGAACGATTCCGGAGACGAGGCGGCGATGCCCAGCCCGTCGCTGTACACGGCGCTGACCTTCGGCATCCAGTTCGCCTGGGCCCGCCTTTTGCGCGATGTGCCTTTCACCATCGGCCTGGATCTGCGGTACATCCCCTACCTCGCCTACGATGAGAAACGGCTCCTCGAGGACGGCTCCGAGGAGACGGTCACCCGCACCCGCCGGCATTTCCAGATTTTGGGGTTCGTGGGTTTCCACTTTCCGCTCCTGGATTTCAATTGAGGCGCCAGCGGACGTACCGCGTTGCCGCTGCCCGGAATTCAAGGTGATTGTCAATCGGATCGACACCGAATAATCCTGAACATGCCGATAAAATGAGTCATCTCTGGCGCAATATTCTACTGTCCGTCCGTTTCACTCTTTCCCTGATCACTCTCGGCAATGGCGGTGGAACCTGGACCGCCGGCGTCGTCCAGGTCGGCGGCGGCACACCGAGCGCGTCTCCGGTGCCGGCACCGGCGGCTTCGACACGAGTTGCCGGAAGAGCTTCGCTGTAGGCTCGCTCTTCATCGACACGGACTACGCTTTCAACAACACATCCACCGAGATCCAGGCCAGCCTGATTGGCACCGGCCGCAGGATGGGCCGCTCCATCGAGATGACCGACGCCGAGCCTATCGGCCGGGATTTTGGCTGTCCGGTGGGCGAAGGTGCTTTCCGGTTTTCTGCATCTGGATCTTCTGGAGGCCGTTTTGGTTTACAGAAATGCATTTCGGGATTTTCTGGAGGCCATTTTTTTGCGTGAAAATGCATTTTGGGATTTTCTGGAGGCCATTTTTTCATGCAAAAACGCGTTTCGGGAAATCCATGCGGAAATTCCGGTGAATCCGGCGGGGGTTCAGAAGAGCTTTTTCCCTGTTCTGGTGAGGAAAAAACGTTTTTGGGAGTCGTCCGGCCCGCTCCGGCTGCTCAGAAGAGGCGTGCGTGTGCGTCCATGTTGCAGCATGCGGATTGAACCCGCATCGCCCGGAGGTTCTTTCATGAAGGCAGGTCTGGTCCTTTCCGGCGGCGGCGCCCGGGGCGCCTTCGAAATCGGCGTATGGAAGGCGCTGCGGGAATACGGGGTGGAATCCTCGATTCGAATGGTGAGCGGAACCAGCGTGGGCGCGCTGAATGCGGCCCTCTTCGTGCAGGGCGATTTGCAGGCCGCCGAAAGATTGTGGACGAACATCACGCCCGAAATGGTCACGGGGTTCGGCAGGGAACAGATCCAGTCGATCCTCGGATTCCTGAGCCGAAACCTGCATGTCGCGCTGCCCGCGGCCTTTCTGAACTGGCTTGATTCCTTCCGGGCCGGAATCTTCCGTCAGGAAGCGCTCGAGCGGCTCATACGGGACCATCTGGATTTTTCCGCCATACGCCGGGGAATTCCCTGCCATGTGACGGCCACGCAACTGTCGGGATTGCGTTCGACGCATTTCAGGCTCAATGATTTCGACCCGGAAATCATGGTGCGAATACTGTTGGCCAGCGCGGCTGTCCCCCTGCTGTGGAAAAGCGTGGAGATCGACGGGAGCATTTACGTGGACGGCGGATTTTCCCGGCAACTGCTTACTCCGGGCGCAATCGAAGATACCAGCAACACACCGGTCCTGCCGGCTGTCTTCGAAGGCTGTGACGTCATCTACACGGTGTTCCTGAACCGCGCGGACATCGTCGGCCATGGGCGGTTTCCCGATGTTCACCTGATTCCGGTGGTGCCTCCGGAATCCATGGGCGGTGTTCTTGCGGGCATGCTGGACTTCAGATCTGAAACCGCCAGGCGCAACATGGAAATGGGGTACCGGTGCATGGTGGCGATACTGGAGCCGGCTGCCCGGACGGCTGGCCTGGATGCGCTTGGCCAAGGGTTTCTGCGGGAAACGCTGCGGTTGCAGGCCGAAAATGCGCGCCGGCTCGAAAGGCTGGACACGAGTGAACCCCGTGGTCGGGATGGCAGCCGGAACGAGGAGAAATGACTCCGAAAGCGGTTCGAAGGAGTTCGGGATGAAGACAATCGAAGTTCTGGAGCAGGAATTCGTTCAGGAGCTCGGCAAAAACCGGGAGAAGGAACCCTTCCCGGATCTGGCCGGATGGATGCCGCATCTGTCGAAGGAGTTGGATTCGGCGGATCTCTCGTTTCTCGTCATGAAATCCGTTTCCCTGGCCCATTCGGTCAAGGCCCGGGAAGAGGAAATCAAGAAACAGGGATTCTTTGCGCGTCTGATGGGCGCGCTCACGGGCTCCACCCGGCGCAGGCAGGCCGAGAACACGCAGGACCTGGCCCGGCTGGGACTCCTGTCCGTGCAGATGATCCAGCACCTGCTCGCCCGGCAGGTGATGCAACAGGCAGTGGTGCTGGAGATGCAGCGGCAGTTGAATGGGGTGACGTGCGCGGTCATCAACCTGCAAAACGACATCCGGTGCATCGGAAGCATCGCCAGGATTCTGGAACTGCAGGCGATTGCCGGCAAGATGAACACGAGGTGGGGTGTTCCCCTGCGGGATCTTTCCCCTGAACTCGCGTTTCTGGCGCTGGCATTCGAGTTCTATTGCCGCAACGACAATTTCCTCACCGATGCCACGTGGATCCATTTCGACAACGTGCTCGAAACGGTCGGGCTTTCCTCCGGCCGGAGCATTTCGTGGGCTGAAATCGAGCGGCAGGTGGCCGCGAATCCTTCCGTCTTCGCATATCTCGACGGGCTGGGCGAAGGCTGGAATGCGCTGGCCCTGGAAATGCCCGGCGTGGTGCGGATTCGGGAACTCGCCCGGATTGAGAGTGAAAAGCGGCCTTTGGATTTTTCGGAAGGAACCCGGCCCGACACGGAATGCCGGGACACGTGCCTCTCGCTGGCGCGGGAATTATTCAATGAATTATTTTTGATACAGAACGCCATGCAGGAACGGCGCATGATGGAAAAACTGGAGCGGATTCGCAGCAGCCTGAAACAGGAAGAAAAAAAGAAAATCGCCGAAAACAGTCATCCGACCCAGAGTGATGAACCGGAAGAGGTCTGTTCCCGCCGAAGTTACCGTCTGTGCAACATCCATGGGGAACTCGAAAACAACCTGGTGTATTCCTTCCGCAACCGGGCCGGCGTGAATCTCGAATGGCGGAGGACCCGTCCCAATGTCCGCTTCCTTCCCGAGGATAAAGATGCCGTGCTTCGCTATGGGGTCCCCTTTTCCATCCGTTTCTATCATCTCGATGGCGATGTGCGCACGCTGGCCGTCAAGGGCCAGCGGTACGGCATCCAGTTGGGCTGGCATCCCGCGGAAGAACCGATCCACGAATGGGTCATTCGGGGGAAAACCAGGGGAACGCCCGTGCGCGTCGGCGAGCGGTTCATGATCTGGAATCTCGAGGCGCAGGGATATCTCAATTACATGGAACTGCCGGGAGATGTGGTCAATCTGGAATTTGCAGATGGCCACAGGCACGAATGGTGCATCCTGAAGTGATCCCGCTCTTTGCGGATGTGGGGATTTCGAACGTGTTTTTGCGCTGAAGCCCATCAGGCCGGATTTCCCCGGGCATTAGCGGCAACAGTTCCCCGATCCTGCAGGGAGAGGCGGAACACCTGCCCGCCATCGGGGCCCGCCAGCGGATTTCCATCCGGGTACCGCGCGGCGATCACCGCCTGATCGCCATCGATTTCCAGCGTCAGGAAATGCAGCGTGTTTTCCGCGTATCGCTGGCCGAAGAAGGCGGGCTCGTCCTGGCATCCTTCTTCCGGACAACTGTGGAACCAGGCTTTTCCGCCGGGGGTGAAGCGGGCGTCGACGTTTTCATGGAAGCGTTGCGGATTCCAGGGGCGGCGTTCGAAAACCATGTTCCGAAGGGTTCCCGCCGCGGGATCCGGCACGCGGCGGCGCACTTTCTGCGGCGCGCGGTCGAGCAGTCCATAGGCGTGCTCCAGGCGGGCGCCTGCGCCTCCGGATACGAACAGGTGCGTGCACGATTCGGGTCCGGCCAGCAGGGTGTGCTCGTAGAAGTGATCGTGGCCGCAGAACACGGCATGCACGCCCATGCGCAGGAAGAGCGGGATCAGTTGCGCCTGGATCGATGGATACGTGGGTTCGGTGCCGCTGGAGACGAGCGTGCCGTGGAGGAACACGAATCGCCAGAGATTTTCCTCTTGTGCCCGGGCCAGTTCCCGTGCCAGCCAGGCTTCGTCGCGGCTGGAAAGGGGCGCGTCGAACATCTGGAGCAGGAACAGGCGCACCCGCTGGAAGGCGAGCACACGGTGCCGGCCGTCCAGACCCGGCACCATGGGCTGGGCGAAGAGGCGATCCCAGTTGGCCGCGCCGCCGTGCTTGAGGTCGTGGTTTCCGGGGACCCAGGCCATGGGCAGGGCCTCGCCGGGCCAGCGCTTCAGCAGTTCCACCCAGCATGGCAGGCGGGATCCGTCATCGACGGCGTCTCCCAGTTGCACGACCAGGTGCGGTTTTTGCCTCGCCACGCCGGCGAGAACGAGTTCCATTCCGGCTCGGGTGTCCGCGTCCACCGGCTGGAAGTCGCCGACGATGGCCACGCGCAGGATTTCGCCGGGTTGTGGCGCGGTGCAGGAAAGATGCGTTTCAAAGTCGCCGTCGAATCCCGGGGCGAGCGTGACAGACGCCGTTTCCCCGGGCGCCAGTTCCATGCGGGCCAGGTGGAGCCGCCCGTCCTGTTCCGGCACCGTCCGGCATTTTGTACCGGATTGCAGGAGGCGCATTTCCCCGACCCAGCGGATGCAGATCTGGAAGGGCTCCAGCGAGAGCACGGTGATCCACGGGCCCAGTTCCGGACCCGGAAGCAGGTGCACGAGTTGTGGCGCGGCATCGGTGCCGCAGCCGGAGAGGAGGAGAGCGGCGGGCACGGCGAGCAGGAGCCAGAAGAGCCAGAAGGACGCGGGAAATCGCTGCGGCGGGTGAACCCATGGTTTCGACGGGCGTCGCCCCCCGTTTTTGGGCGTCGCCCTTCTGCCCGGTGCCGGATGCTTTTGCAGTCTGCAGGCGTTCAAATGACAGGCTCCCCTTTTCCGCCGGGATTTCCCGGGTTCACCGGGGGCGGACGCCCGGTTCTTCAATTGGCGGGTCCGGCCGGTTTCTTGGCCGTGGCGGCCACGCTGGACTGGTACTTGCGGTAACTTTCCGCCAGCACGCCGATGTAGCGCTCCACCAGTTGGGGGGTCATGATCACCCGGTTGAAGATGGTGACCTCCTCGAGCCCCGGCGCCTGCAGGCCGAAGTCCAGGATGAACTCGTTGTCGGTGTGGTTGATGATGAACACGTTGGCGTAGCGGCCGCCCGCGACGTCGGGGGGAATCCGCAGGGGGAACGGCAGTCCTTTGGGGGATTCTGGCTTTTCGCTCATCTCAGTTCTCTCCTTGCTTGAGGATGTATTTCCCGACCGCGCGGTTGTGCTCCTCCACGGTTTCGGAGAAGTGGTGCTCGCCGCCGGGGGTCTTGGCGACGAAGTACAGGTACTTCGTGTCGCGCGGCTCGAAGACGGCCTGCAGCGAGGCCCGGCCGGGATTGCAGATGGGACCCGGCGGCAGGCCGGCATGCGTATAGGTGTTGTAGGGATTCTCGGTGTCCGTCAGGTGGATGCGCCGGATGCGCCCGGAAAACTCGCGGCAGGCCCTGGAGCGCGGCTCGCCCACCGTGCAGCCGTAGATGATCGTGGGGTCCGTCTGCAGGAGGCGGCTGGGAAACGTGGGCAGGGACAGCCGGTTGAAGAACACGCCGGCGATCAGGGGGCGTTCGGAGGCCACGCCGGTCTCCTTTTCCACCAGGCTGGCCATGATGACGATCTGGTGGCTGGAGAAGCCGAATTTCCCCTGCAGGCGGCGCAGTCCCGTCTGGTGCGTGCGTACCAGTTGGGTCCAGACCTTCCTGTGCTGGTTCACCAGCGTCGAGAGCACCTTCTTCACGGGCGTGTTGCGCCGGAAGCGGTAGGTTTCCGGAAACAGGTAGCCTTCCATCGTAGTGCCGGGAATTTCCATTTCCTTGAGCCACTCGGGGTTTCTCATGCCCGCGACCAGTTCGGCCTCGTCCGCCACTCCGGCCTCGGCCAGGATGCGGGCGACCTCCAGATGGTGCTTGCCCTCGGGGATGGTGACGGAAACCAGGAACAGTCTGGGGCCCGCCTTGAGTTTTTCCACGATCTGCGCGGGCGTGTCGTTGCGCCGGAACTGGTAGGTGCCCTGCTGCACCGTGATGGAGCCGTGCTCCCAGAGGGTGTAGAAGCGGAACAGCGTGGGTTTCTCGATGAGTTGGTGCCTGTACAGGATCCGCACGACCTCGGCGAACGAGGCGCCGCGGGGGATTTCGATCTCCACCATCTCGTCGCTCTCGGAGATGCGCTGGTGCGGATAGGCCTCGAACCAGCGCCATCCGGCGTAGCCCAGGCCAAGCGCCACGAGCAGCGAGATGCCCGTCATGACGAGCGCCAGCGTCTTCTTGGGAATCATGATGCCTCCCGTTCCAGGAAATGCTGCAGGATCAGGGCCGCCGCCATCTTGTCCACGACCTGCCGGCGCCGTGCGCGGGAAGCGTCGGCGGCCAGGAGAATCCGCTGGGCCTCGGCCGTGGAGAAGCGCTCATCGATGAATTCGAGCGGCCCGCTCCAGTGGCGGCGCAGCACGTCCGCGAAGGCGCGTACGCGGCGCACGGCCGGCCCGGCCCGGCCCGAGAGATCGAACGGTTCGCCCACCACGATGCCATCGGCCCGCTCCTCGGCAGCCCAGCGCGCCAGGAGGGCGGCATCGGCCTCGGGAACCGTGCGCTCGAGCACGCGCAGGGGAAAGGCGATGCGGCCATCCTCGTCGGAGATGGCCACGCCGATCCGTTTTTCACCGATGTCCAGTCCCATCCAGCGCATCGTCATCCGCTGCCGGCTCCCTGTTCCTTCGAGCGGGCGCCGTATCTCTAGCACAGACCCCCCGCGCCCGGCAACCGTGCGAGGCCGGTTCTCAGAAAATCAGGTGGTAGTGGCAGGCGGTTTCGCCGTCCAGGCGGCAGCCCTGGGAAAAGTCGTGGGAGAGGCGGGCCGCCGGGGAAAAACGCTTCATGATGCCCTGCAGGATGCCCCAGTCGAAGGGGCAGGGATACGGATTGGCGGCGATGATGTCCAGTTGCATGTCTCCGGAGGCGCGCAGGCCGAACATGGCGCCCACCTGGTTGCGGTGGGCGATGGCGTATCCCAGATCCATGGAGGAGATGGCGTCCTGGAACGAGGCGACGTTGGAGGGGAACAGCGTCGAGGCGATGAGTTTCATGCCCGTCTCGAAGAGTACGTCCTCGCCGTCGGACTTGAGCACCGCCTGCAGGTAGCGCAGCAGCAGTTGCTGGGGATACCAGCGCCCGGCCTCCACGTTCTGCAGCCCCAGTTTCTGGCGCAGGGGAAGCAGACGGTCCGGTTCCGGATCGGACTGGAAGATGCGCAGCATGTATTGCCCCAGCACCTGGGGCTCGACGGCCGGGCGGTTCATCGCGCGAAACATATCAGAAACACTGCAACTGGAAAACCCCACAGCCTTCGAATTTTCGAATTTTCGCAAAAATTTTTTCCCTGGACCTCCCGGCGAAGCCCGGCCCGGCTTTCGGGAAGGCGATTTCTGTGCGGATCCGTGGCTTCATCGTTCGTTTCCAGGATGACGATTTTTCGGGGCCAGGTTTGCAGAGAAATTTATAACTATTTGAAATAATTGAAAAAATTTTTTCAAAAAAAATTTTCGATTCAACTTGACAATGGAAAACTATCGGATATGTTCCGCGCCATCCGACGCACCATGTCGCACATGGAGTGTCAAAAGACAACGAGGTATTCATCAAGGGTAGAAAATACTGAAAGCAGAGGTGAACGTATGGAAAACCGGGTTTTGCTGTTGATTTCTTTGTTTCTAGTTGCCACAATCGCGGCCTGCGAGCCGGATCCCAACACGCCCGCCGAGGTGGGTTCCTTTTCCGGCCGGCTGACGGTGCACGAGGGCTCCACGCGCATCGAGAGCCCCCACAGCTATCCCAACAACGCCAACCTTTCCTGGACTCTGGACGTGCCGGGCGCCGTGGCCATCGAGGTGACGTTCGACCGTTTCGAGACGGAGAACCGCTACGACTTCGTGAACCTGCTGGATGAAAACGGCCGCATCGTCCATCGCCTCACGGGCACGCTCACGGGCAACACCTACCGGGTGGAAGGCTCTCGTGTGGTGTTCAACCTGCGCTCGGATGCCAGCGTGCGCCGCTGGGGGTTCCTGGTGACCCGCTATCGTTATGAAATGATGCAGGAAGTGCGGCACCGTCCCGTGTGCAATGCCATCGGCACCCGCTCCGAGGGCTGGTACTGGGAAGACACCGGTGCGCTCATCCGCTACGAGAACTGCGCGTCCATGGCTGCTCCCACCTGCGGTGCCATCGGTTCCCGCTCCGAGGGTTGGTATTCCGATGCGGGCCTGATCGTGTGGGACAACTGCCACCAGACCGTCGGAATCGCGATTTCCGGCGAGCCCTGCGGTCCGGATTCGGGCCTGGCCTGCCTGTCCGATGGTAGCCGCACCCTGTATTGCGCGAACACGGATGCCGATGGCAACGGTACCTGCCTGGATGCCGGCGCGTGCGTGATTGCGCAGGATTGCGAAAACCCCGCCAACACCTGGACGCGCCCGCTGTGCCGCGGCGTGACGGAATGCTCCGCGGGCATGTGCGTCGTCAACTGCGACAACCCGCCGCCGGGGCCGTGGTCCTGGACCACGCACCTCGTGCAGGGCTACGAGTCGGCGCATCCCTATGCCGACAACGCGGGCGTCTCCTGGCAGTTCTCCCGCCCGGGCGCCCAGCGCATCAAGCTCTTCTTCACGCGCATCGAACTCGAGAACGGCTACGACTACCTGCAACTGGCGGGCACGGATCCCAACTTCGCCCCCGTGCGCCTGACGGGCACCTACAGCGATTACTGGTCTCCGGAAATCCGCGGCGACACCGTGAACATCCTCCTGACGTCGGATTCCTCCATCACGGGCTGGGGCTTTGCCGCTACCATGGTGTCTTACTACGAGCAACTGCCCTATGGCCTGTGCAACACCAACGCCGACTGTGCGCCGAACCAGATCTGCAATCCACACCACTGCTTCAATCCGTATGCGCCCTGCTACGGGGACTGCCAGGACGCCCGCACCGGCGGTTTCGAGGGCGATGCCTGCTCTACGAACGCTTCCTGCCGCGACGGCCTCGTCTGCAAGGGCATCGTCGACGGCGCTGGCACCTGCCGCTCCGAGACCTGGTGCATGCCGCAAACCGTGGATGCCGACTGCGCCGCCCTGCCGCACATCCAGATTCCCGGCAACTGGGCATGCGTGGACAATGCCTGCGCCTGGCATCCCAATTCCATTCCTCCGATGAGAGTCAGCGGCACCGAAAACGTGGCCATTCCGGACAACAATCCATCTGGCGCCTCCTCGGTGGCGACGGTTTCCTCCGCTTTCTGCGCCCGTCCCGAGGTGGTGGTGAACTTCGTGATTCGGCACACCTACATCGGGGATCTGGTCGTGGATCTCATCGATCCCTCGGGCACCGTGCTCAACCTGCACAACCGCGCGGGCGGCGGCACGGACGATCTGGTAGTTTCGCGCGTGGCCTACGCGCCGCACACCACGGGCATCGCCGGGGACTGGCGCCTGTTCGTGCGCGACCTGGCCGCCCGGGACACCGGCGTCATCGAATCCTTCTCTCTGACCTTCAACTGTCGCTGATTTTGCTCTGACCTTCCTCTGATCTTCTTCCGGAATTTCCCCGGAACTTGCTGGTGGCGGAAAAAACAAAGACAGGGTCCCGTCATTGGGCATCTCTGGCCATGCGGTAGCGCATTGGAAAAATGAAAGCCGCCGCCGTCAGGACGGCAGACCATCCAGAAAGGCCCAGCGTTCCCATGCGGCTTCCAGTTCGGCGTCGATCTCCTGCACGCGCCGGGAAATGGCAGCCGCCTGCGCCGCCTGCTCCCGATAGAAGGCCGGATCGGAAAGTTGCGCCACCAGGCGTGATTTTTCCTCTTCCAGGGATGCGATGCGCGCTTCCATGCCGGCCAGTTCGCGCGTCTCGGCGAACGTGCGCCGCCGCGGCCGGGCCGGCGCGGATTCATTTTGCCGGGAAGTTTCCCTGCGCGGCCGGGGAGCGGGCTTTTCCTCCGCGCGCTCGGGCAGCGGCGGCAGATCCGACCAGCCGCCCACGTATTCCATCACGCGCCCATCGCCCTCGAAGCGCCACACGGAAGTCGCCACGCCGTCCAGGAAGGCGCGGTCGTGGCTCACCAGCAGCACGGTTCCGGGATATTCGTCCAGGGTTTCCTCCAGCAGTTCCAGCGTGTCCATGTCCAGGTCGTTGGTGGGCTCGTCCATCACCAGCACGTTGGACGGCCGGGCGAACAGGCGGGCCAGCATCAGGCGGTTGCGCTCGCCGCCGGAAAGTGCGCCCACGGGGGTGTCGAACTGGCTGGAATGAAACAGGAAATCCTGCAACCAGCCCGCCACGTGGCGCCGTTTTCCCCCGACGTCCAGGAAATCGCTTCCATCGGCCACGGTTTCGCGCAGCGTGCGGCGCGGATCCAGTTGCTCGCGCAGTTGGTCGAAGAACACCACCTGCAGGTTCGCTCCGTGCCGGATGCGCCCTGCCTGCGGCGCCAGTTGGCCGAAGAAAAGCCGCAGCAGCGTGGTCTTTCCGCAGCCGTTGGGGCCCACGATGCCAATGCGGTCCCCGCGGGAGACGACCGTCGAGAAATCGCGCACCACGGGCATTTCTCCATATGAAAACGAGACATGGGAGGCTTCCAGCACCAGTTTTCCCGACTGGCGGGCGAGTTCCACCTGCAGGTCGATGCTGGCAGCACGCTCGCGCACGGCCCTCCGCTCGGCGCGCATTTCCATGAGCCGCTTCACCCGTCCCTCGTTGCGGGTGCGCCGGGCCTTGACCCCGCGGCGCAGCCATTCCTCCTCCTGCTGGAGTTTCCTGTCGAACTTGGCCAGCCGCTCCTCCTCGGCCACCAGGAGCGCCTCCCGCCGCTGCCGGTAGGTGCGCCAGTCGCCGGGATAGGAAATAAGCCGCCCCCGGTCCAGGTCCAGAAAGCGCGTGCCCATGCGTTCCAGAAAGGCGCGGTCATGCGTGATGAAGAGCACCGTACCAGCCTGGCGCAGCAGGGCGGATTCCAGTTGCATGACGGCCTCGGTGTCCAGGTGGTTCGTGGGCTCATCCAGCAGGAGCAGATCCGCCCGGGCCGCCAGCACGCCGGCAATCCACGCCCGGCGCCGCATGCCGCCCGACAGGGAGGCGAATGGCGCGCCCGGGTCCAGGCGCATGCGCGAAATCGTCTCCCGCACGGATTGCTCGTCCTCGGGAAAGAGCGTCTGCGTCCGTGCGCAGGCGCGCACGATGTCCTTGACCACCGATTCGAGCGAGCCTTCCTGACCGTCGGGGACTTCCTGCGGCAGGAAGGCGATGCGCAATCCCGGTTCCATGGCGCGCACGCCCGCATCGGGCGCGAGTTGGCCGGCGACGATGCGCAGCAGGGTGGATTTTCCGCTGCCGTTGGCGCCCAGGAGGGCCACGCGTTCGCCTTTTTCGAGAATCAGATCCACGCCGTCGAGCAGTACGCGGCCTCCGAAGGCATAATGGACGTCCGTCAGTTGCAGTTGGGGCATGGAGATCACTGCAGCCGCGTCATGCGGCCCGAAAGGAAGCGGTACAGACGTACCGGCCGGATGCTGCGCCGGTCGGGACCGAACACGGGTCCCAGTCCGGGACCCTGGTTCCAGGCGGCGATTTCCTGATGCAGCAGGACCGTGACTCCGCGGCTGCGCACGGCGGCGGGCGCCAGCGAGCGCACCCACCAGAAGGTCTCGGCGGCGGATTCCAGCACGGCGGTCTGGTTGGAGCGTGAAAAATAGGCGATCAGCGGATTGAATTCCGCATCCGGCACGCCGGAATAGAATCCCGGCGCGAAGATGGCGCCCGAAAGATAGCGGGCATTGCCGCTGACGAGCGCCGGCGTGAGGGCTTCGGCGGTGGCCAGGAGCAGAAATCCATTTCCGCGGGCGTCGAGAGGGGCGGGGAAGGCCCCCGCGGCGGCCAGGCGGCGGGCCAGCGCCACCACCCGCTCGGCCGCATCGGGGATGAGGACGGCCTGGGCATCCTTCAACTCGGGGATGGAAAGGGCCGCCGGCAGTTTCATCGGGTCGTAGGTGCGGGAGAAAACGACCTTGCCCCTTGCTTTCTCGATGGCGGCCCTGGCAACAGCGGCCATGTCGCGCCCGGTCGGGGTGTCGGGGGCCAGGATGCCCACACGCAGGGCTTTTTCCGCAATCGCGCGGGCCGCCAGCGCTTCCACCCGCGCGCGGCGCGATGGGGCCGCGAAAAAGGCGTTGGGGGCCGCATTCACGCCGTCGGGCGCATCCGTGATGCCCAAAAAGAGCACGTTTCGCGCGCCTGCGGCCAGGATCGCTTTCTGGCTTTCGGCGTCCGGGGGCAGCAGGACCGCCAGCGGCCGATCCCGGGCCAGGATCTCATCCTCGAGGAGCGAAAGCGCGGTGTCCGCGGAGGAATGGGTGTTGTGCACCACGATTTCCAGGCCGGGGATCTGCTCCTGCACCGCCGAGAGGGCGCCCAGCATGGACATGCCCACCGGAGCCCAGGTTCCCGAGAGCGGCACGAGCGCGCTGATGCGCCACGGGGTGCCCGACTCCAGGGGATGCGTCCGGTTCAGTCTCTTCATCCAGGCGTCCAGCGCCTCGATCTCGGCATCCGAAAGGGGCTCGGAGAGCCAGTGGTGGCGCAGGCGCTTGAGCACGAGCCGGAAATAGGGGACGATGGCCCGGTATTCTTCCGCGGAAAAGGAAGCGTCCAGAGGGAGTTGGGAAGGAATCCAGTCGAAGAGTGCCTTTCGGATCTCGGTAGAGCCTTCCTCGTACAGGAAGTCCGCGAGGAACAGGATGCCTTCGGGGCGGCAGTCGCGGTACATCCCGAGCATGCCGTCGGCATGGATCCACACGGCGGGCGCGGATGCGTCCGGAATGGTCCGCAGGGCCACGAGGCGCCGGCCGATGAAGGAGAGCGCCGTGCGGCGGCGTTCCTCCTGCGAGAGGACGTCCCAGAAACTGCGGGCCTGCCGGATGCGTCCCGTGCAGGCGTGGTGCACGGCGAGCAGCATGCGGGCGCTCCGGGCGGGTCCGGCATCGTCGCCGGTTCCCGGTTCCCTCCCGTCGAGCAGGGGCTCGATCAGGGCCGCTCCCCGGGCTGCATCCCCCGAGGAGAAGGCATCGGCCGCCTGGTAGAGCGGCAGGTAGGCGGGCGGGATGGCGCCGCCCGTGACGGAAACGGACAGCACGGCGGAAAGGATGGCGGCGAAAAGACCCATGAACGCTCACTCCCGGGGCAGCACCACCAGATGATAGTTCCGTTTCCCGGAGCGCAGCACCAGGAAGCGCCCGAACCGGAAGTCGTCGGCCGTCACCATGCGGGCGCGGTCCGTGACCTTCACCTGGTTGAGATAGAGTCCTCCCGATTCCACGAGCCGGCGGGCGTCGCCCCGGCTTTTGGAGAAGCCGCTTTCGGCGCACAGGTCCGCCAGCGGGATGCCTTCGGAGAGCCGTTTGGGATCCAGTTGGTAGGACGGCACGTCGGAGAAGATGGAGGCCAGTTCCTCCTCGCCCACCTCGTCGAGTGAACCGCCGAAGAAGACGGCCGTGCCGCGCCGCGCGGAGGCGAGTCCCGCCTCTCCGTGCACCAGGCGGGTCATCTCCTCGGCCAGGCGCGTGTGGGCCTCGCGTTTTTCCGGCCTTTCCCGGTGCGCCGCCTCCAGTTGCGCGATTTCTTCCAGCGGCAGGAACGTGAAGTAGCGCAGGAGCCGCACGACATCCTCGTCGGCAGTGCGCAGCCAGAACTGGTAGAACTGGTAGGGGCTCGTGCGCTGCGGATCCAGCCACACGGTTCCGGCTTCGGTCTTGCCGAACTTGGTTCCGGCCGCCGTGGTGAGCAGCGGCACCGTGAGCCCGTGCGCCGAGCCTCCCGTGAGTCGCCGGATGAGATCCGTGCCTGCCGTGATGTTGCCCCACTGGTCCGATCCGCCCACCTGCAGGGTGCAACGGTCGGTGCGGTACAGGTGCAGGAAGTCGTAGGCCTGGAGGAGTTGGTAGGAAAATTCCGTGAACGAGATGCCCTGCTCGCGGTTCTCCAGGCGCTGCTTCACGGATTCGCGGGCGATCATCGCATTCACCGAGAAATGCTTGCCCACGTCGCGCAGGAATTCCACCAGGTTCAGGCGGCACAGCCAGTCGGCATTGTTGCGCACCCAGGCGCCCGTGCGGGGATCGTCCAGATCGAGCATGGCGCGCAACTGGCCGCGGATGCCCTCCACGTTCCTGGCCAGCGTTTCCGGATCGAGCAACTGGCGTTCGCTGGATTTCCCCGATGGATCCCCGATGAGGCCCGTGCCGCCGCCCACCACGATGATGGGCCGGTGTCCCGCGCGCTGCAGGCGTGCCATGGTGATGATTGGCAGAAGGCTTCCCACATGGAGGGAACTCGATGTGGGATCGAAGCCCACGTAGAAGTGGACCGGCGCGTTTTCGTCCAGGTGGGCGCGCAGGGCCTTTTCGTCGGTCGAATCGTGAATCAGTCCTCGGGCGTGCAAATCATCGAGAATGTGCATGGCTACCTTTATATATTTTCTATTTTTCTATTAAAAAATTATATTACAATATTATGTAATGATTTTATTTTTTTATTTCAAATGTGATTATTTGGGAGTTTCTTCCAGTTTGAAAATCAGTTTCTTGACATCGTCGAGTTCCTTCATGCCCAGGCGCCCGAAAATCTCCCGGGCCTCGCGCAGTGCGGCCAGGGCCTCGGCTTCCCGGGACGCCTCGATGAGGAATTCGCCATAGCGCTTCAGGCCCAGGGCGACCTCCCGCTCGATCTTGAGCATGCGGAACAGTTCGATGCCCTGCTGGAAGTGGGATATGGTTTCTTCCAACTGGCGCGCGGCGTTTTCGTCGTCTCCCAAGGACAGCGCCGTGCTGGAGAGGATTTCGGCGATGGTGATCATGGCCCGGGCCTTGAACTCCAGGATGTCCAGTTCCTTGGCCAGGGACAGGGCTTCCATGGCGTAGTCCATGGCTTCCTCGTTATCGCCCAGTTTCTGCATGACCAGGCCGAGGTTGCGCCTGGCATCGTAGAGCACCCGCTTTTCGTGCATGTCCTCGGCCAGTTCGATGGCGCGCTCCAGGCGCAGTTTGGCTTCCTGGTATTTTCCCATGCGCAGCAGCACCTCGCCGAGGTTGTTCTGCAACTTGGCCTCCAGCGGGATGTAGCCGATGCTCTGGGCGATGGACAGGCCGCGCTGCCAGTCTTCCAGGGCTTCTGCGTACTGGCCCTGGTAATAATGCAGGATGCCCAGGCTGTTGAGGGTGCGGCACACGCCCGACTGGTCTCCCAGGCTGCGGTTGATGCCCAGCGCCTCGTTGAAGCACGCGGCGGCCTCGTTGAAGAGTCCCTTGTCGATCTCGATGAAGCCGATGTTGGTGAGCACCACGGCGATGGAGCGGGCGTCCCCCAGCCTGCGCCGGATTTCCAGCGCCTCGCCGCAGGCACGCATGGCCTCGTCGAAATCCCCCAGCGCATGGAGCACCTGCCCGAGGTCGTCGTGGGACGAAGCCACCCCGCGCAGGTCGCCGGCGGCCTCGAAAAGATTCAGGCCTCGCTTGAGATATTCCAGCGCCAGGGAGAGTTTTCCCTGCTGCCGGTACAGGCGTCCCATCTTGTTGAACGCAACGCCGGCCTTGGCGCGTGATGCCATGATCCAGGACAGGCGCAGCATTTTTTCATAGCAGGCGAGGGCCTTGTCGAAGAGCCCCTTCGTTTCGTAGACATTGCCCAGATCGTGCCACATCTGGATGCGCAGGCTCACCTGCTGCGGGTTCTGCACCGACAGCGCCTGGATGTACAGGCGGATGGCCTTGTCGTTGAGGAAGACGGTGCGGGCGAGGTCGGCGGCCTTCTGGTAGGAGAGGGCGGCCTTCTCGGGGGTTCCGGCCAGTTCCAGGTGCCGGCCCACCTCCTCCAGCAGTTCCGGCGTGGGCTCCAGCAGGTGCAGTTGCAGCCATTCCGCGGCCTGCGCGTGGAAAATCTTGCGCTGCTGCTCCTTGGTGGAGGCATAGACGATGTTCCACATCGGCGGATACTTGAAGCGGTACTGCTTTTCCCCGGGCAACTGGCTGACGGGGACGGCTTCGATGAACCCGCGGACGATGTGGCGCTCCAGGCTGTGGGCCACCAGGTTCACCGTGAACTCGCCGGAGCGCGTGATGGAATCCAGCGAGGGGCCGTCATGGTCCGTCTTCATGTCTTCGGCATAGATGGAGCGCCGGATCAGCGACACGATACCGTCCTGCCAGAAGTTCTCGCCGAACGTGGCCGCCCGGTTGAGGATGTCCCGATCCCCGTCCGGCAGGAGGTAGATGCGGGCCTTGAGAATGCCTTCGAGCGTGTAGGGAAGTTCGGTTTCGGCCAGTTTCGACAGGCGGAATTTCCAGGGAGCGTGTGATGTGTCGATGACCTCGCTTTCGATGAGCAGGCGGGCGAGCTCCTCCACGGCCCGCGGCGAGCGGTCCATGTGGTCCTGGACGTGGCTCGTCACCACCTTGGGAATCTTCTCCACGCCGGAGAGCAGGTGCCCGAGCAGCGCCTCGGCCTCCTGCGGCCCCAGGACGGGCAGGCGCAGGCGCAGGGTGGCGTACTCGCCCGAGGACCACTGGGGATAGCGGGTGAAGAGCTCGTCCCGTCCCGCGGTGAGGATCATCACCGGAAGGCGTTCCAGGCCGGCCGCCAGGTAGTTGATCAGGTTGACGGTCTCCTGCTCGCAGGCGTCCATGCCGTCCATGACCAGCAGGACGACCTTTTCCTCGGCCATGGCCGAAAGGACGCGGCGCAGGGAAATGAATACGCGCAGTTCCAGTTGGGCCGAGCCGCGCACCAGGGATTCCATGACGGCGCTGTTTTCCAGGTTGTATCCCAGAAAATGCGTGAACAGGTGGGCCGTCTCGGTGAGTTGCGAGCCCTGGATGTGTTTTTTCAGGCACTCCTCGAATTTCGCGCAGACCGTTTCGGCGTCGTTGTCGGTGAAATCCAGTTGGAAGAAGTGCGCCAGGGCGTCGATGACGGGCGCGTAGGGCGTGGCCGGATGCCCATAGGGTCCGCCCTGGATGACATGGGCGTTTCCATCGCGGGCGGTGCGGTTGGCGAATTCTTCCAGCAGGCGGGTCTTCCCGATGCCGACGGAGCCATGCACGGTGACGAAGGAAAGCCTGCGGTTGGTCGAAACGCGGTTCAGTTCCTCCTGCAGGCGGGCCAGGTCGTCTGCGCGTCCGACGAACACGCTGGAAGGCTCGAGGCTCCGGAGACTCTTCGGTCTTCGCTCGAAGGGCGAATCATCGTCGTTCTCTTCGGTCGCAATGGCCGATTCCAGTTTCCGGGGCGTGGCTTCGTCCACCGGCAGATGGGGGGTTTCGGTCCTGGCGGTCAACTGGAACTGGAATCCGCAGATGGGACAGACGAGTTCATGATCCGAAGGAAGCGGAACACTGCAGCGCGGACATTTCATGGGGTCGCTCCTTTTCGCAAGTCTTGGCAGAACGTTTTCATCCGGGCGCGCCGGCGGGCGGCAGCCTGCAGCAGGGACAGGGCGGGTTCGGGCGGCGTCCCGGCACGGGGCTGCCAGAATGCTTCGATTTCATTCGCGAATTCCACGACCGGCTCCCGCCGGGCCATGCGCAGGCAATTGTCGAGATAGATGGCCTTCACGAGCCGGGGAACGGCTTCGATGGACCAGGAATTGGTGTCGTGGAACAGCGCCACGCCTCGGCCTTGCTGGGCGAGATCGCGCAACACGTTCTGGAAGGAGAGGTTGGCATGGCGCTGGAACGGATCGTTGGAATCCACGTTCCACATGATCACGGTGTATTTCATTTCGCGCAGGACCGCGCGGGAAGCCGCGGTCATTCCGCCGAACGGGGGGCGGTAGAGCCAGGGCTCCATCCCCGTGACGCGGGCGATGGCGCGATGCGTCATCTCGATTTCCCTGCGTTGCGCATCGGGCGGTAGGGTGGCCATCATGGGATGGTTTTGCGTGTGGTTGCCGATGAAGTGGCCGCGCCGGTGCGCTTCTTCGAGCACGGCCCGGTTCTTCTGGGCGATCGGGAGATTGCCCGAGAATCTCCTCCCATTGACGAAGAACACGGCCTTGACGCCGAGATCGTCGAGATAGTCCAGGAGCACGGGAGTCGTCTGGTAATCCGGCCCGTCGTCGAACGTGAGGAGCAGATGGCGGCCCTGTGCCCATTTTCCGTCGATGTCCAGCCCGTCGGCGGTGGCCGGCGGAGAAACGAGGAGCAGAACCAGATGAAGGACCCATGAAATCATGCCAAACATCTCCAAGGCGCTGCACTCTATCATATATGAGGGCCCGCGGGCCAGATTCTTGTTGCCGGGGTTCATGGTTTTTACTGAAAAAAACCAATTTTTTGTCTTCGCTGATTTCGGAAGGCCTGTGCGCGTTCGCCCACCGTCCACATTCAGTTTTCACCCTGGCAGCTTGAATTTTCCAGGCTTTTGCCCGAAGGTGTGCGCCATGCGAGCGCCGGTGCTCCTGATGATTGCCTTTCTCGCGTGCCAGCCGGCCGCCTGTTCCGGAGATCCGGCTCCCCAGGATGCCGGCCTGTGGCCTTTTCCCCGGATGGAAACGCTGGAGGCGCTTCAGAAAAATCATCGGGCATTGCGGGAATCCTCGCGCACCGACCCGAGGAAGGCGTGCGTCTTCGCCCGCTTCGGGACGGCCCAATGGCTGCTGGCCGCCCACGACATTCCGGCCGGACACCGGGATGCCCTCTTTTCCCATTTCGGAATCTCCTGCCCTGACGCCTGGCGCAATCCCGACTGCGCGGACCGCCTGCTGGGCGTCCTGGAGGATGCATTCGGGCGGTGCGCGGCCGCCGATGCCGGGCTTTCCGCGTGGGGGAAGCGTTTCGTGCACTGGCAGCGCGCCCTCAAACCCTCCTGGGACCGCGAGCATTTCGAGGAAGCCATGGCGCTTCTGGATTCTCCGATGGCGCGGGAGACCCGCATCGTGCTCCTGGGGGCCTTCGTTCACGCGCTTCCCCTTCTCCAGCGGCGCGCCCCGCTGGAGCGCACGGAAGCCTTCGTGCGCTGGCTGGGTTTTCCCTGCCCCGTATGGGCGGCGTCCTTCACCGCGGCGGGGCCTGCCGACAACCCTGCCGACTGGCCGGCGGCCTGCATGATTTCCTGCCCCGAGGCGCGCATCAGCGAGCCGTTGGCCGATTTTTCCCTGCGCGCCCGGAAACTGTCCGCCGCATGCCCCCCGCAGGCCGCGGGGTTCGAGCGTCCGGAAGACTGGCGCTTCTATTCCCTGGACAACCATCTCGTCTTTCGCACGGCGATTTTCTGGCGCCAGTTGCTTTCCGACGTGCGCAGCGATCCGCATCCCCTCTCATGGCTTCATGCGGGCAAGGCGGCCGAGGCGCAGGCGCGGTTCGAATCCCTCGAACTGCCCCTGTTTCCGACGGCCTCGTTCGACGACCGGGACCCGCCGGGACCGCCGGACCATTCCCTGGCCGCCACGCAAGGCGTTTTCTGGCCCGTGATTCACATCCATGCCTTCGGCGCCATGCGGATGGAAGAGATGGCCGTCTATCATCCGGCGTCCGGCCGGGTCGACGCGAGGATGCATCCGGTCGAGGCCGCCTTGTCCTTCCTCGATGCCGTCCGGGCGGCCGCGGTGCTTCCCGAGCCCACCCTGTCGCTTTCGGGCCCGGTATCCACCGACCAGTTCCTGCAGGCCGCCGCCGTTTTCCGGGAAGCCGGGCATGCGCGGCTGCACCTTTTGTTCCGCAATGCCTCCCAGGTGCTGCGCGCCTGCACGCTGGAACTGGACGGGCCGCCACCGGCGGATCACGACATCCTCCTGACGTTCGGCCCCGGCACGCTTGCCCTCGCCTCGAGGGCCGGGCCCCTGGCGTCCGATCCCTTCCGCGCGGCGGGGCCTCACGATTTTTCCGGCCTGCGCCAGAAACTGGAGCAGATTCGCGCCAGGACCCCGCGCACCGCGGTGGTGCACATGAAACTCGAGGGCGGCATGGCGTTCGCTTCCGTGGCCAAACTCCTGGGTTACGTCATGCGCAATGCCTCCGGGCGGCGGCTCTTCGGCACCATCCGGCTCGTTTCCGGAGAAAAATGAACCGCAGGCGCCGCGAACCATTCGATCCCGCTTGACTTTTCCCGCGAAACTACCTTATAGGCCGCTCGTGACTGACAACGCGGCCTCCGTGGATGAATGCTCCGGCTTTTCCGCGGCCGCCGTTTTCCCACCATGTTCCACATGGCGCCGTCAGTCGTCAGGAGGTGGCCATGACCCTGCGAATCGAAGTCGGACCCCTTCCCGGCGGACACGACCCCCTGGGCCGGAAGACCCTGGCGTCGGTGTCGGGCGATTTTCCGGGCCTCTTCACCGACATCCGCACCGTTCGCGTCTATACCGTGGCGGGTGACGTCCCGGCGGAGATCCTGGATACGTGGGCGCGCCATGCCCTATCGGATCCCGTCACCGAGCGGTATTCGCTGGAAGGACTGCCCAATGACGCGGACTGGACGGTGGAGGTGGATTTCAAGCCCGGCGTCACCGACAACGAGGGGCGCACCGCGCACGAGGCGCTCTGCCTGCTGATGCCGGATGCCCCTCCCGTGTTCTCGGGCGTTCAGTACCGGATCCGCGGCTCGGCCACCCGGGAGGAGATCCGCCGGCTGGCGGAAAACTTCCTGGCCAACACCCTCATCCAGCGCATCCGCATCGCCTCCCGCGCGGAGGCCGCTGCCGGCCGCCTGAAGGCCAACCCGCCTCTGGTGCGCCTCGCCCACGAGCCGGTGGTGCGCACCGTATCCCTGGAGGGCGACGACGAGCACCTGGCCGCGCTCTCCCGGCAGAACGTCTGGGCGCTCACGCCCGCCGAGATCCGCGTGATCCGCGACTGGTTCGCCCGTCCCCAGGTCCGCGGGGAGCGCCGCGCCTGCGGTCTTCCCGAAGATCCCACCGACGTGGAGATGGAATGCCTGGCCCAGAGTTGGTCCGAGCACTGCAAGCACAAGATCTTCAGCGCCGACATCGAATACACGGACGAGCACGGCCGAACGGAACGCATCCACGGCCTGTTTTCCACGTACATCCGGGAGACCACCCGTCGCATCCGTGAACTGGACGGGGCCGCCGACCGGTGCCTGAGCGTGTTTTCCGACAATGCCGGCGTGGTGCGCTTCGATGACGAATACGGCCTGGTGTTCAAGGTGGAGACCCACAACAGCCCGTCCGCGCTGGACCCCTATGGCGGCGCGCTCACGGGCATCGTGGGCGTCAACCGCGATCCCTTCGGCACTGGAATGGGCGCCGAACTGCTCTTCAACACCGATGTGTTCTGCCTGGCCGATCCGCGCATGAAGGACGTCCCGCCGGGGCTGTTGCACCCCATGCGCATCCTGGAGGGGGTGCGCACGGGCGTGGAGCACGGCGGCAACCAGAGCGGCATTCCTACCGTGAACGGTTCCGTGGTGTTCGATGATCGCTATGTCGGCAAGCCGCTGGTGTACTGCGGCACGGGTGGCCTGCTGCCCCTGCGCGTGGCCGGCCGGGAAGGCTACCGCAAGTACGTCAGGCCCGGGGATCTCGTGGTGATGGTGGGCGGACGCATCGGAAAGGACGGCATCCACGGCGCCACGTTCTCCTCCGTGGAACTCTCCGAGGAGAGTCCTTCTTCGGCCGTGCAGATCGGCGATCCCATCACGCAGAAGCGCATGTTCGACTTCCTGCTGCGGGCGCGCGATGCCGGCCTGTATTCCGGCATCACCGACAATGGTGCCGGTGGTCTGTCCTCTTCCGTGGGCGAGATGGCCACCCTGTCCGGCGGCGCCGAAATCGATCTCGCCAGGGCTCCGCTCAAGTATGCGGGGCTGGATCCGTGGGAAATCCTGGTTTCCGAAAGCCAGGAGCGCATGACCGTAGCCGTGCCGCCCGAATCCATCGAAGCTTTCCTGGAACTGTCCCGGCTGATGAACGTGGAGAGCACGGTGCTGGGGAAATTCACCGATTCCGGCGTGTTTTCGGTACATTACGGCGAGCGGCCGGTGGCGCGCCTGGATCTCGGATTCCTGCACGACGGGCTGCCCAGGATGCAGTTGCGCTGCGCCTGGGAGCCGCCGGCGCCTGTCCGGGCGGTTCCGGAAAAGTCGCCGTCCCTGCGCGAAAGCCTGCTGGCCCTGCTCGCGCGGCCCAACATCGCGAGCAAGGAATACTGGGTGCGCCAGTATGATCACGAGGTCAAGGGGCGCACGGTGGTCAAGCCGCTGACGGGATTTCGCCACGATGGGCCGTCCGATGCGGCCGTCATGCGCCCCCGCTTCGAATCGCTGCGCGGCATCGCGGTCTCGCACGGCCTGTGCCCGCGCTACTCCGACATCGATGCCGGGGCCATGGCGGCGGCGGCGGTGGATGAAGCCGTTCGCAATGCGGTGGCCGTGGGCGCCGACCCGGAAACCCTCTCGGCCCTGGACAATTTCTGCTGGCCGGATCCCGTCGAGCCGGCTCCCGATGCCCGCCGCAAACTGGCCGCGCTGGTGCGTGCCAACCAGGAGCTCGCCCGCGTGTGCCTGGCGTACCGGCTTCCCCTGATTTCCGGCAAGGACAGCATGAAGAACGATGCGCGCGTCGGAAACACCTGGATTTCCGTGCCTCCCACGCTCCTGGTCTCGGTGCTGGGAATCCTTCCCGACGTGCGCCGCGCGCAGACCATGGATTTCAAGCGTCCGGGGCACCTCGTCTACGTGCTGGGCATCACGCGGCGCGAACTGGGCGGCTCGGAATACTTCGCCGAGTTGAAGTTGAAGGACACCACGGTGCCGCAGGTGCATGCGGAGGAAAACCTCCTTCTGTATAAAAAATTGCACAAAGCCATTTCCGCGGGGCTGGTGGCTTCCTGCCATGATGCCAGCGACGGCGGTCTGGGTGTGGCGCTGGCCGAGAGCGCATTTTCGGGCCGGGTGGGCTGCGAACTGGAAATCGGCGCCATCCCCGTCGCCGAAAACGGCCTGCGCGACGATGAAATCCTGTTTTCCGAGTCCGCCGGCCGCTTCGTGGCGAGCGTGGATCCCAAGCATACCGGAGAGTTCGAGGCCATGCTGGAAGGCTGCACGTTCGCCCGCGTGGGCCGGGTGACGGATGAACCCGTGGTGCGCATGCGCACCCTTTCCGGCGCCGCCGTGGAATGGACCGTGGACGAATGCTTCCGTGCCTGGCACGATCCCCTGGATTTTTCGCACAAGGAGTGACACATGACCCTGCGCGCCCTGGTTCTTTGCGGAAACGGCACCAACTGTGAAGTCGAAACCGCCCATGCGGTCCGCCTTGCCGGCATCCGGGACGTCACCGTGCTGACGGTGTGGGAGCTCATGGCCGGGCACGATTCCATCGATGCCTACGATTTTCTCTGTCTTCCCGGCGGGTTCCTGGATGGCGACCATCTCGGCTCGGCACGGGCGGGCGCCTTCCGCTTCATGCATGGCCGTCCCGATGGCGGAAAGAAGCCCATACGCGAGCAGATCGACGGCCTGCTCGCCCGCGGCGGCGTCATCATCGGTATCTGCAACGGATTCCAGTTGCTGGTGAAGATGGGGCTTCTGCCCGAGCCCGACTGGACGCCCCGCGTCACGCTGACCCACAACCTGTCCGGCCGCTTCGAGGACCGCTGGGTCACGCTGGCCGCCGATCCGCAGAGCCCCTGCGTCTTTACGCGCGGCCTGGACGTGCTGGAACTGCCTGTCCGCCATGGGGAGGGGCGCCTGGCGGTCCGGGACGAATCCGTTCTGCAGGACATTCTGGCCCGGCATCTGGCGCCATTATCCTACACTGACCCCACGGATGGCCGGCCTACTGAAACCTATCCGCTCAATCCCAATGGTTCGCCCCGGGGAATCGCCGCCCTGTGTGATCCGACGGGCCGGATATTCGGACTGATGCCGCATCCGGAGGCTTTTTCGCATTACACCAACCACCCGCGCTGGACGCGGGATTTTCTGGATTCACCGCCGCCCGGCAGCGAGGAGGGCGCCGGCATCGCGCTTTTCCGCAACGCGGTGGAGTGGCTCCGGGAAAATCACGGATAAGACGCCATGACCGACAAGAATCGCACGCCATCCCCGCGCCCTCGGCGCCATCCCCTGCGGCAGACCCGCCCATCCCCTCTGATCGAGGCCCGGCGAAGGGAGGAGCGCCGTAAAAAGAACGCATGCCCGACGCTGGAGGAGGTGCGCGCCATTCCCCTGCCGGCGCTCACCGGCGCCGAGCGCACCCGCCTGCGGGGCGAGGCCCATCATCTGGAGCCTCTGGTGATCGTGGGCGTCAATGGCGTCACCGACGGTGTCATCGAAGCCATCCACGAGGCGCTGTGCCGCCATGGATTGATCAAGGTGCGCATGCACGAGCCCGAGGACAAGCACGCCCTGGCGGAGGAAATCGCCCGGCGTGCGCACGCCGTGCTGCTGGGCCTGCGCGGGCACACGCTGATTCTGTACCGTCCCCGCGCCGAATAATCGTTTTTTGCGATTGTTTTTTTTAAAGCCGCGTCCCGGGAATCCGGTCGCGGATTCGGCGAGGATGCGGTGGAAAGCATCCGTTCCCGCCAACGATCAGTGGTGGTACGGCTCGTTGTGCAGGATCGTCAGGGCGCGGTACAGTTGCTCCACCAGCATCAGGCGAGCCAGCCGATGGGGGAAGGTGAGATTCGAGAGCGACCAGCGTTCATGCGCCTTTTGCAGGAAGGATTCGGAATGGCCATGCGCTCCGCCCACCACGAACACCACGTCCCGGTTCTCATGCGTCATGAGGCGCCCGATGCGCCGGGCCAGCGCTTCGGAAGAATCCGGCTGGACTCCGTGCTCGGTGAGCACGATGCGCATCCGGTTCCCAATGGCGCGGTCCATGGCGTCCTCGTCGGAAAACACGCGCACCTCGAGCGGCATTCTGCGCGCGATGCGCCGGGCGTAATCCTGCACCTGTCCTTCGAGATCGTCTCCCCGCGCGTGCCCGACGCTGTACAGGTACCATTTCATGGGAGGGCTAGATCCTGCAGTCGGACCACGCCTGATCCAGTTGGTAATACAGCCGGGCCGCCGGCTGCATGACATGCACCACGATGTCGCCGGCGTCCAGCAGCACCCACTCGCCGGCCTCCCGTCCCTCCACGCCCAGGATTTCCTGGCGTTTCTCCACCAGGCGCCCCTGCACCTCGTCGATGATGGCTTCCACGTGGCGGGGATTGTTTCCCGTGGCCAGCAGGATGTAATCGGTATAGCCCAGTTTGGACGCCACCTTGAACACGGCGAGATCCTCGCCCTTCTTGTCCTCGATGGCGGCCCTGGCGATGCGCATCAACTCCAGCGAATCCATTCCTCACTCCTTCAGCGCCTGCCGCGCGCAAGGCGGGAAAATAGTGCGAAACTCCGGCGAAGGCAACCCGGAACGACTTTTTGGCTTTTTCCTGCCGTTTCCACATAATGGCGGCGGCCGGAACCGCCGGCCCACCGGGGGTTTTCATGTCCGGAAAACCGCATTCCATCGGCCGTGCCGCCGGCATCGTCGGCTTTTTCACGCTTCTCTCCCGCATCGGCGGCCTGCTGCGCGACATGGTGATGGCGTATGCGTTTCCCAAGGCTCAGACGGATATCTTCACCGTGGCGTTCACCATTCCCAACGTGCTGCGCTACCTCCTGGCCGAAGGTTCCCTGTCCATTTCGTTCATTCCCGTCTACACAGAATACCGGCGCCGGGGCGATGCCGAAGCGTCCGAGTTCGTGCAGGCGGCCTTCTCGGTCACGGCCATCGTGGTGGCGGGCGTCACGGCCCTGGGCATCCTGGCGGCCCCGGCGCTGGTCATGGCCTTTGCCGGCGGCTTTTCGGGCGATGCATCCAAGTTCGCGCTCACCGTAGAGTTGACCCGCATCCTGTTTCCCTACATTTTTTTCATTTCCCTCATGGCGCTTTCCATGGGAGTCCTCAACACGCTGGGGCATTTCGTGAGCCCGGCCGTCTCCCCCGTCGTGTGGAGCCTCGTCTGCGTGGCGGCGGGACTGACGGCTCCAACCCTGGGCGCCCTCGTGGGGTTGCCGCCCATCCATGTATTCGCGTGGGCGGCGGTGTTCGGCGGCATGCTGCAGTTCGCCATCCAGTTGCCGCCCATGCGCGCGCGGGGGGTACGCCTGGCGTTTCGCCCGAATTTCCGGCATCCCGGCGTCGTCCGGATGGGAAGGCTGATGCTGCCGGCCGTCTTCGGGCTGGCGGTGTACCAGTTCAACGTGATGCTCTCACGCCTGTTCGCCAGTTTTCTGGAAACCGGCGCTTTGTCGAGCATGTATTATTCGCAGCGGCTCGTCGAGTTTCCCATGGGCATCTTCGCCGTGGCCATCGCTACGGCCGCCATGCCGACGCTCAGTGCCCAGGTCACGGATGGTGAACTGGAAAAAATGAAGAGTACGCTGCGCAGTTCGCTGGAAATGACGTTCTTCGTCATTATTCCCAGCGCCGTGGCGTTATTCCTGCTGGCGCGGCCTGTGGTGGCCGTCATTTTTCAAAAGGGCCAGTTCGGTCCGGAGATGACCCGGCTCACGGCCAACACGCTGGCGGCCTTCACGCTGGGCATTCCGTCGGCGGGGCTGGTGCGCAACCTGGTGCCGGCCTTCTATGCCAACTCCGAAAGCCGGGTGCCCGTACTGGCGGCCACGGCTTCCCTGCTGTCCTACATGGCGCTGGGACCGCTGTTGTCCTGGCTGTGGGGGGTGACCGGACTTTCCCTGGCCATTTCCCTGTGTTCCTGGATCAACGCCTTCGTGCTCATGTGGATGTTTCGCCGGCGCTTCGGCAGCATCGGCGTGCGTGCCGCCCTGCCGGCCGTCGCTCGCATGGTGGCGGCATCGGCGGTCATGGGCGCCGCCGCCTGGGCCGTGGCCCTGGCCGGACAGTGGGAGCGCGGCGGCTCGCTGCACAACTGGGGCGTGCTGGGCGTTGCCGGGCTCATCGGGGGATGCGTCTACATGGGCGCCGGTCTTTTGCTGGGGCTCTCCCATCCCCGCCAACTCGTGCGGCGCGTGTTTGGCCGCCGCGGATGAATCCATCGGGCCGAAAAAACCGCATACGGGGGCTTGACGAACCCGTTTTGGTGATTACCCTGCGCCGCGCCCCGGGCTGCAAGCGGGGCTTTTCAGGCTTTACACCGGCTTCGGCGCCGGCAACCCGTATCGTGAGAAATGGAGGTTCAGCATGAAAATCCGTCCGTTTGAAGAGCGTATCGTCGTGGAAATGGAAGAACCCAAGGAATCCGTGGTGGGCGGCATCTACGTCCCCGAGAGCGCCAAGGAAAAGCCGATTTTCGGGCGCGTGATTGCCGTGGGCTGCGGCGAAGTCATCAACAAACTGGTCTCCGTCGGGGATCGCGTCATCTTCAACAAGTACGCCGGCAGCGAATTCACGATCGAGGGCAAGAAGATCATGGTCCTCAACAAGGACGATCTGCTGGGCAAGCTCGAAGAATAATCCTGCGCCCTCTTTCTTCCATTCTGCTTTTTCCTGCCTTTTCATGTGTCCGATCCCGTCGATGACGAGATCGGACATTTTTGTCACGGGGTGGGATTCGGCGGCGACGAACCCGGACATTTTTGACATATCTCACATTGCGCCAAGAGAACGAAAATGTGAAAAAAACCTTGAAAATCAAGGGAAGGTCCAGGGGCTACCACACTCCCTCCCCACGTCTTCGAAATTTTTTTCGAAAAAAATTGCACCAACCGGATGACACGAAAAAAAGAGATGCTAGGCTAGGTCGTAGGAAGGAAGGGCTAAGCTAAGTTAAGAATCAGGCCGCCACCCTTTCTTGACGCAAGTTCGATGCCATTCCTTCCTTTTCCCCATTTTTCCCTTGCCATGCATGCAAAAAAGCAGAAGACCCGGCCGCACGGCCGCTCGGGTCTTCCTGTCTGGCGCGACCAACCCTGACATTTTTGTCAGGGCGGGTATCCAGAGCCTGCAAAAATTGATGGAAGAATGCCGGATGCGTGGAAGGAGTGCCGGATTCGATCAGATGCCTTCGCCATCCAGGAAGCCCTGGGTCACGGGGCGTCCCTGCGTGACCATCGTGCCCGCAGGCACGCTCTGCGTGAGCCACACGTTTCCTCCGATGACGGAGCCGCGCCCGATGGTGATGCGTCCTAAAAGGGTAGCGCCGGCATAGATGATGACGTCGTCCTCCACGATGGGGTGGCGCGGGATGCCCTTGACGGGATGCCCGTGCTCGTCCAGGGGAAAACTCTTCGCGCCCAGTGTGACGCCCTGGTACAGGCGGACGTTTTCGCCAATCACGGACGTTTCGCCGATCACGATGCCCGTGCCGTGGTCCATGAAGAAGGAGCGCCCGATCCGCGCGCCCGGATGGATGTCGATGCCCGTGTGCGCATGGGCGAACTCCGTGATCATGCGCGGAATCAGCGGCACGCCCAGTTCGTGCAGTTCGTGTGCGACGCGGTAGTGCGTCATGGCCATGATGCTGGGATAGCAGAATACGGCTTCGCCGGGATGCCGCGCCGCCGGATCCCCGGTGAACGCCGCCTGCACGTCGGACGCGAGCAGGGACTGGATCCTGGGCAGCCGCCGGACGAATTCCCAGGAAAGATCGCGTGCGTTGCGCTCGCATTCGGTGCACGACATCTCATCGATGGAGCAGAAGAAACAGAAGCCACGCTTCACCTGCTCCTGCAAAAGTCCCAGCACGCGATCCAGTTCGGCCCCCACGTGGAAGCGCAGGTTGTGGGGCGTGACCTCGGCATGGCCGAAGAAGCCCGGAAACAGGACGGCCTTGAGTCCATCGATGATTTCCTGCAGTTTTTCAACGGAGGGCATGGGCACGTCGTGGCGGTGCCGGTGGAACATGGGGGAATCCGGGGCCAGTACGCACAGGCGCTCCACGACGGATTCCAGTGGAGAGATTTCGGCGTCGACGGGAAAAGGAGGTTTTTCGGTCATGTCTTTGCCATTTGCCAACGCAAGGCGCAGGCATGCTGCCCCATCCCGAAACGCATTGTCAAGCTGCGGGAAAATGAATTCCGAATTGCAGGTCGAACATTGTATTTTTTCAAAAAACACCAAAAAAAAACGCATTGCAAATTCGACGGGTTTTGTTACCCTGAAAACGACGATGACAAAAAGTCAATATATTTTTTTCGTCATCGCAAGGAGAGATAGCATGAAAGGGCGATATTTTTTTATTTTTGTTGTTTTATTATCCTTTTTGCTTTTAAGTGCATGCGATGAGAAATCCAAGAAGAAGTTTCAGACGTGCGATCCTGCGGATGCCGGCGCCTGCGGGGAGAACCAGGTCTGCGCGGGCATCGGGAACGGGAAGTTCGGCTGCCTCGACGTGTGCGATCCGGCGCTGGCCGATGCCTGCAAGGACGATCTGGCGTGCCTTCCAGCGCGCGGCACGTTCGCCTGCGCGCCCACGTGCGATCCTGCGGATGCCGGCGCCTGCGGCGATGGCTGGGCGTGCGCTCCGTACGGCGAGACGGGCATGTGCCTGCAGGTGTGCGATCCGCAGGCCGACGACTGCGCCAGTCCGGATGCCGTATGCGTCCCGTGGGAAAACGGCACGGCCGTGTGCGTGGATGCCTGCGACCGCGAAAATCCGGATACCTGTCCTGGGGGCCGGGTGTGCGAACTGCGCACGGATGCCCTCAGCGGCTGCTATCTGCCGGTGTTCTTCGATGGCAGCGTGACGGATTCCTCCAATGGCGAGCCCATCGAGGCCGCGCGCGTGCTGGCGGCCGATGCGACGGGGGCCGTGGCCACCACCGTGGCGATCACGGATGCGCAGGGCGCCTACAGCCTGCGGGTGCCCGTCACCCGCAATCCGGATGGCACGCTGGCGGAGGGCGTCTTCACGCTGCGGGCCTCGGCCGCCGACTACCAGCAGTTCCCGGCCGGCATCCGTCCCTCGCTGCCCGTGGACGCCACCCAGGCGGTCCTCTCCGCGGACGGATGGCGGCTGAGCAGCGCGCTCACCGACATCACCCTCATTCCGCTGGAACCCGGCGAAACGCGCTTTTCGGTTTCGGGCCGCGTCGTGGTGACTTCGGGCGCCGTGGGACCGCGTGGGGTGCTCCTGGTCCTGGAAAATGCGGCAAATGCCGGCGAGGCTCCCTTTGGCTTCGCGGATGCCACGGGTGAATTCGTGCTCTTCAACGTGCCCGTGGGAAATTACTCCCTGCATGGCTACAAGGCGAACCTTCAGTTGAACGCCGTGGATGTGAACGTGGCGGCGGCCGATGTCACCGGGGTGGAAGTCACGCAGAGCGATGTTCCCCTGGCCACGGTGTCGGGCTCGGTGCAGATCGTCAATGCGCCGGGCGGTTCGATGACGACCGTGGTACTGGTGCCGGAATCCACGTTCTCGGAAACCTTCGTAAAAGGCGAGGTTCCGCCCGGCCTGCGGGCTCCGGCACCTCCGGGAGCCCCTTCCATCACGGGCGAATTCTCCATCGCCGGTGTTCCATCGGGGCGCTATGTGGTGCTGGCGGCCTTTGAAAACGATGGGCTGGTGCGGGATCCCGATCCCAGCATCGGCGGCACCCAGATCGTGCACATCGAGGTGGATGGTTCCGTGTCCACGACTGTTGAACTGCCTGCCTCCTTCAAGATCACGGAAGCGCTGGAAATCCTGTATCCCGGTGCGACGGAGCCAGAGGCCGTGGACCCGGCCAATCTGGAGTTCCGCTGGGTGGATGATTCCTCGGAGGATTCCTATCGTCTCGTGGTCTACAATGCATTCGGCGAACTCGTCTGGGAGCGCGCCGACATTCCCAAGGTGACGGGCGGCAACGCGCAGGTTCCGTATGAAGGACCGGCCCTCGAGCAGGGCATGTACTACCAGTTCCGCGTGTGGTCCATGCGCACGAGCGGCCCCATTTCCTCCACCGAGGATCTGCTCGGCGTCTTCTACGTCCCTGCCCAGTTGCAGTAAGAAACATCTGCGCGTTCGATTTTTTATATTCCATCATCTAAAAAATTCTTTTGACTGCGTGGCGGCGAACAGGCCCGATGAGAACGCGTCGGGGGCTACCGGGGCAACTCGCATTCGGTTCTTGGCCGGTGGCAGGCTGGACATCGGATGCCGGGGGGTGTATACCGCGCCCGTTTCGTGGGGAAGAAGCCTCGTCCCTTCTGGCCCCGTGAACGGGAGGAATCTGAAATGATTGCGTTTCTGGTTTCCCTGGGATTGCTCGGCGCGGGAGCGCTGGCGGCGCTGGCATGGGGCCGCCGGTGTCCCCGCTGGTGGGGGCCGTCGTTTCTCGGAATGGCGGGAGCGGCCGCGCTCGCCGACGCGGGGCGGGTCCTGGCCGGGACGCCGGCCTTGAGCGGGGACTGGTTCTGGCCGATGCCGCTCGGGAACTTCCGCATCGGCCTGGATCCCCTCTCCGCCTGGTTCGTTCTGGCCATCGCCACCGTGGCCGTGACCTCCGGCATCCATGCGGCCGGCTACATGGAAGAGCAGCGGGAAAGGAAGAACCTGGGATTCTTCTGGTTCAACCTTCTCGTGCTCACGGGAAGCATGCTCACGGTCGTCGCGGCCCGCAACGGCATCCTGTTCCTGCTGGCGTGGGAAGTCATGGCACTGTCATCCTTCTTCCTGGTGATGTTCGAGCACGAGAAGGCCGAAACCCGGCGGGCTGGCTGGATCTATCTGGTGGCCACCCATATCGGCACCGCATTCGTGCTCGGCGTTTTCGCGAAACTGGGTCGCGGGCTGGACGCCCTGGATTTCGAGTCTTTCCGCGTTTCGGGAAGCGAAGCCGGCATCGTTTTCATCATGGCCATCCTCGGATTCGGCACCAAGGCCGGCTTCATGCTGCTGCACGTATGGCTGCCGGAAGCCCATCCCGCCGCGCCGTCTCCCGTGTCGGCCCTGCTTTCCGGCGTGATGATCAAGACTGGCATCTACGGCATTCTGCGCACGCTCGCCTTCCTGGGTGCGCCTGCGGAATGGTGGGGCGTGCTGCTCATCGCCGTGGGCGCATTTTCCGGAGTCCCGGGTGTGCTGTTCGCTCTGGCGCAGCACGACATCAAGCGTCTGCTGGCCTACCACAGCGTGGAAAACATCGGCATCATCACCCTGGGAATCGGCACCGGCCTGCTCGGATATTCCGCTGGCAATCGGTCCATGGCCCTATTCGGTTTTTCCGGCGCCCTCCTGCACGTGCTCAATCACGCCCTGTTCAAGAGCCTGCTGTTTTTGGGCGCGGGCAACGTCGTGCACGCGGCGCGCACGCGCGACATCGAGCATCTCGGGGGACTCGCCAGGTCCATGCCCTGGACGGCCGCCACGTTCCTGGCCGGGTCGGCCGCCATTTCCGGGCTGCCCCCGTTCAATGGCTTCGTCAGCGAGTTCCTCATCTATACGGCGGCCGTGCTGGGCATCCTGCACGCCAAGAGCGCGCTGGTGCTGGGAGCTTCGCTGGCCGTGGTCCTGAGTCTGGCGCTCATCGGGGGACTGGCGGCCGCCTGCTTCGCCAAGGCCTACGGCATCGTGTTCCTGGGCGAGGCGCGCTCTTCCCATGCCGCCGATGTCCATGAAGCCCCGCCTTCCATGATTGTGCCCATGGTTCTGCTGGCGCTGGCGTGCCTGGGCATCGGAATCGGCGGAATCCATCTCCTGCCGTCCCTGGCGCAGGCCATCGCGCTGCTTTCTCCCGTGGATGCGCGTACGGCCGCCGAGTTTTCCTCCGCATTCCTGTACACGTTCCTGTGGAAGATTCCGCTGGGTGCCGCCGGCATTCTGGTGTTCACGCTGCTGCTTGTCGCGCTGCGCAGGGTGCTTCTGCGCGGCCGCGAAGTGCGAACCGCCGTCACGTGGGACTGCGGATACGCCGCTCCCACGCCGCGCATGCAATATACGGCGTCCTCGTTCGCCGACCCCGTGCTGCGCATGTTCGCGCCGGTGATGGGGACCCGCCGCGAGTTCGAGCCGCCGTCCGGCACGTTCCCCGCATCCGCCCATTTCTCCAGCCACACCCCGGATTCGCCGCAGGAGCGGATCTGGAAACCGCTCTTCGAGCGGGCCGAACACCTCATGCAGCGCATTCGCATGATCCAGCATGGACTTTTGCACATCTACATCCTGTGCATCGTGCTCGCGTTGCTGGTTCTGCTGTTCTGGAAACTGTAGGTGCCGCCATGAAAGCCGAACTGCTCATTCCTCCGGTCACCGGATTGCTGCTCTCTCCTTTGGCGCTGGGTATCGTCAACCGCACCAAGGCCGCCTTCGCTGGTCGTCGTGGCGCTCCCCTGCTGCAACCGTATTTCGACCTCTTCAAGTTGCTGCGCAAGGGCGCCGTCTACAGCCGCACCACCACATGGATTTTTCGTGCAGCGCCCTCCATCGGGCTCGCCTGCATGCTGCTATCACTCATCCTCGTGCCCGCCGGCGGGATTCCGGCGCTCATCGCTTTTCCCGGCGACATCTTCCTGCTGGCCTACACGCTGGGACTGGCCCGGTTCGCGACCGTCCTGGCGGCGCTCGACACCGGTTCCGCCTTCGAGGGCATGGGTGCCTCCCGCGAAATGCAGTTTTCCGCCGTCGCCGAGATCGGGTTCATTGCGGGGCTCGTGACACTGGCCCTAGTGGTGCGCCGTTTTTCGCTCACGGATATGCTGGCGGGGCTCGCTCCCGGTCATTGGGCCCATGCGGGTCCCTTCCTGGCGCTGGTCGCCGCCGCCCTGTTCCTCGTCTTTCTGGCCGAGAACTGCCGCATTCCGGTGGACGACCCCAACACCCACCTGGAACTGACCATGATCCATGAAGTCATGGTGCTCGACCATTCGGGCGTAGATCTCGCCTTCATCCTGTATGGCGCCGCGCTCAAGTTCTGGGTGCTGGGCGCCATCCTCGTCCAGATTCCGGTCTCGGCCATCGACGGCGGCCCATGGATTCGCGCCGCGGCCTTTCTGGGCGGCATGTTCCTGCTGTCCGTCGCCGTGGGCGTGGTGGAATCGACCATGGCGCGCCTGCGGCTCGTGCGTGTGCCGCGCATGCTCTGGACGGCGGCGGCACTGGCCATCCTGTCCTTCACCCTCATCGGGAGGTACCGGCTATGACACTGCCCGTGGATACCCTGCTGGTCATTCTGATCATTTCCAGTTTCCTCGTGCTGGGCACTACCCACCTGCCCACGGCCATCCGCCTCTCGGCCGTCCAGGGCATCTGCATCGGCCTGCTTCCGCTGGCCACGGCGCACGCCGATTTCTCCTTGCGCGTGATTCTGCTGGGGCTCGCCATCATCACGCTCAAGGGGTTCGTGTTCCCCCTCCTGCTGCGGCGGGCCATGCGCGAGAGCATGACGTCCACCGAGATGCAGCCGTTCGTGGGCTCCTCGCTTTCCATCCTGGCGGGCCTCTTCGCGCTCATGGCCGCCTTCTGGCTGGATTCGCGGATGGATTTCCTTCCCTCCAAGGCGCACCAACTGTTTCCACCGGTGGCGTTCTTCGTGATGATCACCGGGCTGTTCCTCATTGTGGCGCGCAAACTGGCCGTCACCCAGGTGGTGGGATATCTGCAACTGGAGAATGGAATTTATATTTTCGGCCTTGCCATCGCCGCCGAGGTGCCGGTGGTGGTGGAACTGGGCGTGCTGCTGGACGTCTTCGTCGCCGTATTCGTGATGGGGATCGCCATCTTCCGCATCAACCGCGAGTTCAACCACATGGACTCCGAGCGCCTGCGCCAACTGAAGGGGTGAAGCCATGAATCTCTCCTGGATTCTGCCATCCGTGTTTCTTCTGCCGGCCGCACTCGCCCTCCTGTCTCTGGCGTCCGCATCTTCCCGCTGGGCCGTCCGCATGCTTTGCGCCGGTTCGGTCCTTTCTGCTGGGGTCTCCCTGCTGCCGGCCATCGAAGTGCTTCGAAGCGGTTCCCGCCTGCAGGCCTGGGGGGGGTGGCTCATGCTGGACTCCCTGTCGGCATGGCATGCCGTCGTCATGTCCATCGTGTTCATCCTGAGTTCCTTATATGCGGTATCCTACTTCGGAGACGAAATCGAGCGCAGCGAGATTTCGAAGGACGCCTCCCGGCGGCTGGCGGCGCTCTGGTTGGGCGCGCAGGCGGCCATGCATCTGGTGCTCGTTTCCAACAATCTCGGGGTGATGTGGGTGGGCATCGAGTCCACCACCCTGCTCACGGCCTTTTTGATATGCATCCATGGGTCGGCCACGTCGCTGGAGGCCATGTGGAAATATCTTCTGATGTGTTCCGTGGGCGTGGCGCTGGCTTTCATGGGAACGCTGCTGCTGGCGGCTTCCACGCATGGGACGGGCATTCTGGGAACGCAGGCGCTCCTGTGGACGCAACTGCAGGAGAATGCCGGCCGGCTGCATCCCCAACTGGTCAAGATCGCTTTTTTGTTCTTGGTTGTTGGATATGGTACCAAGGCGGGGCTGGCTCCCATGCACAACTGGCTTCCTGACGCGCACAGCCAGGCGCCGTCGCCGGTGTCCGCGGTGTTCTCCGGCTTTCTGCTGAATGCGGCGCTCTACGGCATCCTGCGCGTGCTGCCTGTGGCCGAGAGTCTTCCCGGACACGCCGGGTGGGCCCGCGAGATTCTCGTCGTGCTGGGCATCCTGGGCATTCTCGTGGCCGCCGTGTTCATGGTTTCCCAGCGTGACGTCAAGCGTTTGCTGGCGTATTCCAGCGTGGAGCACATGGGCATCATGACCTTGGGCGCTGGTCTGGGCGGCATGGGGACGGCAGTGGCCATGTTCCACATGCTCAGCAACTCGCTTGGAAAAACGGCTGGATTCTTCAGCGCCGGCACGCTGGGTCGCGCCATCGGCTCGCACGACATGCGCGAGATGCGGCGGGTCACGGAAATCTCCCCGCTGTGGGGCGGGGCACTGGCGGCAACGCTGCTCGCGCTGGTGGGAACGGCGCCCTTTTCCCTGTTCCTGAGCGAGTATCTCATGCTGCAGGCCGCCGTTTCGTCGGGACACCCGGTGGTGGCCATCCTGTTTCTGGCCGGCCTGGTGCTGGCATTCGTGGGCACGCTGCGTCACGTCATCCATCTGGTGTGGGAGCCCCGGCCCAGGAATGAAGCGGCGCCGCCGTCCCATCGGCCGGCACGCGCGTGGGAATCCGCCCTCGTGCTCGCGCCGCTGGGCGCGCTGCTGGTGCTGGGCGTATTCGTTCCCGGCGGGATGTGGCAGGTTTTCCATGCCGCCGCCCGCATCATCGGAGGCCAGCCATGAACGGAACATCCAATCCTTTCGTGTGGGAAACCGGCAATCTTCCGGAAATGTCCGTGGATTCCTTCCAGGAACGCATATCCGCGGCCTTGCAGGACGGCGCCGATCTGCTGGTGCTGTTCGGCATGCCCGGTGGCCCGGATGCGGTGCGGCTCGCGGCGGCGCTGGGGAATCCGTCGACCGGAACCATGGAAGCCCTTCTCTGCCGGGTGGAACGGGAGTATTTATCTTTAGCGCCCATATTTCCGCAGGTGCAACTGTTCGAACGGGAAATCGCCGAGAAATGGGGAATCAAGCCGGTGGGACATCCGTGGCTCAAGCCCGTGCGTTATGAAAAGCCATCCCGGGGGGAAAGATTTCCGTTCGCGCAGAGCACGGTGTGCGGCACCGCCGATTTCTTCCAGATCGAAGGCGAGGAAATCCACGAGGTGGCCGTTGGACCGGTGCACGCGGGCATCATCGAGCCCGGCCATTTCCGGTTCCAGTGCCACGGCGAAACCGTTTTCCATCTGGAAATCCAGTTGGGATACCAGCATCGAGGCATCGAGCGTGCGCTCGTGCAGGGTCCCACGAACCGCACGCTCCATCTCATGGAGACGGCCGCTGGCGACACCACCATCGGCCATGCCACCGCCTACTGCCAGGCCGTGGAAGCCGCGCTGGGCATCGAAGTGCCGCCCCGCGCCCAGGTGCTGCGCGGCGTGGCACTGGAACTCGAGCGCATGGCCAATCACATCGGCGATCTGGGAGCGTTGGCCGGCGACGTGGGGTTCCTTCCGACGCAGTCGTTCTGCGGGCGCCTGCGCGGGGACGTGCTCAACCTGACGGCCCGCCTGTGCGGAAACCGCTTCGGGCGCGGCCTGGTCCGGCCCGGAGGAGTCGCCTTCGATGCGGAGCCTCAACGGGCGGCCACGATGGCCTCGCTTCTGGAAACCATCTTCCGGGAGACCGAGGAAGCCGTCGAACTGCTGTGGAATTCGTCGACCGTCATGGCCCGCTTCGAAGGAACGGGCCCGGTGTTTTCCCAGACGGCCCGCCGCATCGGCCTCGTGGGGCCGGCCGCGCGCGCCTGCGGCCTGAAATGCGACACCCGCGCCGATTATCCGCATGGCGTCTGGAAACGGCATCCCGTGGAAGTCGCCGTCGGGGAAAAAGGGGAGGTGGCGGATCGCGCCCGTGTGCGCTGGATGGAAATCCGGAACAGCGCGCGCTGGATTCTGGAAAGGCTTTCCGGATTGCCGGAAGGGCCGATCCTGGCGCCGGATGTGCCGGCGGGCGTGCCCGTCCTGCCTCCTGGCCGCATGGCCGTTTCCCTGACGGAAGGATGGCGCGGGCGCATCTGCCATGCTTTCGTCACGGATGATCAGGGACGTTTTGCGGTCTACAAGATCGTGGATCCCTCGTTCTTCGACTGGTCCGGTCTGGCCTGGGCGCTGCGCAACCAGCAGATTTCGGATTTCCCGCTGTGCAACAAGAGCTTCAACCTGTCGTACTGCGGATTCGATCTGTAGAGGAGGCTGACGATGCTCGACATCTTTCGTACGCGTCTTCATCAGGGCATGCGCACGATGGCCTGGCCGGACGGGGATCCGCCTCCCCTGCCGGACCGCTTCCGGGGGCGTCCCGAATTGTCGAATGAGCCATGTCCCGGAAACTGTCGGCAATGCCTGTCCGCCTGTCCGACGGGTGCGCTGGAAACGAACGATGCGGGAAAACTGCGGCTCGACATGGGGAAATGCCTGTTCTGCGGTGCCTGCGAAACCGCGTGCGCCGCCGGGCGCGTCCGGTTCACCCGGGAGTTCCGGCTGGGCGCCATCCGCCGGGGGGACCTCGTGGTGCATCCGGGAGATGCGCTGCCGGCCGTGCGCAGCCATCATGAGGCTTCTCGTCTCTTTTCCCGTTCTCTCAAACTGCGGGAAGTTTCCGCTGGCGGGTGCAACGCCTGCGAGGCCGACTGCAACGTGCTGGGAACCGTGGGTTGGGATCTGGGCCGCTTCGGGATTTCCTTCGTGGCCTCTCCGCGGCACGCCGACGGCATTCTCGTGACGGGACCAGTGCCCGAGAACATGCACTTGGCGCTTCTCAAGACGTGGGAAGCCGTCCCTTCTCCCAAAGTGTGCATCGTGGTGGGTTCCTGCGCCATCGCGGGCGGGCCGTTTGCCGGCCACGACGCCGTGCATGACGGGGTTCCCTCCGATGTCATCCCCGTGGACCTGTTCGTTCCTGGCTGTCCGCCGCATCCCCTGACGATTCTGGAAGCCTTGCTCGCCTTTCTGGGACGGGTCTGACGCTAGGGGCCGAAACCGACCGGCCTGACATTACTGGTGGGAAGAGGTGCCCAGTTCCAGCCCGAGGATGTCGTACACGCAGGTGGCCACCGGCGAAGGCGAGCAAGTCTGGGCCTGTTCGATGCAGGAGATGACGTCATCCACCTGCCTGGATTCGAAGCATCCGACGAGATCCCCGTCTCCGTGCTGGCGCTGGATGCACTGCTCGATCTGGGTTTCGGTGGGATTCTCCACGCCGTCGCATTCCAGGATCTTCAGACAGGCCGTGCGGTTGTACTCGGCCGTGTCGGTGGTGCAGTACACCTTCGATGCGGCCACGCACAGTTCGTTGTCGGCCTGCAGTTGGTCGCAGGTGGCCGTTTCCATGCATTCCTGATAGTTCTCGAGGTAGTCTTCCCGCAGGTTTTCCGCCATGAGCAGGCATTCCTGGCGGCATTCTTCCAGGGTGGGGCCCAGCGCGCATTCGATGGTTTTCTCACACACCGTGTCGCACCAGTCCTTCGGATCGACCCCGGACGAGGAATCGGACCCGCAGGAAGAAGTTGCAAAGGACAAGGAGGAAAGAAGCACGAAGATTTTCAGGAAAGAGGAAGAAAAGGATTTCATGATGACCTCCCGGGCATATGCCCTCATGCCACAAGTGCCATGAATTGGGAAGACCGGTGCAATTTTTTTCGGTTTTTCGAAGTCATCGAGCCTCCGTCTTGGCCGGCATTCCGGAAAACATGCGATTTTCAAACTTGACCGGGCCGGCGCTTCCCCGTATCGATGGGAAGTCGAACGAGGTTCCGATGAATTTCCGGCTCATTCCAATTTTGCTGTGCCTTTTGACGCTCGCTTCCGGCTGCATGCGCGCCGCCCGTCCATCGCAGACGCGGCCCCGCCGCCTGCTGGTGATGGTGCTCGACCAGTTCCGGCCGGATTACGTGCAACGCCTGCGCCTTCCCCATCTGGGCGACCTGTCGCGGCGTTCGGCGGTGTTCGAGAACGCCATCGTGGGGCATCTGCCCGCCACGACCGTGGTCAGCCACGAAGTGCTGCCCCGTGGCCGTTTTCCCGTGCATCTGGCATGGAGCGACGATCTTTTCCATGACGTGGAGGGAAAGGCTGGCGAACCGGGAAAAATCCATGATCCGGGGGAATTTTCCCTGGAGCGGATGGAAAAACTGCTGACGCCTCACGACGCCACCCACCTGGCGCGGGCTGTGCCCGGAAACGGGCGCTTCCTGGCGGTGGGCCAGAAGCGCTATGCCGTGTTCGCCATGGCTGGTTCCCTGGCGGACGTGGCGCTTGCCTTTTCCGAGACGCTTCGGGCGGGGGATGCGGGTTCGGCCTGGGAAGGCTGGGCCCGCCCCGACGGCCGCGGCGTGCCGCCGGCGTTTCTGCAGCCGCCCGGCGGCCGGTTCTGGGTAGACACCCGCCCAAGCCTGGGGACGGAAAACAATGTCTACAGGCTCGGCGGATACAAGTATGCGCCGTTTCTTTCCAACGAACGCGTGGGCGGAGACGCATGGGTCGCGGATGCGGCCATGCACCTGATGGAATCGGGCGACTGGCGCGTGGCGCTGCTCACGTTCGGCGCGGTCGACCGCGTGGGGCACATGTTCGGCGCCGAGCGGGATCTGGCGCGGCCCAACCCGCATCTCCCGTTTGCGGACGTGGTCCGCTTCGCCGATGCGCAGGTGGGCCGCATGCTGGAATTTTTGCGGCGCAGGGGTTTCGAGAGCGACACGCTCGTGGTCGTGACCGCGGATCATGCGGGCATGGGGGCGGCGAACTGGCAGGGGGTGGATCGCCCGGGCGGCGCCCTGGACAACTGGATGTGGGGCGATGTAACTAACGTCGAGGCCAGCCCGCAGCCGCGCCCCGTTCTCGCGCCGCTGGTGAAACTGGGTTTGCGGGCGGCGTACACGGACACCATGTTGCGTTTCTATTTTCATCTAGGCTCAGATCTGGAGGCCGCAGGTGCCGTGGCGGCCACGCTTCCGGGCGTGGTATGGGTAGGCAAAAAACAGGCTTCTGCGGGTGGTTTCCACTACGTCTGCGTGCATGACGGCACCCGGACCCTGCCGGATTCCGAACGCGTCTGGCTTGCGGCCCATCTGCCCGTGCTTCTGCGCACCTATGCCGGGCCGGCTTCTCCGGATCTGATCGCGGCGCTCGATGCGCGCACCTCCTACGGGCAGCCGGGGGAACATGGGGGCATGCAGGAATCCGTGCAGCGGATTCCCCTGATGATTTCCGGCCCTGGCGTGACGTCCGGCGTTCGGACAATCGAGGCGAGGCTGGTGGACATCGCACCTACCGTATGGGAAATTTTCACGGGGCGCGTGCCTTCGGGGATGGATGGCTTCTCCCTGGCGCCCGCGCTCGGGAAACTGCAGGGAAAAGGACGGGAATGATGGAAATCGGGAAGAGGCAGTGTCCTCTTGGCGGAAAAATGGGGGTAGGCGTGCATCGAAAGAGAGAAAAATCGACGATTGGGCCGTTCATGGGGCTGTTCTGCCTGTTTCTGGGAGTCGTGTGCGGATGCGATGAAGAAGTGCGCATCGTGCAGGCCGTCTGCGGGGACGGACGCATCCAGGGCTCCGAGGAATGCGACGGCAGCGAACTGGGTTCGAAGACCTGCGCCGATTTCGGTTTTCCCGAGGGGGAACTGCGCTGCGATGCCGCCTGCCGGCTGGATGCCGCCGCCTGCCGGCTGCCGGACCCCTGTGCGGATGCGGGAGAGCCCTGTCCATCGCCGGGCGCCGCACGCTGCGAGCAGGGCCGGATCTCCTTCTGCGAAACGGTGGGGGAATGCCGGGTCTGGAGCGCGCCGGAATCCTGCCCCTTGGGCATCTGCGCGGACGAATCTTCCTGCGTGCAGGAGGCGCGGGGGCGGCCTCTGTGGTTCGTGCACGTCAGCGATGTGCACTTCGGCAAGTACGAAGTGGCTTCCAACTATTCGTATTTCCTGGAAAACGTTGTCCCCGTGCTGCGCCCGGACGCCGTGTTCGTCACCGGCGACGTGGTGGACGACGGCGCCGAGGAGACGTTCTGGCAGCAGTACGCCGCCGTCTGGGAAACGCGCGCCTTTACGCCTCCGCGGTACCTGGAGATTCCGGGCAACCACGACGTGAAGGGCGAAGGGGAGGATTTCTGGGTGCAGTACACGGCCACGGGGCGCTGGGATCCGCCGCTGTGGGGCGTTTCCTCCATTTCAACGGACCAGGGGAGCGTGGAGGTTGTGCGCACCAACACTTCCTCCGGCACGGTGAACGTGCAGAACACGAACGGTTATTTCTCGGAAGCCCAGGCCAGCGCGCTCCTGGCCATTCCCCCGGATCCCGAAGCCGCATTCCGCGTGCTCCTGGCGCATCATCCCACCGTGGGACTCATTCCGCTGGCCATCGGACGGGACCGCATGCGCGAAGTCATGGCCCACTTCGGCTCCCAGATCTACCTGTGCGGCCACCTGCACAGCCCCAACGTCGTCTGGGACGGCAGCGTCCTGCTGGTGCAGGCGGCCGAATTCGGCGAGGATCGCACTTTCATGCTGGTGGCCTGGGACGAGGGCGCCCTGAGCGTGCGCGAAATGGGGCTATCGGGTCCCTGGGTGCAGATCACATCGCCTGCGGATGCCTCTCTGGGGGGAACCAACCCGCTCTCGGTTCCGTTTGCCCCGTCCTCCCGCCTGACCGTGCGGGCGATCGGCTTTTCCGCGGCCCCGGGCCTGAACCTGCAATTGCGCGTGCAGGATGGGGAATTTGCGGACATGTCCCAGGTTTTGCCGAACGTATGGGAAGGCGATATCGATCTGCCCGCGGTCTCGGGCTTAATTTCCCTCTCGGTGCGGGCGGTTTCTCCGGATGGTTCCGCCCAGCATGACATCGCGGTTCTCGTGCAGTGAGCGAAGAGCGGGACGGGCCGATGGCCGTCGCGTTCGGTGCCTGTGCCCTGATGCGCGGGAATTCCGGAATGCCGGATGTTTTCAGCGGAAGGACTCGGGCAGGGAAAGGCCGCGGCGGGCCGTGCCGGCGCGAAGCGTGTTGCGCAGCAGCATGGCGATCGTCATGGGGCCGATGCCTCCGGGCACGGGCGTGATGGCCGATGCGCGTTGCGCGCAGGGCTCGAAATCGAGATCTCCCGCGATGCGGCCGTCGTCCAGGCGATGGATGCCTACATCTACCACCACGCAGCCCTGCGGGATCCATTCGGGATTCACGACACCGCGCCTGCCGGCCGCCACGAACAGGCACTCGGCCTGGGCCACCTGTGCCGCCAGATCCCGCGTCTTCGTGTGGCAGACCGTCACCGTCGCATCCTCGGCGATGAGCAGCGCCGCCAGGGGCCGGCCCACGATGGAGGAGCGACCCACCACCACGGCGCGCTTGCCGGCCACGGAAACATCGTTGCGACGCAGCAGTTCCATCACGCCGGCCGGCGTGCAGGGCACGATCGCCCGCGGGTCCCCCAGCAGCACGCGCCCCTGGTTGATCGGGTGAAATCCGTCCACGTCCTTTTCGGGCAGGATGGCGTCGAGCACGCGGCGCTCCCGGATGTGCCGCGGCAGCGGCAGTTGCACGAGAATGCCATCCACTTCAGGGTCCGCGTTGAGATCGGCGACGCGGGCGAGCAGTTCGTCTTCCGTGACGCTTCCCGGGATGCGGTGCGTGACCGAGCGGATGCCGGCCTTGGCGCAGGCCTTCTCCTTGTTGCGTACGTATACGGCCGAGGCCGCGTCGTCGCCCGCCAGGATCACGGCCAGCGTCAACTGGGGAAGCGTGGCGGTGACGGCGGCGACTTCTTCCCGGATGGCGGTAGCGGCGGCGTTTCCATCGAGAATGCGGGCGGTCATGGGGTGTCCTCCCGGGTCAGGAAGCGGTAGAGCGCTTCGAACTGATCCAGCGTGTAGTATTCGATGGTGATGGATCCCTTTTCGGCCGAACGCGCCCGGATCTTCACCCGCGTGCCCAGGTTGGACTGGATGCGGTCCTGCAGTTCTGCGAGGCTTCTGGGCGGTTCTGGACGCTTCTTGGGTGGTTTCGGATTCTTGCGGCCCTGCACCAGTTTTTCCGTGGCGCGCACGCTCAGGCCCTTTTCGATGACCGTGGCCGCCACTTCTTCCATCTCGGCTTCGCTTTCCAGCCCCAGGATGGCCACGGCGTGTCCCACGCTCAGTTTCCGCTCGGAAAGCCACTGCTTTACCCGGGAGGGCAGGCGCAGCAGGCGCAGCGCGTTGGTGACGGTGGAGCGCTGCTTGCCCACCCGCTGGGCCACCTCCTCGTGCTGATATCCGCGGGAAGCGATGAGGTAGCGGTAACTTTCGGCCTCTTCCAGCGGGCTCAGATCCTCGCGCTGGATGTTTTCCACCAGGGCCAGTTCGAAGGCTTCCAGTTCATCGGCTTCCTTCACGATGACCGGAATCCGCGTGAGGCCGGCCCGCCGGCACGCATGCCAGCGCCGTTCGCCCGCGATGATGACGTAGCCGCCGGAACCGTCCGCACGCACGATGGGCGGGCTCAGGAGACCCTTTTCCCGGATGCTTTCGGTGAGTTCCTCGAGCCGGGCCTCGTCCATGGCCGTGCGCGGTTGCAATTCCGAGGGGTGCACCACGTTGATGTTCACCCAGAGCAGGTTTTCGTCGGGCTGCGCCTCGAGCAGTTCCCGTTCGTCCGGGATGACGGGAGCAGGCGGCGATTCGGCCTGGTTCTTCCTGTCGGGAATGAGCGCGGACAGGCCGCGGCCGAGCGCTTTCTTGGGGGGCTTGCTGGAACCGGAAGTACTTTTCTTGGCGTTTGTCATGGCGTCTGCCGGGTGGACCGCCGGTTCTTCCCCTCGTTGAGGCGGATGAACTCGTCGGCCAGTTGCAAGTAACTCTGCGCACCGCGGGAAGCGATGCTGTACAGGATGACGGGTTTGCCGTGCGAGGGACACTCGGAAAGCCGGATGTTGCGGGGAATGGTGGTTTCGAACACCCGCGACTGCAGATGCGCGCGGATTTCGTCCGAAACCTGTCGCGACAGGTTCGTGCGATCGTCCGTCATGCACAGCAGGATGCCCTCGTACTCCAGTTTCGGGTTGGCGCTCTGCCGCACGCGCTCCACCGTATCCATGAGCCGGCCCAGCCCTTCCATGGCGAAATACTCGGTCTGGACCGGAATCAGCACGGAATCGGCCGCCGTGAGGGCATTGAGGGTGAGCAGCCCCAGGCTCGGCGGACAATCGATGAAGACGTAGTCGTAGGCGCCGCGCAGGGGATCCAGTTTTTCCAGCAGTTGGCGCGCGCGCTGCCCGAATTCCACATGCTCCACCAGTTCCACTTCCAGCGCCGCCAGGTGCGGGCGCGCGGGCAGCAGTTGCAGCCCCTCCATTTCGGTGGCGCGCAGGGCCGCCTCCACGGGGGCCTGCCCCGTGAGCACGCGGTACACGTCCGGTTCACCTTCTTCCAGGAAGAAGCCCAGGCCCGACGTGGCATTGGCCTGGGGATCCAGGTCCACCAAGAGCACCTTGCGCCGGGCGGCCGCCAGGGAAGCCGCCAGGTTGATGGATGTGGTGGTTTTTCCTACTCCGCCTTTCTGGTTGGCGACAGCTATGATTTTACCCATGCAACTCCTTCGGCAACGCATCCGCGACGGCACGTTCCTGCCGCTGCCCGGCCGGAGGGACCCGCCGGGAAGAGAGTGCGGACACGGACGACTGCACGTGCGAAAATCTGCCATGAACCGGATTCATGCTCTTCCGGTATCTTTGCGATCTCCTCCGCGGCATCCGGTGCGGGATGCCGTCCTCGTTCCGCTTTTCGTCCTCTGTTTGGCGAACATCGGACTTGGCGGCGCTTGGACTCGCCCGGAGAATGCGCAATGCATCCGCAAAAATCAACGAAAAAGTCGAGGACGCTCAACCGATAACTTGCCATCCGTTCGGTTTCGTGCGAAAAAGGGCCGTCCGGGAGACGCCATGATTTCACTGACCCCCACGCAGCACCGCGTTCTGGAGATGGTCGCCGCTTTCATCCAGGAAAACGGCTATCCCCCTTCCACCCGGGAACTGGCCCAGCAACTGGGCGTGAAGGCCCCCTCGGTGCACGAACAGTTGCGGCGGCTGGAACAGAAGGGATACATCCGCCGGGATCCGCTCAAGGCCCGTTCCATCGAGATCCTGCACATGCCGCGGCGCATTTCCGCCGCGAGCATGAACGACGACAGCGACACGCACCGCGTGCCCGTACTCGGAGAGATCGCCGCCGGCCTTCCCCTGCTCTCCGATGAGAACTTCAGCGGCCACCTGGACGTTCCCATCGATGGCCGGCTGAAGCCGGGGCGTTTTTTCGCCCTGCGGGTCGTCGGCGACAGCATGATCGAAAGCGGCATCCATCCCGGGGATTTCGTGGTGGTGCGCCAGCAGCCCCTGGCCGAGAACGGTGAAATCGTGGCCGCCCTGCTGGAAGACGGGGCCACGGTGAAGCGCCTGCGCAAGGATTCCCTCCACGTGTGGCTTTGTCCCGAAAACCGCGCCTATGCTCCCATCGACGTCACCTGCCGGGAAGATTTCCGCATCCTGGGCAAGGTCATCGCCCGCGTCCCTGCCGGGAAGGTCATCATCGAGCGTCCGTCGCGGCACCGCTGACGACGCCGGCATCTTTTTTCAATCCCCCCGCAACAGAGAACGGATTCACGGTTCCTTGAATCCGTCTTCCAGAAATTTTTGGATTTCATCCAGGTACATCAATTTTCCATCCACCACGAAGGTGGGCGTGCCCTGGATCTGGAGTTGCCTGCCCCGGGCGATGTCCTCGTCGACGAACGACTGGGCTTCACGGCCCATGGAGCATGTGGCCAGTTCCTGCGCGTCGAGTCCGAAACGGCGTGCGATCTGGTGCGGATTCGCGCGGCGGGAGGGCTGCTGGAACAGGGCCTGCACGACGGGCCAGAACCGTCCCATGCGGGCTGCGCAGACGGCCAGGCGGGCGTGATCCATGGCATGGGGGTGGAAGGTCAGGGGAAAGTGGTGGAAGACGAAACGCACGTTCTGGCCGTAGCGGCGCGCCCACACGAGGATTTTCTCGTGGGCCACGCGGCAGAACGGGCATTGCAGGTCCGAAAACACCCACACGACCACGGACGGCGTCAGGGCGCCGATGTACGGCCGGCCATCGGCGGTGATGCCCGTGGGGATGCCATCGGAATTTTCGGCCGTGGAAGCCGGAATACTGGCGGGAGCCGGCTGGGCGCCGCCTTTCGGGATGGCGACGCGTTCTTCCCGCAGCACTTCGGAAAGGGGTTTTTCGGGGGCATGCTGCCGGGCGCAGGCCACCGGCAGCAGCAGGACGGCCGCCAGAATCCCGTTCGCGACGAAGCGATGGTTTCGCATCACTGGCCGAAATCGGTGGTTGGGGAGCAGTAGCGGATGCCGTTTCCGTCTTCCAGGCACTCTTCCAGAGAGGGCATGGGGCAGTCTTCGGTGGTGGTGCAGCCGTTCACACACACCGGCGAGTACTCCGCGCCGTAGGAGAAGCAGTAGCCGGTTCCACCCATGCATTCGTCCGAAGACTGGCAGAAGGAGCCGCGCGTGCCCTGGCCCTGGTTGTACATGGCATCCAGCAGGCGGTCGATGCAGAACCAGCCTTCCGCGGCCGCGGAGAGATCCATGGCCACGGGGGAGGCGAACGGGGCCACCTGCACCTGGTAGACGCCGGGTGCGACACCGGTCAACTGATAGGCGA
>CAZEZP010000067.1:0-48891 GCA_964516435.1 uncultured Kofleriaceae bacterium | reverse complement strand
GGGGGACATTCCGGGAGCGCCGGGAGGCATTCCGGGAGCGCCGGGGGGCATTCCGGGAGGCATTCCGGGAGGCATTCCGGGAGCGCCGGGAGGCATTCCGGGAGCGCCGGGGGGCATTCCGGGAGGCATTCCGGGAGCGCCGGGAGCGCCGCCAGGACCCCACGCCTGGTACATGGTCGGCTTGCGGCCGCCTGCAGCCGGAGCCGGGGCCGCCGGCCGTGGCGCACCCGCTGGCGGCGCGCTGGCACGCACGCGCGGATCCACGTATTTCATCTTGGTTTTTCCAGCGGAGATGAGATCCCCGTCTGCCAGAAAATGTTCCGTGACCTTGGTGCCATTCACCTTGGTGCCATTGCCCGATCCCATGTCCCGCAACAGGTACCCGTCCTTGGACGGAATCACGTCGAAGTGTTTGCGAGAAACGGACAGGTCGGCCAGAATGAAACTGCAGTTGGCGCCACGGCCGACCACCACGGGATTGGCTCCCAGGGGGTATTTTTTCCCGGCATCATTACCTTCCACGATTTCCAGATAGGGGCCGGTGCCAATCGTATTGGGGTCCATGATTCAACCTCGCTTCTTCACGATCACTCGGTGATGTCCCGAATGAGTGCTTCCAGTTTTTGCCGGCGCGGGTCTTCCATCGGAAAACTTTCCAAGCGATCCTTCAGTTCAGCCTTGGTGCGCTTGCGCAGTTTTTCGTCGTCCGTACGCGCCAGTTCCAGCATCTTTCCGACCGAGGATTCGAATACGCCGTCCAACTCGCGGTTCAGAACCTGGATGGAGCGCTGGGCATCCTTGTACATCGCCGCAAACTGCGCATTTTCAGGTTTTTCAAGATCCGCCAATTCCAACAGGTCCAAAACCCGATAGAACTTCAGCATCGCTTCCTGATAGTTGGTGGCGTTCAGTTCTCTCTGCTCGAAGCGCTGTTTGCCCAACTGGTAATCCTCGGCCGCTTTTTCCAGGTTGGGCTTTGGCAGTGGGGTGGTCTTGAGCCGGATATAGAAGACGACCCACTCCTCCTGCGCGTCTTTCTTGCCAAATTCCGGGTGGTTGTACAGGTTGCGGAATTCCAGGGTGTTGGTGCCGACCTTCAACTTGACCTTGGAATTCTGTTTGGCGGCACGGTAGAGGTCCACCGTGTAATTGTACTTGGGCTGGTTGGGGGGAGCCCATTCGGCATAGCGGACGCGCTCGCCATTGAGCAGGATGTCCACCTCCTTATCCTTTTCGATCATGCCGGCTGCGTAGGTGAGCATCACCCGGGTGTCGGGGGAGGTGAGTTGGAAATTCAACTTGAGACTGTACTTGTGGGGGATGCAGCCGCTGCAGTTGCCGAAATAGTTCTCCAGAAACGATGACCAGTTGGCTTCCCGGTATTCCACGGGCACTTCCGACTGATCCGATTCCACGACGACCGTCTTCTTCTTGGGCTGTACGGCCTTGAGCATCAGGCCGCCCAGCAGCGTGGCCAGCACGATGGCTCCCAGCATGAGCATCAGCCGACCGCGGGGCTGGCTCCACATCTGCTGGATCTTTTCCCCCACGGACAGGTGGGTGACTTCCTTGTCCAACTTTTCCTTCTGTTTGTCGGTCAACTGGATGACCACGGTCGGGTGGCCGGCGGCTTCGCTGTCGAGATTGGTGAACATGATGTTCACGGTGCCCACCGTGATGTAGTCGCCGTCCTTGAGCACTTCCGGCTGCAGGATCACTTTGCCGTTCAGTCGGGTGCCGTTGGAGGAGCCGTTGTCCTCCACCATGAAGACGCCGCGCCGGCCATACACTTTGGCGTGGTTGCGGCTGACGCTGTCATCGATGATGGCGATGGAGTTGTCTTCCGTGCGGCCGATGGTCGCCTCGGTTTCGAAGTAGTATTCCTCGCCGCGCTGCCGCCCGTCCTGGATGGTCAGCATGAACCCGACGGGCTGTTGCTTCGCCCCTTTGGCCGTTGCGCCGCGCCGGCTGTGATGACGTCGTTGCTGGGCCACCTAGATTCCTCCTCCGCCGCTCATGAAGGCATACACGATGGGCGCGAACAGGACGATGAATACCGTGGGAAAGATGCATGCCACCAGTGGGAACAGCATTTTCACCGGGGCTTCATTGGCTTTCTTTTCGGCCAGTTGGGTACGGTCGATGCGCATCTGGGTGGACTGGATGCGCAGGATTTTTCCCAGCGAGGTTCCCATTCGGTCGGCCTGGATGAGATTGGTCACGAAGGAGGATATCTGGGTGACCTGGATGCGTTTGGCCATGTTGCGCAGGGCTTCTTCGCGGGTGCGGCCCATGCGGATTTCCGAGAGCATGATGGAAAATTCTTCCGTGAGGGGGCCCGCTTTGGCCTTGTCCACGACCGTCTGGATGGCCGCCTGGAAATCGAGGCCGGCTTCCACCGACAGGGTGAGCAGATCCAGGGCGTAGGGCAGGGCGCGGATGATTTTCTTCTGCCTTTTCTGGATTTGTTCGCGCAGCCACATGTAGGGATACAGGAAGCCGAGGACCCCGCCCACGACGCTCCAGTACAGCGGCTTCTTGAGAAAGTTGAGCAACACCAGCATGAAGAGCGTGAAGAAGATGGCGCCGAACTCCTGGTACACCAGGAATTCTTCCGCCGTGAGTTCCGGCCGGCCCATCGCGATGAACTTCCAGCGCATCTTTTCCCGGTAGGTGTCGCTGATGAATCCGCTCTGGGCCATGCCGATGCGCCGCATGAGAATGGTGCGGGCCGTCCGGGCCACGTGCTTGCCGCCGCTCTGCGCGGCGGCTTCCTGGAGCAACTGGGTGGGCCATGCGCCCCAGAAGAGCAGGAAAACCGACAGGCCGGTCAATCCAATCGCCAGAGGGATCAATACGGAATTGTCCATGGTTACACGTCGATATCCACGATCTTGTAAATGAGCCAGATTCCCATGATTTCCATCACGATGATGATGAGAATCACGATTTTTCCAAACATGGATCGCAGGAATGGCCCCATCAGATCGGGGCGCATGGCATTCATGACGATACCCAGGAACAGCGGCATCAGTCCCACGATCCATGCTTGCATCTTGCCCTGAGAGGTCAGGGCCTTGATCTTCCCCTCCAGGCGGAAACGTTCGCGGATGGTGGCAGCGATGATTTCATACATTTCCGCCATGTTTCCGCCCAGTTTCCGGGCGACGTTGGTGGCCGTCACCACGAGGTCGAGGTCTTCGGAGCCCACACGCTTGTTCAGGTTTTCCAGGGCTTCCTCGGTGGGGGTGCCCAGTTTGAGCTCCTTGATGGTGAGCCCGAATTCCTGGCCCAGGGGCGCCGGAACCTCCCGGGAGATGCTCTCCATGGCCTGCTGCAGGGTAAGACCGGCCTTGAACGCCGCCGACATCTGCGCGAGCGCGTCCACCAGTTGCACGTTGAATTTCGCAATGCGGCGCTTGCGCAGGATCTGAATGCCCTTGAGCGGGAACACGAAGCCCAGGGCGAACATGAACAGCGCCCCGAACCAGCCAAACACCAGAAAGCCAAGGATGGCCAGGATGAAGGCGATGATGAGGGTGATGGTCACCAGTTGCGCCGGAGAAATGAACATGAACATGTCCCCGAGCGTCGCCGTTCCCCGCGTGGCGTACTTTTCCTCGTACAACTCGAGGGCTTTCGTCACGATGCTGAACACGTACAGCGAAAGGACGAACGTGGAAACGAAGAGAAAGAGAACGGCCAGTCCAAGCATGGCTTACCCGCGATTCTACTGGGGAGGAACCGGAATGTCCTTGCCGATGCCGCGCAGGATCCGGATCGTGTCGAGCGTCTGGATGCGCTGCATGCGCAGTTTCTTGGCGCGCTCACGCGTCAGCAGGGTCTTGAGCGTCGTCCAGGCGCGCTCCTGCATCAGTCCGCGGTCGTCGGGATGGCGCAGGGTCAGGGAGAGTTCTCCGACCTTCTGCGCCAGCAGCAGCATTTCGGCTTCCTCCGGCAGCACCAGCAGCGTCACCGAACCGAAGGAGAAATCCGTGCTTTCCGGGTTGTTCACGCCGCTGCCGCGTTCGCCCGTCTTGAGCACCACGATGTTTTCCAGCAGCGTGATGGCCACCATTTCCGACTGGTCTCCGGACTGGTTCTGGAACGTGCCCAGCACGTCCACGTGGTCGTTGGCCTGCAGCCAGTAGCCCACGGCGCCGGTGCTGCTCACCGGGATGGTGACGGCGCGCCCGCCCGGACGGAGCTTCTGTCCGAGGCTCTTGTCGGTTTCCTGTCCTTCCAGGTTGTGGTAGTAGATGGGCTGCCCCTTTTCGATGCGATGGATGATGAGGCGCCGGCGGTTGATTTCCAGGTCGCCGGGGGTCAGCATCTGGTCCGTGTAGAACTGCTCAGGAATTTCGCCTTCTTCCACGATGTCCACGGTCAGCGGGGTGCGGGCCTTGATGGGAACGGAGGCCACCAGCACCTTCACGGTGCGCCATCGATTGCGGATCTTGGTGGTTTCCCGGGAAATGATGGTCTGAACGATGGCGGCGGCCGCCAGCGCCAGGAAGATAGCAATCAGAATGGGCGCCTTGCCTTTCATCGCGTCAATGACTCCTTTGTGTGCTGCAGAGAAGAATCATCCTTAAAAAACAGGCACACCGAATCCTGCCTAAGATATCGGGAGGCGCGGGTGGAGTCAAGGAACATGAAGGAGAAACGCGTTCCTTCCACTGGTTTGCAGGAAGCGCGCCGGCCGCCTTTGCATGTGCGGCCGCCGGCATGGCCGGGTCAGGGGGCTTCCATGTCCACGCGGATGGTGCGCCCGGCCTGCAGCATCACGGTTCGCTCGCGATGCGGCAGGTCGTCTCCGGCTGCGATGACCTTGGCCTTCAGGCTGGAATCGTCCCATACGTCGGGAAAGGGGACCTCCAGGGGAATTCCCGGAATTCCGGGCAGGATGCGGGGTTCCCCCTCCAGGACGTGAACGGCCACGGCTGCTTTCGGCGGGGCATTGATGATGACGCGCGCTGGCCGCCAGTTCAGGCGGATGTGCAGGCGGGTGGACCCCATCGTGGCGGGAATGGTCAGCGTTTTGGCGTAGCACAGGGGATTGGTGAGCGTCAGCGTGTGCGTGCCGGGGCCGACCTGGATGCGGGATATGGCGGGCGGCTGCGGCCCCCAGACGCCGATTTCCCGATCGTTCAGAATGATTTTGACGTTTCCCTGTGGGAAGGGGACGATCTCGAATTCCCGCAGGCTCGCTTCCTGCATGTCTTGGGGCATGGGAAGTGCCGGCGTGAATGGTTTCACGATCATGGGGGGAACCAGATGGATCGGGGGGGAATCCATGTTTCCCGCATCCTGCTTTTCCGTCGGATCCAGGCTGATGTCCGCATCTGGGCCCGAATCCGTGTCGGGAGGGGGAGGCGTTTCCTCTGGCGCCGGGGACAGCGAAACCCGTGAGAATGGCTTCATGGGGAGGGATGGGCGCATCGACAGTAGAAGGATGGAGGCGAGCGATGCCGCCGCCAGGAAAAGCAGGAAGAAAAATCCCCACTTGAGCCGTGGGGATGTCCGGTCCCGGTGCAGGGTGAGCCACAGTTCCTGCACGCGCCCGTCGGCGGGTTCCAGATGCAAAAGGCGGGCGACGATTTGATGGGAAACGGCTTTTCCGGGGGCGGCATGCACCCGGGACAGCAGGGACTCGACGATGTGCGGCCGGATTTCATGCTCGAATTCCTCAGGCGCGATGAGGAGCCGCTGGCATTGGCCCGGAATTTCCGAGGGCGCGATGCCGGAGAGTTCCAGCACGTCTTCGGTCATTTCCAGCAGGCGATCCACGCTGTCGGGACGATCTTCCGGGTATTTTTCCAGACATTTCCGGATGATGCGCGCCACCGGTGCGCCGATGTCCGGCTTGCGGCTCTCGGGATCCGGATAGTCCGTTTCCGTGATTTTCACCAGCACGGCATGCGGATTGTTGCCGGTGAAGGGCAACTCGCCAACGGCCAGCAGGTAGAGCAGGATTCCCAGGGCAAAGATGTCTGCCGGCTTTCCGGCCTCTTCCCCGCGCAGCAACTCGGGCGCCATGAAGGCGGGGGAGCCGAGGATCTGCCCCGTGGATGTCATCTTGGGGTTTTCGATGATGCGGGCGATCCCGAAATCCATGAGTTTCAGGTCGCCGTCGGGGGTGATCATGATGTTTTCGGGCTTGAGATCGCGATGCACGATGCCGGCTGCGTGCGCGTGGGAGAGCGCCGTGAGCAGGCGATGGAACACCAGGAGGGCGGATTCCGACAGGGCGAACGCGTGTTCGCGGCAGAACCGGGCGAGCGTGATGCCGGGCACGAATTCCGTGACGATGAAGGTGTGCTCGGAGTCATTGCCGGAAAAATCGTAGATTTCCGGAATCAGGGGGTGCTGCAGGCGCGCCACGGCGCGCGCCTCGGCCTGGATGCGCTCCTTGGCCTGTGGTTCTTCCGAGAGGTGGGGATGCAAAAGTTTCAGCGCGACGATGCGGTCGAGCACCGGGTCGTGCGCCTTGTACACGACGGCCATGCCGCCGCGCCCGACTTCCTCGATGATCCTGTACTTTCCGACCTGGGTGAGCGCCATCGGTCTTCCTGCCGGATATGAATTCCCAGCTTTTCGTTTTTACGTTCGGGAAAGGATTTGGTCAACCGGCGCTTCGCACGTGCTTCCATGCGGTTTCGAGGAGCTCGCGGATTCCCGTCGATGTGGCAGCCGATATGGCAAGGAATGGGCGTGGCGAAAAGGCTTTTCGCCAGTATTCGGCGTCGAACGGGGTGGCGCTCAGATCGATTTTTGTCATGACGACAATGCGCGGGAGGCGGGCCAGGCGTTCGTCGAAGAGTTCGAGTTCCCGCTCCAGGGCGGCCACGTCGCGCACGGGATCCGCTTCCGGCTGCATGGCGGGGAATTCCACCAGGTGCAGCAGGATGCGGCAGCGTTCCAGGTGCTTGAGGAACTGGTGCCCCAGCCCGCGGCCTTCATGGGCCCCCTCGATGAGGCCGGGAATGTCGGCCATGACGAAGGATCGTTCGTCGTCCAGACGGACCACTCCCAGTTGCGGGGTGAGGGTGGTGAACGGGTAGTCGGCGATGCGCGGCCGGGCGGCGGATACCACCGACAGGAGCGTGGATTTTCCTGCGTTGGGAAGGCCCATGAGCCCCACGTCGGCCAGCAGGCGCAGGGAAAGCCGCAGCATCCGGCGCTCTCCGGGTTCTCCCGGCTCGCATTCCTGGGGGGCCTGGTTGGTGGGGGACGCGAAGTGGATGTTGCCGTAGCCGCCGCGACCACCGCGTGCGACCACGAGTTTCTGCCCGTCGGCCACCAGGTCGCCCAGCATTTCGCCGGTTTCCGCATCGTAGACCGTAGTGCCGACGGGAACCTGGAGGATGAGATCCTCGCCGCTCTTGCCGTAGCGGTCGTGTCCCTGCCCGTGCTCGCCGCGCTGGGCCGCGTATTTGCGCCGGTAGCGGAAGTCCAGAAGCGTGTGCGCGCGCTCGGTGGCGAGCAGGATCACGGAACCGCCGCGCCCGCCGTCACCGCCGGCGGGGCCGCCGTAAGGCACGAATTTTTCGCGCCGGAAGGCCCGACAGCCGTTGCCACCGTCGCCACCCTTGACCTCGATGACGGCCTCGTCGACGAATTTCATGATGGGAGGACCCTGCAGGTGGGGATGAAGTCTGGAAAACTACTCGGCCTTGGGAAGGATCGCCACGCGCTTGCGGTCGTGACCGAACTTCTGATAGGTCACGATGCCGTCGGTGAGCGCATAGAGCGTGTAGTCGCGTCCCATGCCCACGTTTTGCCCCGGATAGATGAGCGTCCCCAGTTGGCGAACGATGATGTTGCCGGCCTTGGCGAACTGGCCGTCATACATTTTCACGCCACGGCGCTGGCCACGGCTGTCGCGTCCGTTGCGGGAAGAACCTTGACCTTTCTTGTGTGCCATGACGTACCTCCTAGAGTCCCTGGATGCTGTTGATGACGACTTCCGTGAACGACTGGCGATGCCCCATCTTGCGGGCCTTGTTCTTCCGGCGGCGGTACTTGAAGACCACGATCTTCTTGTCCTTGCCATGCGCCGCCACGGTGGCGGTGACCTTGGCCCCCTGGATGTGAGGCTGGCCGACCTTCACGCGGTCGCTGTCGAACAGGCAGAGCACCTTGTCGAATTCCACCTGGCCACCCACCTCGGTGTCCATCAGATCCATCCGGACGCGGGCGCCTTCGGTGACCTTGTACTGTCTTCCACAGGTTTCGATGATTGCGTACATGGGCACATCCTTTCAGTCCGGCTCGAGCTGATCGTCAGTCTTGCTGGGCAATGCCCCCGAGCCCGGAACAGGACACGAAGGTTAGTGAAAAAAAATCCGATGTCAAGTGATTATGGAAGTGCAGTAGCAGGTTTTTTGGGGATCTCGGAGAATGCCGGTTCGGGGAGATCTCCCTTTTCCGGAATCGCGACATACTGGAAGAAGCCGGGCCGCTGCGTGATTTCCATGGTTTTCAAGGTCATGTCCGGCTTCCACAGGTTGCGAACCACGATGATTTGATGGCGCGCCGGCGGCAGGAACCGGGAACCCGGGTTTTGCAGCGGCTCGAAGCGCAGGGTGACGGCGCCGGTCGCGTCGGTGCGGACCAGGGCCATCCCCAGCGCGCCGCTGGCGAAGTCCGGGGCCTGCCAGATTTCGGGCGTCTTTTCGGGATTCTCGGCGGCGATGCCCAGCCGGAAGGCGATGGAAGCGAAGCCTTCCAGCGTGCGCACGAGCACCACCATGGAGCCGGTGTCGTCCAGCAGTCCGTTGCGCCGCACGCGTGTGCGCAACTGGTTGGCCGGGATTTCTGGCCGGCCCGTCAGTTGGGCTAGGCGCAGGGCGAACAGATGGCGGGCAGGGGAGAAGTTCTGCGTCTGCATCAGGCGTTCGTAGGTTTGCAGCCCCAGTTCCCAGTTGCCGCGCGCCAGCAGGGTTTCGGCGACGAGCACCCGGGGTTCCGGGGCCTGCGGCAGGAGCCAGGCCAGGAATTCATATTCCGAAAGGGCGTCGTCGAGCAGTTGGTGCCGCCGGAAGAAGTCGCCTATGCGTTTGCGTGTCCAGGGGTCGAACGGCGCCATTTCCACGGACGTGGAGATCACCACGTGCGCCAGTTGCGGCTGCTGGAGTTTCATGAACAGTTCGGCGAGGGTTTCGCGCTGGCCGGCGGTGAGGTCCTTGCGGTCCAGCAACTGCAGTCCCCAGTGCAGGGCGGCGTCAGTCTCGCCGGCCCGGATGGCGGCCTGCATCGCGAACAGGGTCAGCGCCGCGTTTTCGGGATCGAGCGGCAGCCAGCGCCGGGCGAATGCCAGCACGGCCTTGTCGGCGGCGTCGGCGGTGAATTTCTGGCCTTCCTTCTCGCGCCAGCGGTCCAGTTCGGCCAGGAACGCGGCGAAGAGCCGGCCGCCGTGCAGGGACAGTTGGGCCACCACCAGGCGTGCTTCCTCAGGCGTGCGGATGGCGCGCAGGATCTGCTCGCGCACGAAGGCATTCACCGCGCCTCCTTCTGGCGCCAGCAGTTGTGCGAAGGCCAGTTTTTCGCTCATGCGGCCGAGCCGCTCCATCACCACTTCCAGAAATGCCCGCCGCTCCGTCCATGTCTCGAGCTCGCAGGCGGCCTTGGCGGCTTTCCAGAGGGACTCGGCCTGGTAGGCGTTGCCGTTGTAGGGCATCTTCTGCCGCCACGCGCGTTTGCGGTCCTCGATGTAGGCGCGAGAGAGGGCCGAGCATTCCTGCGGCAGCACCTGGCCCGAAGAGGCGAACGTGTAGGTGTGGGTGAAGGTGACGGGCTGTCCTGACGGCGGGGCCGGCAGGGGCGGGGAGAGCCGCAGGGCCCGTTCCATGCAGTCGAGAATGGATGTGTCGGAGAGCGTGGACGCTTTGCGCTCCACCTTTTTCCATCGTCCGTCCGCGTCCACCGTCAGTTCGAAGGTCACCGCACCGCCGGCCATGGGGGTGAAGACGGCCTTGCGCTGGTAGCACTGGTCCACCGCTTCCCGGCGCTCGCCGCCCTGCAGCAGGATGCGGTAATAGTCCTCGATGGCGAATGGCGCATCGTCCGGCTCCAGGTCGGGCAGCGCGATTCCGGAGATGGATGCGGGCGGCAGGCTGCGCAGGGCCGCATGCTCGTATTCGGGCAGCCGCGGGATTTCCTGGTGGATGACCGTCGGGACCTGCGCGGTCTGCGGCGTGACGCCCGAATACAGGAACGAAAGCCCTGTGTATGGAGTCACCAGGCCATTCTCCATGGCCAGTTGCACCACGGCTTCGCGTCCGCTGCCGCGCGCCACGAGGTCGCGCAGACGGGAGGTCGCCCACAGTTTCCGGATGACGTCCCCGTCGGATGTCTGGATCGGGGAGAGCGGCAGTTTCACCGAGAACGGGCGCGAGGCATAGAGGCCGCTCAGCGTGACCTCTCCGGGCAGTTTGCGTGTGAACTGTCCGAAGAACGAAAGCGTGTCCGTGGCCGAAGCCGTCAGTACGCGGGTGGGCGTGAGGCGGGCCACGTCCGGGCCCAGGCTGATCTCGAGGTCCTTGAATGCCGCCTTTTCCAGTTCCTGCAGCAGGTCGTTGAGCCGCTTGCCGAGGTCTCCCACATCTTCCACGTATGCCAGCCGTCCGAGCGGGGCGACGACGCTGTTGGGCTCGGGGCGCCCCAGCAGCAGGGCGTGGAACACCGGGGCGGGGGAACTCATGGCGAGGCGGGACGCCAGTTGCGACGCCAGCATGGGGCCGCGTGTGGGTTTCCCGTCGCCCACGTAGACGATCATCCCCTCGCCGTTGGGAATCAGCACGGTGGCCCGCTCGATGGCCTTGCCCAGGTCGGTGGCGCCGGCGGGACTGAGGGAACTGACGGCTTCCAGGAAGCGTTTGCGGCGGTTCTCGTCCATGGGCGCAAGCCCCGCATCGTCGATGGGCGTCACGTCGCCGCGCAGCAGGAACACGGCCACGCGCAGTCCCTGCATCTTCTGGAACAGAGAGGAAAAGGCCGTCTTGAGCACCTGGATTTTCGAAGAATCCATGGATGCCGAGAAATCCAGCAGGAAAACGATGGCAGGGTCGTCGGTGCGCGTTCCGGCCGGCAACTGCCGGGCGATCCGGGACAGCGGCAGCGAGAGCATGAAGGGCTTGCGATCTTCATCCGTCCTGGCCACTTCCAGCAGGGGTTCGTCGGCCGTTTTTGGGAAGACCTCGGCGACGAAATCGGACGTGGGAAGGAAATCGTTCCTGCGCACGGTGAACTGGAGGCGTTCCCATGCGCCGTCCCAGCCCGAGCGCAGGGCCGCGTCGGGGTCGAGTACCCGCAGGACCAGTTCGAAATCGCCGGCCTTGGTTCCTCCGCGCATGGGGTAGCGGTACAGCCGCCGTCCGCCCACGTCCGCCATTCTCTGCGCATAGCGAATGCGGATGCCGACTTCTCCCGCGGGCGGCAGATTGCTTACGAGCATGCCGTATTCGTCTTCGCCCGTCATGAAAAAGGAACCGTCGGCTTCGATGGCGTCGGCGGGAACGAGAGGCCTGACGGTTCCGCTGGCCCACTGGCCGTTCTGGCGCGCCAGGGAGACTTCCAGGATGATGGCGCCTTCGGGGAGTTTCACGCGCCAGTCGCCGTCGCGGGCCGTGGAGGAAGGATTGAAGAAAATCTGCTCCACTTCCGTGATGGCCGTGCGCCGCCGGATTTTCACGTCGACCTTCTGCCGGCGCAGGATCAGTGGGCTTCCTCCCATGCCCAGGCCGGGGCTTCCGCTGGCGCGTCCCCGCAGCACGCCGTATCCCGACGTAGCCGCGCCTGGCCGGTACAGACCGCCGGTCCAGTCGGTGAACAGTTCGGTTGGCCGCGCCTGCGGGCCCTGGGCCGTGAGCAGGAAGGTGCCACCGCGCAGGCGTTCGGGCTTGGCGCCGAAGATAGCCGTGAGTTCCCCTTCCAGATGGTGCAGCAGCACGCCGTCGTCGCGCAGCGTGAGGTTGAAGGCCGCCTGCCGGGTCAGGATGCGGCCGCCGGGAAGTTCCAGAATCCATTCCTTGTCGCATTGGGCCCGGATCCAGGCGCGTCCGGCTTTCAGATGGGTCGTTTCCGACGCATCGACGCGCACGGCCGTCGCCGCATCCAGGATGAGGGAGGCTCCATTGTCGATGTGGATGGCGGCCTGTCGCGACGTTTTCACCTCGCGTCCGGGCAGCAGGCGAAACTCCGAGGTCCCATTGGCCCCCTCGGCCGTCACAGGGTGCCCCATGGGGTCCACGGTGGCCACGGTGGCTTCGAATTTCACCGACGGTGGCGGTCCGTCATCGGCGGCGGCGGTGGCGGTCGCCGGCGGTCCGGCATCGGCGGGCGGTTTGGCGCATCCGAGCAGCACCAGACTGAACATCATGCAGAGAAACGACTGGGAGAAAATGGTCGTCTTCATGTCGGCGCCTCTAGTTTTCCGAAACCGTCGAAACCCGGTTTCCCTCGATTTTCAGGGTGATTTGCTTCTTGTTCCCGGAAAACACGATTTCCCTGCGCACCAGGACTTCCCCGGGCGAACCCTCGTTCAGGATGACCATCAATTCGGCTTTCAGCTCGCGGCGTGACGCCGGTTCGGCGCGTTCCACCCGTACCAGGACGGCGGATGGCAGTTTCTGCAGGATGGCGGCCTGCATGCCGAACGCCGGCTTCAGGAAGGGCACGCGCCCGAGTTCCGCTTCAGACGGCCCCCACAGCAATTCCAGGTCGGCTTTGGGATGGTGGGCGGTGAGGGCGATTTTTATCGTTTCATTATCGTTAAACAGTGCCATCATCCGGGCACGGTTGAAAATGGTCTCCCGGGTCGCCGGGGGGGCGTCCACGCGCATGCGCGCCAAAAACACGCAGCCCACCAGGCGCGCCAGGCGCACCGAATCGCTGCCCGGATCGCCGGCCGTGAGGAGCTCCTCGATGTACTTGAGGGCTTTTTCGTATTCTCCAACGGATTCGTAGGCGATGGCCAGGTGCAGTTTCGCATCGAAGTTGTTCTGCACGAGATTGGCGAACGACAGGAATTCCCGCACGGCCTGGGCCTTCCATCCGAATGCCAGATACAACTGGCCCAGTTTGCGGCGTTTTCCCGGATCCCGAGGCGAGAATTCCACCATTTCGGAAAGCAGCCGCCGTGCGGGGTCATCCTTTTTGCGGCGCAGGTAGTATTCCACCGCCGCCAGGCGCAACTCGTCGTCGAGCAGCGGGTTGCCGTACAGGCCCTTGATGGTCTCGTCCCCAGCCGCGGCATCCTGCGTCTCCTCATAGAGATCCAGCAACTGCATGGTCAGCCAGGGATCCTCCGGAGAGGTAAGGCGCAACTTCTGGAGGATGGCGATGCGTTCCTGCGCGTTGGCGGCCTTCCTGAGCATCTCCTCGACCGCCACGCGCTGCAGCGTGCCGCTCAGACCCAGTTCCCGCCGCACCAGCAGCAGATCTTCCACCTTGCTCACGCGGCCCAGGATCGCCGTGCGCAACAGGTCGCCAAAGCCATGGCGGGGAACGAACACCTTGTACAGGTTCAGCAGCGCCTGCAGGTTGGGCATCATGGAGGCTGCCGTCCGCACGAACACCGCGCGCGCGTGCCAGGTGGGCGCCTCGCAGCGGTTGATGGCATCGGTGTAGACTTCCATCACGCGCCAGGCATCCGCTCCGGCGAGCCGTTCACGCCAGCCGCCCACCCGCTGCCACAGGGGGAGTTTGGAAAGGGGCGAGCAGGGAGAAGGGGCCCGCGAGAAGTCGCAGTCGCTGCAGAAGATGAACGTGTTCTGCGTCGTGATGCTGATGGTGGACACCGGTGGCGGCTCATTGCGGATGAGGCCCCCCGTGGGAGCATCATCCGTGCCTTCGCCATCCATGGGAACGGGGCTGGCGGTGGTGGCCCGGCGGAATCTCTCCGGCTTTTGCACACGGGCGTTGCCGCCCTTTCCACCGAGTCCGCCGCCGCTGCTCGCTATGCCTCCCCATCCCTGGCCGGGCCCGGTGGTCACGGGCTCGGCCGAGGCCTCTCCACCGGCCCCGCGGCGGGGCGGGGAGGCCGTCGGTCTTCCGGGAAGCGCGCGCGGTTCTGGCGCGGGTGCATCGACCGAGGCAGGCGCGGGCTGCCCCCGCGGGGCCGCTCCTTCGTCACTTTCGGCGCCGACGTTCTTGCCGGAGAAGGATTCGAGTTTCTTGGAGCGTTCCTCCCGGACGGAGGCCGTCGGCTTGGGCTCTGCCGCCGCGGGGGCGGACGCCCGGGGCATGGATTTGTCGGCGGGGACGTCCTTGAGTTGGCTCTCGACGCTCTTCGTTTCCTCCTCGCTCGATTCGGCGCTCATGCTGGCCGTGTCCTTTTCACGAGGCCGCTTTTCCTTTCCATCCAGTTCCATTTCGGCCGGCTGCTCATCGTTGTCGCGCAGATCCGCATTCTCCTGCGCGGCTTCCGCCCGGGTGGGTACGTACAGCGACGTGTACGGGGTGACCAGGTCGTGGCGCAGCCCCAGGTCCAGCAGTTCCTCGGGAGAGGCATTGTCCCGGATGTACTGCAGCAGGCGGTGCCACGCCCAGCGCCGCGAGAGCTCCCTGCCGCGGGTGATGCGGGTCCAGTCGATGGAGAACGTCCGCTCCCAGGGTTTCCCATCCAGTTGGCCGCGCACGACGACTTTGCCGGGCAGGGCGCCTGCGCTCTGGCCCACCACCACGAGATCCTGGCCCGCCTGCAGGGTGAAGCGCCCGCGCGGATACGGCTGCAGCAGCGCGTCGGCATCGAATGCGATTTCGGCATTGCGCAACTGGGGACGCCGCAGCACATCGATCCAGCCCGGCAACTGGCGCAGGTGTCCGGGTTCCGTCACCAGCAGCGGCCGGACGTCTCCGGCCAGGCGGGTTAGGACGTCGAGTCCGGGCCCTTCGGCGATGGCCACCGCCGCGAAGGATACGAACACCGGCAGTTCCGACCAGCGGCGGGCGATTTCGTCCGGATCGAGAAGGCCCACGGTGGGCACGCCGTTGCCCACGTAGAGGAGCACGGGCGAGGTCTCGGGGACGTATTCGCCGAAGAGAGCCGCACCCTCCTCCAGCAGGCGCGAGAGGTCGGTCGCTCCGGCCTTGCGCTGTTCGGAAAGGTTTTCCAGCAGAGAGACCGGGTCGTCCTTTCCCACGGTGACGAAGGCATTCTTGCCGCGCAGCGCCATGTCGCCGGAAAGGATGGTGACGCGGTCGCCCGGCTGCAGGGAGGCCACGAGATTTTCCACCAGCAGGCGGGCCATCTGGAACTGGGCGGGCGAGGTGTCGGCGCTGGTGTCCACCAGGATGGCGAGGTCCAGTTTACGCGAGCGCTCCTCGGCCGGCGTGAACGGACGCAGGCGGATCATTGCGTGATCCCCTCTTTGCACCTTGGGATTGTTCTCTCCCGCGGGGCGCTCGTACCAGCCCGGCGTCCGGTCGCGGGGGATGCCGCCGTCGAAGAGTTCCAGGAAGAAGTCGGCCGAAGACTGGAAATCCGAGGCCCGCAGGCGCAGCGTTTCGCCTTCGACGAACACGCCCAGGTTGGCGCGGAACCGATCGGCGCCGGCATCGCGCAGGTTGACCGACAGCATGAATTCGCCGATTTCCGGGGAAAGCCCGTTGGCGCCCATCAGCGGAAGCCGGTACAGGCGGCGTTCGCGCTTCTCGCCCTGCCGTTCGAGCCACGTGGTGTAGCGCACGTAAATCTTGCGTTTCTGCCCACCTTCGATGGGGTAGATGAAAGCCCGGTAGCGTCCCTCGTCTTCCCATTCCAGCAGCGCGGGATCTTCGGTGGAACCCTCATACACGTGGCTTTCATACTGCGCCTTGGCCATCTCCTTGCCCTTGATGCGGCCGAAGACCAGTTTGCCGTCGCGGTCCACCGCGAAGCCGGTGACGAGGGCGTTTTCGGGGGCGCCGAAGCGATACACGCCCTCCAGCCGCTCGGATGAGGGATTCATGAATTCCTGGATGATCTCGGTGACCACGTAGTCGTCCACGATGCGCACGGACACTTCCGTGGCCGTCACCAGCAGGGGGATGTGGGCTTTCCCGCGATCGCCGGGCATGCGGGCGCCGAGCACGCCCTGGCCGGGCACGAGGTCGATTCCGTCGGAGGGCCGGTTTTCCAGTCCGCCCGTGGTGCTGTTCCACCATTTCAGCGGAGCGACGGCCGGATTCGGGCCGAGCGCCAGGGCATGGCCGGTCTTCACCAGGAACCGGGCGCCGTCGCGCACGGCCAGGATTTCCCCTGCGATCACGCGCAACTGGGCATTCTCGCCCGCGGCGATTTCCACCACGGCATCCTGGCCGCGCAGTTTCCATCCGCCCCAGAATGCATCGGCGGGGCGTCCGCGGGGGAACTCCACCCACGCGGATCCGTCGAGGATGTGCGGTGCGGCGGCGTCCACCGTCAGCCGGGCGTTGGGGCGCAACTGCACGATCACGCCGTTTTCATGCGTGACGCGGGCGTGCCCCTCTCCCGTGGACAGGGTGTTCTGCGGTTCGAGAAGCGTGGTGCCGAAAAGCGGCGCCGTGCCCACGAGTACCGTGCCCTGCAGGTTCTCTGCCAATGCGAGGGCTTCGGCGAAACGGTTCTTGAGATTCTTTTCCTGTGGGCTGGTGTCGCATCCTGCCAGGAGCAGGATGGACAGGAGCGCGATGCTGGCCGGACGAAAGAAGTTGCGCATGATGGCCTCCGTGACGCAAATTCCCAGAATTCTACCAACGGGAAAAAATCATAAAGGAAAAGGAAACATTCTGTAAATCAGAATTTTTCATGCATGAAAAAAATATGCACGAGAAATTCTGGGCGACGTCATACGGACGGGAACCGGAAATCCTTCCCCGGCAGCAGTATCTGGATGCAGATGTGAGAAAATTCGCCGTGCGCCGGCCGGCCGGAGGCATGCGGGAGCGGTTCCGGCCGCGGGAAAACGAATTGACAGGCTGGCCGGGGCCATTGCACACTCCATCGCATGCACGCGGTTGCCGTCCGGAATGCATTTCGCCTGTTCCCATTCCTGTTTTATTCGATGTATGCGTTCATGACGCCGCCGACGGCCGACGACGTGTGGTGGCGGCTGCATTCGGGAACGCAAATCCTGGAGCGGGGAGCGATCATCGATGCCAACGAATGGGCCTACCGGGACGAGGGACGCCCCTGGGTGAACCATGCCGCCGGCCACGACGTGCTGCTGGCGCTTTCACACCGGGCGCTGGGCGCCGCAGGACTTCTCTTTCCCTATCTCCTTGTGGCATTCGGGCTCGCGGCTCTGCTCTTGCGGCCGTCTTCCCGCGAAGGCTGGCTATGGGCGCTGTTCCTGGTGCCCCTGCTGGCCGTGCATCATGCGCTGCGGCCCTTCCTGCTGAGCGATTTGTTCCTGTATGGGGCCGTGGCGCTGGCAGTTCGCGTCCACGATGCCCCGTCGTTGCGCGCCCGGGACGTGGCGCTGGCCTGCCTCCTGTTCTGGGCATGGGGGATCCTGCATGGCGCCGTCTGGGGGGGGCTCGCCGTTTTCTTCCTGCTGGGCGTGAACTGGCGCTCGCTATCGCGGTCTCCGCTGGCTGAAATGCGCCGTTTCGCACCGATGATGCTCGTGCTTTTCTGCGCCTTGGCCAATCCTGCCTTTCTCGATGGCCTGCGGCTGGCCTGGCAATATGCCTTCCTGGCGCCGCCGTGGCTGGCACGCCTCACCGAATGGCAGGCACCGCCGCCTCTGGCCATGGCTTGCGCGGGCGCTTTCATGGCGGCTTTCCTGATGGACTGGAAGCGGCATCGCCTCCCCTGGGGCCGCCTGGCGCCCCTGGCCATCCTTCTGCCGTCGGCCTTCACGCAAATCCGCCATCTCCCCTTGCCAGCCATCGCCGCTGCGGCCATGTTCTTGACTCTTCGCCCCATCGAATTCCCGCTTCCCGAAATTCCGCGTCTGCGCCGATGGGGTTTTGCGGCTCTGCTTCCGGGAATCGCGCTGCTGGTTTCCTTCGTCCATGCGCGCCATCTGCGCGATCCCCGTTTCTTTCCGGCGGGGCTCTACGACCAGATGAACCGCCGCTGCCATCTGGACGATGCCGGTTCCCTGCGCATTTTCACGCATCACGGTTGGGGCGGCTCGCTCCTCTACCGTTTCGGAGGCCGGTTGAAACCCTACATGGACGCCCGCAACGACTGTTTTTCCCAGGAAACGTTCGATCGGTACGAAACGATCCTCGGCCTCGGGGAGGGCTGGTTCGAAAAACTCATGGAAGATCGTCCCGACGGCGCCGTGCTTCGTGCGGGGCATCCCCTCATTCCCGAGTTGCTCCGCCGGGGCTGGGTGCCGGGAGCGCGCTGGCGGCACGATCGCTTCCTGGTGGCTCCACACCGCAGCCGGACGCTGTGCCGGCATCCGCCGCCCGCGCCTTCGCGATGAGTTCCCGGCTCCGCCAGGCGGGGTCACGGGACATTGCCGAATGTTTCGATGATTCTGGAGAACGCGCGCGGCAATGTCTGGGCGAGCGGGTCCTCGGCCCACAAAAAAGGCCGTCCAACTGGCGGGTCTGCTTCGATTCGGGCCTGGACGGCGTTCATGTTCCAGATGCGGTGCGAAAACACGTGGCGCACCCTTCCCAGCGGGCGCACATCCAGGAGCCGGAGGTTCAGCACAGCGAAGTCGGCGGCCGGGTCCGGGCTGCTCGCCGGGGTGTTGGGCAATTCCCAGAAATTTGCCAGCAAGCCGTCGGGGGGCCGCCGGAAGAGAAGGGTACGGCCGTGGGCGTCCCGGATTAGGGCAACGTATAAACTTTCCTCCGCGGGACGGCTCTTCTTTCCCCGGACTGGCAATTCGTGCTGCGATCCGCTTGCGAAGGCGGCGCAGAAGGTGCGCACCGGGCACTCCCTGCAGCGCGGCGCGGGGGCGCATACGAGCGCCCCGAAATCCATGACGGCCTGGTTGTGCAGCCCCCGCAGGCCCGGCGGCGGCATGAGAGCACGGGCATGCTCGTGCAGCCGGGCACGCACGCGGGGTTTGCCGATGTCGCCGGTTTCGCCGAAGAAGCGCGCCAGGAAGCGCAGCACATTGCCATCCACGGCGGGTGCCGGAAAATCGTAGGCGATGGAGGCCACGGCCGCGGCCGTGTAGTCGCCCACTCCCGGCAGGCGCACCAGTTCTTCGGGATTTTCAGGGACGCGGCCGCTGTAGGATGCCTGCATTTCGCGGGCGGCGGCTACGAGATTGCGGGCGCGGCTGTAATAGCCCATGCCCTTCCACTGTTCCAGGACGTCTTCCTCGGGAGCAGATGCCAGGGCCGGCAGCGTCGGGAAACGAGTTACGAAACGCTCGTAGTAGGGCAGCACCGTTTCCACCCGGGTCTGCTGGAGCATCACCACCATCAGCCAGATGCGGTACGGGTCTTCCCGCGGCCGCCAGGGGAGGTGCCGCCCGTGGCGAACGAACCAGTCCACGAGGATGCGCGAGATTTCCTGCGGGTCGAATCCACCCGTCGAAGGCATGTCAGATCTCCTTCAGGCGCAGCAGGCCCGCCCATCCCCGGTAGCGCGACAGTTCGTCCCTGCAGCGTGCCGCCAGCGCCTGCGGGTCCGCCGCGAGGCCCGGATCCCAGCCGAGTTTGCCGAGCCATTCGGGAATGGCTCCGCCGTCGCGGTCTTCCAGCGCCAGGAGAATCAGTTTCACGGCCGCGTGGCGTTCGCGGATGCGCCAGGGCGAGCGCAAATCCGCATGGGCGTCCACTGCGCGGCGGAAATCCGCGGCGGCCAGTTCCCGGAAGCGTCGCGCGGCGGTTTCGTCGCCTCGTCTTCGCAGTTCGTCGGCATGGCGCAGCACCAGGGTCGGACGGTCCACCACGGTGCCCTCCACCAGGAGATTGGCGGCGTAGCCTCCCATGACCGAGGAGAAGACGACGAGATAGGTCAGGGGAATTCCCGCGATGCGCATCCATCGGGGCTTCACGCGCGGCGGCGGCGCGGGGAGTCCCGCGGCACGGGCGGCCTTGCGTGCCGCTGCTGCCCGGTCCATGGCGCGGCGCTCCAGGTGCAGGAGCGTTCCCACCGCCAGGAACATCACGCTGTTTTCCACCAGCATGCTCCAGTAGGGGGCGAGGGCGTTGTTCATGAAATAATGCTTGACTCCCCAGTGCAGGAGCGTGGAACCCACGATGAATACGCCGAAGGCACCCAGCCACAGGCGCAGGTAGGGATGGGAACGCCGCCCGAGCACGAGCGGATAGAAGAAGATGTCGACCAGGAGGTCCCGGAAATGGACATTCCAGCGCCGCCACCACTCCAGCACCGAATCCGAGGCCAGGGGCGAAAGGAATGCCGCCGTGACCGGGTAGCCCAGGCTGTTGTAGAGCCCGGTGAGGATGTAGGCCGAGGAGAGCGCCCAGAAGACGGGTTCCATGGGGTAGACCCAGGGGATGATGAGCGCCTTGATGCCCGTCGTGTCCGATAGCCACAGGATGGCAGGCTCGATGGCATTGTACGAAATGGCGAAGAAGAGCCCGGCGGCCATGCGAAGCGTTCCGCGCGCTTCGAGGCCGGGGTCCGGCGCCTCCCGCGGCTGTAGGTCTTCCCGCCGGGGCAGCGCGAACATGTAGGGAATCAGGATGACCGCGGGCAGCAGGAAAACGTAATGGAACAGTTCGGCCACGCTCGCTGGCGGGGCATCGCGCCGCAAGGCCTGGTGGGTGAACCAGAGCAGGCGCAACGGCACGAAGAAGGCCCACATCAGGCCCGCCGGGCCCCAGACGGGGGAATACACGAGATCGGGAAACCAGCGGAAATGGTACAGGGCCATCATCAGGGCGTGCCATGCGAACAGGGCGGCCCATTTGACGGCGCGGGCGGCGCCCGAGCGCAGAAGCCATGCGAACGGCAGGAGCCCGGCCGCCGTCAGCAGCGTCATGGCAGGGGCGGCGGCCATCGCCAGAACGAGCGAGAACCCCATTTCCAGGGAGAAACGCCGCGCGGGCCAGGCGCGGATGCACAGAACCAGGGCGAAGTGGCCTGCCAGCAGGAATCCGGCGATGGCTGGTGTATGGAATCGGGGCGTCCAGCAGGTCAGGTGCACGTGCCCTGTGGCATGCAACACCCCGATGGCCGCCAGGACGAGCCCCAGCATCAGGGGAGAGCGCCAGAGGCGGTCCGGATTTTTGGGCCCGCTTTCCAGGATGGGTTCGGGGTCCCACCAGAAGCGCAGCAATGACAGGGGAAGCAGGAGGGCGGCGCGAAGCGCGGTCATCCCTGCCATCCGCTACAGCAGGTTGGAGGCGAGTTCGGCGAGCTTCGAGCGCTCCCCGTGGGTCAGCGTGATGTGGGCCGCTATATCCTGGTTCTTGAAGCGTTCCACGACATAGGACAGACCGTTGTTGGTGGCATCCACGTAGGGATTGTCGATCTGGTAGGGATCCCCGGTGAGCACGATCTTGGTGCCGTCCCCGCAGCGGGTGATAATGGTCTTCACCTCGTGCGGCGTGAGGTTCTGCGCCTCGTCCACGATGATGTACTGGTTGGGCAGCGACCGCCCGCGGATGTAGGTGAGCGGCTCGATGCGGATGTTTTCCTGGGATACGATGTCGTGATACGTGGCACCCAGCCCATTCTTCTGGTGCGCTATGAGTTCCATGTTGTCATAGATGGGCTGCATCCATGGATTGAGTTTTGAATCCAGATCCCCAGGAAGGAATCCCAGTTCCTTGCCCATGGGGAACACGGGCCGGCTCACCACCAGCGCCTTGTAGGAATCGTGCTCGAGCGCCTCGAGTCCGGCTGCGATGGCCAGGAGCGTCTTGCCGGTTCCGGCTTTTCCCACCAGCGTCACGATGGGGATCTCCGGATCCAGGAGAATGTCGAATGCAAATATCTGTTCCTTGTTGCGGCTGCGGATTCCGCTCACCACGCGCTTCTTGGTATTGGGAATGAGCCGGATCTGGTCGTTTTGCGCGATGTAGCGCCCCAGAGCGGATCCCGACGTCTCCTCGCACTTGAACGTGACGAATTCGTGCGGGAACAGGTCCCAGTGCTTCTGCCGCGGCACGAATCCCACCTTGAACAGTTCGTCGATGACGTCCTGCGTGGTGGTGATTTCCTGGTCGCCCGAGTACAGTTCATCGATTTTCTTGGGCGCGTCGCCGGCGTATTCCTCCACCCGGATCTTCAATGCATCGGCGCGGATTCGCAGGTTCACATCCATGGTCACGAACACCGTGGGCTCCTCCGGGGAGGTTTCCATGACGTGCAGGACCGTGGCCAGGATGGCGTTGTCCATTTCGTTGTGGCGGCTCTCGAACGGGATCTTCAATTGCATCTGCTTGGGGTAGCGCACATAGAGCCTGCCCAGGTTCTCGCCCAGGGAGACTCCCTCGAACAGGGACCCCTTCTCGCGCAGCGCCTCGACCTTGCGAATCACTTCGCGCGCGCTCTTGCCTCGCTGGGACAGTTCTTTCTTGAATTTGTCCACTTCATCGAAAACATAAAGCGGGATTACAATATCGTTTTCTCCGAATGCAAAGATCGCATTGGGATCGTGGAGTAAAACGTTCGTGTCGAGAACATATTTCATGAAGACTCCTCGAGGGGAAGCATCCCCGAAAGCCGCAGAGACGGACCACGGCCCGCCCACTTTGGCAGAAGCGGATTTGATTTGTCAATGTCGAATTGCCGGCGGGATGGAATCCGGCCACAAGGGGGTTTTCCCGTCCGCGCAATCGGGATAGAACGGGCGAGCGGAGGTGGTTGGGATGCGACCCGCTTTTGGCATGCTGGCTTCTTGTTTTTTCGTGTTCCTTGGAATGACTGCATGCGCCACGGCTGGATCGCCGCTGACGGCGGCGCAGAGGGCATCGATCGAGAAGCAGGAGGGGGCCATGCGTATCGTGACGTGGGACCCGGTCGCCAGAACCGGGGATTCCGTCCTGCGGCAGAAGGCCCGGCCGGCGGGCCGGGTGGAGCGCCGGCTGCTGGTCCGCCTCGATGCGCGCATGCGCCTGACCCTGGCCGCCTCGGGCGGGGTGGGACTGGCCGCCCCCCAGGTGGGCATACCCCTGCGCGTGATTCTGGTGCAGTTGCAGGACCCCGGCCGTACGGTCGTCACCTGCATCGACCCCGTGGTGGAACTGCGCGGGCCGGACATGATGGAGAGCTACGAGGGATGCCTTTCCATTCCAGGCAAGGGCGGCAAGGTGATGCGGCACGATTTCGTGCAGGTGGCCTGTACGGACCTGGACGGACGGCGCAGGATCTACGAGTCCTCCGGGTTCGAGGCCGTGATTTTCCAGCATGAAGTCGACCACCTTGACGGGGTGCTCTACACGGACAGGCTCGTGGGCGAGTTGATGCCCATCGAGGAGATGCGCCGCCGCCGAGCCGAGGAATCCGCCCGCAAGGCGGCTGCGCCTTCGCCGGATTCCGAAGGAAACTGAGTATTCTTGCGGCGCTTCCATGCGATGCGCCGCCCGGGCGGCTTCTGGAAGCTGGACAGGCGCAAGCCGTTTTTCGTATGATGCGACCGTTCGAGCGGCATGAGCGGTGCGTGAACACCGCGTCAGGAATCCGGAATGGTTTCTCGAGGATCCTTCCAAGGAGTGAGCGCAGCATGGCGAGTGTGACCTTTCGCGGTGTCGTCAAGGCCTATGGGGACGTGGTGGTGGTTCCCGAACTGGACCTCTTCATTCCCGACGGGAAATTCACCGTCCTGGTAGGGCCTTCCGGGTGCGGCAAGAGCACCACGCTGCGCATGATCGCCGGACTCGAGGAAATCACGTCGGGGGATCTGCTCATCGGGGACGTGCGCGTCAACGACGTGCTTCCGCGGGACCGCGATATCGCGATGGTATTCCAGAGTTACGCCCTGTATCCCCACATGACGGTCCGGGAAAACATGGCGTTCGGCCTGAAGTTGCGCGGCATGCCCATGGCCGAGATTGAAAAGCGCGTAGCCGAGGCGTCCCGGATGCTGGGACTGGACGCCCTTCTGGATCGCCGTCCCAAGGCGCTTTCCGGTGGCCAGCGGCAGCGGGTGGCCATGGGCCGGGCCATCGTCCGCAGTCCCAAGGTCTTCCTGTTCGACGAGCCGCTCTCCAATCTCGACGCCAAGTTGCGTGGCGAGATGCGCCGGGAAATCGCCCGCCTGCACCAGCGGCTCAAGACCACCATCGTCTACGTCACCCACGACCAGGTGGAAGCCATGACGCTGGCGGACCGGATCGTGGTCATGGAAAAGGGGAGGATCCGGCAGATCGGACAGCCGCTGGAACTCTACCACAGGCCCGACAACAAGTTCGTGGCGGGATTCATCGGGTCCCCCACCATGAACTTCTTCGACCTGGACGTGCGCAGCGAATCCGGGCGGTTCCTGCTCGCCGGCGCCGGCGGATTCCTTTTGCCGGTTCCGGATTCCTTCGATGTCTCGGGACGCGCGCGTGCATGCATGGGAATCCGGCCCGAGGGCGCCCGCATCGTCGCTCCCGGCAACCGCGAGGGCGTTCTGCAGGCCCGGGTGGAAGTCGTGGAGCCGCTGGGGGCGGAAGTGCATCTGACGCTCGCATCCGAAATCGGTAGCCTCACCGTGGTGGTGGAGCCGGATGGAATCCATCAGGTGGGCGATGCCGTGGGCGTGGAGTTCCCGCCCGAATGCCTGCACGTGTTCGCCGCGGACGGCGACCAGGAATCCCTGCGGCGCGCGGGGACCGAGGTGCGCGCATGAGCCGGCAGACCCTGGTTGCGTTCCTTCTCGTGGCGCTCGTGGCGGTGCTGCTGGGACTGCAGGTGTTTCTGCGCATGCAGGCGGTGGCGGGCTCCGCCGACCGCATCGTGCTCTGGCACGCCTACATCGGCCGCGAAGCCGACGCCCTGCTGGAACTGGTCCGCGAATACAATGCGGACCCGAATCTGAACGGCGGAGTGAAGGTGGACGTCCTCTCCGTGGCATTCGGGAATTTCCCCGACAAGCTCACCAATGCGCTGCCGCGAGGGCAGGGGCCGGACGTTTTCATCTACGCCCACGACCGGCTGGAGGACTGGAAGGCCAAGGGGCTCATCGCACCCGTGGATTTCTGGGTGCAGCCGGAGGAAGTCGCCGACTACGCGCCGGAAATCGTGCTGGAAGCCTTCATCCGCGACCACCGGCTGTACGGTTTCCCGCTCACGGTCAAGAATCTCGCGCTCTACGTGCGGCGGCTGCCCGACGGCACGGACGTGGCCGCCCGCGTGCGGGAACTGCAGGCGAAAGGCGAGTGGACATTCGATTCATTCTACAAATTGGCCCGTGAACTGACGCGGCCCTGCCCGTGGAACACGGGCCTCAAATGCTACGGCCTGGGCGTGCAGGCGGATGACGCCTACCATCACGCCATGTGGGTGCATGCGGCCGGCGGTTCCTTCCTGGACGCGAGGGGGGTGCCCGACGTGCTTTCCGATGCGCACCGCAAGGCGGCCGAGTGGTCCTGGAAGCTCTCGGGCACCCACCGGGACGCCGTGGTGCCGCCTGAACTTTCCTATCCGCTCATGAGCGATCTGTTCATGAAGGGGGAAATCGCGATGGTCATCTCCGGACCGTGGTTCCAGAGCCAACTGGATCCATCGAAAACTCCTTATACGGTGCTGGATTTCCCGATGGTCGAAGGGCGCTATCCCGCGCCGTTCCTTTCGCTGGAGGGACTCTACCTGAGCGCCCGCTCCCGCCGGCCGGAGGCGGCCGTGCGGCTCATGAAGTTCCTGGCGGGCGCCCATTCCTCCGAGTTGCGCGCGCGCACGGCCGGCCAGGTGCCCGTGCGGCAGGCGGTGGTCCGCGCCATGAGCGCCGAATGTGAAAAGGATCCCACCTGCGCGTTCGACCGTTTCTTCTACGGCCAGTTCCTGCAGGTGGCGCAAAAGGGGGTGGTCATGCCGGCTTCCCAGAACGCGCGTGTGATGTGGCCGCCGTATTCCAAGGCGCTTGCCGCCATCATCCGGCGCAACGAGGGCATTTCCGGAGCCTTCCGGGAGGCCGACTGGGAAATCTCGCGCTATGTCGGCGCCTGCGCGGGAGGTGACCGATGACATTCTGTCTTCGAACCTGGCTGTGCGGCCGGCGAGGCGCCTTCCTGTTCGGACTGGCCGGCGTCATCGTTCTGATGGGGCTGGGCCTTCTGGTGGTGGAGCGGGTGCAGAGCCGGGAACAGAAACAGCGCATGGAACAGCGGGCGGTCCGGCTTCTGGCCGAATTCGAGCGCACGCAGGATCCCCGGGCGCTTTCCGGCGTGGTGCGCGCCTTCGTGCTTTCGGCTCGCAACATGCCGCATTCCCTTGTGCGCTTCTCGTTCGAATCGGGCTGGGACCGGGACCGTCCGGACGCCGTCTTCTCCGGCGAACTGACGGACGCCGCCTCGCAGCGCCTGCACGACATCGCTGCGGCCTGCATCCACCAGGGGGCATGGAAGATCGTCTGGGATCACACCGGCGCCCATACTTCCCTCATCGCCGCCCATGCCGCCGGCATGCGGGTGTTCGTGCTGGTGGCGGACGTGGTGCCCCTGCAGCCGCCGTTCCCCTGGATTCCTTTCCTGATCGGACTGCTGGCGGCGCTGCTGCTGCTGATCCTCCTGCCGCAGGACTGGGCGCCGCTGGCCGCGTTCCTGGCCGTCTGGGGCGTGCAGGTCCTGTTCCTTTCGGGATACCGCATCCACCCCGACGGGGGCGCGCTCGAGCATCTGAGACTGCTGGGCGCCGGACTGTCGCGGGGTTCATTCGTCTGGTTCTTCCTGGCAGCGGGCCTGCTGGCGGGCGGAGCGGGAGGCGCATGGAAGCATGGCATCGCACGCCGTTTCTTTTCCGGCCTGCGGGAGCATCGCATCGCCATGACGTACGTGCTTCCGGCCATGGCCGGCATGCTGGTGCTGGTGCTGGTGCCGTTCGTGGCGGGACTGACGCTGGGCTTCTTCGAGCACTGCAACGGCAACTTCACCTTCGTGGGGCTGCGCAATTTTTGGGAAGTGCTCTCCGGGGGCGGCGCCTCCATCACGCATCCGCTCAACTTCTGGTTCACCCTGGGCGTCACGCTGATGTGGACGCTGTTCAACGTGGTACTGCACGTGGGCATCGGCCTGGGGCTGGCGCTGCTACTCAAGGATCCCCTGCTCAAGATGAAGGGAATCTACCGGGTGCTGCTCATCATTCCATGGGCCATGCCCAATTACATCACGGCCCTCATGTGGAAGGGCATGTTCCAGCAGCAGTACGGCGCCATCAACGTGCTCCTGGATTCCCTGGGCGTGGGGTCCATCTCGTGGTTTTCCACGTTCTGGCCGGCGTTCATGGCCAACGTCATCACCAACACGTGGCTCGGGTTCCCGTTCATGATGGTGGTGTCGCTGGGCGCCTTGCAGAGCATTCCGGCATCGCTCTATGAAGCCGCCGAGGTGGACGGCGCTTCCCGCTGGCAGCAGTTCCGGATGATCACGCTGCCGCTTTTGCGCCCGGCCCTGTTCCCGGCCATCGTGCTGGGCAGCATCTGGACCTTCAACATGTTCAACGTCATCTACCTGGTATCGGGCGGCGAGCCTGCCGGCGCCACCGACATCCTCATCACCGAGGCGTACCAGTGGGCCTTCAGGCGCGGGGAGCGCTACGGGCTGGCGGCCGCCTATGCCGCCTTGATCTTCGTCGTGCTGCTGATCTATTCGCGCATGGCCAACCGCCTGACCAAGGCCGGGGAGGACCTGTGATGCACAAACCGTCGCGCCTTCGCGTGGTGCTCACGCATGCGTTCCTGATTTTCTTTACCGTTCTCACCCTGTATCCGGTGATGCTGGTGGTGAAGAAATCGCTTACGCCCGGCGACACCTTCGAGCGCTCGCTCAATCCTGTTCCCACCCAGTTGACGCTGGAGCACTACCGCAGCGTGGTCATGAGCAAGGACAGCGCGGGCCGCAGCCTTTTTGGCCGGCAACTGCTCAATTCGCTGGTGGTCTCGCTCATCACCACGCTCGTGGGCATGTTCCTGGCAGCCACGGCGGCCTATGCCTTTTCGCGCTTCCGCTTTCCCGGACGCGGCCTGGGGCTGTCCATGTTCCTGGTGGTGCAGATGTTCCCTGCCACGCTCATCATGATTCCGCTCTACGTGCTTCTGGACCGGCTGGGGCTGCTCAACTCCATCCTCGGGCTGGTGCTGGTGTATTCCACCACCGCCATCCCGTTCTGCGTGTGGATGCTCAAGGGGTATTTCGACACCATTCCCAAGGAACTGGAGGAGGCAGCCTGGATCGATGGCGCCACGCGCTTCGGCATGTTCTGGCGCGTGGTGCTTCCGCTTTCGCGCCCGGCGCTGGCGGTGACGGCGCTGTTCTCGTTCATGACCGCCTGGAACGAGTACATCCTGGCCGAAACCTTCCTCAACGAGGAAACCGCCTACACGCTGCCCGTGATGCTGCAGCACTATGTCGGATCCCATTCCACCTCGTGGGGCAGTTTCGCGGCGGGGTCCGTGCTGGTCTCCGTGCCGGTCATGGCCCTGTTCTACGTGCTGCAGAAGCACCTGGTTTCCGGTCTCACGGCCGGCGGCGTCAAGGGATGAATCCGCTTTTTCCGCCGGATCCGGACGGGGTGGGGCATCGATGAAACCGGAGCGGCCCGAACGTAAGGCGCCGTCCTCCCGTTCGTGGGGGCGCCGGCTGCTGGCATGGGCGGTTTTCGCGGGACTGCTGCTGGCCGCATGGTATTTCTTCCGCGACGATTTTCTGCTCCTGCTGCAGAGGAATGAAACGCTCTGGCAGGTGTATCTGCACATTTCCCATCACATCGGAAACCATACGCTCCTGGGATTGGCCTATGCAGGATTCTTTGGTTCGTTCTTTTTCATTTTCATACCGCTTGAACCGCTGTATCTGTACTATCTTTCATTGGATCATCCGGCGATTTTCGTTACAATCATCATGATTGTCAGTTCCATTGCCGGGCTCGTTTTCGACTATGGTTTCGGCCGCTTGGCCGGGAGGTGGCTTTTTTACAGGAAAAACAAGGAAAAAATCGAAAAAATCGAAAAAAGGGCGGAACGTTTCGGCGGGTTGTTTCTGCTTCTTTCCAATATCGTTCCTTTTCTTCCCGTTCAATGGATCTGCGTTTTTTACGGAGCCTTTCGTTATAATTTCAGAAAATTCATGATTTATACTTTTCTGGGGCGCTCTGCTTATATCCTGTTCCTGTGGTATGCTTCTTTCCACATGAAAAGATTTCTCGAGTATTTCATGTAATGCGGGCCTTTCATTTCCAGATTGCAGGATGCATACACGATGATCATCGCTCTCTCGCCGCGTTTTCTCGAGCATGAACTGGAAATGGAACTCGGGCGGCGCGGCATCGCCATCGCCGCGCGCAGCGGCCGGATTTTCCTGTGTGATGCCGATTCGGATCCGGGACTCCTCTGGGCCGACGACGTCTGGATGGATGTCCAGGAACGACCGGCGGCGTCCATCGCCGCGGGGGCGCGAAACCTGAAGGAATTCAAGGTCGCGTTCGTGAACGCTTCCCAGGAGAATTTCCGGCGCGCGGAACTGATGCTGGATTCCGCCCGCCGCTTCCCCGTGCGCCGGCTGCGTTTTGGAGAGCCGCTTCCAGCTCCGCCCTGGGGAGTTTTCGCCTTGCCGGCGCCGGACCGGATGTGGATGTCCGTCCGGCCGCGCGCGCGGGTGCCGTTGGGAATGGCCGAGTTCGAAGAGAACCGCTCGGAGCCCCCGTCCCGCGCCTACCTGAAACTGTGGGAACTGTTCACCGTGCATGGCGTGCGGGTGCCGGGAAGGCGCGTGGTGGACCTGGGGGCGGCGCCGGGAGGCTGGACGTGGGTGCTTTTGCGCATGGGGCTCGATGTGCTCGCCGTGGACAAGGCGCCGCTGTCCCCGGCACTGGTGCGGCATCCGGGCTTGCAGGTGCAGCGCGAAAGCGCGTTCGGTCTGGACCCGAAAAGCATCGGGCCCGTGGATGCCGTCTTTTCGGATGTCATCTGCTATCCCGTCCGGGCGCTGAAACTGATGCGCCGCTGGCTGGACGCCGGCGTTCGCCTGGCCGTGTGCACGGTGAAATTCCAGGGCGCCACCGATTGGGAGGCCATCGAGGCGTTCGCGGCCATCCCCGGTTCCCGTTTCATCCACCAGTACGCCAACAAGCACGAGTTGACGTGGATCTGGACGGCGCCCTCTTCGTGACGGCCGGGCGGGAACGGCAAAAGTTCGGGTGATGCGGGGGTCAGTCCACGGTGATGGACTTGCTCACGTTCTTGGGCACGTCGGGATGCACGCCGTGGTCGGCCACTCCCAGATCATCGAGCAGTTTCATCTTGCGCACGCTCATGCGCAGGGCCAGCATCTGCACCACCAGCGTGGCGGTGAACACGGGCAGCAGGCTGTCGTCCGTGCGGGGCAGGGTGATGTACTGCGCCCAGTATTCGCCCTGTCCGGCCGGCGGCTTTTCGGCCGCCTGACGCAGGCGCGAATTTTCCTCGGCGATGACGATGGTTCCGGAACCACGGATCTTGTGCGTGTTCAACTGGGAGATGGTCAGGCGCACGTCGCGCTCGCCGGGGCCGGTGATGTAGATGAGGGGGTAGGGAACGGAAAAGCCTGCCAGCGGTCCATATCCCTGCGCCAGTTCATCGAAGATCTTCTGCTCCTCGCTCGTGAGCGAGAACGAGGGGGGATTGCCGCGGGCGTAATCGCCCAGGGCGTCTACCAGCCGCCGTGCGGAGGCGAAGCCCATTTCCTGGCGGGAGACGGCGGAGAGCGCCGCCTGGACTTTTTCTGTGAACAGCCCGATGGCCCGGAAGAGGTGCTCCGGTCCGAACACCGTGTTGTAGCCGAGGATGGTGTTGGGGCCATGCTTGAATTCGGCGCCTTCGAAGCCTTCGGTGTGATTGAGCACGACTTCGCGGATTTTCAGGGCGCCTTCCTTGGCCACGGCGCTGATGCGGGTAGCCAGCAACTGGATGCTGGGCGCCAGAAAGATGCGCGCGGCGGCGGCGTCCACCTGGTCGCCCGTGGTGGCGATCGTGCGCTCGATCAGTTCGGGGATGCGCTCCAGTTTCTCGCGGCGCTGCGCCAGATCCCGGCGGCGCTGCTCCAGCAGGTCCTGGCTCCATTCTCCCGTGTTGCGGGCGATCTGGTGGGCCGCCGTCTCGAGCGCCAGCGTGTAGAAGACCGTGATCTGGTTGATGAAGCTCTTGGTGGCCGGCACCGCGATCTCGGGGCCGCAGCGCAGGGGGATGACCAGGTCGCTCTTTTCGATGGCGATGGTGGAATTGACGTTGTTGACGATGGCGATGCGCTGCACCCTGCGGCCGGTGGCCGCGATGTCGTCGAGGATGTCGATGAGGTCCTTGGTCTCGCCGCTCTGGGTCACCGCGATGACCACGTCGTCGTCGCGCACGGTGTTTGCGTAGCGGCCGCGAAACTCGCCCGGCAGAATGGGGATCAGTTCGGTGTATGCGATGTCGTTGAAGAACAGGCAGGCCGCCAGCGCCGCATGGTAGGAGGACCCGCAGGCGGCCACGTACACGTGGTTCCCCCGCGCGCGCGCACCGTCCACGATGTCCGCGAACCGCTGCGCCGCCTGGGCCGTTTCCTCGATTTCCTGCAGTTCCGTTACGGCGTCCAGTACGCGCACGGCCAGGCGCGAGGCATCGTCGCGGCACAGGGGAAGCATGTCGGCGAACACGGCCGCCTCAGCCGAGGAGAATGTGGAGGCCAGGGCCTCGTTTCCCGCGGGCAGGCGGGTGAATTCACGCGGTGCCGCTTTCACGGCCTCCACGAGGCGCTGGCATTCCGGCAATTGCAGCAGGTCCCGCATCAGTTCCGCCAACTGCTCGTCGGTGGTGATTTCGGAGATGCGCGCGAGCATTTCCAGCAGGCGCGAACGCTCTTCCTGCATGGGGCCGAGGACGGGGCGCGCCAGTCGTACAAATGAACTTCCGCCAGTATATTTGGTGATGACTGCGTGGGCCGTGGCGGCCTGGGCATGGATCTCCTGCTCCATGAAGAACGAGAATTCGGGGGCAAGTTCGGTATCGCGTGCCCGCAGGCGGCTGCGCACGGGGTTGCGCACGAACACCTCGCCGGCGGCGAGGACCCGCCCGTCACGGGTCTTCTTTTCCCTGAGCATGAAGGCGACGCGGTGGGCATGGTCGAATTCCACGGCTTCCCCTTCTTCCATGGGCAGCAGTACGCGCGTGAACTTCAGGATGGAGGAGAGATCGGAGCTGGCCAACTGGAAGGGGCCATGCTCGTCATGTCCAATGCCGAAATACAGGGAAGAACCGCTCTTGAGGGCCCAGAGCGTGTGAGAGACGGGATCCGCGATGATGGCCGCGAACGAGCCTTCGATGCCGGCCTGCGTGCGCACCAGCGCGCGGCGCATGGCCATTCGCCGGGCATCGCGGTCCAGGGGGGCGGCCAGGAGTTGCAGTTCCTGGGCGAAATGGTGCTCCACCAGGTGCACGAGCATTTCGCCGTCGTTGTCGGAAACGATATGATGGCCTTCATTCAGGAGTTTTTCGCGTATCGCCTCCGTGTTGGTCACGTTTCCGTTGTGAGCGCCATACAAAAACGTTTTGCAGCGCACCACGTGGGGCTGCGCGTTCTTTTCATCCACGGCGCCGAATGTGGCCCAGCGCACCTGGCCGCACAGCATGCGCCCGGAAAGGCGGGAAATTCCCAGGTCGTCCACGAGCACCGAGGGGGCGCCCACGCCCTTGCGCAAATCCACCGCATCGGTGGCATCCCCCTGGACGGCGGCACCCGTGGAATCATAGCCGCGGTATTCCAGCGAACGCAGCAGGATGGCCGCCATCTTGCCCAGATCCGGCCGTGTTTTCTCGCAAATCAAGCCGACGACACCGCACATGGTTCCTCCTGAAACGAAAAGGACCGCCTATAAGCGGGCGGTTCAAGCCAGACGCTTCACGTACACGTACTTGGAGTCTCCCGGCGCGTAGAAATCCGGATAAACGTGCTCCAGCGTGTACCCGCAGCGCTCGTAGAAGACATGGGTGGGATGATAGAGATCCGTGGAGGAAGTTTCAATGAAGATTTGCCGGCCGTGGGCCTGCCGGATGCGCTCCTCGGTGGCCTGCATGAGGCGGTGTCCGAGGCCGCGGCGCTGGAAGCGCTTGCCCACGGCGATCCAGTACAGATCCCAACTGTACTTGGTGCCGGGAATCCGGCCGTAGCAGGTATATCCCACCACTTCGTCGCCACAGTCCAGGAACACGAAGTGATACCCGCTCTTTTCCTCGCCTTTTTCGAGATGCTCGTCCACCAGTTCCACGGCAATCTGGATTTCCTCGGCCGTGAAGAATCCGGTGGAGGCCACGATGTGCAGCACCGCGTCCGGGTCCGTGGGGCGCACCTGGTGGCGCACCGTGAAATTCTGTTCGTTTTCTGTTTCTTTCTGGGTCATCCGATTTCCAGTCTGGCGGGCAGGGCCACCGGGGCGAAGTCGTAGCGGCTCGGCAGCCGGCGCCGCTGCATGGCATCCTGACAGATCAGGTGCAGCATTTCCGTGCGGGAGAGCCCCGCGCGGGACACGGCGGCGAAGAATCCGGCATCCGGGCTGATGCAGGGGTTGGAGTTGATTTCGAGAATGACCGGCTGTCCACAGGGCGGGACGCGGAAATCCACGCGGGCGTAGCCGGCCAGATCCAGTTGGCGGTAGCAGCGGCGCGCGACGTCCGAGAGCCGGGCGAGCAGCGCCGCATCCTCCGCCGGAAAATCGAAGGTGCGCACGGTGTGGGCGTATTCGAAGCTTTCAGGGTCCCACTTGGCGCGGTACCCCACGATTTGGACCTTGTCCTCGGGATAGGAATCGAAGACGATTTCGGCCGGAGGAAGCACCCAGGGGCCCTCGGGCGTGGGGATGATGGAGACGTTGAACTCGCGCCCGCGGATGTAGTGCTCGATGAAATAGCCGCCGGGGCGCTCCAGATTCTTTTTGCGCATGCACGAGAGCGCGGGCGCCTCCTCGAAGAACACGACATGGTCGTCGATGTCCACGGAGGCTTCTTCGCACACGGGCTTGACGATGTAGGGCGGCGGGAAGCCCACGTGCGTTCCGGCGGGCTTCACCGACCAGGGCGCGGTAGGCAGGCGCTTGGCCCGCAGGAGTTTCTTGGTGAGCACCTTGTTGGTGGTGATGTAGAGGTTGTCCCGCGAGCCGCCCGTGTAGGGGATGCCCAGATGCTCCAGGAGGGCGCTGGCCAAATAGGCCCAGGTGCTGGCGCCCTCGATGGTTTCCACGAGGTTGAACACCAGGTCGGGGGATTCGGTCCGCAGGGCCCGCGCCGTGTCGTCCATGTTGAAGCCGAAGGACATCAGGCGCACGTCGTGGCCGATTTCGGCGAGTCCCTCGGCGACGAACCGCGCTTCCTCGAGGTTGTCCTGCTCATCGGCGGGAGCATCGAACGGAATGACATTATGCAATACGACGATGTTCATCTGGACTCGCACCGGCCCGTTTGCCTGCGGGGGACCGACCCTTCTGGGGATTGTTCGTGGAATGGGGATGAATCAGGGAAAAGCGCTCCGGCCGTACCTGCGAGGAGCGGAGGTTCGTCCGCGTCGTCGGCTGGAAGCTCGCATGCCGCCGGGATGAAATCCGGCCGGGAACTGCTTCCTGAGGAATGGAACCGACATTGCGGACGCACGCTGACCTCACATCTTGCGCCGGACAGCCGGCGCGGACCCGCCATCTGCCCGGGTCTTCACCTGCAAAGGGATTTTGAACGTTTTCGATCCTTTTTCAACTTTTTTCATGAAAAAAAACGAGGTACGAAAACGTTGTGATATCAAGGAGTTATAAAGACGGATGAATCTGATGTAAAAAATTGAGGCGCAGGGTGCATGAAAATGGCTGCCCGGGATCCAACGTCTGGTGAAGTATCGGGGCGCGACAACAGGGGATGATGCATCATCGAATTCAATTCACGATGAAAGGAATCCGCGCGTCGAAGAGCACGTTTACGCCGAACAGGAAATCCATGGCCCACGACCAGCGCCCGCCTTCCCGCTTGAGCGCGTAGACTTCGTGCGTGAAATTGAAGAAGATGCGGGAATTGAGAGCGAAATACAGTTTTGTGGAGGCTTGGATTTCATAGGCCCTCGGATTGTCGTCGGATTGCAGGACGTAGAAGTCGAGACGGCTCTCGCCCTTGATGGTTCCGCCCAGCAGCGGGAACAGGTCGCCGTTGTTCAGTTGCCAGCCAGCGTAGAGCGTGCGCTGGGTGCGGGTATCGTCTTCGCCCACGTCGCGGCGGATGCCTCCGCCGGCTTTGAAGAAGAGACGGTTTTCCCACACTTCCATGCCCAGCCCGGCCAGTCCGGCGAAAATCTTGGAACGCAGGGATTCATCCCGCAGAGATGGCGTGAATTCCGAAGTGAGACCTGCGTCCACGAAGGGAACAGGGGCCCACCAACTGCCCTGCCACCAGTGGTTCTTGGGGGTTTTCAACTGGTAGAGGAGGTTCAGGCGGATTTCGTCGGCGACTTCCTGGCTCACGTCGGTGCGGGTGCCCGTGGCGCCATCCACTACGCTTGTCCACGTTTTTCCATACAGCAGCCGGGAACGGGCCGAAAAAGCCTGATGCATGTTGGAAATCCCGGTGAACAGGGTGACGTCGATGTTGGTCGAAGTCAGATCCTGCCCCGCCAACTTGGGCTTGTCGGCGTACACGCCCGTGCGTGCCACGTTGGAATGGCCCAGACTCAAGCCTACGTTGCCGCCGCCGTTCCAGACGTAGTTCTTCCAGAGATCCGGAAAATCATTCTTCGGGCGCAGGCGCAGGGGCGTGCGCGAAGAACGCTTGATGAAGAAATCCGCGATCGCTTCCTGCAGGCGCAATTCCCGCAACGATACGTCTTTCTGTTCCGGTAGGATGCCGCCACCACCGGAAGCGACGTATTGGGTGGTGGCTATGGCGTAGTGCATTTCGTCGTCGATGTCCCTCCGGTTGACGGTGAATCCGTTTTTCGTCTTTTCCAGGCCCAGGACCGCCAGCGCGCGGCTCTTGCCTTCGGCGTAGGGTCCCAGGAGTTCCTTGAGCGCCTTGCCCTTTATTTTCATGACCACGATATTGGAATCCGCCCGGAGCAAGCGCATGATCAGTTCGCGCGTCACAGGGCCGGAAACAGGAAAATCATAGGGATTGAGCGCATCCCGGTTGATGACGGCGAGTTCCGTGCGCATGACCGAGCGCAGGATTCCCAGCACGTATTGCAGGAAGGCGTCTGCATCCATGGCCGGCTCGATGACATTGCGCCCCAGTGGCTGATTGAATTCGCTGCAGAACTGCTCCAGTTGCAGGGAACCGGGATCGGCTGGCGTCATGGGCACGATTTCCACGGGGGCGTCCTCGGCCCGGGATGCATTGGCGTCCACGCTCCAGCCGGTGTTTTTTTTGCGAAGGCTCAAGTGCAGGCGGAGCGCGGAGCGCCCGAAGCGCGAGGCACCCACGATGAGGGCGCCTTCCGTGCGCTGAATCAGGGGGATGTAGCCGGTTTTTCCTGGGGATGGATGCTGGGCGCCTGTCGAAAAAACGACGGCCGGTTCCGGTACGTCGAGCCCGCGCAGGAAAGCCAGCGTGCCGGTGGGAAACGTGGTTTCGGTGTCCAGGTGCGATATGACGAAAATCACTTGGGCGCCCTGCTTCAGGAGTTGGGTGCGATGCTCCCTGTAGGCTGCGGCCGGGTCCGAAAAGGAGAGCCGCTTTCGGGCGCTGGGGGGCAGGCTGGAGGTGAATTTTTCAGGAAAAAGCGCCAGCAGGCCGATTTTGACGCCGTTAGCCTCCAAAAGAAGCGAGGGAACCATCAGTTCCCTGCATTTTTCTTCCTGTCCTTTCGCGCAATGGGCGTTGGTGGCCACCAGCGGCATTTCCTGGCGGAAGAAGATGCGAGCCGCCATCGATACCACGGCATCCGGAGCCAGCAGGTCCATGGGGCCCCACGCGCTGGCGGCCATGCCCATGCTGCGAAACTCGCCGGCAACGAAGATGGCGCCGGAGAGCGTGGATAGCAGGTAGTGTCCGACGGTGTCGGGCGAGAAGAGGTTTCCGCCACCGAGGACCAGGGCATGGCGGCCGTTCTGCGTGGATTCCTGCACGAGGGTTTGTACGGTGCGGGCCAGTGGAACCAGGTAACTGCGGGGTTTTTTGCCAATGCAATCTGGTGTGAAGAAACGTCCCAGCGTGTCTGCCACGTATACGACGTCCAATTGCAGGCTGGAAGTTTCTGTCGGCGCATTTTTTACTTGCGGCTCCGTTTGCGTTTCTGTCGGTGCCTTTTCTTCTGGTGGTTCTGCTGGCGCCTGAATTTCCGGAGCCTCCGGGGGTTCTGTCGCCTTTGCGTCCGGAGCCAGGGAGATGAAACACGTCCACGACAGTAATGCCATCGCTTTTATCATCTGTACGCAACTCCCTTCGGAAAAGTTGATTTCTTTCCGGCCGGCACCATGCAGGTGTTTTAGCGCTTTGTCAAGTGCTTGGGATTTCATTCGTATTTTCAAGTGCTTGCAGGATTCCTTCAGGATTGTGTCATGATATCATAAAACAAACTATTGCCGCCTGTTGGGAAAGCGGGTACGCCACGGGTGATGCCGCGGCAGCGGGACCCGCGGTTTGCTGGAGGTTTTTCATGGTCGCCATTTCCCGGATTCTGCGCAACCCCATCAGCGGACTGACCCATTTCATCGGGGCCGGGGCTGCCGCTGTCGGAATCGTCCACCTGCTGCTGCGCTCGCACGATGCCTGGCATCTGGCCGCATTCCTCGTCTATGGCGCTACCCTCCTGGCGCTGTACGTCTCCTCCACGCTGTACCATTGGCTCCCGCTGGGGCCTGCGGGCGTATCCCGCCTGCGGCGGGTGGATCACCTGATGATTTTCACGTTCATCGCGGGCACGTACACGCCCGTGGCATTGCTGGCGCTCTCCGGTGTGCTGCGCTGGACGCTGCTGGGGCTCATCTGGGGACTGGCCGTGGCCGGGTGGGTGGTGAAACTGGTCTGGATGCACGCGCCGCGCCCCGTGTACGTGGGCATCTACGTGGGCATGGGATGGGTCGCGCTGTTCTTCTCAATCCCCCTGGTGCAGGCGATGACGTCGGCCCAACTGGCATGGCTCCTGGCAGGCGGTACCCTGTATACCGCCGGTGCCGTATGCTACACCCGCAAAAGCCCCGATCCGTTCCCAGGCGTTTTCGGCTTTCATGAAATCTGGCATCTGTTCGTCATGGCGGGCAGTCTGGCCCATTTCTTCATGGTGCGTTCCCTGTAGCGGACATTCGGATGGGGGGCATCCAGGCAGCACCTTCTCCACTTCATGGGGAAGCGGGATTCAGCGAAATCAGGATCCGGTCCCGGCTCAACTGCACTTTTCCGGTGAATTTGCGGTTTCCGAACCACAAAAACAACTGCGGGCTCAAGTCGAGAGTCAACTTTTTCTGCAACAAATCCACCGCACTGTCGGATCCCATCCAGCGCCGGAAGGATTCCACGATGGACGTGATGGGATTGCTGCCCACGTTCATGTGGACAGCATCCTGGAAGGACAGGGTGATTTCCTTCACGGGAATCTCCAGACTGTGCCCAGAGAAGCGGGGCACGAACGATGCTTCCAGTGGAATCCTGCGGGAAAGCTTCATTCTGCGGACCTTGGAGAATGGGAGCCGGACCTCCATTTCCCCGGAGAACACCAGGTCGAAGGATACGGTCACGGCATACAGCGTGATGCGGGATACCTTCAACCCTTCCAGCGAGAAGACGGAATTGAGCTTGTGGTCGCGGCCATATTCGGCGTTCAGGATGCCGTCCAGCGCGGCCGCATCCAGCCCCAGCGACAGGCTCTGGGAACGGGCCGGCAACGGGAACAGCAGGAAAAGAAGCAGCCCGAAGCGAGGAAAGAAATCGAGGATTTTCACGTTACACCCGCGTAAAACGCCAGCGCAGCAGCACCAGCACTCCCAGCGCAGCCAGGAGCGCGGCCAGAAGCGCGGTGCGTTCATCGTCCTGCACCGGATGCCGCGGCCGTGGATCCAGCGTCAGCGTGGCCGCCAGGGCGTGCGCGTGTGCCGGATCGTGGGCCAGCGCCGTCCTGTACATCATGAGGGCATCGGCCGGCCGGCCGGCGGCCTCCTCGCGCAGACCCATCAGGTAGTAGAGATCGGCCTCCACGCGGGGATTTTCCCGGGCCAAAAGGCTCAGGCGGGTATACAGGAGCGCCTCGCCCGTGTCACGGTCCTCCAGGGCGCTTCTGGCTTTGGACAGGAACCAGGGGGCCATGCGCTCCTTGCCGGCGATTCGCGGTGAAAAGGCCAGAATCCTCCGGAACCGCTCCACGGCCCCGTCGGTATCGCCCGCTTCGGCCATCTTGAGCGCCTGCTCGAGTTCCACGTCGAAGCGCTTGAGGCGGTTGCGGTCCCACAGGGCGAACAGTTGCCTGGCCAGTTCCTCGCCGGAATTGGAACGCTCGTAATCCCCCCGGGAAATCTCCTCCAGTTTCTGCTTGACGGCGTGAAAGGCCTGGGATCGTGCGGAAATGTAGATGATCCCGGTGGTTTCCTGCCCACCGGCGGATTTCACGGTTCCCGTCTTGGCTTTGAGGCTCCCCGTGGTGAGATAGCGGATGATGGCATCCCGCGCCGCGTTGCGCACTTCCTCGTTCTCATCGTCAGCCAGGGACAGGATGGGATCGATGGCCTCGGCCACCTGGAGGCGGGAATACAGATCCATCAACTGCTTCTGCAGGTCCACCCCGGCGCTCTGCAGGTTGAGCCGTGGGTTTCCCGATGGCGTGGATTGCAGGACATAGCGCGCCCAGCGGGTCCGGAAGTACAGATCCGGATTCTTCTCGCGGTCCGGCTCCTTGAGGGAGAGTTCCAGGAAGGCCGGCACCAGGAGGGGGCCGAAATCCGCCAGCGCGGCGGTGATTTCTTCGCGAAACACCAGGGTGGGACCGAAGAAGGCGGCTTCCAGAAGCACGGGTGGCACCGAAAGGTCTCGCAGCCGGAACAGCCCGCGCAGCAGGCATCCGCGTTCAGCCATGTTGGAAAAGAGCCGGTTGCGCGGTTCGTCCACGGCCGAGTAGGGCACGCCCAGAAGCAGATCCGTCACGGCAGGGGGCGGCGCGGTCTTGCGTTCCCGGCGGGTGTCCGTGGTGGACAACTTGATTTTGGGCTCGAAAAAAGCGCCCGAGGGAGGAGGAATGACGGCACCGCGCTGCTGAAGGTACTCCTGCACGCGCGCCGTATCGGCTTCCGGCAGGGGCGCCAGAATGATGGCTCTGGCTTTTTCCACGTCCACCTCTTCTGCCATCCGGTTGCAAACACGGGTGCGTTCGAAGGGATCCGCCTGCCACCAGTTTTCCCGTGTCCATTTCGATTCTGGAAATGTGTGGCCGGCCGGTCTGGCGGTATCCGCGGGGGGAGCATCCGCCGTGGGATCGGAGGATTGGCCGGATGCCGTCGTGGCGATGCTGGTGAAATGCCAGAGAAACAGTAGGAAAACGAACGTCCTGTACATTTTCGCGCACCCGGAATGCCGGCATTCATCGGAGCCGGCGCGTGTGCAACCTAGCATGATGGCCCCTGCGATGCCAGCTCGGGTTTGCGGGGGCGCTGCAGATGAAAACCCGCACCCATGGCCAGCACGCCCCAGGCGAAGGCGGTTTCCACGGCATGCGCCTGCCCGAGCAGGTGGAATGCGGCCAGCACCAGCAGGGAACCGCCCATGGCTGCTCCCAGCGCCCCGACCGGCAGGCGCCGCCGGCCGAACAGCGCGAACAGGACGGGCGCTCCCAGGATGCCGGCATAGCCCTGGTAGGCTTTCATGAGCAGGGGAATCAGGCCGCCCGCCCGAAGCGCCACGAGCGCCGCAGCCGCTGTCACCGGCAGCAGCAGCCAGCGGGTGGTGCGGGCGTCTTTGCCAGCCAGGTCCACGGAGAGGAGCGTGCCCGTGGTCAAAAGCGTGGTGTCCAGCGAGGACAGCAGCGCGGCCGCCAGGGCGACGTTCATCAGTGCCGCCAGGGGAAAGGGCAGCCGGGCGATGAGCGCCATGCCCGTCTGCCAGGAGACCGCCGGCGAAACGAAATCGTGGGCGGCCCATCCCACCAGCGCCAGCGCGATTCCTGCCATTCCCACCGCCAGCATGGCCAGCGCCAGCGCCTTGCGGCGGGAGGCACCGTCGGGTGCGGCCAGCAGACGCGAATGGATGTCCGGGCCCAGCAGATAGGAGAGGAACACCGGAAACATGGCCATCACGCCGACTTCGCCGGAAAACGAACGTAGCGGTCGTGCGGAAAACGAAGGCGAGAGGCACAGCGTCAGCCCGAGACCGATGGCGATTGCGGCAGCGATGAGCACGAACTGGAAGGCATCGCTCACGACGACGGCCTTCTGCCCGCCGAAGTACAGGTACAGGTATACCACTGCGCACACGAGGGATACGGCCAGTTCCGGCGGCCAGGGGGAAACGGCCGTGAAGAGGGCGGCCAGCGCCTTGATTTGCGCGGCGGCCACCGCCACCCACAGGGGGACGATGAGGAGCGCCATGGTTTTTCGCAGCAATGGCGCATGGGCGGCCGCCTCCTGGGCGATGGAGAAGGCGGGCGCATCGGGAAGGCGCGGCACGAGCAGCCACAGGACGCCCATGCCTGCTACGCCGGCCAAAAGCCAGGCCGAACCGGCCAATCCGTAGTCCCAGCCCCAGCCCAGGGTGCCAAGCACCGCGCTGGCACCCAGGATGGTGGCGGAAAGCGACATGCCCAGCCGGGCAGGAGACAGGGCACGCCTGGCCAGGAAGAAGGAATCGTCATCCGGGGCCTTCTGTCGCAGAAACACCAGGTGCAGCAGCAAAAAAGCCGTGAGGAGCCAGACCATGGGCCCAACCTTATGGAAAGCGGCATGGAAAGGAAAGTGGAAATCTTGCAGGAATGCTTTGTCTCGGGGCTGGTGGGTCATGGCGATTGACATGGAAGGTGTTTTATAGTAATTACTAGTTTTGATGCATTTTGTTTTTATTTTTATTTTACATTGAGAGAACGAGGTTTGGTATTGCAATACTACTTGTTGTTTATTTTGGTGACGATTGCAGTTTATGCGGGGCTGCTGTACTGGTTCCACCGGCGTTTCGTCGTTTACCTGACCGATTCCGCCGGCCTGCGGCGCGCCATCCTCTCGGGTCTCATCGGATTGTATCCGGCCGTCTACCTTCTGCGGCGGGTGGATCGCTTCACCCGCTTCGATACCGTGGAGCCGCTGCTCATCGTTCTGTATTCGATGTTCGTGTTCCTGATTCTGCTCGCTTTGGGCGTGCTGGCGCGCGACGTCATCAGCGCTGGAATCCGGGGCGTGGACGCCTTGTGGCGCCGCCTCGCGCAGCGTCCCGGCTTCTGGGAGGAGGACAGGCGCCGCCGTTTTCTGCGTGTTTCCTCCCGGGCATTGATTCCGGTGGCCCTCCTGCTGCTCGGCGTTGGCGCATGGCAGGCCCTGTCGGCGCCCGTGCTGCGGGAAATCCCGATGGAAACCTGTTCCATGCCGGCCAATGCCGAACTGCGCTTCGCCGTGCTTTCCGACGCGCACGTCGGGCCTGTGCTCGGGCACGCGCACGTGGAGCGGATGGCTGCGCTTCTGCGCGATGCGCCGGCGGATGCCGTGTTCATCCCGGGGGACCTGGTCGACGGACCGCCCGATCGGGTGGCGCCCCTGCTGGAATCCCTGCGCGACCTGGGGAAACCCGTATTTTTCGTTTCAGGAAACCATGAACTCTACTGGGGGCGGCAGGCATGGAACGAGCGGATGCGGGATCTGGGTTTCACGGTGCTGGAGGGGGATTTCCGCATCCTGGAAATCCGGGGGTTGCGGGTCCTGGTGGCGGGCATTGCGGATGAGGCACGCTGGTCCATGGGACTGGCCCGTTCGCGCATTCCCGTGCCCGGGGCTCCCCGTTCGGCGCCTCTGCCCGAGGCCGATGTGCGGATTTTGCTGGCGCATCGTTCCGACGCGGCATTCTCGGCGGCTGCGGCCAAATACGATCTGATGGTATCGGGACATACCCACGGCGGACAATTTTTTCCCATGACGATGCTGGACTTTCTGTTCGAGCGGGGCGTGCATGACTATGGGAACATGAAACTCGTGATTTCCACGGGCGCCGGCTTTTGGGGCCCGCCCGTGCGCCTCTTCAATCCGCCGGAAATCCTGCTCCTGCGCGTGCGTGGCTGCACAGGACGATGACTCCGGCTGAAAAGACCCCCGGCTGGAAATCCGTGTCCGCCAGGATGCCGTGGATCCGCGGGCGCCCAGATGGCGGGAACGGTTTGCACGGCCCGGTGTCGATGCCGTCTTCGATAAACCGGGAATGGCAGGCGATTCAGAAGATCAATCGCGGCGGCGCAGCAGGAGCGCGGCGCCTAGCAGCATCAGCCAGAACATCGGGGTGGAACCGGGGCTCGAGGCCCGTCCCGCGGAGCAGGAGCACCCCTTGGAATCGGCGGCATCTTGCTGCACCAGCGAGCACAGGTAGTAGCTCATGCAGGCGGAATCGTCGCAGTCCATGTCGCCGTCGCCGTTGTCGTCCACGCCATTGTTGCAGATTTCATAGCCCGGAACGAAGCACGCCGAGTATGTGCGGCAGTCGGCGTCCTCGCAGTCGACGAAGCCGTCGCCGTCATCGTCCACGCGGTTGGAGCACTGCTCCACGGGGATCGGGCAGGCGGCCGCAGTGGCGCAGTCGCGGTCGTTGCAGTCGATGTCGCCGTCGCCGTCGTCATCGATGCCATTGGTGCAGATTTCACGGCTCGATGTGGCGCAGGCGGCATTGGCGGCGCAGTCGGCGTCGTCGCAGTCCACGTAGTAGTCGTGATCGTCGTCGATGCCGTTGGTGCAGTTTTCCCGGGCGGAGGCGCAGGCGCTGTTGAAGCGGCAGTCGGCATCGGAGCAGTCGACGAGCCCGTCGCCGTCGTCATCGGTCCCATTGGCGCAGTTTTCGGGCGAGGTGCTCTGGCAGTTGGGCGCCACGAAGCACTCGGAATCGGCGCAGTCGGCGCGTCCGTCGCCGTCGTCGTCGATGCCGTTGACGCAGTTCTCGGGCGTCGACTGGCAGTGGGAATCGGTGGCGCAGTCGGAATCGGCGCAGTCGGCGCGTCCGTCGCCGTCGTCATCGATGCCGTTGGTGCAGTTCTCGGGCGTCGTGGTGCCTCCCGAGCAGGTGACGGTCAGCGTGAAGGTGCCGGGATTGGCGTAGGTGTCGATGAGGATGTAGTAGACGCTGCCATCGGCCGTGAACGTAATTTGTTCGGCCTGCCCCGCGTCGTTGACGCTGGAGGCGTTGCACGAGGAGTTGCCGCAGGTCCCTTTTACCAGGAATACGTCCAGGTCGCTGGAGGAGGAGCCCATCGAGATGTTCACCGTGACGGACTTCCCGGACTGCGGCTGCAGGGCATAGGCGATTTCCGGCCCCGACTCGGTCCAGTTGGGTGTGCAGGTGCCATAGGTCGTAAACGACGTGGACTGGTTGACGGTCGTGCCGGTGACGGTCTGGCCGCACTGCACTGTGGCAGGCGCCGTGCAGGCCGTGGTCTGGCAGTTGGGCGCGGAGGCGCAGTCGGGGTCGGCGCAGTCGGCTTTCCCGTCGCCGTCGTCGTCGGTGCCGTTGGAGCAGTTTTCAGCCGTGGCGCCGCCGGTGTAGCCGGCAATCCAGTTGTAATACGTATCCACCTTCGTGGACACGCCGTACTGCGTGCAGTTCTGGTCGCCGTACGAGGTCACGCCGGCCACGTATTCCACGTTATTGCGCTTGATGAAGGCCGGACCGCCCGAGTCGCCGCTGCAGGGGCCGCCGCCGGACTGTGTGTAACTGAGGCTGCCAGGCGGAATCTGGTAGGGCACCGACTGGATGTTGCAATACGAACTGGTATTGGAGCATTGCGCGCCCAGACGCTGGTTGACCGTGAGTTTCACGCCCGAGGAACCGGTTTCCGTGACGCCGAACCCCACGAATTCGAGGTACGAGCCCACGTCGCTGTTGGAAATGGCCAGGGACGGCGGCAGCGGCGGGATGGGCGTGACGCTGGACGGGGCCGCCTGGGACAGGCGCACGAGTGCGATGTCATAGGAAACGTTGGTGCTGGTGCCCACGTAGTTGGGGTGGGGGATCAGTTGCGAACTGGTGCGCTGGGCATAGAAACTGTTCTGATCGTTGCCGAAGTACACGTCGAGTCCCGAGGAGCCCACGACGCAGTGGGCGGCCGTGAGCACCCAGTTGGGGGTGATCAGCGTGCCCGTGCACATGGTGCCCTGGCGGGGATCATAGAGCAGCACGACGGCCTGGTGCGCCGTGGTGGTGTCGCGCGTTCCGTAATAAATGTAGGGATCGGCCTGGAAGAAAGATCCCTCCGGTGTTTGGGGATCGCAGGAGATCAGCACGGGTAAAATCATGAAAAATAATTGAAAAACAAGGGAAATGCGATGCATTGGAACGCTACGCCTCCTTTCCGCAGGTGAATTTCCCACAGGTTTCCGGAAATGCCAAGCTGACAATTGCGGATAGTAGAATTTTCTACTTATATTGTAATTTGAATAAAGTTATCCCACAGGAACGGTGGGGATGCAGAAAACGGTTTCTACGGAATCCGGGGGTTCCTGGGAATCGGTGGTGCGCAGGTACAGGAAATATCCGGTAATGGTGGTGCCGTTGGGCAGCGTCACTCCCACGGCGTCGGCGGTGCTCTGCACGGTGCCGGAAATGCGACCCGGCGTCATGGTCAACTCCAGCCCCGCCGGAAGCCCCCAGCGGGGGATGAACTGCGAGAACATGGCGGGTGGATCGGCCTCGCGCCAGTAATGCGGCTTGAGCCCGCCCCGGCTTTGCAGCGGCGCATCATAGGGAACGTAGGGAATCAGGAACGGCAGCACCACGATTTTGGCCGTCATGACCGAGTAGACGTTGTCGCCGGTGACTTCCAGCGGGGAAACCGTGATGCGCAGCGTGGTGGAGAACTCGGTCCACGCCGGCGGTGTGGCGGCATCGAACACGCGCAGGCGCAGCGAACTTTCGCCGGGAGTCGTGGGGATGCCCGAAATCAGGCCGGAACTGCTCAGGTCCAAGCCCTCGGGCAGGGTTCCGGAGAGCAACTGCCAGGCATAGGGTTCCACGCCGCCCGTCACCTCCAGTTGGAATTCATAGGGCGTGTCGTTGGCGCCATCGGGCAGCGCGCTCGTGGTCACCTGCAGGTTGCCGGGGAAGCCGGAAACGCATTTGCCGCCCTGGCAGGCATGGTTTTCCGGGCAGGATTTCGTTTCCCAGGCCATGCCATCCATGGAGCAGATCTTGTACTTGGTGGGTTTTCCATCCACGCACACCCGGGTTCCGGGAAAGCAGACCTTTTCCACCGACTGGAACTGGCAACCAGCCGCGGCAAGGAAGAACGTCACGAGGAAGGCGATCTTGCGCATGGGCACCTCATTTCCGAAATGGCAACCGGTGCATCCCATAGCACGAAGGTGGCGTTTTGGCGAGCCGGTTTTTTTTGCAGGCGCGAACCGCAGGCGCCGGTCGCATCAGTTTTCCGGAACGAACAGGCGCACCTCGTAGGGGGAAAGCGTCACGGAGAGCCGGCCGCCGGAGATGACGGCCTGCGTTCCGGACAGCGCATCCCGCAGGCGCACGCCGTCGTCGAGTCCGTAGCCGGGTTTCATCTCGATGGATGCATTGCATCCGAGGTTGCCGGAGAGCACGACCAGAACGGGAGGTTCGCCCTGGGCGTGCTTCACGTAGGACAGGCAGGAGGGCTCGCCGTAGAAGGCATCGTATTTGCCCGTGCGAAGCGCCGCATACGTTTGCCGGGCGTGATTGAGTCGCGCCACGAGGTCCCGCAATGCATTCTGGGCCGGCGAGAGTTGACCGGATTCGAATACCATGGGCCGCCGGTTGTCGGGATCCTTGACGCCCGCCAGGCCGAATTCATCGCCGTAGTAGATGACCGGGAGGCCGCGGACCGTCAGCAGGAAGGCGAACGCGACCCCCATGCGCTGGTAGACGGTGGCATCGGTGGGCTGGGGCACCTGCTGGGAAAACGCCTGGCAGCCGTCGCCATTGGCCTGGCCCGCTGCCACGGAGGCGAAGCGTTCCACGTCGTGGTTGCCCAGGAAATTGCCCATGAGGGTTCCGTGCGGGGTGGGTCCGTCCACATCCCAGCGCAGGTCGCTGATGCCCTGGTGGTCGATGAAGTTCGCGTACACGAACGAATTCAGGCCCGCCAGGTTGCTCTCCGTGCCGATGAGCGCCGTGCGGATGGCTCCGTACAGGGGGAAGTCGAACTGCCCCTGCAGTTCGTAGGGGCCGATTTTTTCATTGATGATGGCGTAATCATACAGGAAGTTCTCGCCGACCATGTAGAAGGGCGCCGTCTTGCCGGCCGCGTATTCGTCGAGGGCGCGGCGCAGCAGGCGCAGGTAGTTGCTCTCGATGTGCTTGGTCGCATCCACCCGGAAACCGTCGAGATCGAAGGTATCCACCCACCACAGGGCATCCTCGATGAGAATCTCGAGCAACTGCGGGTTGCGGTGGTTGTAGTCCGGCAGGTATTCGGTGAACCAGCAGGTGAGCGCGTATTCGTTCCAGCCCAGGTAGCCGCACTTGTTCTTCCAGAATTCTGCGGGATCGGTGGAGCCGGGATAATTGAACCAGAAGCGGTTGCCATAGTAGCGCCGGTGCAACTCGTGCTCGATGAAGACGTGGTTGGCGGCCCAGTCCACGAGCACCCGGATGCCGCGCTTGTGGGCTTCCTGGACCAGTTCCTTGAGATCCTGGGCCGTGCCGAAGTGGTTTTCCGTTTCGCGGGAGGATTGCGGCCAGTAGGCATGGTAGCCCGAGAACATGCGGCCACAGTCGCCGGGCTGGGCGTCGTCGGGATTGTCCATGGGCGTGGAGAGCCACAGCGCCGTGATGCCGAGATCCGTGAAGAATCCCTCGCGCAGTTTGGCCGTGATGCCCTTCCAGTCGCCGCCCTGCCAGTTGATCTGCTGCTCGATGCCGGGAATGGGGGCATCGTTGGCGGGATCCCCGTTGTAGAACCGGTCTACGAAAATGGAATAGAGGATCTGGTCTTCCCATCCGGAGGGGCGGGGCTCCATCCAGACGGGAATGCGCTTCTGCACGGTCTGGCCGGCGGCGGTCGCCCGGATGGTGAATCGGTATTTTCCCGCGGCCAGGTTTCGGGCCGTGATCTCGCCTGTGCCCGTGGCCGCATCATAGGACAGCGTGGCATCCACGGGTGTTTCGCCCGCATGCGTTTCGTGGACCACGTTCTCGATGGGAGAGCCGTTGCCGGGCCGGAAGACCTGGAAGCGCAGACGGATGGTTTTCTGCGCCCAATCGACTTCGGTATCGGTTTCCTCCACGCGGGGCGTGGAGCAGTCCGGCAGGGTCAGCAGGCTGTTGGCGATGATTTGCGTTTTGTCGAAGACCCAGTAGGGGTTGTTCTCGTCCATGTGCCAGGCATTGTCGTTGAGGACGATTTTGTATCCGTATTCCCCCGGTGGAAGAATGTAATATCCGGCATGCGGGTCCCGCGGATTGGAGGTGACCCCGATTTGCCATTCGTAGCCGTTTCGCTCCATCGGAAACCCGTCCGCAATCGACCACTCGTTGAAATCCCCCACGAGTTTCGCGGAAAGTTCGCTGCTGGCGGGAAAGGTGATGAGCACGGAACAGTCCGTGCGGAGGGGAACACCGGCATTCTGGTTGTTCTGATTGTTGGAATTGCTTGTTTTTGAACCGGAATCATCACAGGACAGGCCGGAAAGCCAAATAAAGAATAATAAAAAGAAAAATCCTTTTTTCATTGCAATTCCTCTTGCAATTTCAGCGCGGGCGGGCGCGAGTGAACGGGGAGGCCGGGGGG
>CAZEZP010000066.1:0-31491 GCA_964516435.1 uncultured Kofleriaceae bacterium | reverse complement strand
GGCGATGGCCAGACCTCCCAGCGACATGAGGTTGGCCGTGATGCCGGCCGCGCGCATGATGCCGAATACGGCCAGCACGGAGACGGGCAGGATCATGCCGGCCGTAAGCGCACTGCGCAGGTTTCCCAGGAACAGGAACAGTACCACCAGCACCAGCACGACCGCCTGCAGCAAGCTGGTGGTGACCGTATCCACGGCCCGGGTGATGAGCATGGAACGGTCATAGAACGGAACGATATGTACGCCGCGGGGTAGCGACTTTTCGATTCGCGCCATTTCCGATTTTACGGCATCCACTGTCTGACGGCCGTTGGCGCCGCGGCGCAGCAGAACGATGCCCTGCACGGCGTCAGGTTTTCCGTTGGCCGTGACGCCGCCATAGCGGGGCAGGGCACCCACGTCCACGTCGGCAATTTCGAAGAGGCGCACGGTTCTCCCACCGCGCACGCCCACCGCCACGTGCCGCAAATCGTCCACCGTCTGCAATTGGCCATGCGTCTGCACCAGCAGCACCTCGTCGGCTACGGCGATGCGGTCTCCGGAAACATTCAGGTTGTTGCGCCGCACGGCTTCGACAATTTCCTGCAGAGAAACGGACAGGGATTTGAGATCTTCCGGCCGGGGGCGAATTTCGAACGCGCGCGCGCGCCCGCCGAGCACGTTGACGTCGGCCACCCCCGGCACCCCCAGGATTCGCGGGCGGATTTGCCATTGCAGCACGTCGCGTAACTGCATGGAATCGTAGCCTTCCCCTTCTACGAGGAACATGTAGATGTCGGAGAGCGGGGTGGTGATGGGGGCGAGTTGGGCTTCCACCGTGGGGGGGAGTTCGGAGAGCACAGGGCCGATGCGTTCGGACACCTGAGCGCGCGCCCAGTAGATATCGGTGTTTTCCTCGAAGTCCACGGTGATGACGGAAAGCGCATACTTGGTGAGCGAACGTAGCACGGTTTGGTGTTCGATGCCGCGAAGGGCCGTTTCCAGCGGCCGCGTGACGCGGCTTTCCACCTCCTGTGGAGGCATTCCGTCGGCTTTCACGATGATCTGCACCTGCGTGGTGGAGATGTCCGGATAGGCATCGATGGGAAGTTCCCGGAAGGAAAGAAATCCCAGCACGGCCGTCACGGCGGTGATGATGAGCACCAGCAGGCGCTGGCTCAGGGCGAAGCGGATGATGGATTCCAGCATGTCACTGCTCCCGGGCCAGCCAGTTCCCCTTCATGAGCAGCGCGTTTTTGACGACCACGCGCTCTCCGGGAGAAACCTGGGCGATTTCCACGAAACGGCTGTCCGATTCGCCCAAAACCACGCGGCGCAGGGTGAACACGCCCGGTTGCTCCTCCACGAACACGCCCGGCGCACCATCGATTTCCTGCACGGCTTCCAGCGGCAGGCGCACGGGTACCTGCTTGCGCAGGCTCACGAACTCGGCCGTCGCGCAGGTGCCAGGCCGCCATTTGCGGTCCTTGTTGGACAGCAGCAGGCGCACCGTGACCATGCGGGTTTCGGGATTGGCCACCGGGGCGACGAATACCACCACGGCCCGCTGCGGGCTTTCCACGTCGCGCGATTTCATCTGCACGGACTGGCCCAGATGGGTCTGCGCCGCCACCGACGGCGGAACCTGCACTTCCACCCACACGCTGGACAGGTCCATGATGACGAACAGTTCCCGCTGCGCCTCCACGAATTCGCCGCGCACCGGATAGCGCTCCACCACCGTGCCCTCCAGCGGGCTTCGCAGCGTGACCCACTGCATGCGGCCGGCATCCTTCAGGATTCGCCCCTTTTCATCCACCATGCCCAAAAGCCGCATCTTCTGCATGGATGCGGAAACGTCCAGTTGCGCCTTCTGGTAGTCCTGCAGGGCGTTGGAAAAGGCTTCCCGGGTGCCCAACTGCTTTTCCAGCAGGGATTTTTCCCGCTCATAGGCCTGCCGGGCGAACGAGAGCCGCTGCTGCTGCTCCATCAGCGAGAATGCGACCTCGGCGGCCTCCCGGCTTTCCAGCAGCGCCAGCGGGGTGCCCGGCTTCACCTCGTCTCCCGGCTTCACGTTGAGTTCGCGCACGATGCCGCCCACGCCGGCCGTCACTTTCACCACATTGTGCCCGTTTGGTTTTACGTCGCCCAGGATGGATACCGTGCGCACGATTTCTCCGCCTTCGGCGGGCTGGACCTCGATCTGGGCCGCCTTCAGGGATTCCGCCGGCACGAGCAACTTGTTTTCCGCTTTTTCCTGCGGGGCCGGATCCGCCTTTTTTCCGCAGGACGGCATCAGGATGACAAGTGAGAGAAAAATGACGGCACCAGTGCGTTTCATGGCTGTTTTCCTTGTGTGAGGATGGGGACGCCCGTCAGGAATTCCAGTTCCACGAGCGCCGTCTGGAGCGCGGTGCGGGCATCGAGCAGGCGCAGGCGCAGTTCCGTTTCGGCCCGTTCCGCCTCAAGCATTTCGAGCAGGGTGAATTTCCCCATGGAAAATCCTTCCCGGAACAGGGCGATGTTGGAGAGCACCGCGGGCAGCAGTTGGGACTCGATACGTTCGATTTCCTCCATGCGCCGCTGCGCTTCGTCGAACCGCTCCTGCAGCCGGCGCATCAGGGACTGTTGCACGGCCAGCACGTCCTGGCGGGCCAGCCGGATCTGGGCATCCGCGGCCCGCAGGACTTCCTGGCGCCGATCCCACACGGGCAGCGGAAGGGAAACGCCCGCGACGAACGCGACGTCGCCATCCTGCGTATACGCACGCACGCCCGCCTGCAGCGCGGGGTCGGGCACGGCGGCGACGGCCTCCAGGTTCTTCTGCGCCTGCCACTGGGCCACGGCCGCCTGCCGCAGGCGGACTTCCGGATGGGCGGCCATTCTCTCCCGCAGGAGTTTCATGGAAGGCAATTCCCGCATTGGCACGAACTTTCCGGCCACGCGGGCGAAGGCCGGTTTTTCATTGCCCCAGTACAGGGCGAGGATGCGCCGGGCGCTTTCGATCTGCCGATCCAGTTCCTGCAGGTCCAACTCCGACAGGCGCACCTGGATCTGCACCTGCTGCTTCTGCAACTGGGTTTCCTTGCCAGCCTCCACCCGGGCCGCCAGCGCCTTTTCCAGACGGAGTTGCCGCTCGTGGATGTTGGCGAGCAGTTCCCGGCGCTGCTGCAGGGACAGCAGCCGGATGAAATCCATGGCCACCCGGGAAAGCAGTTCCAGCCGATCCAGTTCCAACTGGACGTTTTCCGCGGCCGACTGGGCATCGGCCACCCGGGCGCGTGCACGCGCCTTGCCGCCGAGTTCCACCACCTGGCTCACCAGCAGGGTCCACTGGCTCGCATCGGCTTTGCGGTAGGCTCCGGACCCCATGAAATCCTCGCCCGTGATTTCCACCTGCGGATTGGGCATCACATGCGCGGCCTTGCGGCGGGCCGTCTGCAGTTCGCGCCAGTCGTTCGTGGCCTGAAGACGGGGATGGTATTGCAATGCCAACTGCAATGCCGTAGCCAGATCCAGTTCACCTTCCGGTTCGGCCAACGGCGTTTTCGCTGCATGAAATATTTGTTGATTCGTATGGGGAAACTCGATTTTTTCGGTTTTTGCGCCGCTGCATGCAAAAAAAACAAGAATCAAAGTCCAGAAAGCAAAGCGCATGTCGACCCCCGATGGAAGGTAGAAGGCATGATAACCCGTTCCACGGGCCAGTCAATCCATATGTTCGGAATTCATGAAAATCAGGTTCGAGACGGCACGTGCGCCCACAGGAACTCGTAGTGCTCCATCAATCGCTTCGCCACGGCCGGCGCCCCGTATTCGCGCGCGATGGCGTCGGATACCGCGTTCATGTCCGGCGGCGAAAAGACGGCCCGCTCCATGGCCTCGCACAGTTTTTCATCGTCCCAGGGGGGAGCCAGCGCCGCCCGCGTTCCCTGCGCCGTGATGTCGGAAATGCCGCCCACGTCCGTGCAGGCCGCGGGAAGGCGGGCCGCCAGCGCCTCGATGAGCGCGCCCGGCGTGCCCTCGGACGTGGAACTCATGAGAAACGCGTCCGCGCCGGCGAGCACATGCGGGATGTCCCTGCGATGCCCGAGGAGCACCACCTGGCCGGTGATTCCCAGTTCCGATGCCTGCTGGCGGATTTCCCCCTCCAGAGGTCCTTCCCCGGCCAGTACCAGATACGGCGCTGGGTCGGGATGGCGCCGCAGGAACCGGGAAAAGGCGCGCAGGGCGCCGGCATGATTCTTGGGCCGCTGGAAATTGGCCACCAGCACGAACACCCGGGATTTACGGGGAACACCCCATTCGCGCCGGATGTCCGGGTCGTGGCGCACCGCGCGAAAGGGCTCCAGTTCGAAGGCGTTGTTGAGCACGAACGTGCGCCCGGGCGGGGCGAGCCGGTAGGTTTCCCGCGCCAGATGGTCCAGTTTTTCGGAGATGTTGAGAATTTCCGTGCCCGCGCGGTTGAACAGCCGCTCCACCCCTAAAAAGACCGGCGTCATCCAGTTCCGCCCGCGCCCGAAATAGCCTTCTCCATAGATGAAGCCATGATAGTGGCGCAGGATGACGGGAACCCCGTGCGCCAGCGCCGCCGCGCGCGCCAGCACGCCGTCCTTGCTCTCGTGGGTGTGCACGATGTGGGGGCGAAAGGATGCGAATTCGCGCGAAAGCATGCCCAGTGCGGCAAAATCCTGCAGCGGGCGGATTTCGCGCTGCATGGGCGGAATGAAAATGCAGGGATACGGCGCCGAATGCACGATTTCATCGTGGCTGTCCGGGTCCCAATCGGACGTGGAGCCATAGTACAGGCGCACATCGAAGCGTTCCAGGTCGAGGTGGCGCAGCAGGATGTCGGTGCGGTAGGCGGGTCCTCCCGCCAGGCGTGTAATCGTATGAGCAACGCGCAGTCGCATGGGAAATGCTACTTTCTCTAAATAAATTAAATTACTGCATCTTCGCTGTTTTTATGTTAATATGAAACAATTAAAAGGGTAATATAATATACCACCGTATCCGTGCCATACAGGCCGCGGCACACGCCCACGCCCGCATGGGTGCCTTTGGTGTGCTCCATGTTGAGCCGGTGGCCTTCGCTCTTGTCCCAGGCGCCCACGATTTCCTCGGGGGTCGTTCCCATGGCCACGTTTTCGGCCACCAGTTGCACGTTCAGCCGGGCGCGCTGCACCCGCTCCAGGGGAGACCCGGTCGTCGGGCTCACGTGAAATATTTTTTTCTGCGCGCACATCTCTTCGCTGTGCGCCTTGGCGATGGCCGAGAGCCGGGTGTCGGGCCGGAATGCCGGCAGTCCCGTCTTTTGGCGGTGCCGGTTGACGCGTTCGAATACGGCGTCGGCGAAGGCATCGGGGGAAAGTTCCCCCACGGCTTCCTGAAAGCGCGTCTCCAGGGGCCGTGTGGCGGCTTCTTCCCCGCAGGCCACCGGAAACAGCCCGGCCACGAAGGGACCATGGGCATCCTTTCCCAGCAGTTCCACGTTGTAGTGCCCGCGGTTGGCCTCTTTCGCGCAGAAATCCAGCCGCAAGGCGAAGGAGCGGTCTTCGTTCAGGGGCACCCGGGCGCGCGTCACCGTTCCATCCGGAGCCGTGACGAGCACTTCCAGTTGGGTGACGCCGGATTCCATGCGTCCCGTCATGGAAAACGCATGGCCGGGGGTGACCCATCGCGCGAACGGGGCGTGCGAGAAACGCCGGCGCTGCATGAGCAGCACGACCAGATCGGATCCGTCGGTGCGCTTGCCCATGGCGATTCCGAAATGCGTCACGCCGTGCTGGGTGCGGTAGGTGGCGATGTTCCTGGCGGCCCATGCCGCCAGCGCCTGGAGGTCGTATCCGGCGGAAACCAGGGTGTTCTGCAGGATCCAGGGCGAGGCGATGCCCCACTGTCCCGCCATTTCCACCAGCGTCAGGGGTGCGATCGGCTTGCCGCCATACGCCAGGATGTGCGTGGCCAGTTGCGATAGCGCCGAACTGAAGGCCACCGACTGCTGAGCCCCCTGGGCCTTGCGGATTCCTTCCACCATGGAGGCCAGTTCCGCAGGCACCCGTTCACTGTCCTGGTACAGAGGCAGGGCCGGCATCCGTCCGGTTTGCCCTTCCGCGGGAGGTGCATCCGGTTCCGGCTGTTTTTGTCCGGAAACTGGGGGAGGCGATTTGCTTTCATCGGCCTTCGCGGATGGGGGGGGCGCATTCCGGCAGGGGCACGTGTGCGCCGGAGCGGATGCCTGCTGCCGGCATGCCAGAAGCGAAAACGCAAGGAAAAGAGCCAGAAGATGCTTCATCGCGTGAATCCTCGTGCCGCCATGGACCGCAAGGCCGTGTCGTTCGCCCCTGCCATCGGACGGCGATGCGCCGGCCGGCATGCGTCACTTCGGGGGCGTTTCTTCCCGGCGGACGAATTCCAGTTGGTAGCCCATGGCCTCGAGCATGGGTACGGACGCCAGTGCGGCATTCTTGCGGGCCTTGAGCGTGAAGTACACGGATATGAACAGGAACTGGAACGCGATGTAGTTCAGGATCTCAGGCGACGTGCGCGTAATCACCAAAAAATAGGTCAAAAATCCATGTACCGACACGTAAGCCTTCATCCAGGGGACTTTGGGCAGTGTGAGCTTGGGCACCTTGAGGCGACTGATCATGCCGTAGCCCACCAGCAGTGTGAGCGGAACCATGAGTGAAAAAATTGCGTGCTGCCCGGTGGTGGAGGAAAACGTGCCGAACCAGCGGGCGTCGAGCACGTGCGGATCGTAGCCGGCCGGCTCGAAATATTTGACCATGAGCAGCAGCGGGGCCAGCACCAGCCCGGCGGCGAACGGCATGGGGATGCCCTGGAATACCTGGTTGAACTCGCCGGCCTGGGCGATGACGTTGTACTTGGCCAGGCGCAGGGCGCTGGCCGATGCGTAGAAGAGGGATGCGGCCAGCGCGAACCAGTGGGCGTCACCCGAAAAATGCGGGCTGTAGCGGATGACGGTGAGATACACCACTACGGCGGGGGTCACGCCGAAGGCCACCACGTCGGCCAGGCTGTCCATTTCTACGCCGAAACTCGACGTGGCATGGAAGCGGCGCGCGAGGGCTCCGTCGAACTTGTCGAGGATGGTGCATAAAAAAGCCGTCCACAGAGCGTGCTGCAATTCGCCGCGCGCGGCGAGGGTGATGGCGACAACCCCCAGGCACAGGCTCGCCAGGGTCACGAAGTTGGGAATGAGATATCGGGCGTTGGAAGGCATGACTCCCCCGGGATGCGAAAACGCACCCGCATTAAAATCGAAAGGCGCCGGCGAGACAAGCTGCAATTGCGGCCGGCGGCATTTTTGCAGGGGAGGGGCAGCTAGAAGCAGAAGAAGACTCCCAGATATCCCATGGTGGCTTCCGTCCACCGCGCGCCTTCCGAGAAGTGGATCGACAGGATGCGGATGCCCGCATCGATGGCCAGAAAGCGGCTCAGCGGAAAGAGCAGGCCCGCGGGCAGTTTCCACAGGAACGCCGAATCCGTTTGCTGGACGGTGAATGCATTAATTTTATTTTGTGTTTCAATATTGGAGGAGAAATGCGCACCTCCAATTTCAAATCCTGCATAAAAATAAAAATGATAAAACTGTCGATAATACCGAATTCCGGCGAGGAGTCCGAATACGTCGGGATAGAGGTCGAAGTCCTGTCCGATGGGCAACTGCACCAGGAGGCTGCCCGTGGCCGCCCAGTTGGGAAGCAGGAAGAATCCCGCCCAGGGATCCACCGAGAGCAGTCTCCCCTTGAGCGTGTTGCCCTGGCCATCGTCGTAATCCACGGCGTTCATGGTGAGGCTTCCGCCCCCGGTCTTGCTCCACTGGGCGATGTCCATGGGGCCGCGGGCCGAAACCCGGGACGGGAGGAGGAAACAGGCGAGAAGAACCGGTGCGAAGAGGATGCGTTTCATGATCGGACCTCCGTGTACGATGGCGACAATTGGACACGAATCCGCGCATTCGTCAAGCTGCCGGAAGGGCGGGGGATTCCGGAAGTAGGATTCCGAAAAAGGGCGGGGCGGATCCGGACACGTATTCAGACCAGTCCGATTTCCGCCAGTTGCGCGCGGGATACGGCCGTAGGGGCGCCGGTCATGCGGTCCACGCCGGTGACGGTCTTGGGGAAGGCGATCACGTCGCGGATGGAATCCTGCTGGCACAGCAGGGCGACGACCCGGTCCAGGCCGGCTGCGAATCCGGCATGCGGCGGGACGCCGAACCGGAAGGCATCCAGCAGGAATCCGAATTTCTCGAGGCTTTCCTCGCGGGAGATTCCCAGGGCGTCGAACACGCGCTGCTGGATGTCGGGACTGAAGATTCGCACGCTGCCGCCGCCCACCTCGTTCCCGTTGACCACCAGGTCGTACGCCAGAGCCTTGACCTCGCCCTGCCGGTCGGTGCCCAGAAGATGCAGATCCTCCGGGCGGGGATGCGTGAAGGGATGATGGCTGGAAACCCACTGCCCCTGATCGTTCTTCTCGAACATGGGGAAGTGGATCACCCATTCGGCCGCATAGGTCCCCGGCTGGATCAGATTCATCCGGGCGGCGATTTCCCGGCGCAGGTTGTCCATGACCTTGTGGGTCAGTTTCGGTTCGTCGGCCACGATGAAAATCGTGTCGCCGGGAACGGCTTCCATGCGCCGAACGAGCCTTTCCGTCTCCTCCGGCGAGAAGTTCTTGGCCGCCGAGCCCTGCAGTTCCCGTTCGCCCTTGACCTTGAGCCAGATCAACCCCTTGGCGGGCCCGATTTCCTGGCGCTTGACCCACTCGGTGAGCTCATCGAGGACCTTGCGGCTGAAGAAATCGGCCGAAGCCGGAACCCGCATGCCCTTGACGAGGGCGCCGGCCGCGACGGCTTCGCGCAGGAGCGAGAATCCGCATTCCGCCGCGAAGTCGTCGAGCACCACGTGGGGCAGCCCGAAGCGCAGGTCGGGCTTGTCGGTGCCATATTTTTCCATCGCCTCCGACCATTCCATGCGGGGCAGGGGAGAGCACTGGAAATACTTGTCCTGCCGTTCCCAGATGGCCACGGCCATGCCTTCCACGATGCGCAGGACCGTTTCCATGTCGGCGAAACTGATTTCCAGGTCGATCTGCGTGAATTCAGGCTGCCGATCCCCGCGGGGATCCTCGTCCCGGAAGCAGCGGGCGATCTGGAAATATCGATCGAATCCGGCGACCATGAGCAGTTGCTTGTAGATCTGGGGGCTTTCGGCCAGCGCGTAGAACTGTCCCTTGTTGATGCGCGAGGGCACCAGGAAGTTGCGCGCGCCGCCTGGCGTGTACTTGACCATGTATGGCGTTTCCACCTCGATGAATCCGAGTCCGCCCAGGTAGTCGCGCACCGCACGGGTGGTTTCGTGGCGAACCATGATGTTGCGCTGCATCTGGGGTCGGCGCAGGTCCAGGTAGCGGTACTGCAGGCGCGTATCCACGTTGGCCGGCGTGTCGTCCTGGATGGGGAAGGGAACCGGATCCGCCGAACTGTAGACGTGCAGATCCGATGCGATCACTTCCACCGCGCCCGTGGGAATGCGGTCCGTGGCGTTCTCGCCCCGGGAAACCACCTCGCCGCGCACGCAGATGACGTCCTCGGCATGCAGGTTTTCCGCGCGGGCATGCAGTTCGGGCGTGCGATCCTGCAGGAACGTGATCTGCGTGATGCCGCCGCGGTCCCGCAAATCCACGAAAATGGCGCCGCCCAGATTGCGCCGCCGGGCAACCCAGCCCATGAGGACCACTTCGCGGCCCACGTCGGATGCCCGCAGCCGGCCGCAGTCACAGGTTCGTTCGCGTACGGAAGGAAACATGATGAATACCTCCTGCCGGATTTCATTTCGGGATTGCGGAAAACTACCGGCAGTGCGTCCGCAGGAAGCCGATTATATAAGGCCGCAGCTGGAAAGGTTCAATCACTGTTTTCAGGGATCCCACCCGGGCGGCGCGCTGCACGGAGTGTACCCGGTCGAAGCGGTCCGCCGTCTCCTTGCGCAGTTGGACCTTGAGCGCGTCGCGCAGTTCCTCGAGGCGGGCCTCCATCCGGATCCGCTCGCCGCCAGAAGCGCTCTCCACCTGTTTGCGCAGGCTGGCCACCTCCGGATTCTTTTCCACTTCCGCGGAGATGGCCGAATCGAACACGACGGCCGCTGCGGCGGCACCGCCGATGACCGAGGCATGGGAGCCCGAGAGCGCCACGGCTTCCATCTGCGGATTGAGCGCCGTCGAGAAGACGACGTAGGCGCCTCCATGGTAGCGGGAGAGGACGGCCAGCAGGACGGGTCCCTGGAAGTTGACAAGCGCCCGTCCGATTTCGGCGCCGTGGATCAGTTGCCAGGAGCGCAGGGATTCCGGGGAGCCGTCGAATCCGGAGAGGTTGGCGAGGATCACGGCGGGAACCTGTCCGGAAAAGGCCGAGAGCGCCCGGGCGATCTTGTAAGATCCCCGGGGGAAGAGCGTGGACGGCGTCCAGGTGTCGGGCCCGTCCGGCGGAATGGAACCCATGCGGGGAAATCCCATGGCTTCCACGCCGATCATGCCCACGGGAAAGCCACCCACGCGGGTTTCGGATACCACCACGCCCTCCGCGCCGTCCTGCATGGCATTCCAGCGCTCCAACCACGGCGCGTCCGCATCCCGCACGGCATGCATCACGGGCTGCACGGAGAACGGCTTTTTGCGGCCGGGATTGATTTCTTCCGAAAAAATGTCGCCCACGCAGGAGAAATCGTGGCCGAACCGGGCCGGGTATGGATATTGGCAGATGTCACGGTCTTCGGGGTCGCTGGTGGGCAGGACGACCGGTTTCCCGTCGACGCCCGGCGTCACCAGTTCCGCGTGCAGCGTCAGCAGTTGGTGCCCGGCCGCGATGTCGCGCACCAGCGCCTGCGCCTGGCCCGATGGGCCCATGATGCGCTCGAATCCGCCGATGCCCAGGTTGTCTTCCGCAGATACGGCTCCCGAAAAATCCAGGGCGCGCTTGCCCGTGAGCACCATCGCCCCTTCCTGCGTCATGGCCAGAAAGCCCTTCGTCGTGATGGTCATGGTGGCTTCGGCATCGAAATAGCTCTGTGCGCCCACGTTGATTCCGGAAACCAGGATGTCGATGCGCCCGCCCGCTTCGGTGAACTCCACGATCCGCCGCAGCACGCGGGCCGTCCAGTCGAGGTTCTCGGTTCCGGAATCGAAATCGATGTGGGCGCCCGCGGAAATGGGAATCCAGAGAACGCCCAGATTCCGTTCCTGGGCCAGGTTCAGGGCTGCGATGATGCGGCTGCATTCGGGTTCCGCCAGCGAGCCCATGTTGCACAGGGGATTGGAGAGGATCACCACGCGCGAAAGACCTTCGGGGCGGCCTGCGGACGGCAGGGTGAGCACACCGAAGGCTGTGCCGCAGCGGGTCAGGGGGCCGGATTCATTGACTATCGTGAAAAAATCCCCGCTGATGGGATCCCGAATCACGTCGTAGGGCACGAAGCGACCCGTCATGCGGCCTTCCGCATCACGGCGCAGGATGCGCAGGATGGCTTCCGGGCTGTTGAGGCCGCGACGCCGGGCCTTGATTTCTTCCCGCTCCTCCTCGCGCAGCGGCATCACCACGGCGGTTTCTTCTGCATCGGTATCGATGGAAATGCCTTCGCTGGAGCGGCCACGGATCCGGATTTTATGGAATCCGTGCGTTTCCACCCGGGTATTTTCCAGGACCGTATTCACGGTGACCTGCTCCAGGCCCAGACGTGTGGTGTAGGGCAGAAGATCTTCGGCGATGGCCATCATTTCCGCGGGTTCCAGTTGCGGAAGCGGGTAGATTCCCATGAGCAGGTGGTTCCAGTGGAGCCGCTGGCTGCGGGCGCGCCGGCTCTGCTGCTGCCGGATGGCCTGGCAGGCCGCCCGGAAGGCCATGGAGACGGACGGGAAGCGCCGGCGGCCCTGTGCATCCGTGCGCGCCGGCGGATCGAACACTTCCGTCATGGCGATGAGGCGCTCGTCCTCCGGGAAGTTGCGGGCCTTGGCGTGGAACAGGATGGCATCCTCGCATTCCAGGCGCGTCAGTTGGAATTCCGAGAAACGCCACAGTTCGAACCGGGCCGCCTGGGCGGGATGCAGCCCGCACAGGCCCGTCTCCTCGACGAAGGCGTGCCCGATGGGCGAACGGAAGACCCGCGTGCGATCGTGGCGCAGATCCACCAGGGTCACGTCGCCGCAGAAGAAGGGGAGCCGGTTCAGAAAATTGCAGATGGTTTCCGAATCTTCCGTGATTTCGTCCAGCACGATTTCCAGGGAATCCGCTCCCGAACGCACGATGGGATCCCGCAGTTGCGCCAGTTCGCGCCACCCATGCGAAGGGAGCATGCAGAAGAACCGCCGGCGCGCCGGAGAGCGCCGGTCCCTATCCCTGCGCTGGAAGCAGACGTCCAGGAGCAGGGCCGGAACCGGCCCGCCCGCAGCGGGTTCCATCCGCTGCAGCATCTCGCCCCAGAAGGCCCACGCCATGAGTTCCAGGCTGTCCGGGGATGGATTCTCGTGCAGCACCAGCAGTTCCGAACGGGGTGCCTGCCGGATCTTCTTGCGCAGTTCTTCCTTGTCCCAGCCGGATTCCCGTGTTATTTTTTGTAGCATGCTTCTAATCCGCTCGGCGATGCGGATTCGTTCCGGCTGATCGTAGAGTTGGGACCGCAGTGTCTCCACCAGGTCGGTCTGCCGGGAATTGCCTTCGGAATCGATGCTCAGGATCTTGAGTGCATTGCGCAGTTCCTCCGGGGGATTGGCCAGGGACTGCCGGTGGACGTACAGGAAGGAAAGCAGATTCATGCAGGCCGACTTGCGTTCCTCCGATCGGTTCAGCACCCGCCTCAGGCGGAAGAGCAGGGGATGCAGCGCCGCTCCTTCCTCCAGTTGGAAGAAGCCCAGCAGGGGCAGGATGCGCTCCAGGCTACGGCGCAAATCCGGAGGCAACTGGTGCAGATTGAAATTCGGGCGGCGGATGAAGTCCGTCAGGATGGCACGGGAACTGCGCAGGCCGGCGCCGGATTCCATGGCGTGGCGGGGTTGGTGCGAAAGGATTTCGGCCGCCGTGGCGAAATGGATCACCGTTTCGAAGACTTCGGGCACCAGGGATTCGAATTCTTCCCATGAAGCGGTGGAGAAGCGGCGCTGCGCCAGTTCCTGCTCGGGGCCACCCACATCATAGCCCAGCATGACGCCTTCCAGGAGTTTCAACGCCTGATGCGGGCTCGGGAAGGTGGTTTCCACGGGAACTTCCAGTTCCGAACCTTCGTCGTTCTCCCGGGGACGCATGCGCAGCAGCACGCCGCCCGCGAACACCTGGCTTCCGGAAACGACCTCGATTTTTTCAACAATGCCATCTTCGGCCGCGAGGACGGGCAATTCCATCTTCATGGCCTCCAAAGTGAAAATCCTTTGCCCGGCATGGATTTCCTGTCCTGCCGCCACATGCACCGACGTCACGATGGCCGGCGCGGGGGCCCGGACGACGCCGCGGTCCACCAGGCGGATCACCGTGAAGTGCCCCTCCACGTAGAGCCGCCATTCGGAGGCCTTCGCTTCCACGGAAACCTTGTATTTCTTGCCGCCGTATTCCAGCAGGCTCTCATCGCCGCCTTCGTCGATCCAGGCGGCCGTCAGATAACCGTTGGATGTCTTGAACAGATATTCCTTGAAGCCCGTGCGCATGACCCGGGCGGTGAAGGTTCCGCCGGATCCCGAGAGATGGACCAGTTGGGAGCCGTCCACGACGCCGGTGATCATCGGGCGCGCGGCGAAGTTGGCGATGCTTTCCCGTTCGCGCTTGCGATGTTCGCATATTCCCGCCGCCACGACCGCGGGAATCCGCAATTCGGCCGGGAAGGCCAGGTAGTCGTTGAGCAGTTTGCGGTCGACGAGCGTCGTGTCGACGTCTCCGGCGCGCACGGCGGGGTCGGATACCAGAAACCGCAGAAACGGGATGTTGGTGGTTCCGCCCTCCACCTGGATGCGGGTTTCCTCCAGTGCACGCGCCAGACGGGTGAGCGCCTCTTCGCGGGTTTTCCCCCTGGCCATGACCTTGGCAATCATGGAATCGAAATTCGGGGATATTTCTTCGCCGACCCCCACGCCGCAGTCCACGCGGATTCCAGGACCCTGACCAAAATGGATCTGCCGAATTTTTCCCGGCGCTGGAACGAATCCGGCGGATGGATCCTCGGCGTACACGCGTACTTCCACGCAATGCCCCGAAGGTCCGGAAACCGTCCTGGCCAATTCGTGCCCCTGCGCGATGTGGATTTGCTCACGGACCAGATCCACGCCGTAGGCTTCTTCCGTGACCGTATGCTCCACCTGGATGCGCGTATTCATTTCCATGAAATAGGGATTGCCGTCCGCATCCACGAGGAACTCGCAGGTCCCCGCGCTACGGTAGCCCACGGCCGCCGCCAGGTCGCGGCCATACGCCTCCACCCGTGCGAGCAGATCCGCCGGCAGGGCCGCGCACGGCGCCTCCTCCAGGATTTTCTGGCGCCGCCGCTGCAGCGAGCAGTCGCGGGTCCCGAAGGACAGCACGTTGCCGTGGATGTCGGCGAGCACCTGCACTTCCACGTGCCGTCCGGCCGGAATGAGTTTTTCGGCGAAGATGTCCCCGGGGGCTTCGGTTTTCACGGATTTCCAGGCTTCCAGCAGTTGTTCCGGGTCATGCACCACGCGGATGCCACGCCCGCCGCCGCCGCCGGAAGCCTTGAGCAGCAGGGGAAAGCCCAGTTCCGCCACGTCCGCGAGATTCCGTTCGGATTCCACCATGCGCCAGGGAATGACGGGGACCCCCACGGATTCGGCCGTCCGTTTGGATGCGATCTTGTCTCCCAGTTTGCGCATGGCATCGGCCGTGGGGCCCAGGAATATCATCCCGGCCTTCTCGATTTCCTCGGCCAGCATCCAGTTCTCGCTGTCGAATCCCCAGCCGGGCCAGACCGCCTGGATGCGGTGCGCCTTGAGCAGGGAAATCAGGGCCTCGCTGACGCGGTATCCGGAGGAGCCGTCGGATGGCAGGAACACCACCCGGGAGGCGATGCGGGCCACCAGGCTGCCCCGGTCGCAGCGGGGCAGGAAGACCACGTCCTCGAAGGCGGTTCCCTCGCAGGAGTCGATGTCCCGTATGGCGCGGATGCAACGCAGGGCGGCTTCCTGCCGGTTCAGGACGGCGATGCGGCCTTCGGTACCCAAGAGACGGCCAGTTTCATTTTTCATCTTTTGTTTTGATATATTGCTTTTTGGCATATAGTTTTTCCAAAAATTTTTCCAGTTGTTCTTATTTTATTTACAATTGCTTCTATTCCAATTGCCTGGAATCACCTTCCAGGATCACGGTGGCCACGGCGTATTCCTTGTCGTGCGAAAGGCTCACCCAGGTCTGGGTCACACCGAGCATGCGGGCGATTTCCATGGCCTTCCCGTGCAGTTCCAGTTGCGGAACCCCCGAGGAAAACTTCACGATTTCGATTTCGAACAGGGGCGGCTCCGGAACCGGGGACTGGCGCATCTGCAGGGCGGAACGCAGCGCCTTGACGCAGGCTTCCTTGGCTGCGAACCGGGCGGCCAGGCGCTCCCATTCCGGGACGGGGCCTGCCTTGGCGTCGGCCAGTTCTCCCTCGGTGAAGACCGAGAGCAGGATGGCCGAGCGGGATTCCGATGTGACAGCTTCCCGGAACACGTCGAACGATACCAGATCGGTCCCCATTCCCAGAATCATGTCACATGCCCTCCCCACGGCCTTCCTCGAGCAGGAAGCGCCGTTCTTCTTCGTCCTTCGCAAATGGCCGGCTCCTGGGAATCTGCAGCGCCGGGCGGATTCCCCAGCGCAATTCCAGTTCCCCGGGCAGGCCGGCGCCGAAGGCTTTGCGCAGATATTCATGCCGCGTCGTTTCCTCCAGGTTCGACAGCAGGATTCCCGGATGGACCATGAGAATCAGGGACGAGACGTGGCCGAAGCCAAGCGTGCTCACCAGCGCGGCCTTCAGGCGCTCGGGCGGCAATGGCATGGGATCGGCGGGAAACACCAGGTGGGAGTACTGCTGCTGCTTGTCGTCCAAGTCGTCGAGATTGCGGTGCCCGGGCACCACGGCGTCCCGCATCATCTGCAGCACGCCGATGGCCTGCAGCGCGCTGGCGCCGCCCTTGGTATGCCCGGTGACGGCCTTCTGGGATACGGCGATGGCCGGATTTCCGTTCGTGCGGCCCAGATGCTCGAATATTTTTTGAAAAATGCCCGTTTCGTGGGGATCGTTGACCGGCGTCGACGTGCCGTGCAGGGAGACGACGCCCACGTCGTCGATGCCCAGTCCATAATCCGAAAGCGCCCGGATCAGTTCGCTGTGCTTTCCGCCGCGCGCCACCGAGAGGGTTCCGAATCCGGGCGCCGGAATGCTCTGATGGAATCCATCTCCGAAGGACCACGCATGTCCCACCACGCCGTAGATGGGCAGGCCCAGCCGCACGGCATCGCCGGCGCGCATGAGCATCAGCGTGCCGCCTCCCTGGCTTTCCACGAAGCCCTTGCGGCGCCGGTCCTGTGGACGGGACATGCGCTGCGGGGGAATTCCCAGCCGTTCCATGAGCGGCGCATCGACGGTGGCGCTCATGTCTTCTAATCCCATCGTGCTCGCATAGGAAAGGTCGTCGAATGCGCCGGCCGCCATCAGATCCGCCCGGCCCAGGCGCAGTTTTTCCCACGCGGTCTCAACCGAGATGCCCGCCGTGGCGCAGGCGCCCACGGGGCTCACCATGGGGCCGTAATTGCCCAGCAATTCCTGGGAGACATGCCCGGCCCCCACGTTGCCGAGGCTCTCCTGCAGGGAAATGGGATCCCGCTTGTGGTTCCACACGGGATCCGTATAGAGGCGGATCAGCCGCTCCATGCCGCCGATGCCGCTTCCCAGCGTGTTGCCGATGCGGGATGGATGGATGCGCCGCAGGATTTCCTTCCAGGGCACGCCCATGCGGAAAAGCGCACGCGCCGTGGCCGAGAGCATCATGACCGTGTTGCGGTCGCGATCCGCCGTCTCCCCCTCGGAAAGGCCGAAGAAGCCCGGATTCCATCCGGACGGCAGCATGCCGGCCACCCGGTTGCGGAATGGGCGGCGGCAGGCCACGTAGATTTTGGATCCGGGGAGCTTCTTCACGAAAATCCGGCCCGAAGGGTCCTGCAGGCATTCGGTGTATGCGGGATCCTGCGCCTGGATCCGGCGCGCCGTTTCCATGGAATCCACGGGAATCAGGCGGGGCTCCGAAAGCGTCACGGCTTCCAGCGATGCCATGGATCCCGCATCCGGCCCTTCCTCGGGCCTCCAGCGGATTCCCACCCGGGCATGCACTTCGGATTCGAAGTGCCGGGCCGCCTCCCGTTCGCTCATGCGCTGGTTCGTTGCCGCATCCACGATGTCCCCGGTGGCGGAGTCATAGCGGGCCAGCCCCGTCATCAGCGCCACGTGGAGAATGGAATCCGGTCCCAGTTTCCCCTCGATCTCGTACTGCCAGCGGGCTTCCTCGTCGCCGAAGGGGCCGATTTCCCCGTAGCCGACCACCACGACCCACTCTTCCCAGGGCAGTTTCGCAGGGCTCGCGGGGGGCAGGGCGGAAGGAATCCGCCGGGCCGGGAAGGGCAGGACACCGGAGTCCTCCCGGGGCAAGGTTCCCGCCCGGGAAGGCTTGCGTGCGGCCGGGGAAGCCGAGCGGAATTTCCGGAAGGCTTCGCCCCAGTCGGGAATCCGGGCCAGACCGCCGGTACAATCGGCCGTTACGGGTTCCGGATTTTCCAGCACATGGCGGATGCGGGCGAGATTGAAAATGATGGCGCCCATTTCGGACGCATCGAACGTCTTCACGCCCAATGCTTTTTCGATGTCCGCCGCCAACTCGTCCTGGCCATGCATGAGTCCCGTGGACCGCACCCAGCCGATGACGGCGCCGGCCATGCGGGTCCTGGCGCGCAAAAGCGGTTCGGAGCGCCATTTGTTCAAGAGCGCGCGCAGGGCGATCTTGCTTTCTCCGTACAGTCCATCCCCGCCCATGTCGCCCTGGTTCGGACTCATGGGCAAAACGACATCCAGAACGCGTGGATCACGGTTCTGCGCCAGTTCTTCGGCCAGTTTCCCGACGAGCCGCTCGACCCCCAGCAGGTTCACCCGCAGGGCGGCCTCGTGTTCGGGACCCGTATCCTGGGCCATGCCGTTCTTTCCCACGGCCGCGAACGGCAGCAGCACCATCGGCGCGTCTTGGGGCGTGGATTTCACGGCCCAGCGGGAAAAGGCGTCCACGTCGTCGAAGTTGCCCTGCCGCATGGGAACCAGCCACAGTTTGGCTCCCGCGCCGGCATGCCGCCGGTACAGGGCGCCTGCCGCCTGCATGCGGGCGTCGTCCAGGCGGGAAACGCCCGACACCACGTTCCATCCGGCTTTCAGCGCCCGGATGATGACCCCTTCGGCGATGGAGTTCGGCCCCGCGCCAGTCACCACGAGGGTTCCGCGCACGCCCTGCGGGAGCAGAGGCGTTTCCGCCAGCGCTCCGGACAGAGTTCGCATTTCAATGGAAAATTCATTTTCTTCATGATTTTCCATCGATTTTTTCAATTCGGAAATCCAATGATCGAATTGGGGAGCATTTTCCCTGGCGCATCGCGCGCGCGCCGTTTCAAGAATCTGCAGGGCTTGCTCCGTCACGCGGCCCCGCAAATCTGCCGCTTCCGGATCCGGAGCCCGTCCCGACTCGATCGCCGCCGCCAGGCGCACGGCCTGCACGCGGATCCAGTTGGCCGCGGCCGTGAACGTCACGATGCGCTCCTCGTCGAAGACGGGGTCTTCCAAGGGCACGCCGGCCGCCGTCCGCACCTTGGGTTCTGCCGGAGGCGAAAGGTGCGTCCTGCCCGTGGCATCGTCCAGGACGGCGCCCAGTTTTCCCAGCACGCCATCAGGGCCCAGCAGCCGCTGCTCGAGCTCCTGCAATGCGCCGGCATCTACCACGGTGCTGCCGCCTCGCTGTCCTGAAGCCGGTGCTGCCGGTCCCGTCAGTCCCAGTCCGCGTACAGCCGCTGCATCCAGGATGGCCCGGGACGCAGCCGCATCCGCCGCCGGGAAGGGGAAGGGATTGGGCGCGCCCGAGAGTTTGCTCTTTCCTTCTCGCGCATAGGGCACGAGCGCGCCCAGCACGGCTTCGGCTCCCGCAGCGTCCAGCGCATATTTCACGGTGAGGTGCCGGATTCCCTCTTCCGCCGAGAGTCCCGGAAGCAGGGCGAACATGTCCCTCCGCGCCGTGGCGAGCGTGGGGCCCGGGAACCGGTAGGCTCCCGCCGTCTGCTCTTCCACGGCTCTGACCAGTTTCCCCAGCGGCAGCTCGGCCAGCCCGTCGGTCTTCTTCAGGCCGAATTCCTTCTGCAGTTCCGAGAGCATCTGGTTGCGGCGCGCCGAATTCCCCTGCAGCAGGTCCTCGATGGACTTGCCGGCGTCGATTTCCTCCGGCCAGACGCCAGATAGCATGGCCAGAAGCGAATGGAGTCCGTTTTCCACCGGATTCTTCGGCTGGACCGCGCCCGTCGCGGGAGCCGTCGATACGGCCGGATTCGGCGATGCCGGTTCGGCCGCCGGAACCGGTGACGCGGGCATCGCCGGAGCAGATTCGCTCGCCGCCGGAGCAGATTCGCTCGCCGCCGGCGCGGATTCGCGGGAGAACACGCAGAATTCGTCTTCCGCATTGCGGCCCAGGACGCGCTCGAAATGGATCTCCATGTGCAGCACCGCAGGCGGATCCAGGAGATTCATTCCGGCGAGCGTCTGCGCAAAGAGGTTCATCAGCGTGGGCTGGTGCCCCGGGCCGATTTCCACGATTTCCCGGATTCCCTGTTTCGTCATGCCTTCCTGGATGTCGATCCACTGCACGGGGGAGGCGAACTGGTAGGCCAGCATCTCCACCAGGAGCGTGCGGGCGGCACGGCGAGGCGAAAGCGTTCCGGATTCCATTTCACGCAAAAGCGCCGCGATGCGCTCCGAATTCGTACGGCGCAGCACGTCCTGCAGGCATTCGTCGTCCAGCCGGAAAGGCTTTCCGGTCAGATTCGGCCAGTAGCGGCCTTCCAGCACAGCCGGATCGATTTCCTCCGGGAACACGGATTCGAGGGTGTTTCGGAACGCGTCCACGCCCGCGCGCAGCAGCGTGGAATGGAAAGGCACATCGATGCCCGGGACTTCCACGTACGGGGCTTTCCCCGTCACTCCGGCGCCCAGCCGTTCGCGCAGTTCATTCAAACCCTTCTTGTAACCGGTGACCGCATATTGCTTTCCCCGGCAATTGTAATTGACGATTTCAATGTATTGCTCCGGAACGCTTGCAATTTCCGCCACCAGGGCGAACATCTGCCGTTCCGTGATGCCGGCATGGTTGGGCCGGATGACGCCCAGGCGGAAGGGGCTTTCTCCGCGTTCGTCGCGCGGGACGAAGTGCTGCATGGTGAGTCCGCGCTGATACACCACGCGCACCACGTCCTCCAGCGTGAGCAGCCCGCCGATGGCCGAGAGGGCCGAATACTCGCCCAGGCTGTGGCCGGAGAAGTGGGCGTCCTCCACGAAGGCGCCGGCTTCCCGCAGCCGGGCGACCGCGGCGCAGGCGAACACCACGAGCGCCACCTGCGTGAACTGCGTCAGGTGCAGGACGCCTTCAGGATGCTGGACGACCCCGCCAGGCATCTCCATGCGCACCGGATTCTCGCGCACCACATGCAGCAGGGAGAATCCCAGGTGCTTTCGGGTGTAGGCATCGGCCCGATCCCAGACGTCGCGCGCGGCCTCGGACGCGGCGTACATCGGCTCGTGCATGCCTTTTTTCTGTACGCCCTGACCCGGGCAGACATAGGCCGTAGGATGCGCATCCACGTGCAGATCCGTTTCCGTGAGCGCCACGCCGCCGCTTTCGACGAGCGCCCGAAGCAGGTGGCGTCCGGCGGAGCGCCCGCGCCGCAGCACGCGCAGCCGGAGCGCGGCGCCGAAGGGCACCGGCCCCAGGAAGCGGGTCCGGATTTCCGCGATGGCCCGGGGATGGCGCCGCATGCTTTTTTCAATCTCGGACACCACCGCGGCCTGCGTCCAGAGCCCGTGATGGATGGGACCGGAAAATCCGGCCAGGCGCGCGATGCCCGCATCCGCGTGGAGCGGATTGCGGTCTCCGCCGCACAGGGCGAATGCATCGGCATCGGCCGGTGCCTGCAGGCGGATTTCCCCCAGATGCACGTCGGAATCGAACAGGCATTCCTCCTGTGCGAATCCGGAAGGCGGCAGCGCCTGCAGATTGCCGGCGCGGGCGGGGTCACGGGGCGCAAACTCCCCATCGGCTTCCACGGCCACCCGGCCATCCGCCATCAGGAAATGGCATCGCGCCTGCATTCCGGCCTGCTCCACGGTGCGCAGACCGGCCGTGGCCGCGGCTTCCATGGGAGGAACGTTCGCCAGGCGCACGCGGCTGCGATAGTGCAAAAGTCCCAGCGGGCTCTCCCGGATGCCGCCCACCATGGGGGGCAGGGCAGCCGAGGCATGCCAGGGAAGGAAGGGATACGCCTTGTATTCGGCGGGCCGTCCCATGGCCTGCGCGTATTCCCAGTGATTCGCGGGGTCCAGGAACGTGCGCGAGCGATAGGCCTCATCGATGGCGGAAAAGAAGGGCGCATCGTCGAAATGCGGCAGGTCCCATCCCTGGGGAAGTTCGAAGGCCAGAGGAAGGGGAACCGTGTCCCCGCCCGCCATCTTCATGAAATACAAGCCTTCTGCACGATGGGCGCCCGAATTCGGGAATCCAATTCGCAATTTCTCCTGCGACCCTTGCCGCCACGTGAAGACTTCCGCGTCGAAGACGATGCGATCACCGGGAGCGGGAAACACGAGCGCCGCCAGAGGATTGGCCTGGATGCCCCGGGACGTGCGCATCCGCGCCGCGAGGATCAGGTGCGACCAGGGAGCCGCGAGGCGCTTTTTCCAGTCCGTTCCCGAGACCGTGAATTCGATGCATCCCTGCACGTCGCCTTTCTTCGCATCAGCGGGCGCCACATCCCCGAGCAGTTCCTCGAACAGTTGCGCCACCGGCACGTCGGCACGGGTGATGCCGCCCACCGCCCGTGGCCCGGGGATGACCAGCACCGCATCCGCGGAAAAGCGCGGGTCATGCGCGTAGAAGAGGGAATCCGAAAGGTAGCGCCTCCGGATTTCCGCATCGATGCGCGGTACGAAGGGCATGGGCTTCCCGGGTTCGTCGCACAGTTGCAGGAAGAACGCGCGATCCGGCTCCAGCAGGGGACGCTGCAGTTCGGGATGGCGCTCCACCAGACGGGCCACGGTTTGGGCCGGATTTTGGGAATCTATTTCCGAATTCGGTTCCACATTCAGGCGCATCTGCACGCGGCGCACCATGCGCACGAACTTTTCCTCGTGATCCTCGGAGAGCCACACGCCATTCTCGAAGGGACCGCCCGTGCCGGCGGCCGTCAACTCCACGAAGCGCGTCAGCCACTGGGCATAGGTCATCTTCTCGAGATCCCCGAAGACGGGTTTGGCCGTGCGGTCGATTTTTTCCCGGAGGGATTCCCGCAGCGCCGGAAGACGTTCCGGGCGGGATGTCGCCTCGTCGGCCAGGCGGGCCGCTTCCGCGGCCGTGTTGCGCAGGTACCAGATGGAAGCGCCCAGGGAGGATTTTCCCGAGATCACGTCCGAACCGGGACCCGGCCAGCCGTTTTCAGCCCCACGTGCCGCCACCAGAGCGGCTTTCACGGCCGGCGAGGTTTCCGCCTCGGCGCATGCCATCGCCAGCGTTCCCACCAGGACCGCATCCAGCGGACGCGGCGCCGGCCCTTCGTACCAGGTGCCCGAAAGCAGGCTCCTCACGTCGGTGGCATCCCGCACGCCGCCCCCGGCGGCCAGTGCCACGTTGGGCAGATCGCGCAGGCGCAACCAGGACCGGGCCAGCAGGTTCTTCAATCCGTACCAGCCGTGATGTCCGCCGCCTTCGCCGCCTTCCAACTGGATGACCATGAAATGTTCGGGCGCCGCCTTGGCGATGGCGATGACCTGTTCGATCTGTTCAGGTGTGCCCACCTTGAACGAGCACAGATCCATGCCATGCTCGACCGCCTTGTCCAGCAGGTTCCGGGCCTCGGCTACGGGCGGGACGCCGGCCGTCAGGGTGAAGCCGCACAGCGGATAGCCTTCCTTCTTCAGGCGGAACAGCAGTTTGCGCATGTGCAGGTCGAAGAGGTAGGGATCCAGATACAGGGTATTGAGCACCACGGCTGCGCCGGGCTGCAGCAGTTCCCGCAGTTCCTCCATGCGGCGGCGGAAGATTTTTTCTGTCACCTGTCCACCGCCGGCCAGTTCGGCCACGTAGCCGGCATTGGCGGCCGCCGCCACGAGGCGGCTGGTGGCCGTCGTGGGCGTCATGCCTGCCAGGATGAGGGGCTTCTTGCCCGTGCGCTCCGTGAAGCGGCTGGAAAAGGCCACCCGCCCGTCCGGCAGTTCCATCACGCGCGGCCAGGAACCGGAGGCGATGCCGCCGCCGTCGGTGCGTGTTTCGGGTGAAGGCACGCATTCGGCCCTGCCCTGCAGCAGGCCGGCCGTGAGTTTGCGCAGTCCGGCGCCGGGGCCGGGAATCACGGCCGTTCGGACGTCTGGATGGCCGTCCGCCATCGCTTTCACGGTCGCGGGCCAGTCCACGGTGCCCGTGTACTGGATATCCATCAGCGTCTGCGTGAGATGGGGGGAGAGGTCCAGCCGGCTGCCATCGTGGCAGGAATACACGGGCCGCAAAATCGGCCACGCGGCGAAATCCAGGCCCAGCCGCGCGAGATCCGCGTCGATGTCGCGGCGTCCCTGGGCCATCAGCCGGCAGTGATAAGCGCCGGAAACCGAGAGCGGTTCGGCATCGAACCAGATTTTTCGCCCCCGGCTTTCACGTCCATATTTTTTACTGAACGCCTGCATGAAGGCGGCCAGATCCTGCGGATTTCCAGACAATACGTGGCGGTCGGGCGTGTTGCGCAGGCTGATGTCGGGCCGCCGGCTTTCGGGCATCTCCTCCAGGATTTCCTGGATTTCCATGCGCGATGGACCTGTCAGCGCCAGCATGGGAGAAAGGAGCATGCCCTCGATGGGCACCGGTGCGAACCAGCCGCACGAATTCTGCATCCGGATGCCCTGCCAGAGCAGGTACCGGGCTACCAGCGCGGCCCTTTTTTCTAGATCGCCTCTTCCCTGGGCGGCCACCACCGCAGCCACGATGCCCTGGCTGTGCCCGCTGTACGCGGCGATTTCCGGCCGGTCTTCCGGGAACAGGCGCAGGGCCACGGCGTGAGCCATGGCCGTGATGAAGAGCATGGGCTGGCTGACTTCCGAGCGGACGAGATAGTCCGCCGGTGGCGCTTCGATGGCGCCCGACGCCCAGGACCAGGGAAGGAGTCCTGCCGGGCAGTACCCGCTGCGCCGGACTTCCGCGGAAGCACATTCCTCCGCCAGAAGGGGTTCCACTTCCTTCAGGAAGGCTGCGACATCCGGATGGAGCGCCAGCATTTTGAGTTCATCGATGTATTCGGACGATTGGCCACTGAAAATGACGTGAAATTTCATGGGATGATGCAGTTCCTTTCACATGACGGCAAAAAATTATCCTATTACAAAAAATAGGACGCCTCTTTTCTAGCAGTATTCGTGCCAATTCTTGAAAAAACTGAAAAAATGCTTGTGTGATGCCGGATTCCCCATGGCAACAAAACCGGAACCGTTGTTTTTTTTCCTCCTGAAGTGGGTAAGAATCTACCCGGTGCGCAAAACTTTACGCACCCGTCTGTCCATCAACCGCTGCAGAAAACCACCCGGTCAGGGCGCCTCATGGAATGGTTTTCGTCCGTGCGTTTCCAGGTTTCGAATGGGAATCCGCCGCATGCGCGAGACGCATGAGGGATGGATGGAATCAGGGCATGGCGGCCTTGCCGGCGAGATTCTCCAATGCGTCGGCGGAGTCGACCGGTTCCGGCGGTTCAGACGGAGTTTGCAAGAGAGGAATCCATGTCCCTATCGCTGCGGTCATTTCTCTGCTCTGGATTCTTCCCCATCGCCGGGGTCCGCGCTGAAGCGCCAGGCCGCCTTGCGCAGCCGGTCCATGATGGCCGCGCCGATTCCGGATTCATCGACGGGCGAGACGACGATGTAGTCCACGTCGGCATCCTCCATGGTGTGCAGGGCGGCGAAGAGCCCGGCCGCCACTTCCAGCAGGTTGTTTTCGGGAGAAAGGTCGATGACGCGTCCGTATCCGTCGGGCACGGGGCCGGCGGTGCGCAGGAATCCCCCGCGCTCCCTGGAAAGGTGCGCGGGCTGCTCGCCCAGGAAATAGAGGGGTTTTCTGGGGCTGTAATGGGATTTCAGCATGCCGGGAGCCGGTATTCCCGAAGTCTTCCGAGGATGGGTACTTTCGGGGATGTGCCGGGCCAACTCTTCCCGGGTTACCGCGCCCGGCCTGAGAACGATGAATCCAGATTCATCGAGCGCGATGACGGTCGATTCCAGGCCGACAGGGGTCTGGCCCGCATCGAGCACCAGGTCCACGCCCGGAAGATGCCGAAAGACGTGTTCGGCCCGTGTCGGGCTCACCCGGCCGAACTTGTTGGCGCTGGGAGCGGCGATGGGACACCCGGCCTCGCGGATGAGCGCCAGGGCGACGGGGTGGGACGGCATGCGCACGCCCACGGTGGGCAGCCCCGCCGTCACGATTTCCGGAACCGCTTCGCGCCTCGGAAGAACGAGGGTCAGCGGGCCGGGCCAGAAGAGTTCCATCAGACGCCGGACACGGGGATCGTCCGCATGCGCGATGCGCGAAGCATCCGCCGGGTCGGCGACATGGACGATCAGCGGATCGAACGCGGGCCGTTCCTTCAGGGCGAAAATCCGGGCCACGGCAATCGGGTCGAAGGCGTTGGCGCCGAGCCCGTATACGGTTTCCGTGGGAAACGCCACCACCCGGCCTTCCCGGATCAGCCGGCCTGCCTGGACGATGAGATCAGTTTCAGGCATCGTTTTCATTCCTTTCCGGGCGGCATGCCACCTTGCTTGATTTTTCCAGTGCGCCATCACGCAGATTCACCTCGAGCCGAAGAATCGCATCCCGGGCGCGCATGTCGGCCAGGGAGAGGATCTGGGCCGCGAGTATCCCCGCATTGCGGACGCCATCCAGCGCCACGGTGGCCACGGGGATGCCGGCGGGGCAGGCGGGATACCGGTCGAGCATGTGGGGCTGGATGTTCCAGTTGGCGTCCTGGATGAGCATTTTGCCGAATTGGCCGCCCGCAATGATGCCAAACCTCAAGTCGGAAGTGACGAGCTTTTCCATCCGGTTCCTCTTCGGCGCGCCATGCGGCCGGCATTCACTGGTTGCTTCAAGACGGAAGGCGTTGTCAAGACTCGTGCGTGATGGGAATTCCGACTTTTTAAATTCCGACTTTTTTCGGACACGACGGGAGAATGAAATGAAAAAATATGCTTGCTCCCGGTCCGGGCGAAGGAAATCCCGGAGACCTGGGATGACGCCTTATTTTGTAAATTACGCTCAATCCGGAGAACTGTCGTTTTCTCCTACTCCATTCGGGCCCAACATCGGCATTGATTTTCCTTTTTCGATGGGCTAGTTTGAGGCACCCGCGCCGTGCCGGCGGTTTTTGCCTGGAGGTGCCGTTCGGCATTGCGGGATTCGAGGTAAACGTCATGATTCCATATGAAGATCTCGTGGCAGCTCTGGACGAAATGAATGGTCGGGCTCCTGTGGCGGCCAGGCCGGAAAGGAAATCCCGGGAAACCGGCTCTGTGCAGCGGGCCGCCAGCACGCCCCGTGCCGCCGCCTATCCGGAACAGCCGACGATGACGGCCGACGTGTCGGATTTGCTGGAAGAACCGGCGTTGGCGGCCGTGGAGCCCGTACGCGACATTTCCATGGTCACGGCGGAACCGGACATGGACATGCTGCCGCTGGCCACGGCAGAGCCGGAACCTGGGGACGCCTTCGAGGTCCTCACCGAGGAACCGCTGCCGCCGCCGGCCGATGGCGTGGACGGTTTCGACATCCTTTCCGAATCCGAGTTGCCGCCGCCGCCCGCGCCGCCACCGGCAGACGGACAGGGACATCTGGATGAAGTCTTCGGCGAGAATGCCTTTTCCAACTTCTTCGATTCCGGGCCGGAGGCGCCGGCTGGCAACGTGCAGGAAGAAAACGATCTGTACGATGCGCCCACCCCGCCGCCCGAGGATTCCGGCGAGTTCCTGCCGCCGCCGCCCGAGGACTGGAAGTAACTCCGCGAAGCGCTCCCGAACCGCAAGGAAACGGACATGGAAATGACGCGTGATTTCTGTTCTTTTCGGGAAGAGGACTTTCGACTCTTCCAGGGCGACGCACCCACCGATCGCCGATTCAACAAGAACCGCCTGGATTTGAAAGAACGGCTCGTCAGGTTCGGCGAGCGGCTGGCGCCGCGCATGCCTGCGGGATGGACCATGGAAAGCGGTACGGAGCATCCGGCCGTGTGGAACCGGCAGCGGGTGGACCGGCTGGAATTGTTCTTCATGCGGAGCGAAGAAGACCGCAAGCGGCTCAATCGCGCGATGGCGCGGGAGATTCCCATTTCCCTGCTCCTGCAGGCGCCATCGCCCCTGTATGCCCATGCATCCATCGGATTTTTCGTCGACGCCCGAGGCATCGAGGCCGGTTTTCGCGTTCCGTTCCTGGCGGTGGGAGATCGCCAGCAACTGCGGCGGGCTCTGGAATCCGATGGATGGACGGACGCCGCCGTGCATGACGGTCATGTCTTCGGCGTGTTTTCCGGAGAGTCGCCGCAACTCTTTTCCGCGCAGGACCCGCGCCAATGGCTCGAAGCCCTGGCGCGGCTGGAAGAGGCGGGGAACCGGGATCACCGCGCCTATCTGGGGCTGGTCCAGCGATTTTCCCCGGGTGAAGCCGTGATGGATGGAATCGGGGAGCGCATCGAGTCCACCCTGGTGCAGATACTGCCCATCATCCATTCGCTCGTGTGGTCGCCCGAGCACGACCGGCTGGGTGTGGATGGCCTGATCCAGGCGCAGAACCGCGCGAGCCAGGCCGAACGCGAACGCTCCGAGAAACTGCGCCAGGAACTCGTGGCGCCCAAGCCGGTGGTGGCCCGTCCCGTCCTGTCTTCCCGGGATACGTCTTCGCCGGCCCGGGAAGCGGCCGCTCCCTCCCCGAAGGGGATGGCCCGGGAATCCAGGTCCGGCCGACGTCCTTCTTCGCCAGTTCCTCCGCCGGCAGCCTCCCGACCGGCTGGAGCGGCGAAGACGTCCTCCACGCCGCCGGTTCGGGAAGAAAAGGCGGATGCCGCATCTTTGGGCGCGAAAGCGAAAGCCCGCGAATCCGGGAAAAAGTCATCGTCGCCAAAAACCTCCGCAACGGTTCCCGTGAAGCAACCGGCCGTCGGGGATGCCGTCGTTCTGGGAGGCGGGCCCTTCGCCGGCAAGGATGCCGTGGTGCTCGCCGTACTTTCCGATGGGCAACTGCGCGTGCGCGTGGGAATGCTGCAACTGCTCGTCGATGCGGCCGACGTCCGGATGCGCGCATGACTCTGGACTGGGAGCAGGAATTCGCCGAACTTTCCGAAAGCCTCGGCCGGCTCCGCTTCGGCAAGCCGGTGGATGTGATTTACAATCCACTCGAATATGCCCGGCAGCCTTTATTGCAGTATTGCAATCGTTTTGGGAAATCTCCCAAGAAAATACTTTTTCTTGGCATGAATCCAGGGCCTTTTGGCATGGTGCAGACCGGAATCCCCTTCGGCGAGGTGCAGGCGGTCCGGGACTACCTGCGCATCGATGCGCCCATCGGTTCTCCGGCCGTGCAGCACCCCCGCCGCCCCGTGGAGGGATATGCCTGCCGCCGCTCCGAGGTGAGCGGCCGCCGCCTGTGGGGCTGGATTCGAACCATGCATCCCGATCCCGAAACGTTCTTCGAGCATTCCTTCGTCTTCAATTATTGCCCGCTGGCCTTCGTCTCCGATTCCGGCCGGAACATCACGCCGGAACAGTTGGGCGGTCCCGTCGTGGATTCGTTGTATCGCCTCTGCGATGCGGCGTTGCTGGCGCTGGTCCGACGCCTGGAGGTGGAGTGGGTGGTCGGCGTGGGGCAGTTCGCCGCGCGCCGGGCCCAGATGGCGCTTTCCCCGCATGTGCCGGTGCGCGTGGGCGCCATCCTGCATCCGAGTCCCGCCAATCCGGCTGCCAACCGCGACTGGGCCCGGACCGCCTCCACGCAAATGGAAGCGCTCGGCTTGGATATGAAGACTCAGACGCACTCCCCTTGAATTGAAATTTTATTTTTTTCTGAGTTCTTGCGTATATTGTAATAGAACTAAAAAGAAAGGGTCAGAAAATATTGCCCGATATCTGGCAGGTTGTAATCGAAAATCCCCAGAAATTCTTTCTGCAACTTTTTCACGACCGCATGCACTTCCGACTGGATTTCCCGGAACTCGCCGCGAATTTCCCGGATTTCTCCCTGAAGGCGCTCGTTTTCCTCCAGAAGTTGCGCCGCCTTGCGGCTCCATTCCACCAGGCTATCGCGCTGCATGCGCACTGGCTCGCATTTGGGGTGGTCGGAAATCCTGTCGAAATTGGCCAGCGCCGTTTCCGCCAGTTCCCTGAACTTCTGCAACTGGGCTTGCAGGGGAATCTGGCTGCCCGGAGGCAGAAAGGGAAGGATGTCGTCGTAGAACTTCACGGTCTTGAGCGCGAGTTCCGCCTTGCGGATTTCCTTGCCAAGATTGATGATCGCCTTTCGCAGGAAAAAGATGCACACGGTGATCCGGGCGCGCATGACCAATTGCCGCCGGTCCAGGTCATCCGAAACCCGCCCATGTTTTTCCATTTTTTCCATCATATCGCGCAAAGAGTCCGCCAGATGACGTGTTTGAGGCGTTTCCGAAAGAGAAACATGAAAGAAGGAAAAGTAGTGGCTCAGTTCGTGGATCGTGCGGTCACTGGAAAGAACGTACATGATCACCCTCGCAAAAAACTGGTTTCTGCACACAAGCACATGCATTCCCGCAGACGCCGACCGGGATTCGCGGGAATCGGGAAAAAATATATGGCATTTTTTTTCCGTATGAAAGAAAAAATTCGCCAATCCTTCCGAAAACTGTAATCGCCTCCCCTGCAATCTGGAAATGCCTTGAATTTCGCCTGTTTTTATTTCCCCGAATGCTGCAGTGCCTGCCAGGATGCGCGCAGTCGCCACAGCACGCCGCACATGACGGATGTAAAGCCTGATGCAATTAAAAGTGGCCAAGGGTAGGCGGCCGTCAATTCCCGGGCGCGCAGAAACATCCACAGGAAGGATGCGATGACGCCGCCCAGAAACACCAGGGCGCCCCAAAAGGGAATGCGCTGCTTCTTCCGGAAGCGGTCCGCGACATTGATTCCCACGGAGGAGGCCACGAGGCAGCCCATGGCCGCACCCATGTACATGAAACGAACAAAATTGTCCGACTGGAAGAAATACCCCAGGATGCCCAGCGCCGCGGCCAGCATCAGACCTCCGAGGGAGAGGCGCAGGGTCAGTTCCACCATCTGGCTCCACGCCACGATGTCCCGGATTTCCGCCCATTCGCGCGACGCGTCACGGGAAGCGGGAGAGGGGGAAGGCGTCGAATGCATGCGTTTACGGCCCAGCTCAGGAAGCCACGATTTCCATGACCTGCAGTCCAATGCGCAGACGCAGGGGCAGTTTGAAGCTCTGCTGCCCATGGATGCGGATGAAGACCTCGCGATCCCCCGGGGACAGGACGACGCTGCCCTTGCGCCCCAGCAGCCGGCAGCCCGGCTGCGCCGGCGTGGGCGGAGACGAGAAGATGAACATTCCCAGCGAAATGGATTCCTGCCACAGCAGGAAACTGGCCGCCACGGTGCCCTGCGGGCTGAAGTGCAGCAGGCGCCCCCACGGCTTCTCGCTGCGCAGGGATCCCATCAGTTTCACGCCGCGCTCCCACACGTTGACGAGCGACCACTCCTGCGCTGTCACGTCCACGAACTGGAAGAGATTGTCGTCCACCCAGAAAAAGGTGCCTGACGTGATTTCCGTGTCGCCTGGCGACAGGTAATACGTTCCGTTGACCGTGTTCATGTCCTGCAGCAGCACGCCGTCGGGCATGGTGTTCACCACCAGGTGCCGGGAATCCAGGTATTCGTCTCCAGGGAAGAGGATTTCTCCGACATGCCGGCCCAGCGTGATGGACTTGGTGAACGGGAAGCGCTCGCCCGTGCGGTGGCCTTGCAGAATCCGCAGCGAACAGCCTTGATCCTTGAGGGATGCCGATGGCGGCGTTGCGAAATACAATTGGCCGGGCGAAGGCGCGGGTGCGGGCGCCGGAATGGGCGCGGACTGCACGGGCGGCATGGATGATGGGGGTGG
>CAZEZP010000065.1:0-79025 GCA_964516435.1 uncultured Kofleriaceae bacterium | reverse complement strand
GTATTGGTGACCCAAACCTTCCTGAGCGGGGAATTCCGGATGTTTTCGATGGCTTTTCCGGAAAAGACCCCGTGCGTGGCGGCGGCATAGACTTCCTTTGCCCCCTGCTCCATGACCGCCTGGGCGGCCTTGCTCAAGGTGCCCGCCGTGTCGATCATGTCGTCCACGATGACGGCGCGTTTTCCTGCCACGTCGCCCACGATGTTCATGATTTCGCACTGGTTGGCCTGCGGGCGCCGCTTGTCGATGATGGCCAGCGGGCAGCCCAGGCGCATGGAGAAACTGCGCGCGCGCTCCGTACCGCCGGCGTCCGGGCTCACGATCACCATGTCGTCGCCGCGAAATTCGTTGCGGATGGCTTCCAGCAGCACGGGCAGCCCCGTGAGGTGGTCCACCGGTATGTCGAAGAATCCCTGGATCTGGCCCGCATGCAGGTCCATCATCATGACGCGGCTGGCGCCGGCCGTGGTGATGAGGTTGGCCACCAATTTTGCGGAAATCGGGGTACGCGGACGCACTTTGCGGTCCTGGCGCGCATAGCCGTAGTACGGGAGAATTCCCACGATGGAGCCCGCCGAGGCACGGCGCAACGCGTCCATGATAATGAGCAGGTCCATCAGGTGCTCGTTGACGGGCGTGGACGTGGGTTGCACGACGAAACAGTTCACTCCTCGCACGTTTTCATTGATGGCGCAGAAGGTTTCACCATCGGAAAACTTGCTTACCGTGATGGAGCCGGGGACGATTTCGAGATATTTGCAGATCTCGGCGGTGAGCGCAGGGTTGGAGGTTCCCGAAAAAACAGCCAGCGATTTGAGCATGGTAGACTCCGCAAGCGGGCTGAACCCGGCAAAAGGAACGGGACATCACCTCAGCTGGGCCGGAAGGATTCGAACCTTCGAATGCGGGAACCAAAGTCCCGTGACTTGCCACTTGTCGACGGCCCAACGTCCGGACTGGCCGGAAACGGCGTGGATGAATACAGAATTCCCGGAAAAAGTCAATGGGAATCAATTGGAGGATGACAGCCAGCGTTCCCGCAGCAGGTCGATTCCATGCTGGTGCAACTGGGAGATGCGGCCCTCGGTGAGATCCAGGCTCCTGGCCACCTCCCGCGCGCTCTGGCGTTTCCGGTAGATTCCGTCGAGCACCTGGCGCTCGCGCGCGGGAAGTTCGTCGATCCATCCGAACACCCGGTCCAGCAGGAGACGGTGATGCGCCAATTCCTCGGGTCCGTGCGCGTCATCGGCCAGCCTGTCCTGGAAGGGATCCTCGTCTTCCCTATCCAGGAGCGAAAAATTCAGGACGCGGCATTCGCGCATGCGGCGGACTTCGCTCTCTTCCGGAAGCGCATCCGGCGGGGAAATCCGGCCCTCATCTTCCCGGCTCCCATGCGCCGCCTGGCGCACCTTGCGCCGCTGCGTGCGCGTGAGGGGGTCCTGCAGACGCAGATGGTCGGATACTGCCCCCTGCACCCGCCGGCGGGCATACGACCAGAAATCGTTCTGCATTTTTTCGTCGTAGCGGCGGGCGGCGTCCACCAGACCCAGAAGAGCCGCCGCCATGAGATCCCTGCGTCCTTCGGAATCCAGATTCCGAAAACGGCAACGGACATAGGACTGGACATGAGGCATATATTTTAAAATCAAGGAATGACGGGCATCGGGAATGGGTTTCAGGAGGGAAAGGAGTGCAATCATGACGACCTCCGAGGCCCTCTTTTAGCAAAGGCTGTGCCAATTCATTCATTCTCGTTTTTTTCTTTTTTCCCATGAAATGCCGCATGGATCCGATTCTTTCCACCCTGAATTTTTGCTGCCCGTTGTGTCCTGCTGCGCATTTATTGAAGTTTCGACCTCAAAAATGTTCAAGATTGTTCTTTTTCGAACCTCCTTTTTGTTGTGCACTCAAAAATGTTCAAGAATGTTCTTTTTTAATGGCGAAACATCCCAAAAGAGTTCTTGTCTGCACGCTTTCGTGCGTTTGACAACCTCCCCGCGCCTCTGGTATGAGCCGGGATCTCCGGAGGGAGCCGGTGATGTCCGAATTGAAATATCCATTCTGTGTGCTCGACGTGGACGGAACCCTGACGTTCGCCTATGACGATTTCCATCCGGCCGTCCGGGATCCCATCCGGGAATACCGGCGCAGGGGAGGCACCGTGGCGCTCCTCTCCGGGCGCCTGCCCGCCGGCATGCGCGAAGCCGTCCGGTGGCTGGACCTGCCGCCCGGAACGCTTCTGGGCGGCGGCGACGGCGCGGTGTGCGCGCGGCTGCTCGAAGGCGGTGCCCTGCAGGGAATCTGGGAAGATGCCCTGGACACCCGGAAATTCCTTCCGGGCCTGATCCACGCCGCCGCGCCCGGCGTGGCGCTGACGTCTCGCCGTGTCATCGCCGTCGGGGCCGTGAACAAGGTGATGGAGCGCATGGCGGCCATCACCGCACCCGGCATCGTGCGCATCCCTTCCTGGGAAGGACTTCTGCAGGCCCTGGCCGGCGAGCCCCTGTGCGGGCTGCGCTTCATCCTGGAACGGGAAATCACCGCCCGCCTGATCGAGATCCTCGCCCCCATCCCGGAGGGCGAAAAGGAAATTTTCGACAATGCCGAATTCACCCAGCGCCACGTGGGCTATGCCATCCGTCCCGCGGGCTGCGACAAGGGAACCGCCCTTTCGCGCATGCTGGAAATCACCGGCTTCACCGCCGTGCAGACGGCGGCGTTCGGCGACTGGATCACGGACATTCCCATGCTGCAGGCTGCCGGATTCTCCTGCGCGCCGGCCGATGCCCTCCCCGCCGTGCAGAAGGCGGCCTCGCGCGTTTCCCCCCGAACCATCCGCGATGGCTGGCTCGCCCGCGAAATCGAGGCGCTGTCCTGACGCTTGTAGGGCGCATTTCGTGATTGAATTTCCGGAAAGGTTTGCGGATACTTCGCCCCGAACGAGGTGTTCCGTGAATCCAGGCCCGAATTCCTTCCCCCACGTCCGGATCCGTCTCGCCCCGAAGCACGATTTCTCCGATGGCTCCTTCTGTCCCCTGACGCTGCCCACGAAAATCGACACCCTGTTCCTGGAGCCGCAGAAGGCCGCCGGCGCCGTGAGCCGCCTCGTGGCCCATGCCACCTGCCGGTTCCTCCCGGGCGACTACGAATTCGCGCTGAACCGGGAAAACCCTCTGCTGGTGCGCATTCCCGAGGATTTCCAGGCGGACGTCCACATCGCCTGCACCCGCATGCCGCCGTTCGCCACGCCGGTGGTGACCTCCCTGGAACTGGAATTCAGCCGCCCCCTGCAACTGGAGCGCGTCCTGCCCACGCTGTTCGTGCTGCCGCGGGTGTTCGACGACCGCGACGTGGCCTTCCTGCGGGAAGCGGCCCGCCAGATGGGCTTAAACGACATCCGGAACTCCTTTTCCCGCTTTGCGGAGAACCTGTCCGCCCACCTGCGGGAGCTGGGCGACACCGAGGGTCCCGACCCCCTGGAGGCCATCCGGAAGACGGGCCGGCGCTTCGGTGAATTCGCGGGAAAACTGGGGGATTTCCTCGGAAAATCCGGCGAAAATCTGCCGCACGTGTTTCTGCGCCGCGTGGACACGATCTTTCATATCCGCTCCGGCCGCGCCGAACTGGATCTCGCCTTCACCGGGGAAATCGGCTGGCCCAACGCGCCCGTGCGCCGGTTCGAGCGCGTGGTGCTCCCGCAGACCATCATTCCCTCCCTGCACGGCGAACTGGGGCGCCTGATGGGACCGCAGCCGGCCTCGTCGGCCACGCTGCGGCTGGAAACCGTGGATCCGCTGGACCTCGCCCGGCCGGCGGCCCGCATGATCGAACGGCTGGAGGGCGCCTGGAAAATCGAACTCTCCGACATGCGGATGCACGTGGAAACCGAGTGGCACGACCATTCCCGCGTGCAGATGGAAGCCGTGCTGGCGCCCATGACCGTCGCCGGCGGCATTCGCGGCGAAGTGCAGGACGGCACATTCTCCTGCACGATGCCCAATCTGGAAATCCGCCAGGAAGACCGCCAGTTTTCCTGCGACATCGCCCTGTCCGTGACTTCCCGGGATCCCGGCGTGCATCCGTGCGAGGCGGCCGTGCTGCAGGCCTTCGGGCGCGAGGCCGCCGCCGGATACGAATTCCATGCACGCCTGCATCCCGGCTCGGCCCTTGGCAACGTGGACGTCCTCGCGCACTATCTGCACCCCTACGTCAAGGGAGGCCTGCGCTGCCCGCTGCGCCTGGAAGACGTCCGGGCGGGGCTGGAACTGGCCATGCGGGCCGACGATGCCGCCGGCCCCTGGGAACCCATGCAATTGAAGGCCGAGGCCAGCGCCGATTTCTCCATTCCAGCGGCCGCGGAAATCGACGACGGCCGCACGCGCGTGGAGCCCCGAAACGCCCGTGGAAGACTCACGGCCGGCGTGGAGCGCACTTCCGACGGCGGATACCGGACGAATCTGAACCTCAAGGCCGGATTCGCGCTCGGCGTACGCCAGGAAATCGATCCCATCCCGGAACTGGGGCTCGTGGAGGAAGCCATTCACGCACACCTGGAAGGCGAACTGGAATCCGACGTGCACCTGCACGTCACGGACGCGGACCCGGTGACGGCCACCCTGGACGGTTCCCGGCTGCACCTGGATCTGTCGAAACTCGAACTGGCCTCCGCCGGCTATGCCTTCACGTTCCCGAGGGGCATCGACCTGCGGGCCGAGGCCAGGACCATGCACATCGACACCACCGGCACCGGCCGCACCCGGGCCGATCTCGCCTGGGACCTGCGCGGAAAAAGCCCGGTTCTCACCGGCAACGGCCGCCGCGAGGAAGTCTTCGTTCCCGAACTGCGCCAGGGAACCGTGCACCTGGACGTGGACCCGCTGGGACATCTGGAGATTGGCGGCCTGCCCGGCGGCCTGTACGATGCGCACTTCTGGAACGCGCTCGTCAATCCGGGTTCGGAGCCGCGCCGCTGGCTGGACATCCTGCTCTCCGATTCGGCCATGGAACGCGTCGCAGGCGCGCTGGCCGTATTCCACGAAAAGGCCGCCCGGGCGCTGACGAGCCTGCGGCGCGTGGCGCTGCGCGCCCGGGACATCCTCGAGGAGATGGGCGTGAAGAAGCCCGGCGATTTCCTTCCGGCCGAACGCATGGCCGAGTTCGCCGCGCGCCTCACGGACAGGCCAAAGGAGGCTTCCGTCTGGCATGAAATCATCCTCGAGGCCGTGGCCGGCCGCGGCGTGGACCTCACGCGCGTGCGCCGCCTGCTCGAAGACGCCCTGCCCGAGCACGAGCACCATTTCGAACTGGATCGCATGCTGCGCATCACCAGCCTGCTCGTGACGCCCACGGAACCCGTGTATCCCCGGGTGGAACGGGAAATCCTTCCGCTGGCCCGCCAGCCGCGGCATGCCGAACTCCTGCGGCGCTTTCCCTCCGCCGCGGACGTGGATGCCCTGCCCAATAATCCCGATTCCGGCCGGCTCGAAGCCCTGGCCCGCCTGGCCCATTATTTGACATTCGAACAATTGCAATACTTATTGAAAATACCGGAAGAAAAATGGGATAAAAACCATCTTGCCCGCATAAAAATAATAATGCAACTAAAAGAACGTCTGGCCCTTTTCGGCGAGCACTACGGCGGCATCGGCTACCTGCTCCAGCCCTGGGCCATCTCGTTCTTCCTCGGGCAGGCCGCAGTGGCGGACATGCCCCACCAGAAGATGCCGCTGCGCTTCGAAACCGGAGCCTGCGGGCCGTGGGAACTGCCAGAAGACACATTCATCCAGGGGCTCCTGGGGCCGCACGACATCGCGGTGCTGCTGCAGGGCACGCTGGCCAGTCCCCTGCCCACCCGCACGGTGCAGGTGAACCGGCGCATGCTGCTGGGCCTCCTGGAGCGGGCGCCGGCGGCCGCGGTGCGCCAGGTGCTGTGCGCGCTGGCCGGAAACTCCCCGCGCATCCTGGCCCACGTGCTCTATGGACTCTTCAACCAGCCCCAGGATCTGCTGCGCCACCCCGTGGATACGGTGGATCTGGTGGAGCGCGCCTGCAGCATTCCCATGCCCCGCCAGGCGCAATTCCTGGCCCATGGAAAACGGGCCATGGACAGTTACTATCAGGCCCTGTGGGAAGCCGCCTCTTCCCTGCTGGCCTCGTTCGACGCGGAAAACGCGCTGTTCGCCCATCTGCGCGAATCCCGGCGGGAGGCGCCCGTCGTCACGCTTTCCCGCACCTGGCGCGAACGGGTGCACGCGGCTCTGGACGAAGCCGACGCCGTCTCGGCGGCCTTCACGCCCGACGCACGCGGAAAACGGCACCGGCCGCGCGCTCTGGCCGCGCATGAAAAAGCCGTGGAAACCTGCCGGGAATGGCTCGCCCACGAGCCGGGAGCGTTCGCGGATCCGCGGCTTCGCGCGTACATGGCGCGGCATTTCGAGGCGCTGCAGGTGCTTTCCATCGTGCGCAATTACCAGGAAGACATCGACCGCGTGCGCCCGTGGCTGCATCACCGCAGCAGCCGGGATCGCTTCCGGAGCGAGGCCGATCTGCTCGAGACCGTGGTGGACGTGCTCTACCACGAGCCCGAGGATGCCCGGGCCGTCTGGGAGGACCCGCTGGTGCGGCTGATGTGGGATCCGCCCGAGGCGCGGCTGGATTTCGCGGTCGTCAGTTGCATGGGCGTCATCACCGAGGGCGCCCACGGCACCGAACTGACGGAAACCTTCGAACGCCTGGAAAAGCGCCGCGGCGTGCAGGTCGTGCGCGCCGACACGCAGACCTCGCGCTCGCTGGAGTTCAACGCGGACCGCGTCATCGAGGCCGTGCGCACGCTCAGGGGCCCATACGGGCTCCTGGGCTATTCCCAGGGCTGCGCCAACGCGCTGTGCGCCGAAGCCCGCATGCTCGCGGGACCGCCGCCGCTGCAGGAACTCGCGCGCGGCCTGCGGGGGCGCCAGTTCCTCTTCTCCGCCATCAACGGCTCCGCCCACGGCACCTGCGGCGACTGGAAACTGCACCGCACCATGGTGGAACTGGACCGCTTCATGAAGCACTACCAGGGAATCTTCTCCGGAACGCTCATCCGCTTCACCCTGCAGAATCTCAATGCGCTCCTGGATTCCCGGGAATTCCTGCAAGGGTTCGGGGGCATGGCCAGTCTCTCCTACGAAGGCGTCGAAGCCCTGGCGCGCGAAGGACAGTTCTCCCCCTCGGCACCCACCTGCATCCTGCGCGGCATCGTGGATCCCGAGACCCTGCCCGAGGCGCTGGAACTCCTGTCCAATGCGCTGGCCGCGCAACTCCAGGATGAACGCCACGACACCCAGGTGCAGGTGGACGAGGCCGTCGGCCATTTCCGCTACGTGCGCAACCCATGGACCGACGTGCTGCGCGGCTGCGACATCGGCTGCCGCATCCAGGCCACCCACCACTGGTCGCCGCTCCTGGCCGAGACGGACTTCATCACCACGCGGCGCGACCGCGAGCGCTGCATCTACGACGTGCCCAAGGATCGCCACGTCTTCCCGTGGGTGGACCTGTTGCACCGCTTCGGACTCGTCCGGGAACGCGCATGAATCCCGCCGGCGTTTTTCCGGGCGGGCAAAATTCTTCGCACGATTTTCCCGCGATGGCGTATCATGCACGCACCGCAAGGCGGGAGGCGCATCATGAAAATGATGGAATTCGTGACCGCAATGTCTTTTTTCCTGATGCCGGCAGCGGCGTGCACGCGAACGGTCCAGAGGCCGGATCCCCTTCCGGTGCCTCCTTCTGCAAAAGAATCGCCTCCTGTCGCACCCGTGATCCTGCCCGACGACCCGGAAGTGCCTATCGCGGATGCGCTGGCCGATGATGCCGCCGGTCGGTTCGTCTGGCGCGCCCATGTGCGAAAGCCCTGGCTGGCCGCCTTTACGCGTGGCGGAAAACCGGTGGGACGGACCAACATGGAATCCGACGATGAAATGAAGGACCTGTGGATCCTGGTGGTGGTGCTGGAGCGCCACCCGGAATCCGTGCGCGCCGTGTTCGAAGACAAGACGGCGCGGCTTTCCGCCTTCTTTCCACTCGAAGCGCTGGATCCCACGCCCACGCAGCCCGTGCGCCTGGAACAGGGGAGCGCCGTACCGGCATCCGGCATCACCGTGCATCCGGCCATCCGGGTGCACTGGCAAAAAATCCCGGATGCCCAAGCATGGAAACTGCGCCATGACGAGGATGGCATCGAATTCGAGGGCACGCTTCCCGCTTCTTCCGTGACCTGGGTGTTCTCCCGGGATGTCCTGCGGGAGCCCACGGACGGGAACACCCACATCGTCCACCGTCCCGAACCCATCCTGGACGCCCCCGGAGGCAGGGTTCTGGCGCGGGTGACACAAGCCGGCCTGCAGTCCCACCCGACCCGCGTCCGTACGCAATCCCGCAGGGACGGATACGCCTTCATCGTGCTCAAGGCGCGCGGATACGTTGTAAAGGGATGGATCGCGCAGGATGCGATCAAACCACTGCAGCACGAAGATGGCTTGCCGGAAGACGGTTTCGGCTTCGAAGGCGGATGGGGCACCTCGAATTCCATTCAGGTGGAGGAGGGAACCCGGCTTTTCGCCTGCCCGAATGGTCCGCAGGTGGGTATCGTCCTGAGAACGACGCGTTTTGGCGACAGGGATATGGAACAGGGATTCCGTAAGATTTATGGTTATAATACTTCATTGCATTTTTGGTATGAACTTTGTGTTGAAGAAAAGAAAAAATAAAAATTTTCTCATCTATTTTTTTTATTTTTTTGGATTCGCTTCTGCAGAAACCCGGAAAAAGGCATGGCAGACGCCGGGGGGGCATGGTACAACACGGAGGGTTTTTTCGACGGAGGTGTTCGATGAAACGCGTGCTGCTCCTCCCGGTTCTGGCCCTTCTCTCGTTTTCCTGCCATTCCGTGGACGGCCGCGACGGAAAAGTCGAGCCGTTCATCCTGTACGGCACGCCCGACACGAGCCCGGCCCACCAGGCGGTGGTGTACATCACGATGTTGTACGGCGGCTACGGGGGCGCCTGCTCGGGCACGCTCATCACGCCGAACGTGGTGCTCACGGCGGCCCACTGCGCGGCCGCGCCGCAGGACATGCGGGTCTACATCGGCAACAGCGTCAACACCTTCACCTATGAACTCGGCGTTTCCCAGGTCATGACGCATCCGTCCTGGGATCCCAATTTCCAGCAGACCAACAACCTGGCCAACGACATCGCGCTCCTGCGGCTCTCCTCGCAGGCGCCAGCCCAGGTGACGCCCATTCCGTACCTGCCCTCCTCGATGGCGCTGACCACCGCCGACGTGGATACGACGCCCCTGACCTTCGTGGGCTTCGGCCTCACGGAAACGGGGTCCTCCGGCACGAAACTGAAGATGACGCAGCCCCTGTTCAACATATGCGAGGGGTCCACGAACTGGTGCAACGTGAACATCCCCAACGTGGGCTATGTCCAGGTTCCTCCCAACACGATCGGCATCCGCATGAACTCCGCGGGCGGCATCTGCAGCGGCGATTCCGGCGGTCCCGCTCTGGTGACGCGCAACGGCGCGGAGTACGTGGCCGGCATCAATTCGTTCGTGCTGCAGAATTCCCAGAACGAATGCGATTATTTCGGCGCCGCCACCAAGGTGGACCGGTTCAATTCCTTCATCGCCAGTTTCCTGGGCATCGCATCCGAGAACTGTGCCAACGGAACCGATGACGACGCCGACGGGCTTACCGACTGCAACGACCCCGATTGTGCCGCGGATCCCGCCTGCCGGCCCACGTCCTGCCAGATGGCCCAGGTGATCGGCTGCGGGGCTTCCACGGCCGGCTCCACGCTCGACGGCGTCGCCTCGTATGCCAATTACGGCAACAACTGCACCGGCGGCTACGCCATGAGCGGCGCAGAAGTGGTGTACAAGGTGCTCGCCGGCACCGGCACCCAGGTGACCGCGCGGCTGGTCATGATCAATTCGGGCACCGACCTCGACATGCTGCTTTTGTCCGGCGCCTGCGACCCCGCGCAATGCGTGACGGGAAGCCTGAATCCGCCCGGCCAGGCGGAAACGCTCACGTTCACCATGGATGGGGCGGAACGCTTCCTCGTGATCGAAACCTACCAGAATGCAGGCGGGTACACCTTGCAACTGACGTGCGAAAACGAACAGCCGGTGCCGGAAAACTGCACCAACGGCATCGATGACGACGGCGACGGCCGCATCGACTGCGACGATCCCGATTGCCAGGGTGAAAACGCCTGCCCCCTGCCACCCGAAGACTGCACCAACAGCGCCGATGACGACGGTGACGGGCGCGCCGATTGCGCAGATGCCGACTGCTTCACCCATGCCGACTGCCGCAATGCCCTGGAAAACTGCACCAACGGCATCGACGACGATTACGACGATTTCGCGGACTGCGCCGATGCCGACTGCCTGGGACAGCCGGGCTGCGCCGCCTCGCAGGACGAGAATTGCGCCAACGGCAAGGACGACGACAAGGACGGTTACGCGGACTGCACGGATCCCCTGTGCCGCACCGTGGCAGCCTGCCACCCGGGGCTCGAGGACTGTGCCAACGGCAAGGACGACGATGCCGACGGGCGCACCGACTGTTCCGACGCCGACTGCCAGACGTTCGCCGACTGCTCCGGCTGGGCCGAGAACTGCTTCAACGGCGTGGATGACGATGGCGATGGGCGCACGGACTGCGAGGATCCCAAGTGCGCCAGTTTCACGCCCTGCCTGATGACGGCGCCGTGGACCAAGGAATATGCCAAGGACAAGGATTGCTCCTGCCGGGCAGCCGGTTCGCGCGGGGGATCGCCGGAGCTGTTCTTATTCCTGGCTGCAGGCGTCCTTCGGATCCGGCGCCGGTTCCAGGCGGCGCATCGTCAATCCCGTGAAGCCGTAGAAGATTGATACCAGCGGGTTGAACCAGTTCAGAAACGCCCAGGGCAGGTAGGCCAGCGGGGAGATGCCCAGCGTGGCGGTCATGAAGGCCCCGCAGGTGTTCCACGGCACCAGCGGCGAGGTGAGCGTGCCACTGTCCTCCAGGGCGCGGGAGAGGTTCTGCGGCGCCAGTCCCATGGCCTCGTATGTTTTTTTATACATGCGCCCAGGCAGAACGATGGCGATGTACTGGTCGCCGGCCACCACGTTCATGCCGATGGAAGTGAGGACCGTCACCAGGACGAGCGAACCGGTGCCATGCACCAGCCGCAGGATGGCGCGCGTGATCGTGTCCAGGAAGCCGGCGGCCTCCATGGCGCCGCCGAAGGAGACCGCGCACAGGATCAGCGCCACCGTGTCCATCATGTTGTCCAGGCCGCCGCGCGAGAGCAGATCATCGAGGGCCGCATTCCCGGACTGCAGGGAAAACCCCTTCTTGGCCGTCGCCAGCACGGACTGCCACGAGGCGTCCTGCAGCCACACGGAGAAGAGCATGCCCAGAAGCACGCCGAACACGATGGAGGGCAGCGCCGGGCGGCGGGTGGCCACCAGCGCCACCACCACCACGGGAGGCAGCAGCAGCAGCGGCGAGATATGGAAGTTCATCCGGATGGCGCGCACGATGTCCTGGGAAGCGGATGTCGCCTGGGACCAGGAACTGAAGATTCCGATGAGAAAATACGCCAGCAGCGCCACGAGCAGGCTGGGGCCGGTCGTGTAGACCATGTGGCGCACGTGGGTGAACAGGTCCGTGCCCGCTACGGCGGGCGCCAGATTGGTGGTGTCGGACAGGGGGGACATCTTGTCGCCGAAATACGCGCCCGAGATGATGGCGCCCGCGGTCATGGGAGCCGGAACGCCCATGCCTTCGCCCAGACCCATCATGGCCAGTCCCACGGTGCCCGCGGTGGACCAGGAACTACCGGTAGCCAGGGATACGATGGCCGCGACGAGGCATGCCGTGAACAGGAAATATGCGGGATTGACGATGGAAAACCCGTATACGATGAGCGCCGGCACGATGCCGGCCTGCAGCCACGTCCCGATGAGCATGCCCACGGCCATCAGCAGCAGCACGGCCGGCAGCGTGGAAGCGATCGATGCCGTCATGGACGAGAGCGTCCGTTCCCAGGAGACGCCGCGCGCGCGGGACAGCGCGGCCACCACTCCCGACGTGAACACCAGCGCCACGTGCGGGGACTGCTGGAACCGGATCACGGTCAGATAGAGCGCCCCCAGGAGGAAGAAGATGGGTGCCAGCGCCCACAGCAGATCGGAACGGGCGGAAGAGGAGGTGCCATGGGTCACGGCGTCACGGTTCCATCCGGGAAAGATCACGCAGAAGCGCGCCAATCAGCGGGGCAGTTCGTACTGCACAAAGAGGCCGGCATACCACGGATACATGTCCAGTTTCACGTCGAGTTCGGAGGGTTCCATGCACTTGCCGCCGTTTTCCTCGTAGGCGCAGGCGTCCGACCAGTTGGGCACCCAGAAGCGGCCCAGCACGCCCAGCGACACGCGCCGTGTCAGACGCACGGCCAGGCCCGCCGTGGCGCCCGCCGTGACGCCCGTGGCACGGAAGACCATGAACTTGTCGTCGTTGGTTTCGAAATTTCCGTCCATGTAGGTGGTGACGTAGCCGAAGTTCAGGGAGCCGAAGAGTTGCAGTCTCCCCAACGGCAGGATGCCGCGGGCCTCGAAATTCAGGATGTAGTAGTACATCGTGTCGAGCTTGTCGGGTGCCAGCAGGCCGTAGTGCACGTTGAAACCGACGCCGAAATGGGGATTGAGGCCGATGACACCCGTGAAATCCAGACCGCCGGACGGGCCGCCCTCCTTGCAGGAATCGCCCGCGCAGGCATTGAGGCCGCCGCCGGCCTCCAGCATCAGGGTGCCCTTGGGGGCATCCTTGGCGCGCGCGACGGAAACGGCGGTGAAACAGGCGAAAATCGGGAGGAGGAAAGAAAGATAGCGAACCATGTCACGTGCCTCGGGTATCAACACACGGCGAAATCCGGTTTCCGGTACGAAACGACGGGAGGCAATCTACCACGGGTACCCCCGTTTTCGCAACACCGGATGCGGTAAAAAACAGGAAAATCATGCTTCATCGAAAGCCGCCCGCAAACCGCGCCCGCATCCGTGCGCGGGGATGACTGCCCAAAGCGGCATGGAAAGAATCGCAGGGAAGAGGGCGCAATCCAGGAATGGAAGTGGGGAAACAGGGAAAGAAGCGGATTCTACCAGGGGCCGTCCACACAGCAGTCGTTATAACTCAGGCACAACTGGTCACAGTAGCAATAGCCGGCGCTATTGTAACCATGCGTTCCCTGATAACGGCACATATGCGGGTGATTATAACCATTGTTTGCACTGCCATTGCATTCAGGGCTGCCGCTCTGGTCGCCCGGCCACGAGGAGATGTCGCTGTCGTCGTCGCCATAGCACCAGAACCGCGAGCCGGGCCCCATGTTGTGGCCGTTGCCGTACACGAAGTTGGCCAGTTGCACGCGCGTGTCGTCGTGGCAGTTGTGGCCGTCGTTGGAGAACGCCTCGTAGCCGGTGCCGCAGGACTGCAGTTCCCACGACGGCTTGTAGTCCTCGATGGCCTCGTAGTACTGCAGAAAGCACTTCTGGCCCATTTCCCAGGCGCAGCGACCGTGGTTGCAGTTGTCGTGCACCTGCAGCCAGTAGCCCTGCCAGGAATACAGGCGCGTGACGCTGTGGCGCGCGATCACGAGCGTGTCGGCATCGTGCACGGCCATGTAGTAGTAGTTGGCCGGCCAGGTCGTCCAGGCATCGCACCCGGAGCCACCGGAGCCGTAGATCACCTCGCCGTTGGGGCCGGTAATCACGGGGTCGTCCTCACCCTCGTCCATGAGCCCGATTTCCTTCAGGTGCGCGTGCAGGCGCAACTTCTGCTCGAAATACAGCAGCGGGGCGGAAGACGCGAAGCCGCGCACGGGGCGCAGCATGGGCTCGAGCTTCATGGCCATTTCCGGTCCGACCTGCGAAGCCACGTCCACGTCCAGCGTGGCGGCGGCCTTCGCGGCCAGAAACAGCAGATGCTCGTTGGAGGCGCGTCCGGTGAAATTCTCCTGCTGCAGTTCCAGTTCCTCGCGCCAGGCGGGATCCTGCCAGTCGTCGCCGCCCTTGGCCGTGTAGAAGATCCGGCCCTGCCCGTCGGCAAAGCGCACGTCCACCTCGAACTTGGGTGCCAGCGGATCCTGCTGGTACATCTCGGGAGTGGGATTGCCGCGCAGGGCATCCATGTAGATTATTTCCTCCCCACTCCTGTAGGCCAGCGAGAGTTTCGTTTCGGAGGCCGAAAGCACCGTCAGCCCCTCTTCCAGCGGTTTCGTCTTCTCATTCTGGACGGATGTGCAGCCAAGCAGAACCAGCAAGCCTGTGAGCCATCGAAGATTTTTCATGTTGCGCCTCCAGCCGCGCCGTGTCAGTCGCGGAATTCGCACTCTCTTTCGCAAACTGGATGCCAACCCGAAAAACCGCAAAAAACCCTTGATGCACAAACATTTTAGATACGTGCGATGTGCGTTTCGCATTCAACGATTGTCTAAAAACTGGATATATGTATCTTTTTTAGACACATCATCAATTCCACCCCAACGCATGGTTGCTGATTCTGCGAAAATGTCTATCTTTTTTACACCTCAATAAAAAACTGGACACTCCGGCGACAGAGGCGGCGTCTGCCGCGGCCAGGACCCGGTGCGGGCAGTTTCAGCCGGTTCGGGATGTCTTCAGATCGGCAGGAACGTCGAGCGCAGGCGAAGTGGCAACAGGTGCGGGCCGGGCATCAGCCCAGGATGGCCTTCAGGTCGGCTTCGGGCGTGGAAATCGGCATGAGGTTGAACTTCTCGTGCAGGAACTGGATCACTTCCGGCTTCAGAAACGCCGGCAGCGAGGGTCCCAGGCGCATGTTGCGGATACCCAGGTGCAGAAGCGTCAGCAGGATGCACACGGCCTTCTGCTCATACCACGAGAGCACCAGGGACAGCGGCAGCGAATTGACGTCCGTTCCGAATGCATTGGCCAGCGCCACGGCGATCTGGATGGCCGAGTAGGCGTCGTTGCACTGTCCGATGTCCAGGAGGCGCGGAATGCCATCGATGTCACCAAAATCCAGTTTGTTGAAACGGTACTTGCCGCAGGCCAGCGTCAGGATGACCGTGTCCTTCGGGGCCATCTGCGCGAACTCGGTGTAGTAGTTTCGCCCCGGCTTGGCACCGTCGCAGCCGCCTACCAGGAAGAAATGGCGGATCTTTCCGGCCTTCACGGCATCGATGACCTTGCCGGCCACGCCCATCACGGCCTCGTGCCCGAAGCCCACCAGGATCTCGTGCGCAGGCTCGTCGGCCGTGAATCCTTCCATGGACAGCGCCTTCTCGATGACCAGGCTGAAATCGTTGCGGTCGGGAATGTGCGCCACGCCGGGCCACGCCACGAGTCCCGTGGTGAAGATGCGGTCGCGGTAGGAATCCGCCGGCTTCTGGATGCAGTTGGTGGTCATCAGGATGGGTCCCGGGAAAGCCTCGAACTCCTTGCGCTGGTTCTGCCAGGCGGAACCGTAGTTGCCCACCAGGTGCGGATGGGCCTTGAGTTTCGGATAGCCGTGGGCCGGCAGCATCTCGCCGTGGGTGTAGATGTGGATGCCCTTGCCCCGGGTCTGCTCGAGCAGCGCCTCCAGATCGCGCAAATCATGCCCGGACACGAGGATGCACTTGCCCTTCACGGGATTGACGTTGACCTTCGTGGGCACGGGATGGCCGTAGGCGCCGGTGTTGGCGGCATCGAGCAGTCCCATGACCGTGAGATTGACCTCGCCCACCTCGAGCGCCTTGCCCACGAGCGCTTCGGTCGACGGCTTCGTCTCCAGGAACGCGAGGATCTCGTGCATCTTCGCGTACACCTTCGGATCCTCCTTTCCCAGGATCATCGCATGATCGGCATAGGCCGCCACGCCCTTGAGCCCGTAGAGGACGAGTTCCTCGAGCCCCACGTCGAGCGGATTCTCTTCCTTTTCGCGGTTCTTGAAGGAGGCGTCCAGCGCCTGCACCAGACGCCCGTCGCGATCCCGGCTCAGGACAAACGTTGCCGACGGTGGCAGCATCGATAGATCCACGCCCATTTCGCGCAGTTTCGCCGCGAGCCGGTCGCGCAGTTTCACGGCGTGCATCACCAGGGCATCGATGCGCTCGGCGTCGAAATTCACGTTGGTGACCGTGGAAAACAGGGCTTCCAGCGTGAAGCGGTTCACTTCCGCGTCCTCCACGCCGGCCCTGCGTGCGGCGTGCGCCACCTGCGCAAGACCTTTCGTGGCATGAATCAGCAGATCCTGCATGATGGCGGTCTCGTGTGTCTTGCCGCACACTCCCGCAACGGTGCAGCCGGTTCCCTGGGCAGTCTGTTCACATTGGTAGCAAAACATGGCGAATCCTCCTTCGTGGGTGAAAATTCCGGCCGGTCATGCCGGCCATGTATCGACCATATCCGGATTCCGGACTCTGGAATTGATCTGCATCAATTTTATAGGAAAAAAGATTTTTTCCAAGACTTGTTTGCAGATCGGCCAAAACATGATAACCACCCAGTGTCTTTCGATGTTCCAGGAGGCCGTCATGTCGATTGCCAACACGATCCGCAAGAAAGTCCTCTCCCTGCTGGCCGCCGGCACCTCGTTCACGATGGCCGCATGCTATGGGGTGACCAGCCCTTCCTACTACACCAGCGGCACCGTGCGGGACCGCCAGACGGGCGCAGCGCTGCCCGAGATCGAGGTCTGCGTCACGCAGGAAACGTACCGGGAGTGCGTCGTCACGGATGACACGGGGGCGTTCGGATTCCAGGTATCCTCGTCCATGCATGAGAAACCCTATGAAATCTGCGCGCACGAAAAGGCCGAGGAATCGCCGTACGGCGGCATCTACGAGGAAGCCTGCCACACCATGCTTCCGGAGAACGACGTTCTTCACGTCGATTTCTTCCTGACGCGGCGGGAGTGAGCATGAAAACGGCCACACGGATCCTCCCATTCGTTCTCCTGCTCGCGGCATGCGCCCTGCCGGCCGCCCCGGTCCGTGCCAAGACGCCCGATGAACGATGGGACAATGCCTTTTCTCTGGAAACCCTGCTGCAGGATGGAAGCAATCCAGGCATGGGCGCTGGGTTCACGTGGTTCTTCAAGCCCTGGAGCGGCGTGACGGGCGAATTGATGCGCTGGCAGAACGACACCCGCGGCACCATGGCGTTTTCCCTGCACCACGCGTTTTCCAATCATTTCTTTTTGATGTTTGTTGCTGGCCCATCCTGGGGCACCTTCCACGAGGCGGATTCGGAGCAGAACCCCATCACGGCGACGGGCCTGTTCCTCACGCTCGGGCCGTCGGCCGGGTACCGCTTCGATACCGGGCTGCAACTGTCGCTGCGTGCCCAGTTCCATCTGCCCCTGCACGCCCGGGGAGACAGCGATTTCCCGAAAACGGCATTCTCCGCGGGAATCGGCCTGGGCTTCGCCTTCGACGGGCTTTCTCCCGACATCCGGACTCCGGCTCCATCCGCCAGGGACGATGAAGGGGAAATCGCCCAGATCGGCCATGTATTGACTTATATCAAAAAGAAAGAGCCCCGGTTTTCCGTCCTCTTCTCGACCGGCTACGATGCGTGGGGAGGAATGGCCGTGGGTGAATTCGGATGGCGGTTCGCGCAGCCCCTCGAAGCCTCCGCCGCCCTGGGAAAAAATGGCAGCGGCCCGATGGGGAGCCTGAACCTGCGCTACCTGAGGTTCTTCCTGACTCCGGACAACTGCTTCTACGTGGGAAACGGCTTCACGTGGAAGCATCGCCATGAAACGGAGGGAAACGACATAGAGTCTCTCTGGGCTATCGACAATCTTCTGCTGGCGACGATGGAAACCGGCTACCTGAGGCACTTCGACTGGGGATTGGCGTTTCGCCTGGCCATCGGTGCCGGCTTCTGGCTGAATCCGTCGGATCCCGCATGCGTGAAGAACTGCGAAAACGCCCAGCCGAAGCAGAAGGAATTCGAAAAGAACTTCATGCACGTGAGTCTCGCCTTCGGTTTTGTGTTCTAGGAGGTTTCATGCCGCCGCGCGTCCCGTATCCCCTGTTCCTGCCCCTGCTCTTCGCCGTCTTCGCGGCGGGCTGCGTGTGCGATGACCCGGACAACGGCTGCTACCGGGAAAGCCCCGCCGCGGACGGATGCCGTCTGACCGGCGTCGTCACCGACGAGGGCGGACGGCCGCTGCATGAAATCCGGGTATGCGCGATCCAGGGCAGCATCGGCAACTGCACCCAAACGGATCTCGCGGGCGGTTTTGCGATCGGTCTGCCCGCGGAAATCCGCATCGCCCCCTATGACGTGTGCGCCTATGACGTGGATGTCGCCGCCAACGGGGGAATCCACGAAACCACGTGCGCGCAGGTGGAGGCTAACCAGATCGAAGCCTGGGTGGAACTGCGCATGAAACGGGAGTGAAACCGCATGAACGCGCTCGTGCTGTCGTGTCTTGCCTGGATGCTGAACCTGGCGCCGCCGGGAGAAACCCCGCCTGCGCCTTCCCTGCCGCCGGCACCGCCGGAAATCGGCCGCCTTCTCGCATCGCCGGCGGGCGCGCACCGGATCGTGGCCGGCATGACGGGGGGAATCGGATCGCCGCTGGGCTTCGGCGGCATCGAAATCGGCTACGACCTGACGAAACAGATCCAGGTGGCGGCAGGAATCGGCATGGGATGGGGAGGCGTGCAGGGAGCAGTCACGGGACGCTGGCGCTGGTGGGCGCGCAATGAATTCTTTGGATTCGTGGGCACGGGTTTCTCTGCCGGCGAGGTGCGCGACGACCCGGAAAGCCACCCCGGCGGGGAAATGTTCGCCATCCGGCCCGGCTGGTACTGGAACCTGGAGATGGGCTTCGGCTGGCGGCTAGCCTCCGGGGTCGTGCTGGCCTGGACGGCCGGTATGGGCACGCTGCTCAACCAACAGGATGCACAATGCATCGAGAACTGCATGCAGACCTCCTGGGGCGGAAGCGTGGCCTACACCCCCGAAAAGGCCAACTTCCTCGATGCCACGCCCTATGGCTCCCTGTTTTTGGGTTATGCCTTCTAGAAGAGCCGGTGCCTTGGGCTCGAAAGAACCCGTGGAAAAGGAACCGGAAAAATTTTCCGAAAAAAGGGCTTGCCCGTGGGGAAAAAGGGGGGTACCGTAAGCGTGGAACTGCAGGTTCCGCTCGAAGTGAGCCCCGAATCAGAGGAAATGGCAGGGTAAAAGAAAAAGGGGCAGGGGTTTTTTGAACATGCGTTCATCCGCGCGCAGAAAATTTCTTTTGTTACCCGGCTCATAGCCGGCAAAAAGGCAGAAAAAACGAACTGTCAGGAGGTGCATCATGAAAACGTTTCGTCTTTCCACCGCGATCCGCATCCTTTCCATCCCGCTACTGACGCTCGCCCTGGCGACCTCGTGGGCATGCATCGAGCGCCCCATGAAGGTCGCCGAGCCCTCGCCCAAGATCATTTCCGATTTCCCGACGGCGCTCAACAGCACCCGCGACGTGGACATCGTGTTCCTCGTGGACACCTCGATCTCCATGGAGGACGAGCAGCAGTTGCTGCGCGCCAACTTCGCCCAGTTGATGCGGGTGCTCAAGGACATTTCCGGCGGGCTTCCCAACATCCACCTGGGAACCATCACCCCGGACCTGGGAACGGCGCCCTACGACGTGCCCGGCTGCAGCATCACCGGCGGAGACGGCGCCCGCTTCCTCAAGGGGCTGGCCAACGCCTGCGCCAATCCCCGCAACCAGACGTTCGTGGTGGACGTGGAACCGCGCAACTGCAGCATCGAGAAGCGCACCGAGCCGGGCCAGCCCACCGTCTGCACGGCGCACGACTGCACACAGGCCAACTGCGATGCCAGCGCCTTCGAAACCATCTCGGGCGTGGCCACCGAGCCGGCGGGACTGATTCTGGCCGTGGACGAGAACGGATGCCCACGCTGCCGCAACTATGAAGGCGAAAGCCTCGAGCAGGTGTTCTCCTGCATGGCGGACCTGGGCACCGGCGGATGCGGATTCGAGCAGCAACTCGAAGCCGTGATGCGGGCCGTCTCCGACCCGTCCGGCCCCAATGCGGGCTTTTTGCGGCCCAACGCCTACCTGGCGCTCTTCCTCATCACCGACGAAGACGACTGCTCGGCCCGCACCGGCGAACTGTACACCCGCGACGAGGACGGACCGCTCGGACCGCTGGAAAACTTCCGCTGCCTGGAATACGGCGTGAAATGCGATCAGCCCTGGCAGCGCATCATGCCCTCGGGCACGATGACCTACACCAACTGCATTCCCCGCGAGTCCAGCGACCCGCTCAACCTGCTGCATCCCATCGCCCGCTACACGACGTATTTCAGGCAGATCAAGGATGCCGGCATGGTGCTCGCCGGCGCCATCACGGGACCGTATCCGGGCCAACTGACCGTGGGGCTCAACGCCCGCAACCACGCCGACGTGCTGCCTTCCTGCGGAGAACCCTCCCGCGGCGCGGCTCCCGCGGTGCGCATCCGCGCCTTCGTGGAATCCATGCTGGAAAGCCCCGAGGACGCATCCTGGGCGCTGACGAGCATCTGCAGCGCCGACTACTCCCCGGCCCTGGTGGGCCTGGGCCAGCGCATCAAGAACCTGGTGGAGGTGCAATGCATCACCACGCCGCTCGCGGGTTGCCCGGATCCGGCGGCGGCCAATGGACAGACGCCCCTGACGCACCTGGAGACCGCCGTGGCCGCCGTGTGCGCGCCGCAGTGCAGCGTCCAGGAAATCGCGGGTGATGGCGGCGTCCACGACATTCCCCAGTGTCCCGCGGACTACATGGGCGGCCATCCCGCCAAGCGTGACCTGCAGTTGCCCGTGCCCGCCTGCTTCCATGTCGTCTACAACGAGCGCTGCGCCGAACCCTGCCCGGCCGGCTCCGAAAACTTCGGATGCCACCCGGCGAGCAATCCGTGGTACGGCCCCTCCCGGGGAGCGGAAATCATCCTGTCCCGCCGCACGGATCCGCCCGTGGGCACGCGCGCCAAGGTCACCTGCGCCGGCCTGCCCCTGACCGAGAAGATCTGCTCCGACGGCCTCGACAACGACATGGACGGCCTCGTGGACGCCCAGGACCCCGACTGCCGCTGACTGCAGTTGAACTCTTAAAAATTGTATTATTAATTGTAATAAAATAAAAGATATTGCAATACTACCGTTTGCGGCAGACAAACACGCACGAAGACGAATAGAGATCCAGGTCGGAGCCGTCGAAACCACCGAAGAGGTTCTCCACCTCGAAGCCGTGGGTTTCGAGCCAGTACGTCAATTCCTGCGGGAAGAAGATGCGGTGCCCGAACCGCAGCACGTAGGAGGGACCGTCTTCTTCCTTCACGGGCTCGTGGTATACGTAGATATACGCGATCTGATCCTGAGCATCATAATAATGGTTTGTCGTATAATGATACCACGTATTATAATGTGGATGTTTGAACCGGATGCGGGCCCAGCGGCGGGCGGGATCCCGCAGAAGCCAGCGGAAATCGGGGTTGAGGACGTCGAACAGGAAGGTTCCGCCCGGCTTGAGCGCGCGGTGCACGCCCTGCAGGAACGCGTGGATGTCGTCGTGCGTGTACAGGTGCATCATGGTGTTGAACGCGCACACGGCCACGTTGAATTCGCCGCGGAACGTCAGGCGGCGCATGTCCCGGCACACCAGTTTCGCCCGCGCGCGGGCGGCCGCTCCCAGACGGTCGATGCGCTCCTGCGCGCGCTCGAGCATCTTTTCGGAGAGATCCACGCCCGTCACCTGCAGGCCGTCCCTGAGCCAGGGCACGAGCAGGCGGCCGGTGCCGCAGCCGATCTCCAGCACAGGCCCCCCGATGCCGGCCACGATGCTGCGGTAGAAAGCCGCATCCTTCTTGTACCAGCGGAAATCATGATCGTAGATCCAGGCGTCCTGGTAGTACTCGTTGCCGCATTCCTCGAGATCGAACGGAACGGCGGCGGGAAGTTGGATGGTCATGGCGAAACCTCCGGTCTGGCTGTGTGGGGCTTGCGCCTCCGGCGACGGCGCTTGCGGCCGGCCGGCGCGGCGGCGGGAACCTGGAGTACCTCACAGGCTCCGGCGATGAGATCTTCCGGCACACCGCGGGCTCTCCAGACCCATTGCCACAGGCGCAAAGCCGGGGCGAACAGTTCCCGGGCGCGCACTTTGGACGGCAGGCCGGCCGGCGCATCCGGGTGTCCCAGACGCAGCACGAGTTGCAGGAGATCGTGGACCAGCGCCCGCTCCATCCTGGAAAAGCCGTAGCGTTCCAGCAACGGATGGATGCGCGGCATGATGGCGTCGTCGAAACAGGCCAGGCGTGCGCGCCAGGGCTCGGACAGCGTATTCCAGAGCTCTTCGGATTGCCCGTAGAGCAGGATGGGGGCCAGCATCACCGGCCCCAGACGGGGATCGGCCGGCGGATCGGAATCGAACGAGCGCAGCATGGCCAGGAGAATGCCGTGCAGCCGCTCATCCTCGAAGGAAGGTGCGATTTCCGGGGCGAGCAGTTGCAGCACGCCCACCTCGCGGGCCAACTCCATGGCCGCAGCCGAGGCCCCGCACAGCAGCAGTTTCCAGGTCTCGTCGAGGACGCGGCGCGGCGCGGACAGCCGGATCCGCTCCCGGTGCTCGCGCATGAAGCGCAGGGTGGCCGGCTCGATGGAAAAACCCAGTTTGGCCGCGAAACGAAGCGCGCGCAGGATGCGCACGGGGTCTTCCTGAAAGCGGATGTCGGGATCCCCGATGGTGCGCAGGGTGCGCGTCTCGATGTCCGCCAGGCCGCCCACGAAATCGATGATCCGGTCGGCCACGGGATCGTAAAAAATTCCATTGACCGTGAAGTCGCGGCGGAAGGCGTCCTCTTCGGGCGTGCCGTAGACGTTGTCGTTGCGGATGAGCAGATCGGACCGTTCTTCCCCCGGGGGGTCCGCGGGCGGCGTCTTGCGGAACGTGGAGGTCTCGATGACCTTCTGGTTGCGGAACACCACGTGCACCAGTTTGAAGCGGCGCCCGATGAGCCGCGTGTAGGAGAACAGCCGGCGGATCTCCGTCGGCGTGGCGCTGGTGGAGACGTCGAAGTCCTTGGGCGTGCGGCCGATGAGCAGATCCCGGATCGAGCCGCCGACGATGTAGGCTACGTGCCGGTGCTGCTGCAGGCGCCGCACCACGAACAGGGCATCGGGATCCATGAGATTCGGGGACAGGGGGGAATCGAGCATCTTGACTGGATTCAGGAATTCACGAAACCGCGAAAATCTTTCGGCACGACGAGGGCGGCTTCGAGCACCTCGTCGATGCGGGTCACGGGATGGATGGTCAACTCCCGAAGGATGGATTCGGGCAGTCTTTCGGTGTCCTGCAGGTTGCCGGCCGGAATGCATACCCGGCGCACGCCCGCCCGGTGGGCCGCAATGATTTTGGCCCGCACGCCGCCCACCTTCATCACCTTGCCGCGCAGCGTGATCTCGCCCGTCATGGCGATGCGCGAACGCACGGGAAATCCGAGCAGCGCGGACGCCATGGCGCAGGCCATGGTGATGCCCGCGGAGGGACCGTCCTTGGGCACGGCGGCCGCGGGGAAATGGACGTGAATGTCGTGTTTTTCAAACGTATCCTGCGGCAATCCCCAGGCGGCGGCGCGGGAACGGATGTAGGAAAGGGCCGCATGCGCGCTTTCCTGGAGCACCTCGCCGAGTTTTCCCGTCAGTTGCAGGGTGCCCCGGCCGGGAAGGACCTGCGCCTCGGCCGTGAGGAGATCCCCGCCAAAAACCGTGACGGCCAGCCCATGCACCGCGCCGACGCGTTCCTCCTCCTCGGTCTTCTGGAGATCGTACTTCGGGCGGCCCACCCAGCGCTCCAGGTTGGACCGGGTGAGCACCCAGTGCCGCCGCCGGGAGCCGCGCACGTGATCCAGGGCGAAGCGGCGGCACACCGTGGCGATGAGCCGTTCCAGTTGCCGCACGCCGGTTTCCTGCGTGTAGAGATCGATGAGATCGCGCAGCGCCTGCTCGGAAAAGCGCACGTCGCTGTCCCGCAGTCCGTGGGCGGCAATCTGCTGGGGAACCAGGTGGCGCCGGGCGATCGCCAGTTTCTCCCATGCGGTGTAGCCGTCCAGTTCGATGACTTCCATGCGGTCGCGCAGCGCCCATGGGATGCTTTCCAGTTGGTTGGCCGTGGCGATGAACAGCACCCGCGAGAGATCGTAGTCGAGATCCAGGTAGTGATCGGAAAACGTCGCGTTCTGGTGTGGATCCAGGACCTCCAGGAGGGCCGCGGCCGGGTCTCCCCGGAAATCGGCGGTCATCTTGTCGATTTCATCGAGCAGGATCACGGGATTCATGCTCTGGGCCCGGCGCATGGCCTGGATGATCTTGCCGGGCATGGCGCCCACGTACGTGCGGCGGTGGCCGCGTATCTCGGCCTCGTCCCGCACGCCGCCCAGGGAGATGCGCACGAACCGGCGGTTGCAGGCGCGCGCCACCGAGGAGGCCAGCGAAGTCTTGCCCACGCCCGGGGGGCCCGTGAAACACAGGATGGGGCCCGTCACGCGCTCGGTCAGGATCTGCACGGCCAGATGCTCCAGGATGCGCTGCTTGGGCTCCTCCATGCCGTAATGATCCTCGTCGAGAATGCGGCGCGAGCGCTCGATGTCCAGTTCATCCTGGGTCTGCTCGTTCCAGGGAAGCGCGAGCACCCAGTCGAGATAGTTGCGCACCACGGCCGCCTCGGCGCTCATGGGCGCCATCAGGCGCAGTTTCCGCAACTCGCGCATGCAGCGCTCGCGCGCCTCGCCGGAAAGAGCCTTGGCGTGAATGCGCTCCTCGATTTCCCGGAGATCCTCGGCGAATTCGTCTTCCGCCGGCGGCACGGCCGGGGTTTCCGGCATCGCCCACGCTGGGCGGGAAGAAGTGGCCGCCCGCTCCGGCTCGCGGGGAACCTGCATGCCCGCCATGCGGCCCTCAAGCAGGAATGCCACCTGCTCCAGGCGCTCCAGCGGGTCCACCATTTCCAGCAGGGGCCACAACTGCGAGGCATCCATGCGCTGGGCCATCTGCCCCAGCAGCACATCGGCCAGGTGCCCGGGATCCTCGATCTGGGAAAGGGCGACGGTGAACTCGGGAGAGAGCCAGCCGGTGAGGCGGACGAAGTTTTCGAAAATCTCCCGTGCCGCGGCGATCTTTTCTGGAATCTCGTCCGCGCGCGCCGGGTCCGCGACGTCCGGAAGTTCCAGGAACTCCGCCTCGAGATGCGGGATTTCTGCGACCAGGCGGGTGATGCGCACGCGCTTCTGCCCGGAGACCAGCGCCTTCACGCTGCCATCGCGCAGTGTGAACAGATGCAGGACGGTGGACAGCACGGCCACCTCGTGCAAATCCCCGAGTCGCGGTTCCTCGCATGCAGGGTCGCGCTGCAGGGCCAGCAGGATGGGCGAGCCGCTCTTCACGGCGGATTCCAGCGCGGATATGGACCGCGGCCTTCCCACGGACAGCGGCACGGCCATGTAGGGGAAAACGACCTGGTTGCGCAGCGGCAGCAGCGGACAGGATGCAGGGATTTCACCATCGGGTGCCGTCATGCAGACACGTACCTCGGCGCGACCTCGACAAGGCGCGCGGAAAAGGTCCTCCATGGCACAGCATCCAAAAAAAATCAAGCTGTTCCTGGATTTTTCCGTCAGCAGCCCTCCAGCTTGTCTTCGGGCGCCTTCGCGTGTATGAACAGCTGCGCCCATGATGTGGGCGAAGGTGATTCATGAATTCCTTCGGCATCGGTCTGGCCGGCACGCTGTCGAGTTCGCTCTTCTGGGCGGTAGCCGTAATCCTGTTCCGCAAGAGCACGGACCGCGTCACGGGGTTCGGCGTCAACGTGGGAAAGAACGCCGTGGGCATCGTATTTTTCACACTGACCCTCTGGGTGCTGGGGTTCGACCGTATCCCGCGGCTGCCGCAGCGGGATTTCATGCTGCTGGTGCTCTCCGGCGCCGTGGGCGTGGGCGTGGGCGACCTGCTGTTCATGGAATCCCTGAAACTGCTCGGCGCCGGCCTGAACGCCATCGTGGGTTGCATCTACACCCCCCTGATGATGCTCGCCGGCATCCTGTTCTTCTCCGAGAGCGTGAGTCTGCGCCTGGTGGCCGGGGCCGTCATGGTGGTCACGGCCATCGTCGTCGCCTCCTCGGGAGACGTGCATCAGCGGCCGCAGAAACTGGCGCTGGGCATCCTCATCGCCGTGCTCTCCATGCTGGCCACGCTCGTGGGCGCCGTGCTGTACAAGGATCTCCTGCACCGCCACGACCTGTGCTTCGTCACCTGGGTGCGGCTGCTCTCCGGAAGCGCGTTCTTGCTGCTGTACTACGCCGTGCATCCCCGCAGGCGCACGCTGCTGGCGGGCCTGGAAAACCTGCACAACTGGAAGTCCCTGACCCTGTCCGGCTTTCTGGGAACCTACCTGGCGATTGGCGCCTGGGCCGTGGGGCTGCGCAACCTGCCGGCCTCCCTGATCGCCGTCTTCTCGGAACTGACCGTCATCGTCATCATCCTCATGGCGTATTTTTTCTTGCACGAGAGCCTCACCCCGCGCAAAATGGCGGCCACGGCGCTGGCCATCGGCGGAGCGCTGGTATCCGTGCTGGGATAGCATTGCAACATCCATTGTAATACGGAGAATTTCATCCCATGAATTCCTCGCGCCACATCCTGGGAAAACGCTGCACGCTCTGCAAAAGATTCTACGGTTTCGAAGAAGTGGAACTCACCTGTCCGGACTGCGGAGAGACGGGCATCCTGGATGTGGAATACGACTATGACTTCATCCGGCCCCTGTTCCACGAATTCCGCCTGGGCACCGCGCGGCGGGACATCTTCCGCTTCGCCCCGCTCCTGCCGCTGCGCCTGGACGGGCCGCGTCCCGTGACCCGCGTGGGCAACACCCCCACGTTTTATGCCCAGCGCCTGGGCCGGCACATCGGGCTGCCCCACCTGTGGATCAAGGACGATGGACGGCTGCCAACGGCCAGTTTCAAGGACCGCGCCTCCGCCATCGCCGTGGCGCGCGCGCGCGAACTGGGCATCGGTCTCATCGCCGCGGCCTCCACGGGAAACGCTGCGGCCTCCCTGGCCGGCCTGTGCGCGCCCGAGGGCATCACGGCCGTGATCTTCGTCCCCAAGGCCGCGCCGCCGGCCAAAATCGCGCAGTTGTGCACCTTCGGCGCGCGGGTGTTCCTGGTGGACGGCACCTACGACGACGCCTTCGCCCTGAGCCTGGAGGCCGCCCGCCGCTTCGGCTGGTACCTGCGCAGCACGGCCATCAACCCGCTACTGGCGGAAGGCAAGAAGACGGGCATTCTCGAGGCGCTGGAAGACATCGGATTCGACCGGCCGCCCGACTACGTGTTCGTCTCCGTGGGCGACGGCTGCATCGCGGCCGGCCTGGCCAAGGGCATCGAGGATCTGCACGCGCTCGGCATCATCCCGTACAAGCCCCGCCTGGTGGGCGTGCAGGCCCAGGAAAGCCGGGTCATCTACGAGGCGTGGAAAGCCGGCACCGAAACCATCACCCCCATGAAGCCCTCCACCCGCGCCGATTCCATCTCGGTGGCCTTCCCGCGCGACGCCGTCAAGGCCCTGCGCGGCATCCGCAACACCAGCGGTCTGATGCTCACCGTGACGGACGAGGAGATCTTCGAAGCCGGGCGCATCCTGGGCACGTATTCGGGCATCTTCGCGGAGCCGGCGGCGGCGGCGGCGTTCGCCGGCGTGCTGGCCATGCGCGCTTCGGGCCAACTGGCGGCCCATCACCGGGTGCTGGCATTCTCCACCGGAAGCGGCCTCAAGGACGTGGCTGGCGCTTCCATGGCCGCGGGCAAGGCCCAACTCGTCACCGGACTTGCCGATCTGGAAGCCATCTTCGCCAACGCCTGACCCCCGGCATTTTCGCCGTGACAACTGGCATGGAATGCATCCGGAAAAAGGCGCCCCCTGCGCGGCGCCGGGAAGCCGTCATTCGATGTCCACGAATTTCCACGTGACGCTGAGCGAATCCGCCAGCACCATCCGCGTGGTCTGCGTCAGTTCCATCGTGGTGAAAGGCTTCCCATCGCATGTCGTGCCGCACGACGACGCCGTATCGATGGCGAAATACCGTCCCTCGTCTTCCAGGAGCAGGAGGTGGACACGCGAGACGTCATAGGAAAAATGGAAATGAGTCGGACCCAGGTTGCAGCGCTCGTAGCGCCCGATGAGAATGCCGCGCTGGATTTGCTTCGCCATCACGGCGATGCGCACGTCGATGAAGCGAGTCTTGTCCTGCAGCAGCAGCAGGAGCCGTTTCCCCTGCCGGCAGGCCAGACCGGCATTGTCCTGCACCGCATCTTCCGCATCGTCGTATTCCTCGTCCTCCTCGAGCACGCCGAACCTTGGCGACCTGTCCACCATCGAACCCGAGTCCAGATGCTCCGGCCCATGGATGACCCACACCGAACTCCTTCCAAAGAACGTATTGCCGGAAGAGCGCGCGTCATCCACCAGCACCGGCGCCAGCCGGGGCTTGATCTGTTCCGGCAGGAACGGATTCTCCTGGGGCGCCAGAACCGGATGGAGGGTGTCTTCCCGCATTTCACCGGATGAAAAGATCCGGGCCCACGCCTGATCCGGATGCTCCGGCAAGGATGAATCTTCCCGGTACAGCAGGAAGAAGGAATGCCCGTCCAGATGAAAGGCTCCATTGCCGATGCCGGAGAGTCCGAACGTGGGGACGCCCTCGGCCGTGAAAAAACCGCCCGGCGTGGCCAGATCCAGCACCTTGAACACGGGTTCCCCCGTTCTTGGCCGCAGATGCAGCCGTATGAGCAGATGCCGCAGGGAAATGCTGAGCGGCAGCGCGAGTCGCACATGGCACTGGGTGTGGCGGCCCACGATGCGGTCGGCGAAATCACCCCTTTTCAATGGAATGATTTCATTGTATTGAAACCGGGAAAAATTAAAATATTCGCTTTCATGTTGGCTGCCGCCACAAACTAATATATAGGAATGCAATGGCGCTTCAGCATAGAGTTTTCGAATCGTGGGATACATGTCCACGAAGGTATCCCGTACTTTCCTCGAAATGGAAACAGGAAGTTTCAGCCGGGAAGCGTTCAAATTGACGAACACCGTTTTCCCGTTGATTTCGTCGCGGGTATTCTCGTCCGACATGGTTCCTTCCGTCAGGCATTCCTCTTGAGCCAGGGCAGCAGGCGCTCGGACAGTTCCCGGATGGACTGCGGCCGGCGTTTCGGGTCTTTTTCCAGGCACCACAGGATGATGCGCTCCAGTTCGGAATCCATGGGCAGCCATCGGGATGGCGGCGGCGGCGGCTCGTGGATGTGGGCCAGCATCATCTCGAGGTAGGATTTCTTGAGGAAAGGCAGTTTCCCCGTGAACATCTCGTAGAGGATCACGCCCAGCGAATAGATGTCGCTGGGAGCCGACACCTCGAGTCCCTGGCATTGCTCGGGACTCATGTACAGCGGCGTTCCGATGGGCGTTCCGGCCTTGGTGATGGCCTGGCGCTGCGCTCCCTGCGTGAACTTGGCGATCCCGAAATCCAGGATCTTCACGTAGTGGTCGTACAGGGGGCGCTTCTCGAGATAGATGTTGTCCGGCTTGAGATCGCGGTGCACGATGCCCTTGGCGTGCGCGGCTTCCATGGCGGAAAACACCTGCGCCATGATCTCGTGGGCCGTGGCGAAGGACACCACCGGATGCTTCAATTCATAGGCGGCCAGCGAGATGCCATGCAGTTTCTCCATCACGAAGTAGTGGTACTCGCCGTCGATGGTCCCGAAAGCGAAGATGTCGATGATGTTGGGATTGGCGATGGAATTCACGGCGCGGGCTTCGGTCAGGAATCGCTGCACCATCACGGGGTCCGTGCACAGGGCCGGATTGAGCACCTTGATGGCGACTTCCTTGCCGATGGTGGGCTGGATGCCGTCGTACACCGTTCCCATGCCGCCCCAGCCCAGGATACCCACGGCGACGTATTCGCCGAACTGGCGGCCGACCCAGCGGGCGCGTTCCTGCTGGGCATCCACCAGTCCTTCGGACGGCGGCGGATACTGGTCCGGCGGCGCCACCTTCGTGCTCTGCGCATGGGGATCGGCTTCGGAAGGCGCCACGGCGGACGCATGGGTGACCGAACCCAGAACATTGGTCTTCTGCTCGCATTCGTCGGCCTCTCCCACGCCATAAGCCAGACCGGGCTCCCCGGCCACGCGCACGGGAACGATGCAGACCGGATGCGGCGTCTCCACCAGGACGGAATCCTCCACCTCGAAGAAGGAATCCGACTTGCGCAGCGGGTTCTTCATGGAATCGATCCGGTCGAACGTGGCGATCGCCGTGGACAGATCGCACATGGGCTCCAGATCGGGAGGAGGAGGAGGAGGAGGTTCGGGCGCGGGCGGTTCAGGTTCGGGCTCGAGGCGCACCGGGGATTTCGGCGGATCCGGTTCAGGAGGCGTCGGAAAAGCTTCCCGGGCGGCCGATTTCGCCATGCGGCTTCGCGGCACCTGCATCCTGGGCGAACTCCCCGTCTGCGAGGCGGACGACGAGGACGGAGACGATGCGGGAGATGGCGTCACATAGCGGCGCAAATCGGGCGTGTCCCATTTCTCCCGCAGGGAGGAGCCGCTGCAGATCCATTCGAACATCACGCGCGGAATGCTCTTGACGAGCGGGCGGAACTGGGTGGGAACCCCGTCGGAGAGTTTTCCGAAATGCTTGATTTCCTCAATGATTTCGCGCTCGAAAAGCCCGCGCAGGAGTTTGCGCACATGGTCGGACGAAAAATCCGGCGACACGCGCAGCAGAAGCCGCTCCAGATCTTCCCGCAGCGCGGCCGCATTCGGATGCCGGTCGGCCGGATACGGCGCCAGGGCGCGCATCACGACGTCCTGCACTTCCTTCGGAATGGCGGGATTGACCGCACGCGGTTCGGAAAACGAGCACCGGGAGATGCGGCGAATCACCTTTTCCGGCGTCTTCTCGAGGAATGGCGGCATGCCGGTGAGCATCTCGTAGAGGATGCATCCCAGCGAGAAGATGTCGGAGCGATGCGAGATGGCGTCCCCGTTCACCTGCTCCGGGGACAGGTACGACAGGTTGCGGAATTCGAACTGCTTCCAGGTGCCGCGGGTGACCTGCTGCACGGGCGCGCCGAATCCGAGCACGTGCAGGTCGCCCGTGTAGGCCAGGACGATGCCGCGGGGCCCCAGCCCGCCGTGCAGCACTCCTTCCGGGAAATCGGCGCCCTGCCGGAAGTGGGCATCCTCCAGCACCCGGCTCGCCTCGCACGCGATGTGCAGCGCGTAGTCCAGGGAAAGCATGCGCTGGTAGGAGGCCAGTTCCCGCAGCACCTGGAGAAGGTTCTTGCCCCAGATGTACTCGGTGATCATGTAGCCGCACCCCTGCACCAGGCCAAAGCCGTGCATGCGGGGAATGGCGTCACTCTCCAGGAATTCCAGCGTCACGGATTCGCGCCGCAAATCCCGGGTGAGGGCATCGGGGTGGGATGCCGTGGGATTCACGTTCTTGAAGGCGTAGAAAGAGGAGAAACGTGACTCGGACAGATGGATCGTACGGTGGATCACATAGGTGGGCTTGCTGCCCAGTTGCTCCACGAACAAATGATCGCCCAGGATGAAAGGCTCCAGAAACGGCATCGCGTTCCTCTTGGAAAAGAAGACTTCAAAACGGTATGGGAAGAGAAAAAATGCGTCAAGAAAAAACTTGCAGAAACCATGCGGGCGGCTTTTGGTTTTTTACGGGGTTCCAATCAGTTTTTTGAAAATGCGAACCGAGCCCCTTTGCCCCGGCTGCACTCGACAAACTTTCCGCGTGGAAAGAAGCCTCGGAGTGAAGGCGAATTCCCTCTATGGGAACTTTTTGAAATCGTCAGGGATTCATGGCGGGAGGCGTCGGGGGGACCGGGCCGTTGAACGTCTTGGGCTGGATGTTGAGCACGCGGGGCGGAACGGGCGGACGGGGAGCGCCCACAGGGATGTTGCTTCCCGGCAGTTGTCCGGGCGCTGCGGTGGGTCCCTCGATCTTCTGGATCTGCACCGGCGGAGGCGCATTGCCGCCGTTCTCTTCGGGCTGGATCCAGATGGCCTTGGGTTCGGCCGTCTTCATGATTTCCTCGTACACCTTTTCAGGCGCGATGCCTTTCTTCATGAGGGCTTCGGCTTCCGTGCGGGCATCGTCGATGGCCTTGCGGAAGATGGGCATGCCGCGCCCGAGCAGGAATTTCCCGTTGACATAGATGGCCGGAGTCCCCTGGACGCCCACGGCGCGTCCCATCTGCTGCAGTTTTTCGATGAAAGCCTTGTGCGTTTCCTTGTCCAGGGCTTCCCTGAAGCGGGCCATGTTCACCCCCAGTTCCTGGGCCCAGGCCTCCAGGTTGGCGCGCTGCAGCGCACGCTGATTCTGGAAGCATTTCTTCAGGAAATTCCGGAAGGCTTCCGGCCCCTTCTGCTCGAACACCTCCTGGGCCGCCTGGTGGGCCAGCGAGGCGTTCTTGTGGAACGGCAGCGGGAAATGCAGCAGCATGAAGCGCACCCCGGTCTTGTAGCCGGCGAAGTGATCCGGGCCCGGCGCCGTTCCCGGAGGAAGGGGCGTGCCTTCCAGCAGTTCGTCCAGCGTGGGCATGAGCTTCTCGCACCACGGACACTCGATGTCCAGTGCCATCATCACCACAACCGGAGCCTTGGGATCGCCGAAATACGGAATCTTTTTGAATTCGTCCATGCCGCCTTCCGGCCACACCCGGTACACCTTGGTGGCATCCAGGCGGGGGCGCATGGGACGGCGCGCCTGGGACTGCTGCCCATCATTGCCGCCGATCCATTTCACCTGCGGCTCGGCCGTGGACATCAGGAACGCATAGTAATTTTCCGCCGTAGCCTTGCCTTCTTCGATGGCCTTCCTGGCTTTTTCCATTTCCCGGTCGATGACGGCCTTGAACTGTTCCAGCGGACGGGCCCCGGAAAGGAAATATCCATTGACGAAGAACGCGGGCGTCCCCCGCGCGCCGAATTTGAGTGCCAGTCCCTGATGGCGCTGGATCGTGGCTTCATGGGTCTTGTTGTCCACGGCCGCCTTGTATTTTGCCAGGTCCACGCCCGCCTCGGCCAGCCATTTCTCCAGGTTTTCCGGAGAAATATCCTGCTGGTTCTCGAAAAGTTTCTTATGGAAGGCCCAGTAGGCATCCAGTCCCTTCTGCGCCTTGACTTCCAGTGCCGCCACGGCCGCCGGCATGGCCTGCGGGTGGAACCGCAGCGGATTGTTCATGAAGACGATGCGCACGCCCGTCGGATAGGCCGCGAGCACCTGCTCCATGACGTCCTCGGCCTTTTTGCAGTGCGGGCACTGGTAGTCGCTGAACTCCACGATGGTGACGAGCGCCTTCGGATCGCCCTTCCAGGCGTCGGAGGGATTGTAGGCCACGTTGGGATCCACCTCGCGGCGGGCGGCGCGGGCCGGCATGTCCTTGCCGGCTTCGCCCGGGCGCGCCTGAGGCCCCGAAACCATCTGGTCCAGCGTGGCCACGCCATCGGCCGTCAGCACCTTCCACGCCTGGCCGCGGGGAATGTTCTTCTGCCGGATGGTGTCGAGCTCTTCCTTGACGATGGACTGCATCACCTCGAAGTTCTTGTCCATGTCGCGCGTCATGTTGAAGCGGCGGCCATTGATGAGGATGGTGGGAGTGCCGCGTACGCCCAGGCCGCGTCCCAGGGACATGTGCCGCTGCACCACTTCCCTGTGGATGCCCCGATCCATGGCGTCCTTGAAGCGGTTCACGTCCAGCCCCGCCTGCGCCGCCCATTTCTCCAGGCTTTCCCTGCTGACGGAGCGCTGGTTGGAGAAGATGATGTCGTGCATCTGCTTGAATTTCCCCTGCGCGGCCGCTTCATGGGCGGCCTCGGCGGCCATGTGGGCCTGCGGATGCAGTTGCTCCAGCGGGAAGTACACCATCACGAAGCGCACGTCGTTGGGAAAGGCTTTGAGCACGCGGTCGATGACGCGCGAGGCCTTCTCGCACCAGGGGCACTGGAAATCATCGAACACGGCGATGGTCACAGGCGCATCCGCGGGCCCGATGAACGGCGCGTCCGCGGGGATGTCCATCTTCAGGCGCACGCTCGTGGCCTGAGGCGCCATGGCAGCGCCGGTCCGGCGCGTCTCGTCGCCCCCGCCGCCGCCCAGCCGCAGGAAGAAGCCGCCCAGCACGAGGCCGGCGCCAAAGGTCAGCACCATGAGCATGATGGCGGTGGCCAGGGAAACCTGAGAACCCTGCGCCTCCTGCGCGGGCTTCTCCACGGCATAGGTCTTTCCCGCCGCCCTCACTTCCCGGCTTTCCCGCTTCGTCTCCTCCTTTTTCGGGGTTTCCCCGGAGGTTTCCTTCTTTTCGTTTTCGTCGCGAGTCTCCGTCATGTCCATCTCCTTCCCGCATGCAACCGGCACGATCTGCACGACCGGCGGGACCGGCCTGCAGAGAGGTTCGAGCTGGGGCATTGTATGCATCCCATTTTTTTTTGGCAAGAAGATCTTATTCTCGCTGGCGATGAAAAAAAACGCTCTTCCCGGGACGGCCTTCCCAATCCCGGAGAACCGGATTCTCCCGTGGCGGCCGCGGCGCCATCAATCCGGCTGCGGATGCACGGCGTTCAGATAGTTCTGGATGTTGTCGCCCAGTTTGGAGAGGCTTTCGGCCTCGTCGGGCAGCAGCACCCGGAACTTGTGCAGGATGGCCACGGCCTTGAGCGCTCCCTTGAAGGCATTGGAAGGGTCGAATTCGAACGTGGCCACGTACAGATGCATGGCCAGTTCATCCACCTCTTCCTGGAGCGTCTGCCAGGTATGCTCCACTTCCTCGTGCAGTTTCTGGTTGCCCGTGAAATCCGCGTGATTGAGCACGTTGTCCATGAGCCGGCGCACCTTTTCCAGGTACCCCTGCAGCGCCATCAACGGCAGGATGGGAAATCCCGAAAACAGTTCGCCGCGGATCTCGTCGTCCCACGGGCTTGCGGAATAGCCGCCGCTGAGCCAGTCCTGGGTCTTTTCCGAAAGCGCCAGGCCCTGCTCGGCCAAACGGGCGATGCGTGGAGAAACCGGTTTGTCCTTGCGTGGAACGTAGGGAGGTTTCATGGCCGCCTCCCGGAAAAGCGCATGCCCAGTTGATGGAACAGGAACGCATATTCGTCCACCGTGCTCTCGATGCGCTTCTTCACCATGTCGCCGCCGCCGTGCCCCGCCCGGGTCTCCATGCGCAGGAGCACCGGGTTCGCGGAAGCGGAGGCATGCAGAACGGCCGCCGTGAACTTGCGCGCGTGCATCGGGTCCACACGGTCGTCGCTGTCGGCCGTCATCATCAGGAGCGATGGATATTTCACCCCCGCCTTCACGCGGTGGTACGGCGAATAGGCGTACAGGAAGCGGAACTGCTCCGGATCATCGGCCGAACCATACTCGGAAATCCAGGTCTTCCCGGACCCGAACCGGTGGTAGCGCACCATGTCCAGCAGGGGCACGTGGCAGGAAACGGCCCGGAAGAGCTCGGGGCGCTGCACCATGGTGGCTCCCACCAGCAGCCCGCCGTTGGAACCGCCCTGGATGGCCAGCCTCTCCGGGCGGGTGTAATTGTTGCGAATCAGGTACTCCGCGGCCACGATGAAATCGTCGAACACGTTCTGCTTGTTTCCCAGCATGCCCGCGCGGTGCCAGGACTCGCCGTATTCGCCGCCGCCGCGCAAATTGGGAATGGCGATGGCGCCGCCGGCCTCCAGCCACACCATGCGCGAAGCCGAGAACTGGGGCGTCAGGCTCACGTTGAAGCCGCCGTACCCGTACAGCAAGAATGGCGTCTTCCCATCGGCCTGCATGTCCCTGCGGTGGATGAGGAACATGGTCACCTGCGTGCCATCTTTCGATGGATAGATCACCTGCGTGGTCGTCCAGGGTGCTGGGTCGAATGGCAGTTGAACCTGGAAAAACACCTTGGATTTCAATGTCTTTACGGATGTCTCATACACCACGGGCGGCTGCGTGAAGGAAGAAAAACTGAAAAACGCGCGGTCGTCGTCCGGATGTCCCACGAGCCCACCGGTGGTTCCAATGCCGGGCAGTTCCAGTTCGCGCACGGTCTTTCCATCCAGGTCCGCCACCGCCAGCCGCGAGGAAGCCTTGACCAGCATCGAGATCGCCAGGTGGTTTCCCACGATGGCCATGTCGTCGATGACGGCATCGGAACGCTGGGGAATGATTTCCTTCCAGTCCGCACGCAGGGGCCGGCCCGGGTCCACCTTGAACACCCGGTAGTTGGGCGCCTCGTGATTGGTGAGTACGTAGAATCGGCCGCGGTGCGCGATCACGGAATACATGGCGCCGGTCCCCACGGCCAAAGGCGTCCACTGGGGCTTTCGGGCGCGCAGATCCTGGAAGTAGACGTCCACGTTGGTCCACCCGAACTGGATGAACAGCAGCAGATAGCGGCCGTCGCGGGACACCTCCGCCTGGATGAAGGTGCGCGGATCCCCCGTCTTCTCGCGCACGAGCCTGTCCTCGCGCGGGTCGGTTCCCAGCCGGTGGTAATACACGGCGGCATGTCCCGGCAGATCCATCGCAGGGATGGATGGATCCATGGGAATGCGGGTGTAGTAGAAGCCCTTCCCGGTCTCGTCCCACGAGGGCTGGGCATAACGGGCGCCTTCGATGACGTCCTTCTCGTAGGGTTTTCCGGTGGCCACATCCATGACGCGCAGCGTGGCATGATCCGCATTGTTCACGCTGACCAGGTATGCCACAGTCCTCCCATCGTGCGACGGGAACACGCCCTTGACGGCGATGGCGCCATCGGAACTGAGCGTGTTGGGATCCAGCAGCACGCGGGGCTCGCCGCGCACTCCTTCCTGCCAGTAGTACACGGTCTTCTCGCGGTCGGCATGGCGGCGCGGGAAAAAGTAGCGTGTGCCGCGGCGCACGGGCGGCCCGATCCAGTCCACATAGGAGAGTTCCGCCAGCCGCCGCGCCAGGGCGTCCCGGTCCGGCAGTTCCGCCAGGAAGCGGCGGGCATGGGCATCCTGCCGGGCAAGCCATTCCTGCACGTCCGGACGGGAGGCGTCCTCCAGCCAGCGGTACGGGTCGGCGACGGACTCCCCATGCAGTTTTTCCACCACCTCCTCCCGGCGGGCGGGAAACGGATCGAAGGGATGCGCTGTTTCGACCGGAGCGGCCGCGGGGCGCGCCAGCGGCGGGACGCTATCCTCCCGGACGGTGGCGGACGGCGGCTCCACCCGTTTTGGACGGGTGCAGGAAAAAGCATGCAACATCATGAAAACATTGAAAAAAACGAAAGCGAACCGAAAAAGGGACGGCAATTTCATCGCGCCAACGTACCAAAAACGTCCGGAAAGTAAAGACCACGCCTGGCCAGCGCGCAAAATCACGCCTCTTCCGGCATGAGCGTACCCAGGGCCGCCCGCTGGGCCGCGAAACATTCCATGGCGCCGCGGCGGGCAAGTTCGTGCAGGCGGGCCAGTTGCTCGAAGGAAAAGGGAGCGCCTTCGGCGGTTCCCTGGATCTCCACCAGTTCCATTCCCTGCGTGAACACGAAGTTCATATCCACCTCCGCAGACGAATCCTCCGCGTAATCGGGATCCAGAAGCGGTTCCCCCGTGAGGATGACCGCGGAGCAGGCGCACACCGCCCTCAGGGGAGGAAGCGCCGCGATGTGCCCCTGGCGGCGCAGGGTCTCGAGCGCCAGCACGAGCGCGACGAACCCACCGGTGATGGAGGCGCAACGGGTGCCGGCATCGGCCTGGATGACGTCGCAGTCCACCGTGATCGTGCAGGGCGGCAGTCGGAAGAGGTCTACCGAAGCCCGCAGGGAACGGCCCACCAGGCGCTGGATCTCCTCCTCGCGGCCGCGTCGCGTGCGCCCGGAGCGCGTCAGCGTGGACCCCGGAAGCATGGCGTATTCGGCCGTGATCCAGCCGCCGGCGCGATCCTTCGGGAACCATGGCGGCACCTTGTTTTCCACCGTCGCAGCGCAGCACACACGGGTGTCCCCGGTGGAAATGAGCACACTTCCAGCCGGTCCCTTCTGGTAACCGCACTCGATGGCGATGGGCCGCATCGCATCCGCGGGACGCTGGTTCCTGCGCATCAGTTGCATGATCGTTCCTTTCTCCCGGCAGCGCCGGATCCGTACGGGGATGCTCTTTCCCAACCGCCCAGGGCGGCCATCGCCCGGTATGCCAGAATGCCAGCCGCCGCGCCGCCCATGTCCAGTCCCCAGTCGAGCGGATCGGCCACCCGTCCGGGCACGAAGGACTGGTGGAATTCGTCCAGCGCCGCGAGTAGGGCGCAGATTCCCAGCACGAGCGGCACACGCCACATGCCGGAAGGCCTTTCCATTCTGCGCACGGCATGGAAGGCGAGAAGCGCCAGGAAGAAGTACTCGGGCGGATGGAACAGGAAACTCGCCACCGAACGCGACGTGGCGGTGGTGGTGGAGGAAAGCAGCGAAATCAGGGCGAAATAATACACCGGCGCCCAGGCCGCCCGCCGCCCGGAAAGGGCGGGGTGCCAGAACAGCGCCGCGCCCGCGGCCAGGATCAGGGGAAACAGGCGGTAGTACGGGTGCCGTGCGTCCAGATACAGCAGGATTGCCGCCGCCACGGGAACCTGCACGGCCAGCACCCACCCTGGAAATTTCTCTTCCATCCATGCTGGAAAGCGCATCCGGAGCCTCACCACACCATCCGCGTGATGCGCGCGTACGACACCACGCGGGGATTGATGGACGGCGCCTCGGGATGCGAAACGAACAGCACCTTCGCGGCGGCGCCATTCTCCAGCACCTCCAGCACGCGCACCTCCTCCAGGCGCCCGGCATAGGGCGACCACAAACTGGCGTTCTTCTTGAGGTTCGCGTCCAGAGGAACGAAGCGCACCCATTGCGCGGGCACCAGTTCGAAGCGGCCCGCATAGCCGATCACGCCAGCCTTTTCGTTGTTGAGGTAGAGCAGCATGCCGAACTCCACGGCATTCTGTTTCCATATGGCCACCGGATGCCCGGGACCGGGCTTCCCATCCAGCGGCAGGACGGCATCGGGCGCCACCGTACGAATCACCACCTCCTGCGCGAGCACCAGTTGCACCGCCACGGCATCGGCCGAGGATTCCGCCACCTTCGCCCATTCGCCGGTCAGGCCCATGGCCGCCACCACGGGCGTTCCCCTGGCCAACTTTCCAGGCGCGCGCACCGGCAGGAGCAGCGCGGCCGGCACGGTGAACTCCAGTTGCCCCGCCCGCAGGATCACCTGGTTGCCGTCCGTGCGGTGCACCGTGGCCACCGCGAAATTCACGATGTCCCACGTGCGCCCGATGGGAGTCGGCGTCCACACGCGGGTACCCGGCGCGAACGAGGGAATCACGTCGGCGCCAACGTGCCAGGGAAACGGCTCGGGATTGCGCAGGACCTCGGTCTTGGGCGCCATGCGCCGATCCGGAACGATGGGCCGCCGGGGCGCATCCCGGGGATCGTCGGGTCCTGGATGGGGAGATGGCGGCTCATTGCATGATGGTAATGCAAAAAATAAAAACACTATTCCAATCAAAGAGGGAAATTCCATGTATTTCAGGGCTTTCCAATACATGCGTCTCACAGTTCCACCAGGCCGGACTGCATGGCCAGGCGGACGGCCTCCACGCGGGATGTGACGTTCATCTTGCGGTAGATGCGGGAAAGCATCTTCTTGATGTTCGTCCGCTTGCGTCCCATGGCCCCGGCCAGTTCGGGGTTGGACAGCCCGCGCGCCATGAAATTGAGCAACTCGATCTCCTCGGACGTGAGATTCCAGGAATTGCCCATGGCGCCCCGGGAAGCGATGAACAAATTCCAGAACCGCGCGGCCAGTTGCGCGTCGATGACGCAGCCGCCCAGGGCCACGTCCTCGATCGCCTGCAGGATCTTGCGCAGTCCCGCGCCCTTGAGGAGATAGCCGGCGGCTCCCTTGCGGATGGCCGTGAACACCACTTCGTCGGCCTCGGTGCTGGTGAGCACCAGGATTTCGGGCGTCCGGGGGCGCTGCATCAACTGGTCGATGGCCCACAGCCCCCCGTTTCCCGGCATTTCCAGGTCCAGCAGCAGCACATCGGCCTCCTCCAGGCGGGCATCCGCGAGCGCCTCCTCGGCGCAGGCGGCATGGCCCAGCACCTCCACGTCCCCGATGCGCGGCAGGCGCGATGCCAGTTCCCGCGCAAATACCTCGTTGTCCTCGCACAGGTACACACGAAGCTTCATGGCGGTTCAACGCATCGGATAGCGCTGGGGAATCCCGTATTCCAGCAGCACGTCGGTGAAGCCCAGTTCCAGCAGATAGGCCATTTCGGAAGCGTCTTTGGGCACGTCGTGCACGTCGCCAAGCGCCGAACGCCGGTAGTAGCCCCCCGCGAAGGAGACGAGGATCCGCCCGTTGCGCGAGGGGAATTCGCAGAGCAGGTCGCATGCGGCACCCGAAGCGTCCTCGGCCGTCCACACCGCATGCCCGGGACAGGCGATGGCGGGACACGAGGCGAGCCGGATCTCCCGCGTGCGCAGTTTCTGGCGCAGCGTCACCTCCGAAAGGGTCTGGTTGACCGAGGAAGCGGCCAGATCCACCGGATTGCCGGAAGGATCCTCATAGACGTCGGCCAGACCGAAATGCTGCAGCAACTGGATGGACGCCGCCGTCATCTGTCCCGGATGCACGACGATGGCCAGTTGCCCGCCGGAGGCCAGTACCGCATCGGCCTCCTCGAGGACATCGTCTTCCACCGTGCGCGACGGCTCCAGCCACATGAGCACGTCCGGCGTCCAGGGAAGGGGCCGGCGCGTGGCCAGTGCGGAAACGGCCGCCACCCGGTTGAGGTTGGTGTAGAACGTGTAGTGGTCCGGCATGCCGGACTTGCCGCAGGACAGGTTGTCGGCGGCAGTGTCGATGCGGATGTTCAGTCCCGGCAGGGGCTGGTCGCGCAGGTTCTCGCCCTCGCGGTGCGCAAGCCACTCGAACGCGTTGAGCGCGAGAGGGCGGTTGTCGATGAAATGAATGTACGGATCCCCGAAGATGTTCTGATCCCCCACCACGAACACGCGTCCGGAGCCGTATTCCACGGCCTGCGCCACCGACTGCGGGCCGGAGACCTCGTCGGGATCCCGCGTCCAGTTGCCGTAATAGCCGTCCTTCATGTCGGGGTTCCACTTGTCTCCCCAGCCCGAGGGCGACGTGAAACCGATGCCGCCGGGGCCGTCCAGCGGGCCGCCCGTCTGCAGGCTGTACTCGAAGACGCCCTCGTTGACGGGATGCGGCCGCAGGTCCGACACCAGGATCCAGCCCAGCCCGGACACGGTGTGCGGCGACACGTCCACGCAGATCTCGTAGCGGATGGAAATGCCGTAGGGCTCCAGCAGGGGATTGGTCATCTCGGCGTGCCTGTACACATTGGTGTGGTCGGCGATGACGAACAGGCCGCCGCCGCGGTGCACGAACTGCCGCACGGCCTCGATCTCGTCGGGCGTGAAACTGGGCCGCGATTCGTCCATCAGGTTGAGGAAGATCACATCGTAGCGCGAGAGCAGTTCGGGCGTGAGCGTGCCCCCGACCAGCCGGTCGTGGGAATAGCCGTGCAGGTTCAACTGCTCGAAGAGCCGGGCATAGCCGTACATGTGCACGTAGCGGAAATCGCTCTCGTTGAGCTTGAGCGTGGAATTCTGCTTGATGGCGTGGACGTTGTCCTCCAGGATGCGCGTGACGCGGCCCTGGTAGCCGGCGGGCGGACGCCCCCCGATGACGACCTGCTCGCTGCCCCGCTTCGAATCCTCGCAGGAGACGACGTGGGCGCAGGCCATCGTGAACATCAGCAGCAGGACCAGGGATCGCGTCACGGGTTTCATCCTTCACCTCACGCCGGACAGGGTGCCATGAAAATGCGCATGTTCAAGCGTCAACGCATCCGGAAGCGCCGCATCAGCGTGCGCACATTGAAGAATACGATGGACAGCAGAATCAGCACCACTGGAATTTTCCACAGGATCTGGAAATCCGTGGGTTTTACCCCTTCCAGCAGGATGAAGGCATCGTTCTCGATGATGGTGGGGCTGTAGAATTTCAGTTTCGACACCATGTTCAGCGGCAGACGGTAGGACGTCTCGGCGGGACGCGCCTTGAGGATCCGCACCACCCGCTTGTTCCCTCCGAAATCGACGGATTCCATGGCCTCCTCGTACTGGGGGGGGAAATCCGTGCGGGCCCGGGCGATCACGAACTCCTGTCCCTGGATGCTCATCTCGGAAACGGGAATCTCGAACAGGAACTTCCAGCGGGGAGCCACCCGCAGCGCCGGCTGGACGATCGTGCAGTCCGGGGCACGGCCGGCTTCCTTTTCGGAGCAGTCCTTGCGCACCTGGTGGGTCTCGCGCAACTGGCGGATGTCGTTTTCGGGAATGCGCGCCACGATTTCCCAGTCTCCTTCCGGGTTCTCGGGCACCTGCGCCAGCGGTGCGAACGGATAGCCGCGCGCAGTCAGCCAGCGGTAGCAGTCCTCCAGCTTCTCGAAGGGCCGGTGCGTGATTTCCACCGTGATTTCCCGCGGCGCCTCGCCGCAGGCCGCTCCTGGAAGGGTGAACGTGCCGTCCGCCGCGAATTCGATGGCCTTTCCGGTCGCCGCATCCGTCACCGTGCTGCCAGCGGGAATGCGCACCTCCACCGGCGGGCGCACCAGGGGGGCATCCGTAGCCGGGCAGGAGGGGCATCCGGCCCCGGCGGGCGGCGTCCATCCCTCCGGCGGCAGGGCATCCTCGCCCCGGACGTCGCCTTCCGGCAACTGCAGGGTTTCCGGATCCCGACGCAGCACCACGGCACCGCCCACAGCCGGTGGACAGGGAGCCGGCCGGGCCGCGCCCGCGGTCAGCCGCATCCGGACGGTGCGGGAATGCTCCCGGTTGAAGGACACCATTTGGTCCGGAAGGAAATAGGCCTTCACATCCATTTTCATGTTCGGGCGCAGCGTGAACTTCTCGCCGGCATCGGTGAGCAACTGCGGCACGGGCTTGGCCAGTTCCTCGATGGCGTTGAGCACGGAGGCCGGCGCCGGCGGCGCATCGGCCGTTTCGGCGCTCTCCTCGTGGAACTCCCGGAACAGGATGTCGGCCGGCGGATCCTGGACGTTGTTGCGGTAATACTCCCGCAGGCGCACGCCTTCCTCCACGTCGGCGATCTGCACGAGACGCCCGGTGAACTCCGTTGGAAGGCGTTCCGTGATGAGTCCTTCCCTCGAGAACCGCTTCACGAGCACGCGGTTGCGGGTGTTGAGCATAATGTAGTACACGTAATAGCCGTCCACGCGCCCGCGGCTTTTGGTCCGCGGCACGGGCAACTGGCTCTGGATGCTCACCATGCCGCGGGCGTGCACCCACGTGTTGGGCCGCAGTTTTCCGGCCGAAAGCGCCTCGGACATCTCGCCCACATCCTGCGGCGCGCGCTGGAAGAGGCCGCGCACGCCGAAACTCAGATCCGGCCACAGCAGATAGATGAGAAAGAGACTAAGCGGGATGAAAAAAATCGCCAGCAGGGGACTGCGCTGCCATTTCGGCTTGAAAGAAGCGGCCAGACCCGAATCCACCCCATTTTCCGCCAGGGCGGAATCGTCCGGCTTCTGCTCGAAGAACTCCCGTTCCAGCCGGGATTCATCCTTGTCTTCTTCCCGTATTTCCTTCGTCTCGTCGGTCATGGCAAACTCCTCGACGCCTCGCGGACGCAAGCATCAATGCAGAATCCGGCTTCCAGGTCAATAGACATTGCACATTCGTCCCGCTTTGGCATATTCAGGAGCTGCAAGGTGCCGGTATGCCGAGTCCGATACTAAAAAAAATCCTCTGGTTTTCCGCCGTGTTCGCCTGCCTGGGATGGACGGACTTCTCCCTGCGGCAGGCGAAGATCCAGCGCACACTCGTCCCGCAGCAGATGGACAGTTTCTACATGCCCCCGCAGCAGGTGCTGCGGCTGACATCCCTGGGATACACGCGGCTGGCGGCCGATCTGCTGTGGGTCAAGACGCTGGTGTACTTCGGCGAAGAGATGAACGGACCCAAGCGCCAGACCTGGCTGGCCGGCCACGTGTGGCGCGTGGTGGGGCTCGACCCCTCTTTCGAACTGGCGTATTCCTGGGCCGGCGCAGCCATGATGTACGGAGGCCGCATCATCGACAACGAGACCGTGCGCCTCTCCAACGAATTCTACCGGGAAGCCATGCGGCGCTTCCCCGGCAACTGGCGCTATCCGGCCGCGCTGGCATTCAACCTCGTCTACGAATACAAAGCCGAAAACGAGGAAGAGGCCGCGCGCAACCGGGAGGAAGCCATCCGCCTGTTCGAGGCGGCTTCCCGCATGGAAGGCGCCCCGGAATACCTGCGGGTGCTCGCCCTGAGCGAAATGGGCAAGGCCGGCATGGACCAACTGGCCGTGGAATACCTGCGCGAAGCCTACGCCGCCGCCACCGACGAGCAGGAACGCAAGCGCCTGCTCTCCCGCATGGAAAAACTGGACAAGACCGGCGTGGAGGAATTGCGACGCCAGCAGGAGCGCGTGGAATCCATCGTGAAGCAGTATCCCTATGCCAATCCGGAACTGGCCATCCTCCTGGGGCCGCGGCCCGAACGCATCCACATCGATGGCGCGCTGGACGGCACACCCGAAACCGCTCCCGAAATCGAGGAAAAGCCCTGGGAATCCGGAAAGGCAGGCGTGCCATGACGGCGACCTTGGCCGTTTATGAAATTTTTTTCAGCCTGCAGGGAGAAAGTTCTTTCGCGGGGCTTCCCTGCACGTTCGTGCGGCTGGCCGGATGCCCGCTCTCCTGCGCCTGGTGCGATACGCAGGCCGCCCGCGAGGCCGCCGGGACGCCCATGACCGTCGAGGAAATCCTGCGGCGCGTGCGGGAAACCGGCTGTCAGCTCGTGGAGGTGACGGGCGGCGAGCCCTTGGCCCAGCCGAACACCCCGGAACTCCTGGAAGCCCTGTGCGCGGCCGGCTGCACGGTGCTCCTGGAAACATCGGGCGCCTTTCCCCTCGACTCTGTGCCGGCCGACGTGCATGTGATCATGGACATCAAGCCGCCCTCCTCCGGCGAGCACCTGCGCATGCGGGAATCCGAACTGGCCCGCCTGGGACCTGGCGACGAGGTGAAGTTCCCCGTGGCCGACCGCGCGGATTTCGAAGCCGCGCTGCAATGCCTCGCCCGCTGGCCGCAGCGCACCTTCGGGGTACTCTTCTCCCCCGTCATTCCACGGCTCTCCCCGGCCGGACTGGCCCGATGGCTCATCGATGCGCGCATCATGGACGCCCGGATGCAGGTTCAACTCCATAAAATAGCCGATTTCTCCTGACGGTTTCTGCAGAAAACCACGGGTTTTTTGCGGGAGCGGGCAAAAGAGGCTACCTTCCGTTCTCGACGGGGGACATTCGGAGTTGTCGCGATGAAACTGCTCTTCTCGAAAGTGTGGCCGGTTCTGGGATTGCTCGTGCTGCTTTCCGCCTGCACGAAGAACGATCCGAAGGATGCCCGCTATGCCCAGAAGCAATTCTATCTGGGCAATGACTACTTTGAAAAATACATGGAATCCCTGCAGAAAGTCGATCGGCTGCGCAGTGAGAACACCCGCCTGGAACGGGAAATCGCGGCCACGCTGCAGGATTCGGCTGCAGACGGGCAGGCGCTGATGGATGTGCGCCAGAAAAAGCAGCAGATCCAGAAGAACACCGAGATGATCACCGAGGAGACGGAACTGTCGGTGCGTTTCCTCAACGCGGCGCTCGAGGAGCTCCACAGGAGCCTGGTGGCCGACCCCGGCTATGCCCAGACGCACTTCCTGCTTGGCCTGATTTATCTAAAAAAGGCCACCTCGGAAATCGACATCTCCACCCGGTTCCAGTGCATGACGGGAGAGGCTCTCGAGGAACACCGGACGACGGCCGAGCAGTTGCTCAGGAAGGCGCGCCAGCACTTCGTGAAAGCCGCGCAGGACAAGCAACTGGCCTCCAGGAGCCAGAACAACATCGCAGCCATCGACATCCACTTCGGCAACTACGAGGAAGCCGTCGCAGCCGCCCGGATGGCGCTCGAGGACCTGGTGTACCAGGAGGGTCACGTGGCCCGGTCCAACATGGGATGGGCGTATTTCCACATGAAGAAGTACGAGAATGCCGTGGCGCAACTCACGCAGGCGCTCCTGGCCGAGAGCAAGTTCTGCATCGCCCGCTACCGGCTGGCGCGCACCTACCTGGAAAGCGAGCGCACGGAGGATGCCGTCTCCGAGTTCGAAAAGACCCTGCGCCAGGGCTTTCCCTGCAACAGCATCCAGGAAGTGTACCTGTACCTGGGCCTGGCGCACGTGAAACTGGGGCATGCCGACGACGCCGCCCGCCGCTTCGAGGAATGCATCGCCGTCTCGCCCGCCAGTTGCGTGGCGCTCGAATGCAAAAAATACCTGCAACTCATGCAGGAGGAACCCAAGGGCTGATTCCCCTTTTTATTTGTTTGAATTTCCCGATTGAATTTTCTGGACGTTTCATTCCCACAGGAAACCGGTCAGCGGGCTGGATGCCTCGGGTGCATCCTGGATCCGTCCCGGCCCAGAGAGATGCGCCAGGCGGCCGGCCTGCACCGCCAGGCGGAAGGCTTCGGCCATATCCGGGGGAGACGCCGCGGTGGCGATGGCCGTGTTCACGAGCACGGCGGATGCGCCCATTTCCATGGCCTCGGCCGCGTGGGAGGGCATTCCGATGCCCGCATCCACGATGACGGGCACGGAGGCGCGCGCGAGGATCATCTCCAGCATGGCCCGGGTCTGCAGCCCCCGGTTGGTGCCGATGGGGGCGGCCAGCGGCATCACGGTGGCGGCACCGGCATCCTCCAGGCGCAGCGCCAGCACGGGGTCCGCATGCATGTAGGGCAGCACGGTGAATCCCTCCTGCACCAGAAGGCGCACGGCCTGCAGCGTCTCCACGGGATCCGGCATGAGGGAGGCCGGATCCGGCGTGACCTCCAGTTTCACCCAGGAATGGCCCACCAGCGCGCGTCCGAGGCGGGCCAGTCGCACGGCCTCGGCCGCCGTCCGGGCTCCCGAGGTGTTGGGCAGCAGGAACACCTTCTCCCGGTCGATGCCCAGGAAGGCGGGGTCGCCGCCGCGGGCTTCGGGATCCGCCCGCCGCACGGCCACGGTCACCAGATGGGCTCCGGAGCGCTCGAGCACCTGCCGGAGCACATCGGGGGAAGCGAATTTTCCGGACCCGATCCACAGGCGGCTGGAAAAAACCTGGTCGCGGATTTTCAGCATGTCACGGTTGTCGGAAAGAGAAGTCATGGATTCAGGCATCGGCGGCATCCTAGAGGTTTTTGCCGCTTCCGTCAATTCCATAGATTTTCACTTTCTTTATAGATAATTTTACTTTTACTTTTGGAATTCTTACTTTTAATTGCGAGAACCATATTACAATTTTGGCGACCAGACATATACGGAAACGTCCTCCCGTTCCCGAACCTGCCATCCGCAACCCTGGAGCAGCCGCTTCATCGGCGCATTTTCGGGCAGCACGGACGCCTGCAGGGTGAGACTCCTCGTCCTGGCCCAGTCCTCCATGGCCCGCACCAGCCGGCAGCCCACGCCCGAACGCCGGTGCTGCGGATGCACCACCAGCGCGATTTCGGCTCCTGCTCCATCGTCCGCTAGGCTGCATTCCGCCACGCCCAGCAGTTTCTCCCCGTCGAAACGGGATTCCAGCGCCAGGAAGACGAATTCATTCCCGCAAAAGAAGACGCGCTCCCAGTACGCGCCGGGATCCGTGTTCCCGGAAAAGAACCGCAGGCGGAGATCCTCCGGCGGCAATTGCAGATGGAACCGCAGGACGTCGTGGAAATCGGCCGCGCCGGCCATGCGCACCACGATTCCGGAAGGCGTATCGTCCGGATGGATCCATTTTTCCATCCGCGGACAGGACTTCCACGCGGCGGGAATGCGCCGGCGGGAGAGCGCCGCGTCCCACAGGGACTCCCGGTCGTCCGGGTGGGCCAGGGAAACCAATGCGAGCGCGCGCTGGGTGGCGGATTTCCCGCGCAGCGGCGCCACCCCGTGCTCGGTGACCACCACGTCCGGCCAGGCGTCCAGACGGCCAGGAGAATCGGCATCGGGAAAGACGGCTTGGATGGCCGGGCGGCCCTGCGCATCCCGGGAGGCGAGCACCGCCACGGTCAGCATGCCGGGGAAAGCGCCAGGCGCAGCGCCGAAGAATGCGCTCAGGCGGCGGGAAAACGGGGAGTTCTCGAACCGGGCGCGGCCCAGGAGATCCACAGCCGACACGTCCACGACGTTGATGAAATCGGGATTGCGGGAGGCGAAGCGGAGCACGGTCTCCACCGGCTGGAAATCGAAGACGGGCGCATCGTGCAGGTACTCGTAGAAGCGCCGCGACCCGAGTGCGCAGGCGGCTGTCACCTTGCCCGGAGCGAATCCCTTGCGCCGGTTCGTGACGTTGCCGTTCTCCAAAAGTTCCATGACCCAGTCGGAAACCAGCAGGCTGTGCACACCCAGATCGCGGCGGGTGGCGAGATGCGACAGCAATTGTCGCGGCACACGGGGAAAACCCAGTTGCAGCGTGGCTCCATCCGGAATCATGCGCATGACGTTCCGGGCAATCGCGTCCTCCAGCGCCGCATCGGCGGGACGGCTCACCACCTCGGGCAACGCCTCCTCGCGCAGGGTGAAGCGGTGAATCCGGCGCCAGTCGACGAACGACTGCCCGTGCGTGCGGGGCACGAAGGGATTGACCTGCGCGATGACCCGGCCGGCCGCTTCCACCGCCGCCTTCGTGAAATCCACGGCCGTTCCCAGGGAATACTGCCCATGCACATCGCCCGGATGCACCTGGATCAGCGCCACGTCCACCGGCAGGCGGCCATTGTGGATCCAGGCGGAAACGTTTTCCACGGCGGCCGGAATCCATTCGACGGCGCCGCTCTCCACGGCGGCGGACTGGCGGTACCCGGCATGCAGGTAGGAGCAGGCGGGAAGACCGGAGGCGGGAAGCGAAGGCGGCCGGCGCAGGGAAAAGCCGAACAGCAGATGCAGGTTCCTTTCCCGGACGCGGGCGGCGAGCGCATCGACCAGGGCTTGCGGTTCGCCGGCTCCCGTGCCGACGAAGACCCGGCTGCCATCGGGAATCTCGTCCAGCGCCTCGGCGATGGAAGCCGTGCGGGCCACGATTTCACGCCGTATCTGGGTAGGCAGGCTCATCCGATGGGCACCCTTTCGACGACTTCCAGCCCGTAAGCGCGAATTCCGTGGAATTTCTGCTCCGAATTGGTCAGCAGGCGGATTTTTCCCACGCCCAGGGCCTTGAGCACCTGGCAGCCCAGCCCGTAGTTGGTTTCGGGCGTGGGGCCGACGTGGCGCACCACCTCGGGCTCGGGCTCGAACGTGCCGCGAAAGCACCGGCACAGCGAATCGCTCTTGTTCTGCATGAGCACGAAAATCCCGCACCGTTCGGAAAAGATGCGCCGCAGCGACTGATCGATCTGCAGTTTTCCGCTGGGACGCCCGAAGTTGAAGAGGTCGGAAATCATGCAACTCTGGTGCATGCGCACCAGAACGGGCTTTTCGGGCGCCACCTGCCCGACGCGAATGGCCAGGAACTCCAGTTCCGAGATGGGCGTGGAGAACACGAACGTTTCCGCCGGCAGCGTGACGCCCTCGAACGTCATCTGCACGGTGGCCGAATCCGCCATCGTGATCAGCGGCTCGTACTGGATCCGGTACTGGACCAGATCCGCAACGGAGCACATGACGAGCCGGTGCTTCTCGCAGAAGCGCAGCAGGTCGTCGCGCCGGGCCATGGTGCCGTCCTCGTTCATGATTTCGCAGATCACCCCGGCCGGCAGGAGTCCCGCAAGGCGGGCGAGATCCACGGAGCCCTCGGTCTGGCCCGCGCGCACCAGCACGCCGCCGGCCTGGGCGCGCAGCGGAAAGACATGGCCAGGGGAAATGATGTGGCGCGAATCCGAATCCGGATGGATGGCCGTGCGGATGGTGTGCGCGCGGTCCGCCGCCGAAATGCCCGTGGAGACGCCCTCGCGGGCCTCGATGGACACGGTGAAGGCCGTGTTGTAGGGGCTCTCGTTCTCGGCCACCATCATGCGCAGCCCCAACTGGCGCACCTTTTCGGGCGTGAGCGTGAGGCAGATCAGGCCGCGCCCATGGGTGGCCATGAAATTGATGTCCTCCGGGCGGACCTTCTCGGCAGCCATGACCAGATCCCCCTCGTTCTCCCGGTCCTCGTGGTCGGTGAGGACCACCATGCGGCCCTGGCGGATCTCCTCGATGGCAGCCTTTACCCGTGCGATGGCTTCCTCGACGTTCGTCATGATGCACCCCGGTTTCGCCGCAGGAAGGCGGCGACGTACTTGCCGATCATGTCGGTCTCGATGTTCACGCGGTCCCCGACCCTGTACGTGCTGCAGACCGTATGCGTCCACGTATGCGGGATGACGGCGACCTCCACGGTCACACCCCGCAGGGCGGCCACGGTGAGGCTGATGCCGTCGATGGCGATGGAACCCTTTTCCACCACCATGGATGCGAGTTCCGGCGGAAGCGCCACGCCCAGTGTGGTCTGGAGACCGGCAGGACGGATGGAGGACACGCGGCCGGTCCCGTCCACGTGCCCGGTGACGAAGTGCCCGCCCCAGCGGCCGTCCGCGCGCATGGCCCGCTCCAGGTTGAGCAGGCGCCCGGGAGCCCACTCGTCCAGCGTCGTGCGCGAAAGCGTCTCGGCGCCGGCCTCCACGACCACCAGGTTATCCTCCACGCTCACCACGGTCAGGCAGATGCCGTTGACGGCCAGGGAATCCCCCAGAGCCAGGCCGCCATCGGCGGCCAGCGTGGTTTCGATGGCGATGCGGCGCCCGCGATCCTGCGGATCCATGCGGCGAAGACGTCCGGTTCGCTCGATCAGTCCCGTGAACATGTGTCACTTCCCCGCGGCGGAAGGAGCACGTCGGCCTGCACCCAGACGTCTTCTCCCGACCGCCGCACGCGCAGCCCTGACAGCGGGATCTGCGCATCGATGCCGCGCGCCTCGGCGGACACCACCAGGGGCACCGCCGATGCGTCCAGCAGCAGGCGGGGAGCATAGACAAAGTGGATGCGATCCACAACCCCGCTTTCCAGGAAGATCCCGGCCGTGCGGGCACCCCCCTCGCACAGCACATGGTGCACGTCCCGTTCGAGCAGGGCCGAGAGGATGTCCTGCGGCGCCATGCGGCCCGAGGCATCGCAGGGAATCCGCAGGAACTCCAGCCGCTCGATGCCGGAAAAGGGCAGAAACGACGCCGCATCGAGCGCCGCGTCGACACACACCCACACGGGCGAGGAGCCGCCGGAGAACAGGCGCATCCCGGGGCGGGCATGGCGAAGCCGCGGATCCACGACCACGCGGATGGGATCGCGGCCGCCGGGTACCCCGCGGCAGGTGAGAAGCGGGTCGTCCAGTTCCAGGGTGTTTCCGCCCACGAGCACGGCATCGGCGACGTTGCGCATGCGGTGCACGCGCCGCAGGGAGGCCTCTCCCGTGATGTAGCGGCTCTTTCCATGACGGTCCGCCGTGCGCCCGTCCAGCGTGCCGGCCATCTTCAGTTCCACGTAGGGGCGCGCGCGCAGCACCGCGCTCAGAAACGGCGCCAGCAGTTCGCGCGCCTGCGCTTCCAGCACCCCGCCGGTCACGGAAATGCCGGCGTCCTGCAGGTGCTTCGCGCCGCCGGCCGCCACGGGATTGGGATCGGAAACGGCATACACCACGCGCGCGATGCCGGCCTGCTCGATGGCCAGGGTGCACGGCGGCGTGCGGCCCGTGTGGGCGCAGGGCTCGAGCGTGACGTAGATCGTGGCTTTGCGGGCGGCCTTCCCCGCCTGGCGCAGGGCGAACACCTCGGCATGCGGCGCGCCGGCCGCCGGGTGGAAACCCTCGCCCACGATGCGTCCGTTTTTCACCACTACCGCGCCCACAGGCGGATTGGGCGCCGTGCGTCCGCGCGCCCGCGCCGCCAGGGCCAGCGCCCGCTTCATGAATTTCGCATCGGTTTCGGAAGACATGGAGAAACCCCCGGTGAAGATGGGGTTCAACAGGATGTCGGCAGATGTTCCAACTGCGCGATCTTGGCGACCCGGCGCTCATGCCGGCCGCCCTCGAACGCGGATTCCAGGAAGGCGCGCACGATTTCGCGCGCCACCTCCACGCCGATGACGCGGGCCCCCAGGCACAGCACGTTGGCGTCGTTGTGCGCGCGCGCCATTCGCGCGCTGTAGGTTTCGGAACACAGGGCGGCGCGGATGCCGGGCATCTTGTTGGCCGCGATCGACATGCCGATGCCCGTGCCGCAGACGAGGACCCCGAGCGAACCCGCATCCGCGGCGACCTTCTGGCATACGTCGCGGGCGATGTCGGGATAGTCCACGGACTCCGGCGTGAACACGCCGCAATCGCGCACCTCGCACCCGGCCGCCTTCAACGCGGCCGCCAACTCGTCCTTGATGGGGAATCCGCCGTGATCCGTGCCCAGGTAGACGACTGGCATCGGCTAACTGACGATGAGGGAATCGTACTTGGATCCTTCGCGGTTCTTGTTGCCGCCGTAATAACCGCAGGCCGGGCAGGCCCGGTGGGGCAGGCGGGGCTCGCCGCAACTCGCGCATTTCCCCACGTTCGGGGGATCGATCTTGTCGTGCTGCGAACGGCGCATGTCGCGACGCATCTTGGATTGTCTCTGCTTTGGAACTGCCATGTCACACCTCGCTCACTTGCGGTCCGGAGCCGAAGGGCCCGGATTTGAGGAAAGGGTTTTTAGCACGGAAAAACTGGATTCGCAAGCGAAATCCCCATTGACCGTGACGCCCGGAACATGCACGTCGATGCCCCTGCAATCCGGCGAGCACAGCGGCTGCTGCGGGATGGAAAGAATGAGGTGATCCCACAGGTGCGGCTGCAGGTCGATCTGGTCGCCCGTGTAGTAGGCCGTGTCGAGATCGTCCTCGGCCAGTTCGATCTCGCCCTTGGAAAAGGCGGGCCGCGGCATCAGGATCAGCCGGAACGTGCCATCCGCGGACAGGCGGGCGCTTTCCAGGCATCGGCTGCATACCGTGAACAGGGTGCCGCTCACGGTGCCTTCCACCAGGATGGAGCCCCGCAGTTTTTCCACGTGCAGATGGCCATGGACCTTTGACGGCTGCGCGGGATCCACGAGATCTCCCATCCGCTCGGCGATGCTTTCGGAATCGATGTCGAAATCCAGTTCCAGCGGGGCTTCCTGGAGTTGGCGGATGGAAAACACGAGGTCCTGCATGGATTCACATTCACTTTCATGTCTGCCCGGAGGCAAACCGCGGGCGAAGTTAGTGAAGCGGGGCGGAATGTCAAGCTGCAAACGGCGGATTCCGCGAATCACCCGAATCCGGGCGCGAGAATCTCCAGCATGGCCGGCGGATTGCGGATGTTCTGGGATTTCATGTAGGCGAAGCCTTCGTCCTGCATTCTTCGCCCTTCATCCCCTCCCAGGAGTTGCCCCAGCCGGATGCGCACAGCCGCCGCATACAGGCGCATGCTGCATTCCTCCAGCAGCGAAAGCGATTTCCTCAGGGACGCAACGGCTTCCTCGGGCCGTTCCTCCAGTTGCGCCCCTGCCGCCAGCAAGAGCCCCGTGGCCTGCGTCCACGGCAACTTCTGCCGGAAGAGCTTCGCACAATCCTCGAGCACCCGCCGAAACAGTTCCCGCTTCCTTTCGCCCTTCTCCCGGGCGGCCAGCGACAGGGCGGCCCTTCCGCGCAGGAACCGCGATTCGTTGCGCACCGCGGGAATCAGCATCAGCAGGTGGTTGCGCAGCCGGCCCCAGTCCTTCTGCACGCTCTCCAGCGCCCGCTCGGGGCGGCCCAGGAAGATCTCGATGTTGGCCCGCGCCAGGAGCGCCCAGTAATGCTGCAGGTGATAGCCGTCCACGGACCACTGCCGCAGGATCTCGTCGATGACGTGGGCGGCCCGCTGGGGTCCCTCCCGGTTCAGGATGGGAAAGTTGCCAAGCCCCAGGACCATCCCGGACATGGAGAAGAGATCGCCGCGGTTGCGGGCATCGCGCAGCACCATCTGGGCGTGGTGCTCCATGGCGTCGATCTCGCCCAGGTAGAACGAGGCCCAGATGAAGTTGTTGTTCATCATCCCGCGTTCCCAGAACATGCCGCCATGCTCGTCGATGATGCGCAGGGCGGACTGGGTGTACCGGCGCGACTCGGCCCAGGATCCCCGCATGAAGTGGGCGAACGAATAGGCCGTCTCGATGTAGGGGAGGCGCGGCCCCTTCCAGTTCTTCTGAATCTTTTCGCACTCGGCCATCAGCCGGCGCAGGTAGGCGGATTCCGGATTGTTGGCCGAAACGAGATTGGCCTCCATGCACAGCCCGAAGAAGATGCGCGCCGTTTCCCCGATGCGCAGGGCCTGTCGCAGGAGGCGCACGCAGGAATAGGAAGCCAGGAGCACATTGGCGCCACCCACACCCATGGTCAGGGATTTGAGGATGTCCGTATGCACCAGATCCACGCGCGGAATCTGGGTCTCGTCGCGCTCCTGGTACGAAATGCCGCGCAGGCGCAGCATCAGGCGCTGCCACATGAGACCCACGAGCCGCCCGAAGGCCGTGCGCGGAACGCGCTCCCCGATGAGCCGGAGCACTTCCTCGAGCACCGCCAGGCCCTCGTCGATGAATCCGCAGTACATCAACTGCTCGGCGGCCCGGCGCTTGATGTCCAGTGCCTCAGCGGCCCGCGCGCCGCGGACGGCATCCAGCAACGCACGGGAGGCTTCCTTTCCGCGGCCCGCGTTGGCCAGCGCATTGCCCAGCCTGAGGTTGAGATCCCGGATCTGCGGATGATCCTCCGGCAGGTTCTCCCCGAGCAGGTGCACGGCCCGCTCGTACAGCCCCGCGGCGCGGTCGAAGGCCAGTTTCTCCGCAGCGTGATCGGCCGCCGCCACGAACATGCGCGCGGCTTCCTCCCGCTCGCCGATGGCGGCCAGGTGTTCCGCGAGCCGCTCCGGCTCCACGTGCCGCGCGGAACTGAGCACCCGCACGAGCGCCCGGTGCCACGTCTTCTTGACCTCCGGATCCATGCGGGCGAGCACGGCTTCGCGCACCCGATCGTGATAGGGCTCCACCACGTCCTGGACGCCGGGCCCCGTGGTGCGCACCAGACGCAGGATCTTCAGCCGCGTGGCCATCCGGAACACCTCGGCCGGAGATACGCCCATCGCGAATCCCGCCGCATCCTGGCGCAGCGGCCCGAAGGAAACGCAGGCCAGTTCGACCAGATGGGCCAGTTCGGGCTCCAGTTGGCGCACGCGCGCCCAGAGTACGTCGTCGAGCTTGAGCCGTCCCTGCAGGGTGCCCTTTCCGCCGGCCGCAGTGAGGTGCTGCACCAGTTCCTGGATGAACAGCGGGTGCCCGCCGGCCTCCAGCGCGATGTGCTCCGGCTTTGGCAAGGGTGCGCCCGGGGGAATGGGAAGCACTTCCATCAGTTCCTGCGCCAGTTGGCAGGAAGCGTCCGGCGGCAGGGGTTCGAGTTGCATCCTTTCCAGATGGAAGGGCAGGCGGGAAAGCCATTCCCCGGCATCGGAATCGTTCTCCGCATCGGGATTCGTGCGCATGGACATGACCAGCAGGATCGCGGGCGGGTCCGGCGGCTGCGTGAGCGCCCGCAGCAACTGGATGCTGTCCTTGTCGGCCCACTGGATGTCGTCGATGATGACCACCACAGGGTGCAGATCGGCCAGAAGCGACAGGTGCTCCCGCAGCGCCGTGAAGGCGAGGCTGCGCACCTCCTGCGGATCGTATTCCTGGCGCGGCCGGCGGGACAGGGGCGCGCCGGGATCGTTGAGGCAGGAGAGTACCGGGAACACGCGGGTCAGCAGATCCACGTTCATGGGCGTCAGGCGGCCCAGTTCCCGCTCGGACAGGCGCAGCAGGTTTCGGCTGAGCGCGTCCACGACTCCGTCGAAGGCCTTGAACGATACGGATTCGCGCTCGTTGCAGCGCCCCCACAACACGATGGCTCCCGGCGTCTCGTCCAGGATCAGGCGTCCCGCCATCCGGAGCAGTTCGCTTTTTCCAAGCCCCGAAGCGCCCTCCACCAGGAGTGCGCGGAAACCGTTCTCCCGGACCTCCTGGAAGGTTTCGAGAATCCTTCCGATTTCCCGGTCGCGCCCGATGAATATGGGGCCGTGCGTTTCGGCCGCGGTTTCCGGGATCACCACGGGAAACCCGTCGCGCTTAAGCACGCGGCGCACTTCCCGGGCCCCGGGCCGGGCGGCCGCGTTGTAGCTCATGAGCGCCATGGCCAGGTCGGCCAGGTCCTCCGGAATGCCGGGGACGATGTCCCGCGGATTGGGCGGCACGTTGTAGCGCTTGGCCAGCAGCAACTGGTTGTACGTGCCGGAGAAGGGCGGACGGCCCGCCAGCGCCTCGAAGAGCAGCACACCGAAACTGTACCAGTCCGCCTTGGGCGTGATTTCCATCGAAGCCGCCTGCTCGGGCGCCATGTACGTGATGGTTCCCACGGGCATCTGATGATCCACCGACTGCAGGCCGGGCTCGACCTGCGTGACCAGGCCGAAATCCAGCAGCACCAGCCGCCCGTCGGCCTGCACGAGGATGTTGGCCGGCTTGATGTCCCGGTGCACCCGCTGGTGCGAGTGGATGACCTCCAGCGCCGACGCCAGTTGGGAGAAGGCATCCCGCAGGCGCCCCTCGTCGAAGGGCATCCTGCGCTCCGCCGCCTTGCACCGGCCGGCGTCCGACGGAAAGAAGCCGGGCGGTTCCAGACCGCGCACGTAGGTGAGGATGTCCACCCCCCGGACCAGTTCCATGGTGAAGAACCAGCGGCCCCTGTCCTCGAAGAGTTCCCCGAGCGACACGAGGTTGGGGTGCTCCATCTCCTGCAGGACCCGGAATTCCGTCTTGAGCCGGTACAACTCGTTGCCGCCCAGGGAACACAGGGTCTTGAGCGCCACCTTGCGTCCCAGATGCCGGTCATAGGCCTCGTACACGATGCTCATGCCGCCCTTGCCCAGGACGGAAAGCAGTTCGAATCGCTCGTTGCCGGAAAAGAATTCGGATTCGGTCATGACTTCATCGGTCTGGAAATGAAACCAGCACCCGCAGGGTGCAGGGAAAACGGCGCGAGGATATTCGATTTCGGGCGAATGGAAAAGGACGGTTTGCCCTCCGGAAAGGAAGAATCGGCAAATGAATGATATTCATGGGATTGTTTTGAACATGAAACCCGATTCACTGGATTTCGGCGGTGCCCGTGCGGGCCATGTTGCCGCGGCCCGTAGCCCAGAGGACGCAGGACGTGCCGGCCTGTGGAACCGTCCATAGTTGCACGCCGCCGGCGCCACCGCCCAGCGTGTCCTTGAGGGAGAGGAGGATGTCCAGTTGGCCATCGCCATCCACGTCGCCCACGGTCGGGGGGCTCATGGCGCCGCGCCTGGCGATGGGGACCCGGTGCAGCACCGTGCCGCCGGCGGAGACGATGTACAGGTGGGATTTGCCGTCGTCCATGGAATACGTGGTGAAGATCACCTCCGGGCGGCCATCGCCGTTGAGATCCGCCACCACCGCGCCGGAAGCCCCGATGAAGGAGCCGCCCGGAGCATCGAATTCCAAGGACCACAGTTCCGTGCCGTCGGGACCATACGCGCGCATGAGCCCGTCGTAGGATGGCACGATGATCTCCGGGCGCGGATCCCCCTGGATGTCGGCCACGGCCGGCACCGGCGCCACCTGCACGATGTTGTCCTCGTACCCCTCGAACAGCGGGCCGCCGGAGCAGATCGGCCATTCGAAGCCGGGCACGCGGGAGAGATCCGCCTTAAGCACCCACAGGCAGTTGCCACGGTTCTTGTACTCTCCGGCACGCTCATGATCGCTGTATAAAATTATTTCCAGTCTTCCATCGCCGTCCACATCACCGAAAACGGGCGGCGAATCGGTGAACTCGTCCCGGTCCTCGCCATCGGGCCCCCAGCCCTGCACCTGCAGCGCCCAGTCGTGGAACATCGGCACGGACGGGATCGCTTCGCCGTGCAGGTCCGGATGCGCCGGCAGGGCGTCTCCATCCTTCGTGAAAAAGCCGATGTACGAGCAGTCGTACGTGGAAATCACCTCCAGATCGCCATCCCCCGCGACATCCGCCAGCCCGATGTTCTGGTTGTAGCCGCCGTAGTCATAGCAGTTCTCGCAGTCCACCTGCGGCCAGCCGTCCCGGATGCGCCCCTGGTGGTCGAAAACCACTGTCACCGGCCCATCGGAGGTCTTGACGGCCGCGATTTCCCAGAAGCCGTCGTGGTCCAGATCCGCCGCCGCCACGGACCGGATCTCGCTGTCGCCGAAAGAGACCGGCCAGCCGGGAGCGAATGTGCCATCATGCCTGTATACGGCCACGAAATGCGAATACGCGGTCGCGATCTCCAGAAACCCGTCGCCATCGAAATCCCCGATGGCGGGCGCCGCGTACTGCCGGGCCTCCCCGTGATCGTCCGCACTGGAGGCATCCTGTCCCATGGGCGCCCGCCACAGGACGTCGCCTTCGGCCGGCCACACGTACAGCACGCTGTGACGACCCGCGATCACCTCGTTCTTCCCGTCGCCGTCCAGATCCGCGAAGGCCGGCGAGCCGAACCAGTTCTCGTCCCACGAAGCGGGATACGTGCGCACCAGGACCGGTTCCGGCACGGGCCGCGCGGGACCCTGCGCCTGGCAGGTGGGATTCGTCTCTCCCAGTTCGTGCCCGCGCTTTCCTCCGGAATCCGAGCACCCCATCCACGCGGACGCAAGGAGGACCAGAAATGAAAGGACCACGTGCATTTTCATCTGCGAAGGATTCATGCCTGCATTCTTCCTTTCCATCGTTGAAATCTGTCCCGAGCCGTTTCTATCACGAATCGGCATTTTCGCCATGCGTGATTTCCATGACCGGGCGCCCGGTTTCACGCATGGTTTCCCTTGCACAAAAGCAGGGGGTCGGGTACTTCTTGCGCGAGGCAAGCCGCGCCGCCGGGAATCCGCCGTCATGGCCCGTGCGGCGTCAACCGAATTTCCACCGGAGGATCCGCATGTCCCTGCAATTCTCACAGCGCGCCATCGATATCCCGCCGTCTCCCATCCGCAAGTTGCTGCCGCTGGAACTGGAAGCCAGGAAACGGGGCGTCCACATCTACAAGCTCAACATCGGGCAGCCCGACATCCCCACGCCGGAAGTGTTCTTCCAGGCCCTGAATTCCGATCTGCCCCCGGTGCTCGGCTACGGCCCGTCGCAGGGGCTGCCAGAGTTCCAGAAGGCGGTGGCCGGCTACTACCAGCGGCTCGGTCTCCCGGTGGAGCCCAGCGAGGTCATGGCCACCATCGGCGGATCGGAAGCGCTGTTCTTCGCCTTTCTGGCCACGGCCAATCCCGGCGACGAAGTCATCGTGTTCGAGCCTTTCTACACGAACTACATCGGCTTCGCCATCTACGCCGGCGTGAAGCTCGTGCCCTACACCACGCGCGCTGAGAACGGCTTCCACCTGCCGGCCCGGGAAGAAATCGAAAAACTGATCACGCCCCGCACCCGGGCGATCCTGGTGTGCTCTCCCAACAACCCCACGGGCACCGTGCTCACGCGCGGCGAACTCGAGATGGTGCTGGACATCGCGATCGAGCACGATCTGTTCGTGATCTCCGACGAGGTGTACCGCGAATTCGCCTACGACGGCGAAACGCCCACGTCCATGCTGGCCCTGGGGCGCGGATACGAGCGCATCCTGCTGTGCGATTCCATCTCCAAGCGTTTCTCGGCCTGCGGCGCGCGCGTGGGCAACCTGGTGACCAAGAACCCGGAACTGTTCCAGTCCATCCTGCGCTTCGGCCAGGCGCGCCTGTGCCCCGCCACGGCCGAGCAGGTGGCCGCCGTTTCCCTGTACAACCTGGACGCCGGCTACTACGAGAATGTGCGCAGGGAGTACCAGGCCCGCCGCGACGCCATCTATGAGGGTCTCATGCGCATCCCGGGCGTGGTGTGCCGCAAGCCGCACGGTGCCTTCTACATCATGGCGCAATTGCCCGTAGACGACGGGGACGCGTTCGCCCGCTGGCTGCTTACGGACTTCTCCAGCGCCGGCGAGACGGTGATGGTGGCTCCGGGCGCCGGCTTCTACGCCACGCCGGGCGCTGGCACGAGCGAAATCCGCCTGGCCTACGTACTCCAGAGCGAACACTGCCGCCGGGCCATGGAAATCCTGGGAGAAGCCGTCCGCGCCTATCCGGGAGCGAAAGACTGATAAAAAATTGATTTTAGGTGCTTTCATGATGGAATCAAATAAAACAAAGTTATTGCAATTGTTACTGCAATACAGTTATATGGAAGGCGAAGTCACGCTGGCTTCCGGGAAAAAGAGCGATTTCTACATCGACTGCCGGCAGACGGTGCTGCGGCCCGACGGGCATGCGGCCGTGGGCCGCGTATTTCTGGACGTGATCCGCGAGCGCTTTCCCGAAGCCGATGCCGTGGGTGGCGTGGTGCTCGGCGCCTGTCCGATCGCCAGCGCGGTATCGCTCACCAGTGCCCTGGACGGCGGCAAGCCCCTGACCGCGTTCTACCTGCGCAAGGAACCCAAGGCGCATGGCATGGGCAAACTGCTGGAAGGTCCCGTGGTGCCGGGAACTCCGGTGGTGGTGGTCGAGGACGTGGTGACCACGGGCGGCTCCACCTTCAAGGCCATCGACGCGGCCGAAGCCGAGGGACTGCGCGTGCTGGGCGTGATCGCACTGGTGGATCGCGAGGAGAACGACGCGGCGGCCGCCCTGCGGGCCCGGCTCCCCTTCGTTTCCATCTTCACCCGCACGGACATCCGTTCGGGCCGGGCGGCGCGGTAAGGCCATGAAGCGACTCGCCTGCCTGCTGCTGACGGGATGGCTCGCCGCCTGCTCCTCCTCGGGCGCGTACGTCAACATCGGACGCACGCCCGTGCAGTTCAAGGCCGGGGATTATCCCGACGTGCTCAAGCGCTGGACCCGCCATTACCGCATCATCCGGCAGTTCGATACCGCGCTGGACATCCATGCCACGCTGCTGTCGTGGGAATTCCGCTGGGCCTACACGGTGGCCCTCTCGCGCTGGTACCGGCTCCCCGAGGCGGAAAAGATGCGCATGTGGGCGCGCCAGCAGCAGGATCTGGATGCGGCCGTGGAGTTCATCGTGGCGGCAGTCTCCAGCGACAATTCCTGGAACGACCTGGAAAAGGGCGCGCCCGATCCCGCCTCGGCGCCGGGCGAAACCGTGAAGCGCTCGCTGTGGCGCCTGACACTGGAGGTCGATTCGGCGCCGCCCGTGCTGCCCATGGAAATCCGCGTCATCGAGCCCATCTCCAAGCTCCATCGGGACATGTTTCCGTATATCGGCTTTTTCCACCGCCTGTATCTGGTGCGTTTCCCCAGGACCGTGGAGGGGAGGGAAGTGCTGCCGGAGACCGCCCGCGTCATCCGGCTGCGGGCGGCATCGTCGCTGGGAGCGGGCGGCCTCAAGTGGGAAACCACCAATCTATTCGTGAATCCATAGATGAAGGAGACGGCATGAAGAAATTTTCGCGGTTCTGGATGATTCCGTTCCTTGCCGGCCTGTTCGCCTGCCAGGGCGAAAAGAAGGCCCTGGTGGTGGAGAAGACGGAAAAGCCGGCGCAGTTCGCCTTCCTGACGCCCCCGGACATCCGCCTGCGCCTGAAGGTGGAGAACATTGGCGATGTGACCGTGAAGGGCTCCATGCCGGACAAGACGGTGTTCCAGATCCAGCGGGAAGCGCATGCGGCCGGCTCGCAGCGCGCCGCGGAACTGCTGGACCGCATCGGGGTGGTGCCTGTCATGGACAAGGACGGGCTCATCACCTACAAGCCGCAGTTGCCTGAACTCGCTGGAAGGGAACAGGTGTTCTCGCATCTGACGATCCTGGTGCCCCTCAACCAGCAGGTTCCGCTGAGCGTGGCCATGACGGGCGGCCGCTTCCTCGCGGCGGGCATGCAGGGCGATCTCATTCTCAAGACCACCGGTGCGGTGGACGTGGCCCTGCGCGCGTTCCAGGGCGTATTCGATTGCGACCTCGACCGGGGCGCCGCCTACTTCGGCAGCATCCTGCAGAGAGGAAAAATCCGCATGAAATCCGGGCGCATCGAAATCAGCCAGCGCATGAAAGACCCCATGGAAGACATCGTGGTGGAACTGGAGGACGGATCGGTCGTCGTGGACGTGATCGAGGGCTTCACCGGCCGCATCCGCCTGGAGGCCCCTGACGTGAAGAACACCACGAAGATCGCGCTGGCGGACGCCGCCGAAGGCAAGGGTATCCTCGTCCGGGTGCGCAGGGGGTCGGCGCACCTGCGCTCGCTGCTGTACTGAACGGCGGCGCAAGGAGGCCGAAGATTGGCGACGATGAAACTGGCGAGACGATTCGAGACGGTGGCCGGCTCGAGGGTGGCCTTCCTGGAGACCCCCGGAACGCATCCCATTATTTTTGTGCATGGATTCTTCACCTCCTGCATGCTCTGGAGTCGGCTGTTCGAGCATGCTGGCGCGAATGGCCGCCTGCATCTGCTGGCGCCGGACATGGAAGGTTTCGGGGACACCGTATCCCCGGGACAGACGGACATGGGCTTCGAGCGCCAGAACGAGTTTCTCACGCAGTTCCTCCTGGCCAAGTGCGGCATGCGCCCCGTTTCGGTGGTGGCGCATGCGCACGGCGCCATTCCGGCCCTGATGCTGGCCATCCAGAAGCCGGGGCTGGTGGCGGATCTGACGCTGGTTTCCCCGGTGCTCGCCGATGGCTTCCCGGATGCGCTCGCCCGGCCGTTCCTGTGGGCGGCCCGCTCCCGTCTGGGGTGGGAAGCCTGGTTCCGGACGGGACTCGCCCGGGCGCACGTGGAAAGGCACATGCGCCTGGCATTCCTGGAGAGGGGAGCGGACGCCGAGAGCATCATCGGGGACTTCTGGCGGCCATTCGAGAACAGCGCATCGGCGCGCCAGCGGCTGCAGCGCGTCTTCGAGGAGATGGATGCGCGCCTGGTGAAGGCGTTCTGCCGCCATCTGGACCGCATCCGGGTGCCCGTGCGCATCGTGGCCGGCCGGATGGACCGCCTGACGGATTCCGTCCGGGCGGCGGCCTGGTCTTCCCGCTTCCCGCAGGGGTCTGCGCTGACCGTGGATGCGGGCCACTTCGTGCCGCTGGAAAACCCCGGTGCGATCCTGGAAATCCTCGAGCACCACGATTTCGCCGGTCCGAATCCGTCCCAGTGAAATTCTGGAAAATCCCGGATGCGGCCGCCGCGAAACGACGTTCGGGCGAACCGAGGAATCGATGCGATCAGAAGGGGATGCTCAGTGAAACGCCGGCGCCATGGGAAGAAATCTGCAGGCCCCACGCGGCCGGGCGGGGCGCGGCGGCCGGGGAAGCCGCCGGTTCGGGATGCATCCACATGGCCACGCCTGTGGCGATGCCCGACAGCAGCGCTCCCGCGACCAGCACGTCGGTCCACGTGCGATAGCGCTCCCCGCGGTCCCGGATGGACGTATCTCCCGTGCTCTCCCACTGGTCCTGCAAATCCAGCGTGCGCAGCCCCGTCACGATGGCGGATACGGTGAAGACCGACGTGGCCGCAATGCCCGTCCAGAACCACCACTGCCGCGTCACGTCTCCCGCAGGCGACGACGGCGCGGGAGCCGGGACGGAACCGCTTCCGGAAACGACGGAACCCGGCGGCTGCGCCTGCACGACCGCGGGAGGCGGCGATTCCTGGGATGATGCCGGTCCGGAGGCTTCCAGCGTGAACTGCAGGAGCGCCATGCCGGGCGTTCCCGCATCCACCATGCGGGAGACATCCCGGTAGCCGGCCTTGCGCACCACCAGCAGGTGGCTCTTCCCGTCCAGTTCCAGCATCAGCGGGGTGAGCCCCGCAGGCGTGCCCGAAAAGGCATCCACGAACACCTCGGCGCCCGGCGGATCGGATACCACGGCCACCTTTCGCGGTCCCGCCGCCGTCTTGCCCTGCACTTCCTGGAGCTTGCGGATTTCCTGCAGTTTGGCCTCGCACTGGGCGATGCGTTCCCGCACGTGCGGAATCAACGGGCTGGACATGTTTTTCGAGATGAAAAGTTCATAATATAATATGGCCTTTTCATAATGCTCGAGCCGATGCAAGCATTGTGCTATATTGTAATAAATTGCAGGATTATAATCAATCTCGAATGCCTTTTGATATTCGATGAGCGCCTTGTCGAAGGCGCCTTCCCGGAAGTACTGATCCGCCGCGACCAGCGGGGCTGGCATCTTTTCCACCCGCCCCTGCGCTCCGGCGGCCGGCGCACTCAGGAAAAAAGCGAGGAATGCGAAAATGGCTCTCATGGCGTCTCCTTTCCTGGCATTTTTCCGGGATTTTCCGGTCATGACCATCCCGGATTCCTTCGGTGAAGGGATCGTGCCACCAGGACATGCCGGATGCAAGCCTCTTTTTTCCCGGAAAACTGGCATGAAAAAGGAAGACTTGACTTCAAAAAAAAGCCTGCTAAAACGGAAACGTCGATTTTTGGTGGAACACAAAACAACTTGCAATGCAATCATATTCTCAACATGAAAGGAGGAAATAAAAATGAAAACAATGCTTTTTTCACTTGGTTTCTTGATGATTGCAGGATGTTATGTGCAGGAACCCGGTCCCACGACACCTCATACGGGAGCGGCGGTTTCTGCTGATACGGGCGGCGATGAAGGCGTGGTCGCCACCGATGGACAGGGGGGAACCGTGGTCGCCGACAGCGAAGGGACCGTCGTCACCGATGGACAGGGGGGGACCGTCGTCACCGACGGCGAAGGTGTGGTCGCCACAGATGGACAGGGCAACGTGGTGGTGGACGATGGCGCCGGAAACCGCGTCGTGACCGGTCCCAACCACGTGGTGGTGGCGGCGGCTCCCGCGCCGGCTCCGGGACCCCATGACACGCATCCGCGCGTCATGTTCTGGCCCGGCAAGGTGAACCTGCACTACGACGTGCGGCTGGGCCGCTGGATGACGGACCCCGACGGCGTGTCGGGCGCCGGTGTCAACGTGCTGCAGTACTGCCGCAAGTTCTACCCGCGCACCGTCGGCTACCGGGCCTATCGGGAGGAATGGTCCGATGCCTGGCGGGACCGCGGCAACGTGGGCCGCTACGAATCCATCAAGATGTCCTACCTGTGCCTGCAGCGCTGATGGCGAGATCTTTCCGTAAAAAAACGCAATTCGGCTCCTGACCGCGCCTGCATCGGCCCCCCCGGTACAATCGGACCGGAAAATCCACGCTGCGGCAGGCGATTCGACGGTTCCCGCGACTTCGCCTGGCCAGAAAAAAGACGACATACAAAAAATATTGGAAGGTGTTTGTGCGAAACTTCCCCGCGATGACTGCGCCGGGCCAGAAAGATGGCGGTTCTGGGGGGAGGCGTCCGCTCTTGCGGCTGAAAACGGCGTTTTCCGAAGTCATGAAATCCCGATGCGGCAAGAGTTTGTGAAAAAAATCGCACAAAATGCGGCCGACCCCTTGATTTTCGGTTTCATGGTTGCTAAACATCGAAACCATGAAACTGTACGACCCCGATTCCATCGCCGCCTACCTCGAACAGAACGACCCGATCCTGGAAGCCCAGGTGGATTTCCTCAAGACCGTGGCCAATCGCCACCGCCTGCGCATCATCATGGCGCTGGGACAGGTGGGAGGCGAAATGGAGCAGCGGGATCTGCAGAAGATTCTCGGGGTTTCCAAGGCCAACCTCTCGCAGCACCTGACGATCCTGCGCACGGCCGGCATCGTCGCCAGCCGGCCATCGGGCCGCGTGACGTACCTGTCGCTGCGCTACCCGGCCATCAAGGATGCCTGTTCGATGGTGCGCGACGTGATCGCCCGCCGGGCGTCCGAATTGCTGCCGGGCGGCCTTGATTCCCCCGTGATGGAGGAAAAAACCGTCTCCAAGAAGAAAGGAGCGTCGAAATGAAGGCATACGCGACGTTGTTTCTGGTCGCCTGGGCCCTGTTCCTGGTGCTCACGGCGCCCTCCTGGCAGGTGGCGCAGGTCGCCGCGGGCGCGCTGGTGGCCCTGGCGGCAGCCGTGCTGACCCGGCCGCTGCTGCCGGCATCCTTTGCCGGATTCTCCCCCATGGCCGCCCTGCGTTTCTTGATTTATGTCCCCGTATTCCTGTGGGAAATGGTCAAGGCCAATTTGCAGATCGCAGCCATCGTGCTCCATCCACGCCTGCCGATCGCGCCGCGCATCCTCAAGGCCAGAACGCGGCTTTCCTCCGACGGGGGCAAGATGCTTTTGGCCAATTCCATCACGCTGACGCCCGGCACGCTCACGGTGGATGTGCGCGGGGACGAACTGTGGATCCACTGCGTGCGTCCCGCCCCCGAACAGGAGGCGGACCCGCAGTCCCTGCTTTCCCCCTTCGAGGATCACATCGGGAGGTTTGCGCCATGAACATCTGGTGGATTTGGCTGGGAATCGCCGCGGCGGGACTCCTGCTGCCGCTTCTGCGCATGCTTCTGGGACCCAGGGCCGGGGATCGCGCCGTGGCGCTGGATGTCTTCACGGTCATGCTCTCCTCGCTCACCGTGCTCTGGGGCGTGCGCACGGGCAACGCGATGGTGCTCGACATCGCGCTCGTGTTCTCCGTGCTGAGTTTCCTGGGGATGCTCCTTCTGGGGCGCGCCCTGGAAAGGGGGCTGTAGCCATGCATTGGGTAGGACACGCATTCATCGCCGTCGGCCTGTTCTTCCTCGTGGTCAGCGGGCTGGGCGTCGTGCGGATGCCCGACGTCTACAACCGCCTGCAGGCCGGCACCAAGGCCAGCACCCTGGGATTCCTGGGAATCCTCGTGGGGGCGGCCTTCTTCCATCCGTCGTGGATTCTGCGCCTGCTCGTCCTGGCGGTGTTCCTGCTCGCCACGGCGCCGCTGGCCGCCCATGCGCTGGCCCGCGCGGTGCATGGACACGAAACGCATGAAAAAGGAGGGGAGCAATGACCTGGCTCGTGCTGCTCGTCTGCCTGCCGATCGTGGTCGGCGCGGTGGCGGTGGTCACCCTGCGCGATCTGCTGTCGGCCATCGTGGTGGAAGGCGTGGTGTCGCTCGCCACCGCCATCCTGTTCGTCTTCCTGGGCGCGCTCGATGTGGCCATCACGCAGGCCGTCGTGGGGTGCGGCCTCACTACGGCCGTGTTCCTGTACGCCTGGCGCCGCATCCCCGAAAAGGCGCGGGAGGTGTCTCATGAATAAATTGCTTCCCGCTCTCGTTTCCCTGGGCATCGTGTCGCTTCTGGGAACCTTCCTGCTGACGGGACCGGCGCGCCAGCAACTGTTCTCGGGACGCTCGGATCTGGGCGAAGCGTTCTCCAGGCGCGACGTGAACCAGAACGCCACCGGAAAACTGGGGCCCGGCAGCCGCAATCTCGAGAATTCGGCGGCCAACACGGTCACCTCCATCGTGCTCGACTACCGCGGATTCGACACGCTGGGCGAGGTGACGGTGCTGTTCGCGGCCGTGGCCGGCGCGGGACTCATCCTGTTCGCCCGCCGCCGCCGGGAAGGCGCCGCCGCCGCGACGATGCCGTCCTCGCTCATCCTGAAGGCCGCATCTCCCTGGATCTTCCTTTTCCTGTTCGTCACGGGCTTCGTCATCATCCTGCACGGACATCTCACGCCGGGCGGCGGCTTCCCGGGCGGCGCCATGGTGGCCGCGGGGCTGGTGCTGCTCATGGCCTCTGCCGGCCACAAACCTTCCGGAAAGCGCATCCATGCCGTGGAAGCGCTCGCCGGATTCGCCTTCGTGGCCATTGGCGTGGCGGGCGTGGTCCTGCGCGGATCGTTCCTCGCCCACTTCGCCGACATGGGCGCGCTGGGCGATTTCCTGTCGGCTCCCGTCACGATTCTCCTGTATCTGGTCATCGGCCTGAAGGTTTCCGCCGAGGTCACCAACGCCGTCTCCACGCTCGAACACGTGGAGGAGGACGGCGGCAAGGAGGCCCCATGAACGTCGTCACCGTCGTCACCCTCAGCGCGCTTTCGCTCTTCGCCATCGGCTTGTACGGCATCTGGTCCAGCCGCAACGTGCTGCGCTGGATCCTGGCCGTGGGCCTCATGGAGACGGGCGTGAACGTATTCCTGGTGCTCACCGGCTGGCGCCCCGGTGCGGCCGTCCCCATCATCACGCGCGCCTTCGATACCGCGCAGCCGACGCCCTTCGTGGATCCCGTGCCCTCGGCGCTGGTGCTCACCTCCATCGTCATCGGGCTGGGCACCACCACCCTGGCGGCCGCCCTGGCCGTACGGCACGCATTGCACCACGGCACGCTGGAATGCGGCGCCGAACCCGAGGAAACGGAGGTGCAGGAATGAACGCGTTCACAGCCTTCATCATCGTGCCGCTGGCAGCGGCCTTCCTGCTGGGCCTCTTCGGCTCGCGCAGTTCGTGGGGCAGCCGGTGGGCCTCCCTGTTCACGCTCGGTGCACTCGTGGCGCTGGGCGTGTGGGAACTGGCGCATCCCTTCGAACCGCAGGTGGTGATCCTGGGCGGATGGAAACCGCCGTTCGGCATCTCCCTGTACGTGGATTCCACGCTCCTGTTCTTCGTGGTGCTGCTGCAGGCGGCCATGCTGCTGGCCCTGTGGTTCCAGCACGAAACCGGTACGAAGCGCCCGGTATCCTTCGACGTGCTCGCCCTGGTGCTCTCCGCGGCCGTCGCGGGCATCCTGCTCACGCAGGATCTCTTCAACCTGTTCGTGTTCCTGGAAATCGCCGGCGCGGCGGCCGTGGCCCTGGCGGCACCCGCGCAGGGAAGTCCCCGCGGCGCCATCCGCTACTGGCTGTTCTCCTCGGTGACCTCCCTGGCGATGCTGCTGGGAATCGCCCTGCTCTACTCCGCAGCCGGCACGCTCAATCTGGTGGATCTCGGACTCAGGTGGAACGGACTGGCCGTGCCCCTGCGCTGGGCCGCCGGCGTGATGATTTTCCTGGGCTTCCTGGTAAAGATGGAGGTCGCGCCCTTCCACGTGTGGGCGCCTTCGACATACCACGCGGCCTCCTCGTCCGCGGCCTTCATGCTCTCGGGCGTGGTGGCCACGGCCGGCGCGCTGGGCCTGTGGAAATTCTTCTCGCTCGTGGTGCGCGCGGGACATTCGGCCGTCCCCATGGCCGGCACGTTCTCCTTCTCCCAGGCGCTCTTCGGCATCGGCGCATTCTCGCTCCTGCTCTCCGCCCTGGCCATGCTCCACCAGAAGAACGTCAAGAAGATGCTCGCCTTCTCCACGGTTTCCTTCATGGGACTGGTGCTCATGGCCATCGCCCTGGGAACTCCCCTGGCAGTGAAGGCCTCCCTCTTCCTGCTGGCGGCCAACATCCTGGGCAAGGGACTGCTGTTCTGGGTCGCCGGACGCATGGCCGCGGATCACCGCACGGCCGACGCCGAAACCTGGCGCCTGGCGGAAAACAAGTCTCCTTCGCTGGCCTTTGCCTGGTTCCTGGGAGCGGCTGCGGTGATCGGCCTTCCGCTCCTGCCTGGCTTCTGGGGCAAACTGCACTTCATCGGGGCCGCCATGGAAATGGGCCGATGGGGCAAGGCCGGCATCGCCGTGCTGATCGTGGCCACCGTGGCCGAGGCCGTCGCGCTTCTGCGCGTGGGCCACAACCTGTGGGAGCGGCCCACCACGCAGGAGGGCGAAAATCCCGCCGCGCTAGCATGCCGCTTCACCCCGGCCTATGGCCTGGGCATCCTGGCGTTCGCCGCCGGCATCCTGTGGCTGGGGCTCTCTCCCGGCTGGGCCGCGCGCTCCTTCTCGGGCACGCAGGAGAGTTTCGCGGGCGAAGGAACCGCTCCCGTGGTGCTGACCACCCTGGAATCCTTCGCGCAACAGGCGAAGCCGCAAATCGTTGAGAAAAGGTGAAACCATGGACAAGAACCTGACGTTTCCCATCTTGATGTTCGCACCGGCGCTTCTGGGGATCATCTCCCTCATCCTGCCCCGGGTGCTGCGCTGGACGCTTTTGTTCCTGACCACGTCGGCCACCGCCTTCGTGCTCGTATTCGTGCGTCCCGGCGTGCTGCCCGACGTTTCGCTGGTGCTGCCGGTCTCCATGCTGGGCCAGCCGTTGAAATTCCATTTCGCGCTCACGCATACGGCCTGGTTCTTCCTGATCATGTCGAGTCTGGCCACGGCGGCCTTCACGCTGTTCTCGCTGGTGTTCAACGACAAAAAGCACGATTCCGGCACGGCACATCTGTACCTGGCGCTCTGGGGCGCCGGCAACGGCGTGTTCCTCGCGGCCGACTGGCTCTCGTTCTTCATCGCCTGGGAACTGGCCTCGGTGCTCACGCTCGTCATCGTGGGGCACAAAAAGCGCGAAGCCTTCACGGCCGGCGTGTGGTACTTCGCCCTGTCCGCCTTCGGCTCGCTGGCGCTCCTGGCCGGCGCTTGGTGGGTGGCACTCTACAACGGATCCTTCGAAATCTCCGACACCCTGGGCACGCTCGCCGGCTGGATGGCCGCCAGGAACGTGCGCGCCTGGGCCGTGCTGGGCCTGTTCTCCCTGGCCTTCCTGACCAAGGCCGCCCTGTTCCCCTTCCACATGTGGCCGGCCTTCGCGCATGCCGAGGCGCCCGATGATTTCTCCCCCTTCCTCTCGGGCGTGCTCATCAAGTATGGCCTCTACGGGCTGTTCATCCTCTGGGTGCCCCTGTTCGCCGCCGCGCCGGCGGGCGCCGTGCGCACCATCGAGGGCATCCCGTGGCCGCTGTACATCCTGGGCTGGGTGAGCGCGCTCACCGCCGTGGCGGCCACGCTCGCGGCCATCTTTTCCAATGACGCCAAGCGCCTGCTGGCATGGTCCACGGTCGCCAACCTGGGCTACATCGGCACGGCCATCTCCGCCCACAGCGTGCTGGGCACGGCCGCGGCCCTCTTCCACATGGCCAACCACATGGTGTTCAAGGGCGCCATGTTCATGACCGTGGCCGCCGTGAAATGGCGCACCGGCGAGCGCGAGATGCACCGCATGGGCGGACTGGCGCTGCGCATGCCGCTGACGTTTTTGACCTTCCTCGTGGCCATCATCGCCGCGGCCGGCATCCCGCCGATGTCGGGATTCGCCTCCAAATGGATGATTTTCGAGGCGCTGTTCCAGAAGAAACTGGTCTTCCAGGCCACGGCGCTCTTCTTCGCCTCCACGGGCGCCTTCCTCTATCTCTACCGCGCCCTGCACAGCATCTTCCTGGGGCAACTCTCCCCGCGCCACGAGCACGTGCGCGAGGTGCCCCTTCCCATGGCGCTGCCCATGGTGGCCTTCATGGCCGCCATCATGGCCGCCGGCATCGCGCCGGGCCTCCTGCTCACGCCCATCAACAAGATCCTCGCCTCCCTGGGCATGCAGGCCGTGCGCTCCAACTGGACCATCGTCGTGGGCGCCACGGTCGGCATCGACTTCGCCCTGCTCTTCGGCGTGTTCGCCTTCGCGGCCGCGCTGGTGTTCCTCTTCTTCGTGCTGGGAGGCCGCCGGCGCCATGTGCCCATGATGGACAATTACACGGCCGGCGAGAATCCGGCCGACTGGAACCTGACGCCGGAGCGCTACCAGTACGCCTATGCGTTCTACCAGCCGATCCGCGTCCTGTTCGCCCGCTTCCCGCTGGGCGCCGCCGAACGCTTCCTGTCGATGCTCGCCCGCACGGGCCAGCGCGCCGGGGCGGCCTTCGCCGACGGATTCTCCTCTCCCGGATTCTCCACGTGGTCGATCCTGGCGGGCGTGGTCCTGCTCATCGCTTTCGGGGTGCTGTCATGAGATTCATCCACATGCTTCCTCATCTGCTGGGCGTTTCCTTCCTGGCCATGGGCATCGGCCTGCTGCTCATGGGACTGGGCCGCCAGTTCACGGCGCGCATCCAGCGCCGCATCGGCCCGCCGTTCTACCAGGCCTACATCGACGTGCTCAAATGCTTCTCCAAGAGTTCCATCACGCACGGCTTCGTGATGGATCTGGGCTCCATCATGTCGCTGGCCGGCCTCATCGCCACGGCCTACTACGTGCCCTTCGTCCAGTGGACGCCCACGGGCTCGGCCAGCCTGGTGGTCATCCTCTACCTGATGACCATCGGCTATCTGGGCATGGCCATGGGCGTGAGCGCCTCGGGCAATCCGCAGGCGCCGCTGGGCATCTCCCGCGCGCTGGCGCTCATGTTCGGCTACAAGATCCCGCTGGTGATGGTGATCCTGGCCATGATCCTCGTGACCGGCTCCTCGAACCTGCTCGCCATCGTGGGACACCAGCAGGGCGGAATCGGCAACTGGTTCATCTGGAAGTTTCCCGTGGGCTTTCTGGCCGTGGAAATCGCCTTCCAGGGCATGATCGGCGAAAAACCCTACGACATGATGATCGCTCCGGCCGAAATCGCCTCCGGCCCGATGGTGGAACTCTCGGGCAAATACCTGGGGCTGGCCTTCCTGCTGCATGCCGTACAACTGTACGTGGAAACCGCGCTCATCGTGAACCTGTTTTTGGGAGGTGCCCACAATCCCGCGACGTTCTTCGGCAAGCAACTGCTGGTGTATCTGACCTCCATGGCGGTCAACGCCGTCATGGCGCGCTACCGCATCGAGCAGGGCATCGCGCACCTGTGGCGCTGGGCGGGCTCGCTGGCGCTTGTGCAACTGGTCCTGACCAAAGGCGGAATATAGAAAGGGGTGTCCCATGGAAGACGCCGTTCTGTTCAACCTTCGCGACGAAAAGCAGAGCGCCTGGGAAAACGTGCTCAACTATTTCCGCAAGCGCTCGATGTGGATGCTGTACTACTGCACGGGCTGCGGCGCCATCGAACTGCCGCCGTCCATGACCTCGCGCTACGACATGGAGCGCTTCGGGATGGGTCCCATGGCCACGCCGCGCCAGGCGGATCTGCTGCTGATCACCGGCTATCTCTCGGTCAAGACGCTCAAGCGCGTGATCTACTCCTACGAGCAGATGCAGGACCCCAAGTACGTGGTGGGATTCGGCTCCTGCCCCATCAATGGCGGGATCTACTGGGATGCCTACCCGGTCATCAACCACCTGGAGCTCTTCCTGCCCGTGGACATGTCGATCGCCGGCTGCATGCCGCGCCCGCAGGCCGTCCTGGATGCCTTCCAGAAACTGATGGACGAGATCCAGGCCGGCAAGGCCGTGGGCTACAAGCGCTACCGCAGGCATTACGACTGGTACAAGCGCAACCAGGACGCCGTGCTGGCCCGCACGCAGGCGGTGCTGGAGCCCTGGGAAGACCCGTTTTCCGATCCCGCCCTGGTGGAGAGCCTGTGGAAGGACGCGCCCGCGGAAATCCGCGACCGGCAGGAGGAACGCCATGACGCCTGAACGCTTTTCGCGCATGCTGACGGAATTCTTCGGAAATGCGGCCGTCTTCGCCGACAAGGGCGGCGCCCAGTGGGAAGTGCGGGTGCCGCGGGATCGCTGTCTGCCGCTTCTCTCGTTCTGCCGCGACCACTCCTTCGTGCACCTGGCATTCATCTCGGCCGTGGACTGGATTGCCGAAAACCAGATCGAACTGGTCTATCACCTGTGGAGTTACGAACACCGCGTGCACCTGCTGGTCAAGACCCGGCTCGAACGCGAAAAGCCGTGGATGTTCACGGCGCACCGCATCTGGGGCCACGCGCAGCCTTACGAGCAGGAAATCCACGAAATGATGGGGGTCTATTTCGTCGGAAACCCGGATCTCTCTCCGCTGTTCCTGCACAACTGGAAGGACAAGCCCCCGTTGCGCAAGGATTTCAATTCCCGCGAATATTCGCTCAAAGCTTATACCCTCGAGGGACTGGGGCTCGTGCCGCCGCCGGCGGACGCGGACAAGGAGGACGCCAATGTACCTTCCTGACGGATACACCACGCTCGAAAAACTGCGCGAAGCCGGCGAATACGCCGATTACGACCTGTTCTTCGGCCCCAACCATCCCGGCATGCACGGCAACTTCGGCTACGTGCTCACGATGGTGGGCACCGAGATCGTGAAGGTGCGCCCGAATGCGGGCATGCTGCACCGCGGATTCGAGAAGGCCATGGAGAACAAGCCCTGGGCGGCCAACCTCTCGCTGATTCCGCGCGTGTGCGTGCCGGATCCCGATCCCAACGAGGTCGCCTACTGCCAGGCCGTGGAAAAACTGCTCGGCTGCGAAGTGCCCATGCGCGCGCGGTTCCTGCGTTCGATCACGCTGGAACTGTCGCGCCTGGGCTCGCTCTACATGGGCATGGGCGGCCTGGCTGGCGCGCTGGGACACTACAGCACGATGTACCTGATGATGATCGAGCGCGATCTCATCCTGGACCGCTTCGAGGCGCTCACAGGTGCGCGCGTATACCACATCTACAACATTCCCGGCGGCGTGCGAAACGACGCCCCGGAAGGCTGGCTGGAGAGCGTGTCGCGGCTGCTAGACCACATCGAGGCGCAGATGCCGGAGTACGACCGCCTGCTGTACGAGAATCACGTGGTGTGGAAGCGCTTGGAGGGACTGGCTCCGATTTCCGCGCAGGAAGCCATGGAATCCGGCATCACGGGCCCGGCGCTGCGGGCCTGCGGCGTGAAGGCCGACATCCGCGTGGATGCGCCGTATGCGGCCTACGACCAGGTGCAGGTGGACATTCCCACATCCGGCGGCGGCGACGCGCTCGCCCGGGCGGTGCAGGTGCGCCTGGATTTCGCCGAAAGCGTGCGCATCCTGCGCCGGCTCATCGCCGCCATTCCCGAAGGTCCCGTGCATGCGGATCTGGGCAACCTCGCCAAGTTGCGGGTGCCGGCCGGCGACGCGTATTCCAAGGTGGAGAGTTCCAAGGGCGAATTCGGGTACTACGTGGTCTCCGACGGCGGCGAGAAACCCTACCGCGTAAGCGTGCGCGGGCCGTCGCTGCCGGCGGGCCTGTATTTGTGCCACAAGCATCTTCCGGGCATGAAAATCGACGACGTGGCCGCGTGGATGATGTCGTTCGCCATCTGCCCGCCGGACATCGACCGTTAGGAGGCCGCCATGGCTCTGGGTGAAAAGAGTTTCTTCGCTCCCTTCTCGATTCTGGCCAACCTCTTCCGCAAGCCAGCCACGATCCAGTACCCCAAGGAAGATCTGGATGTGCACGGCAAGCCGGGGCCGAGCCTGATCTACCGCGGCATGCACGCCAACGATCTCAATGCGTGCATCGGATGCGGCAACTGCTCGCGCGTTTGTCCCACGGCCGCCATCACCATGACGCCGGACCCGGATGCGCCGGAGGATCCCGCCAAAACCAGCGAGCGGCCCGTTATCGATTACGGGCGCTGCTGCTTCTGCGCGTTCTGCGTGGATTCCTGCCCGAGCGGCAGCCTCAGAATGAGCCGCGATTATATCTACACTCGGCCCAGCGAGGTGGAGGAGCCGCTGCAGGAAGTCCTCTGGAAACGCGATGCCTTCACCATCAAGCCCGCCGATGCGCATGCGGACAATCCGGGCTGGGTGCAGACGGAAAGTTCCCGCTGGCTGGATTTCCAGCGGGCGCCCATGCCGCAGATGAAGGCCGAAGAACGCGTGAACGGATTTCTGGAAATCGTGCATGGCTTTTCCCGCGAGGCCGCGCTCCGGGAAGCCGCCCGCTGCATCGAGTGCGGCATCTGCACGAACACCTGCCCCGCGCACATGCACATTCCCGAATACATCCGGGCCATCTACGACGGCAAAATCGAGGAAAGCGTGCGCATCATGTACCGCACCAACCCGCTTCCGGCCATCTGCGGGCGCGTGTGCACCCACAAGTGCGAAACCGTGTGCGCCATCTCGCACCGCGGCGAGGCCGTGGCCATCCGCTGGCTCAAGCGCTATGCGCTGGACAGCCTGCCGCAGGAGGAACGCGTGCGCGTGGCCGCCGAGCAGAAAGCGGCAGCCGCATCCGGCAAGAGCGTGGGCATCGTGGGATCCGGCCCGGGGGGCCTGGCCGCGGCGTACTACCTGGCCGGTCTCGGGCATGCCGTGACCATCTATGAGCGCATGCCCAAAGCGGGCGGCACCATGCGCTACGGCATTCCCGCCTACCGCCTGCCGGATGCCGTGCTGGACGCCGAAATCGCCGCGATCGAAGCGCTGGGAGTCGAAATCCGCACGGGCGTGACGGTGGGCCGCGACGTGACGTTTTCCGATTTGCGTTCCCGCCACGATGCCGTGATTCTGGCCATCGGCTTCTTCGAAGGGCGCACCACCCGGATGACCGGCTGGGAAAGCCCGGGCGTGCACCGCGCCATCGAGTTGCTGCGCAAATACCGGTCCGGCGAGGAAATCCCCGTGGAAAGGAAAATCGTCGTGGTGGGCGGCGGCAACGTGGCCATGGACATCGCCCGAACGCTCGCGCGCCTGCAGAGGATCCGGTACGGCAAGGTGGATCTGCTCGTCACCTGCCTGGAAAGCCGCCGCGAAATGCCCGCCGACGAAGAGGAAATCGAGGAGGCGATGGAGGAAGGCATCGTCATCGAGCCTTCCTGGGCGCCGCAGTCCGTGGAAAAGGACGAAAACGGCAAAATCTCGGGACTGGCCATGTGCCGCTGCGACCGGGTGTTCGACGAGAACGGAAAGTTTTCCCCGCAACTGTCTCCCGAGGTGACCTACTGCTACGCCGGCGAGCAGATCGTCGAGGCCATCGGGCAGGCTCCCGACTGGTCCTTCCTCACGCAGGAGGAACAGGAACGACTCGGGCTGGTGCGCGGCCGCGCCACTTCGCTGGCATCCGGCATCCCGGGCGTGTTCGTAGTAGGTGACATTCTGCACGGACCTGATATCATCCATGCCGTCGCCGACGGGCACGAAGCCGCCCGGGCCGTGGATGCGCATTTCAACCGCTGACGTGATGAAAGGACGAGATACGGCCATGAGAGAAAATCCGCCCGCCACGTTCGACGACATCATCGACTTCGCCATCCGCATCGAGGAGGAGAGCTACGCGTTCTACGCGGCCGCCGCCAAGGAAAGCGCCGGCGTGAAACCGCCCGAGGTGGTGAAACTGTTCAAGATCCTCGCCCTCGAGGAGCAGAATCACAGAGACATTCTCCTGCGCAAGAACCCGCTATGGAAACGCGAAGCCGCGCTTTCGGAGGAAACGCGCCTGTCGGCCAGGGCCATCGTGGAACTTCCGGCCGTGCCCGCGCATGCGGAACTGTCCGACATCCTGCTGGCGGCGGCGAACCGGGAACGGGCGACCGCCCGTCTCTACCGTTCGCTGCTGGCGCTGTCCGACATGGGTGATCTGCAGGAAGTGTTCGCAGAACTCGTGGCACAGGAAGAAGGCCACGAACGCCGCTTGATGTCCTTGCACAAATCTCTTTATCCAAAACCCACGGAGTGAACCATGCGCATTCTGCCCCCCCTGCTTGCCGTTCTGTTGCTTTTTGGCGCCTGTGACGATGGCTCCAAAAAATCGAATAATACGAATAACACAAATAATATAAATAATACGAATAACACAAATAATACGAACAACACAAACAACACGAATGGTTATTGCGGGGACAGCCAGGTGCGCGGCGAAGAGGAATGCGACGACGGCAACCGCCGCTCCGGAGATGGCTGCTCCGACACCTGCCAGTGGGAATACGAATGCGGCGACGGCGTGCAGGCGTTCACGGAGGAGTGCGACGGCAACGACTTCGGGACTGCCACCTGCGTGATGCTGGGCCACGTGGGCGGAACGCTTTCCTGCACGCCCACCTGCACCATCGACACCGCTGGCTGCGTGGATTCGCACGAGAACCTGCGCGGCTGGTACCGGATGGAATCCATGACCGCGCAGGAATCCAACGCGGCGGGCGACGAGAACATGTGCCTGATCCGGTCGATCGGCGCGGGCGCCACCATTCAGGGCATGCCCGGACGCATCGGCAAATCGATCTTCTTCGACTCCAGTTCGAACGGAGACCTGCGTGCCTTCATGGACTGCGGCCCCGGCTATGAAGGTTATGGCCAGTTCACGGCCGAAGCCTGGATCCAGGCCACGCTCGTGGGCATGAACCTGTCGATGATCCTGTCCTCCGTGGAAAGCTACGATGCGACGGGGCTTTCGTTCTACATGGCGCTCACGCCGGATTTCACGCTCGAGGCAGCCGTGGGCGACTGGGATTCCCCGGTCGAGTCCACGCTCATGGTGCCCACGGGATCCTGGCACCACGTCGCCATGACCTGGAACGGGGAAACGCTTTCCCTGTACGTAGACGGCAAGGAAGCCGGGTCCGGAACTCCTTCGTATGCTGGCCCCATTCCTGTTCTCGCCGATTCCCGCTTCTACGTGGCATCCAACTACCTGACCGGCGGCCAGGCCGAAAACGGCCATTTCTTCAATGGCTACATCGATGAAATCAAGATCTGGGACGTCGTGCGCACCCACGAGGAAATCTGCCAGGATGCGGGCGGCACCCCATCCGCCACGGACTGCAGTTTCTAGTTCCATCCGATTCCAGCATTTTCCCGGATAACGAACCTGCAAGAAAAAATACACGAAGAAAACGCGGCGGCAGGCAGGGTATTTTCCGATTTTCTGCGCGCCATTTGCGCCATCCGGAAAATTGATCACGAACCGGATGCCCATTGCTTTACCCACGGATGACGCGGCCGCACTTTGGGGGCAAGCACGCATAACACCTCGTGAATGCCGGAGGATTTGCAAAAACCGGGGACTGGGACGGGGCCATCGGGCCGGGATTGGGAG
>CAZEZP010000064.1:0-10343 GCA_964516435.1 uncultured Kofleriaceae bacterium | reverse complement strand
CAGGTGCTTGATGCGCTCCGTCAGGAGAGCGATCTGCACCTCCGGGCTCCCGGTGTCGTTCTCCTCCAGGCGGAACTTGTGGATGATCTGGCTCTTCAGACTCGTGGACATACCCATGGACCTATCCTCCTGAAACCGGGTTTTGGCAAATATCTGCCGAATTGCAAGTCCCTTTTTCTTCCTTGTTCTCTGAAAGCGCGCCCGCGAAGACGCGCAGGGGCCGGAAACGGTCCCCTTCACGCATGGCCAGCGCCAGGGTCCGGCCGGCGGCATCCATCAGGAACACGGTGCCTTCCTCGTTCGTTCCCGAAGCCTCCACAGCGCGGCCATCGGCCAGGGCGGCGATGGATGCGGCATCCAGCACCACGCGGCCGAAATCCGGAAGCGCGCGCGCGATGGGAATGAGCCGGGCGGCGATGGCTTCGGGATTCAAGACCGCCTCGAGCGGGGCTGCATCCTCCACCCGGAACGTGCCGGCACGCAGGCGCCGCAGTTCCGTCACGCAGGCGCCGCAGCCGAGCGCCTGCCCCATGTCGTGCGCCAGCGAGCGGATGTAAGTCCCCTTGGAGCAGGATATGCGCAAACGCAGAAACGGCGTTTCCCAGGCGAGCACATCGATGGCGTATATCGACACCGTCCGGGCCGGCCGCTCCACATCGCGGCCGCGGCGGGCTTCCTCATGCAGCCTCCGGCCGCCCACCTTCACCGCGCTGTACATCGGCGGAACCTGCGACTGCTCCCCGGTGAAGCGCGCCACGAGGTCCGCCACGTCCTTTTCGCCGAGCGCGGGCACCGGACGTTCTTCGAGCGTGCGGCCCCATGCGTCGCAGGTATCCGTCACCACGCCGAAGCGCAGGGTGAATTCGTATTCCTTGTCGTGTTCCATGAGCCAGTCGGAGACGCGCGTGGCATCCCCCAGGAGGATCGGAAGCACGCCGGTGGCCATGGGGTCGAGCGTGCCCGCATGCCCGCAGCGGACGAAGCCGGACGCGCGGCGCACGCGGGCCACGACGTCATGTGACGTGTGATCCTGGGGCTTGTCCACCAGCAGCACCCCGTGCATGCCCGGAAGGATCCGGCGGGTGCGTGCGCTCATGGAAGTCCCCCCACGTCCCGGACGGCCCGCGTGACGCGATCCATGACCTCGCGCAGCGTGCCGCGGATGCTGCAGCCGGCCGCGTTGTGATGGCCGCCGCCCGAGAAATGCGCCGCCACCCGGTCCACTGGATACGTGCCCCGCGAGCGGAAGGCCACCCTCCAGAGATCCTTCTCGCGCTCGTCCTCGCGCAGGAAGAACGCCACTTCCACGCCGGCCACCGACCGGGCGTAGTTGATGAACCCGGTGCTTTCCTCCATGGAAGCATTCGCCCGGCGGGCCATCTCGCGGGTCAGGTACATCGAGGCCACCTTGCCGGCCCCGTGGAGTTCGAGCGTCCCGAGGCACAGGCCCAGCAGATGCTGCCGGCTCAGGATGTAATTCTCGTATATCGCCTGGGCGGCTTCCCACGGATCCGCGCCCGCCTCCAGCAGGCGTGCTCCCACCCGCAGCGTGCGCGCATCCGTGGAGCCATAGCGGAACGAACCCGTGTCGGTGAGCAGCGCCGCCCACAGGGGACGGGCCAGGTCCGGTCCCAGTTCCACGCCGGAGGAAAGCGCCAGTTCGGCCACCAGAAGTCCCGTCGCCGATGCATCCGGATCCACCCATTCCTCCCGGCCGAACGGCTCACGCGTGCGGTGGTGGTCGATGACCCAGAAGATTTCGGCCGGCGGCAGATTCTCGAGCCCGCCCGCCACCTGTGACGATGAACCGCAATCCAGCACCACCACGCCAGAGAAGGTTTCGCCGGCGGGAATGGAATCCACGATGCGGTGCCCCTCCCGGAGATATTCGAACAGCCGCGGAAACCGGGGGAAAAAGCATACGGGCGCGCATCCCCAGCGGCGCAGCAGCGCGCTCATCCCCAGGACGCTTCCGACCGCATCTCCGTCGGGATTCTCGTGGGTGGCCAGCAGCACCGTGCCCCGATGCCGCAGCAATCGTTCGTATGCTTCCATCACGCCTCCGGTTCTTTCCCGTCGCCACCCGCAGGGGCCGTGTCCGGCGCCGTTTCATGCTCCGGCAGTTGCGACAGCACCGCCTCCAGTTTCCAGGCATTGAGCAGGACGTCATCGGGATAGAAGCGCAGTTCGGGGACCTTGCGCATATCCAGTTCCGCCGCCAACTGCCGCCGCAGGTATCCGGCCGCATGCGCGAGCGCCTCCACGGCGCCCGCCAGGTCGGCGCCGGGAACCGCGGAGGAGACATACACCTTGGCGATGGCCAGGTCGGGGGTCACCTCCACGTGGGTGACGGACACGTCCAGCACCCGCGGGTCCTCCATCTGCGACGTCACCAGCACGGACAGGACCTCGAACACCCGTGCCGCCACCATCTTGGGACGGCGGCCGGCATCACGGCCCCGCCCGAAATCCCCCCGTGGAGAATGCAATACCGGATTGCGCATGGACGACCCTGATCTTCCCGCGACGGTTCAGGATTCTTTCACAGGCTCGCAGGTGGCCAGGACTTCCTCCCACGAGCCGTCCGGGGTCTCCTCCGTGTCCCAGAAGCCATCGGCCAGCGGTCCGAAATGGAGCAACTCGCGCTCCCGCAGCACCAGCGGCGCCAGACGCGTGCCTTCCATGAAGGCCACCACATGGTCCAGCATGCTCATCGCATGCCGGGCATCGTTGCTCACCAGCGCGCATCCGAGCACCAGGGCGGCGTGATTGTCGTTCTCCTCGATTTCGGCCAGGGCGACGGGAAACCGCCGCCGCGTGCGCTCGACGAGAGCACGGGTCACACGGCGCTTGTCCTTGAGGGACACGGCCGCGATGGAAAAGCCGATTCGGGCCACCGCGACAACCATCATGGTCCACCACTTCCAGGCATACCCCTCGGGAATCCGCGTCAGGAACCGCCCCGTCGCATGGAAAGGTACCCTTTCCGAAACGGTCCTCCAGGAAACCCGGCCGACGCGCCTCCCATGAAACGCGGCGACGCGCGCAGTATAGTAAAACGCCCCATCGGATCAAGACTTTTCTTTTTTTTATTTACATTCGGACAGCAGACGACAAACCCGCATCGCTCCTCATTCGAAGCGCAGAAACACGGGGACGGCCAACTCCTCGAACGGACCCACGCGCCAGCAGGTCACCGTTCCCGCGGACTTCTGCAGGCGGGTTTCGAGAAAGGACAGGGGAAGCGCGCAACTGAGGCCATCGACCGACCAGACCACGTCGCCAGCCTTCAAACCCGCCTTGTCGGCCGGGGAGCCCGGCTGCACGGAATGCACGCGGACCACCGAGTTGGCGGGGTCCTTCTCCAGCCGTACGCCCAGACGGCCCGGCCGCCCGCCCGACGGTCCGGGAACGAGATCCACGATGACCTCCGGCGCCTCCAGATCGGCCAGCACGTGCACCCGCTCGCTGCCCATTCCCAGGCGCGGATGCCAGGCCGTCACCACCACTTCACCCGGAGAAAGACCCTGGATGGAGAAACGGCCGTTGCGATCCGTGATGCGGAATTCGGAGCCCGCCGTCACCACCGCCCCGCGCGCCACGAAGCCCGCAGCGTCCCGCACCACGCCGGAAACCGACCCCGCGCGCTCGAGTTCCCACAATTGCGGCGCCCCATTGTTCTCCAGCAGGTTCTCCGCATCCTGCACGGCGACTTCTCCCCAGAAAGGCACGTAGCCCTCGGCGTCCACCCGCACCCGCCAGAGGCCGGACGGCAGCGCGGAAAACACGGCTTCTCCCCGAACGGCGTCCTGCACCACACGCTCGCCGTCGGGAGAAAACAGGGTTATGCGGGCCGAAAGCCCCTCGAGCGTCTGGCGATCCCGAACGAAAGCCGAAAATCCGCCGCCATATGGCAAAATCCAGTCATATTCGCCCGGTTCGATGCCCTTTTTCTTCCAGGCGGCGTACTGGGGATGCGTCACCATCACGTCATACGTCCCGCGCGCCACGCCTTCGAAACGCACCATCCCGTGCTCGTCGGAAGCGAGCACGCGGCGCTCCGGGCGGCTCACGGCCACGAGTTCCACCTGGGCGCCCGCCACGGGCAGCCGCCGGGCGTCACGCAGGCGCAGCGAGAACGTCTCCCGGCCGCGCTCCATGCGCACCCGCTGCAGGCGCTCCCCCGTGATGCGCTCCACATGCACCGGGAAATCCGGGTGGAACAGGCTCACCACATCCCCCCGGCCGACGCCCGAAAGATGTACCTCGCCCGACGGATCATCGGTGATGAACGTGCGGCCTTCCTCCATTCCGAACGCCCCCTCCAGGCGCACCAGCGCGCCGGAAACGGCGAAATCGCGCTCGTCGCGCACCACGAGCGTGACCTCGCGCCCCGCCTCCAGGCGGATGTCGGGCGCCTCGTGATCCTCCGCCACCTCCCCCAGCAGCCGGCCGCCGGGAACGAAATCCTCATGGGAGGCGGAAATCCAGATGTACCCGGGCGAAACGCCTGCCAGCCGGTATTCTCCCTTCTCGTCGGTGACGGCGCTGCCGCCCGCGGTACGGCCCAGTTCGAAGTTGCGGGAGGTCACGCCCAGTTGTCCCGCAGGAATGAGTCCAGGCGCCGAAAGCGCCACGGGAGCGATCCAGTTGCCCGAGGCATCCATGCCCCAGGCATCCACCCGCACCCCGGAAAGCGGCCTCCCGGCGGCATCCAGCACCCGCCCGGTGATGACGATGCCGCGTGTCAACTCGAAGAGCGCAAGGCCCGTGGTCTTTCCCACCCAGAAACGGCGGGCGGCCAGGGGAACGTAGCCGGCAGCCGACAACGAAAAACGATAGTTGCCCTGGGGAAGCGGACCGATGACGAACTGACCATCCTCCCCGGTGGATGCCGTGCGGGTCAGGAGCGACGGCTCCTCGCGGGCGATGGAGAAGAGCGCGCCGGCGATGGGGCGGTCGTCCCTGTCGTCGCGCACGAGTCCCTTCACGACGATCCCCTCTTCCAGATACAGGTGGGCATGAGCCGTCTGGCCAGGCTCCAGTTCGATGCCTTCCATCTCCGCGACCTGGCGGTCCAGGACGGCCGTGATCGTGAGCACTCCCGGGGGAAGCCCCCCGGCGAACACGCGCCCGTCGGCCCCCGTCGTCCACTCGGCCGAACTGGGGACATCCATGCCCGCGATGCGCACATGGGCGCCAGCGGCCGGCCTCCCCTGTGCATCGACGACCTCCACGTGCAGCCCCGCGGCCGGCAGGAGCCGAAGCACGGGAGGAGGCGTCCCGGCTTCCCACAGGATTTCCGCACCGAAATACCCTTCCTTTTCGGGCTTCACGCGCCAGTATTCGCCGGGTTTCGCATCCGCCGGCGTGGAGAAGCGGCCATTTCCATCCGTGTGCGCCGTGAAATCGGAAGTTTCGGAACCCGGCCGGAAAAAATGCACCGCCGCGCCGGAAACGGGCCCATCGTCCGGTGCCAGCACCCGGCCGCCGCCGGCTTCCACGGCGAAAGCCGCCGGGGTGGATGCGGCCGGAACCTCCTGCACCACACCGGGAACCAGACCCGCAAACGGGCGCCATTCTCCGACTCCATCCAGCCGCAGATGCATCCACGCGCCGGCGAATCCGGCAACGGCGAACACGATTCCGACCACCAGGAGCGACCATTTCTGCTGCGTCATCTTCCACCGGCGCATGGCGCGAACATAGTGCATCCGGCAATCGCCTGCAAATGGCTGCAGCGCGCCTTCGAATGCATCTTCCCTCTAAACCCCGGCGACCCGGACAAATTCCAGTCCGAGCCACACAAAATGAAATGAAGCCTTTACTTTTTTCATCAAAGAAACCCGTTGATCTTCGCACGGCAATCTCCTACCGTACGGGCATGGCGCGGGGGTTTTTCCATCATTTACTCCTCCTCGCGGTGCTGCTGTGCGCGCCGATGTTTCCCGATGCGTGGGCGCAGTCCCAGCAGACCGTGACTCTGGGCGGTGCGAAACTCAAGGTGCGCATGCCCAAGGGGTTCCTTGCCGCCAAGCCGCAGGCGTACCTGTCCCATGAACTGCTCTGGTACCACCCGCAGGGAGCCCGCATCACCGTGGCATCCATCGAAAAGGATGCATCCGATACCCTGGAAGCGTGGCTGCAGCGGATCCGGGAAAGCGCCCGGGCACGCAAACTCTCGCTCCGGGACCCGGCCGCAGTGAAGGTGGCCGGCAATGCGGCCACGCGCATCACCGCCCGTTCCCGCACCCACGAGGTGCAGTTCGTGGTGTTCGCCCATCGGAACCGGATGGTCCTGGTGCAGTTCTCGTGCGAGTTGAAAAACCGTTCCGCATGTCCGTTCGCGGGCGACTTCGAGCAGGTTCTCGGCTCCTTCGAGCCCCTGTGAGTTTCGCGCGGCACTCCAGACGCGCGCAAGGAGGCGTCATGCACACACGTGGATCCGTATGGTGGTTGGCCACGGCATTGGCGATTGCTCTGGCCGGCTGCTCGGACGACGGCAAGACGAAATGGCATCACGACGTGGATTACATCCAGATCGACGACGACATGCCCCCGCCCGGCAACCCGGATGCGCCCTGCAGCCTTCCGGACGAAGCCCTGGCCGAAGACGTATCGCAGCCGGACCGCGTCATCGGCGATGGCACGCCCGAAAGTTGCACATCCCAGGCCGTGGTCGAAACCATTGCAATGGGTGGTCGCATCACATTCAATTGTGGCCCGGATCCAATTACAATACAATTACATGAAACCATCAAAATATATAATGATACCGGTCCGGACATCGTTATCGATGGCGGCGGCAAGGTGGCGCTTTCGGGCATGGATCGCCGCCGCATCCTGTACATGAACACCTGCGACCCGGACCTGGTGTGGACCACGCCCCATTGCGACGACCAGGACCACCCGCGCCTGACGCTGCAGAACCTCACGTTCGTCGACGGCAATTCGGAAGCCGAGACCGAGAACGACGGCGGCGGGGCGGTATGGGTGCGCGGCGGCCGACTCAAGGTGTTCAACTGCCGCTTCTTCGGCGGGGCCTGCGCCCCCGTGGGACCGGACGTGGGCGGCGCTGGCCTGCGTGTGTTCGACCAGTTCGAGGATCGCCCGGTCTGGGTGGTGCATTCCACCTTCGGGGGGCGCGAGGATCTGGGCGGCGAATGCTCCAACGGCGGCGGCGTGAGTTCCATCGGGGTGTCCTGGAACATCTACAACAGCGTGCTTTCCTACAACAGGGCCATCGGCAACGGCGGCAATCCGGCGCAGGAAGGCACGCCCGGCGGCGGCAGCGGCGGCGCCATCTACAACGACGGCAACACCATGACACTGCACCTGTGCGGCACCCGCATCGAAAACAACGAGGTCAACGCCTACGGGGCGGCCATATTCTTCGTGAGCAACAACCACGACGGCACGCTGATCATCGAAAAATCCATCATTCGCGGCAACATCAACCACAGCGGCCATCCGTGGCAAATCCTGCCCGGCATATCGGGCCACTCGGACACGCGCATCATCGTGGACGAGGATTCGATCATCGAATGACGCGGGATCCGCCTGCGCGCGGGCCTCGTTCCGGCGCCCGCCGCGGACGCATCGGGAGCGATTTTCCATGCCGTACCGCACTTTCGCCCTCCTTTTGTCCTGGCTCTTCCTCTCGTGCGGCTCCTGCGCCGGACGCAAGCCGAACGCCGCGCCCGATCCCGCCAGGGATGCCGCCGCCGCGCCCGAACGGCCGCCCGAGCCGCCCAAACCCAACATCGAGGCGAAGGATCTGCCAAAAACCGTGGTGACGGTGCAGGGATCCTGGGTGGAAGAGGACGTCATGAAGGACGACACCGGCTCCTGGCGCTGCTCGGGGGTGATCCGCGAGGAATCCGCCGGTTCCCTCGTGATCGTCACCAGCCGGCAATGCCTGGGCCTGGAGGGACTTTCACGCAGTGAAACGGCCAGCGGCGCCATCGACGTGAAATCATGGCGCATCCAGGCCGTCACCCACAACGGACGCGAACTGGAGGTCACCGACCTGGACGTGCAGACCGACCTGGATCTGGCCGTCCTGCGCACCCGGCCGGCGGCGCTGCTGGCGGACGTCGACTTCCGCTCGGCCCCCTTCGGGCGGGACCCGGTTTCTCCCGGCGATTCCATCATCTGCGCGCACGCCCCCGATGCGCCGGGGAAATCCGGCGTGCTCACCTTCGGCCGCATCGGCGCCCTGCAGGACAATGGCCGCATCCTGCAGCACGATGCGCCGTCTCCCACCGGAAACGGCGGCGATCCGTTGTTCGCCGCGCGCGGCATCGACCATTTCTGGGTGGGCGTGAATTCCCCGCAGCGCAAGGGGCAAATCCTGCGCGAAGCCGTCTCGGTGCGGGAAATCGGCGCAGGCCCCCGGATCACCGTGACGGCCTCTCCCGATGGCGCCTGCAAACTGCTGCGCCTGCTCTTCCAAGCCAAGTGCGACGTGGCCAAATGAGCCACACCGCGCCAGAGTCCTCTTTTCGCTGGCCTTTGCGATCCGCCCCGTGGACTCGGGCCTGCCTCTGATGTACACACGCTTCGATGGATAGTTCTTTCCGCCAACGCCTGTTCGAATTTTCCATGGACCCGTCGGGGGAAAGACAGGGCCTCCTGCAGGAAGATCTCAAGCGCATCCGGCCCCTGGACGAAGCGGCGCGCGCCTGGGTTTCGGAACTGGAAACGCTTTCGCTCGCGGAACGAAAGCGCTGGGCGGCACGCGGACTGCGCCTGTGGGACATGGGACTTTTGCGCGCCGAAACCGCCACCAGGCCGGCCGCCTCCAAGTCATCCCCGTTCCGGCCGCAGAACTGGCGGGAACTGTGGGCCGCTCCGGTGACCTGCCTGAAGGGCTGCGGCCCCGCCACCGCCAGGGCTCTGGAGGATGCCGGCATCCGGACATTGGCGGATCTGCTCTTCCTGCTTCCGCGCCACTACCTGGATTTGCGTACCGTCACGCCCGTGGCTCTGGCCGAGGAGAACCGCACGCAGCGGTTCGTCCTCATGGTGGACCGCATAAGCCGCATGGGCCGCAAATGCTTCGTGCAGACGCATGACGAGACCGGCACGATGCACCTGATGTGGTTTTCCACGGTGCCGGCCCTGTTCGCCCTCCTCCGGCCGGGAAATCTCCTGCATGCCGTGGGAGAGCCCCATTTCCACGCCAGCCGCCGCCAGTTGGTGCATCCCCGGATTTCGGCCGACCCACCGGACGGGATCCGGGTGATCCATGCCCCGGTCGAAGGCGTGGGGGAAGGCATGCTGAACCGTTTCATAGGGCAGGCACTGGAACTCGTGCCCGAATCTCCCACGCTGCCGCCCGATCTGGAAGCGCGCTACGGCCTGTGGCCGCTTTCAGCCGCCCTGCGATACATCCACCGCCCGCCGGCGGACATCTCTGCCGGAGATCTGCAGTCCCTGGAAAACGGAACGCATCCGGCGCAAAAGCGTCTCCTGTTCGAGGAAGTTTTCCAGTTGCAGTGCGCCATCGGCCTGCGCGGCGGCGTGGGGCTGCAGGAAGAGGCATGCCGGGTGCCGGAAGATCGCGTGGAGGAGTTCGCCAGGGCGTTTCCGTTTTCCCTCACGGGCGCGCAGCGGCGCGCGGTCGGCGAAATCCTTTCCGACATGGCCACGGGCCGCCCCATGCGGCGCCTGCTGCAGGGAGACGTGGGTTCGGGCAAGACGGCCGTGGCCTTCCTGGCGGCGGCGCACGTGCTCGCCCTGGGCCGGCAGGCCGCCGTCATGGCGCCCACCACCATCCTGGCCGAGCAACTGCACCGCACCCTCGCTTCCTGGTGCGCGCATTTCGGCTGGCAGTGCGCATTGCTCACCGCGGATACGCCCGCCGGGGCCCGCGAATCCATCCTGGCGCTTGTGGAAGCCGGGCGCATCCAGATGCTCGTGGGCACGCACAGCCTGCTGCAGGAGCGCATCGCGTTCGCGGACCTGGGACTGGTCGTGGTCGACGAGCAGCACCGCTTCGGCGTGGAGCAGCGCGCACGCCTGGCCGCCAAGGGCGCCTCCGGGGAGGGGCCGCACCTGCGCTGCCGGTTGCGCGCTTTTAGTCTGGCAGTGCGCATTGCTCACCGGGGCTACGCCCCCCGGGGACCGCGCATCCATCCTGACGCTTTTTGAAGCCGGGCGCATCCAGCTGCTAGTGGGCATGCACAGCATGCTGCCGGGGCGCATCGCGTTCGCGAACCTGGGACTGGTCGTGGTCGACGAGCAGCACCGCTTCGGCGTGGGGCAGCGCGCACGCCTGGCCGCCAAGGGAGCATCGGGAGAGCGGCCGCATCTGCTGGTCATGAGCGCCACGCCCATCC
>CAZEZP010000063.1:0-39304 GCA_964516435.1 uncultured Kofleriaceae bacterium | reverse complement strand
GCTGCAGGAGGGCACGAAGACGGGGAAATCGCGGCTGGTGCCGCTGGCGCCGGCGGCGCGCGCGGTGCTCGAGAAACTGCGCCCGGCCAATGCCCATCCGGATGACCGGGTGTTCCCCCTGAAGGTCTGCAGACTGCACTTCCGCCTGCAGCAGGCGGGCAAGAAGGCGGGGATTTCGCGAAGCGTGCATCCGCATCTCCTGCGGCACACGTGCGCTTCCTGGCTGCTGCAGAACGGGGTGGATCTGGTGGTGGTGGCGCAGGTGCTGGGGCATTCGACGCTGGAGATGACTTCGCTCTATGCGCACGCGGCTTTGAACACCACGCAGAAGGCGGTGCAACTGCTGCCGCAACTCGAGGCCCGTTCTTGACAAAGTTCGTCAAAGTTGGTAGTTCGGCATCGCGGGATCCGCATCAGATCTGGACGATTTGGTTCAATCAATGGTTTCCTTGAAAAGTGCGGGGAGGTCCGTTCACATTGCGCAAGGGGGGCATCTTTTCGGACCAGACAGTGGTTTGGCGGAAGGATGTAAGGATTTGACTGCAAAAAAGGTGTTTGGCATGCGATCGGATTCGCTGGATGTATCGGCTTTCGTGGTGCGCAGGGTGCAAACAGGAGAGAGCGATCTCGTGGTGTCCCTGCTGACCCGCGAAAAAGGACGCATCGATGCCTTCGCCCGTGGCGCGCGCAAGAGCCGCCGGCGTTTCCAGGGTGGTTTCGCGCCCTGCATCCTGTACCGGGGCCGGGTGCGGCCGCCCGGGCGCTCCTCCCTCTGGACGCTGGAAGAAATGGAAATCGCAACGGGGCATCCCCGGTTGCTGGCCTCTGCGTCGCGCATGGTGGCGGGGCAGTATGCCACGGAACTGGTGCGCGAGTTCTGCCCGCCGGAGGAACCGGTTCCCGAATTGTTCGATTGGATGGAAACCTTCCTGGCGCGCCTGGGCCATCCGGAAACTCCCGCGTGGCGGGACTGGTATGTCTTCGAGATGGGCGTTTTTCGCCTGGCCGGCATCGTTCCGCAGGTGGACGCCTGCGTGCGCTGCCAGGCTTCTCCCGTGGGAAACTGGCGGTTCCATGCCGGCGCGGGCGGCGTCGTGTGCCCGGCGTGCGCACCTCCCGGCGAACTTCCCGCATGGAATCCCGCCTGGACGCAGGCGCTGCACGAGGCACAGGCACCCTTGCCCGATGCCGCCGGCCTCATGCGCCTGCTGGAACGCTGGCTGGCCGCCCACGGCCTGCGCCTGCAGGCTAGGGGACTGTGCCATGAGCTTTTTTCCCGTCCTACGGGATGGTGATGACTTCGTCGACCTTCTTGACCCAGCGGAAGTTGTCGATGACCACCGCCGAGTCGAGGATGCCGTCGCCTTCGTCGTGGATGGAGAAGATGATTTCGATGATGGAGCCGGGTTCGACGGGCGCGCGCGTGGTGAGCCAGGGCGTGGAGGAGGCATCCGATCCCTCGTAGCCGGTGCCGGTCAGATCGAGCGCTCCCGGACTGAAGAAATCGTTGTTGACGGTGATGGCCTTGTTGCGGGTATCGAAAGAAATGTTGTTGCGCGGGCCGTTGGTCGTCTCGTCGCGCAGCATCGCGTAGAACGTGTCGTTGAATTCGGAGCCCACCCACTCGGGATATTCCGTGGACAGGAACACGAAGTCGAAGGCGATCCCCTCGGCATTGGCGGGCACGCGCAGGCGCAGTTTCACCTGGGTCATGTCATGGCATTCGGCCGGCTGGTCGTCGGCTTCCGCGTTGGCGATCATGGAGACCGGATCCTGGCAGGTCTGGCCGAGATCGGACGCCGTTTCGTCCACCTGGGGCTGGGGATTGAACGCAATCCCCGTGAAGAGTGCAATCATTTGGCATCCCACGGGCAAATCCGGATCTTCCGGATCCACTTTTCTCGGAGGAATCGGCCGCAGGGCGCCCCAGCCGTTGGCATTGGGGGTGCGCCCTTCGGGGTCGTAACTGATGATGGCCCACTGCCGGGCGCCCGAGATCTCCACGGCGGAGGCGTGCCAGGAAGAGTTGCACAGGCCCAGCGCGTCGCCCAGCGAGGCGTTGGGGCCGACGTTGGACAGTTGCAGGGTGGTTTCGTCGCGCGCGCAGTCGCACAGATGCTCGGGCTCGTCGATGACGCCGTTGCAGTTGTTGTCGAGGCTGTCTCCCATCATCTCGATGTTGGTGGGGGCGATACGCTTGTCGTAGTCGTTGCAGTCCCCATCGCATACCGTGACGCCGTCGCCGTCCATGTCCGGCTCCTCGATGTCGCGCTTGCCGTTGCAGTTGTTGTCGAGGCCGTCTCCACAGATCTCGGGGGCGAACGGATGCACGGCATTGTTGTTGTCGTCGCAGTCGCCGTCCTCCGGCTGGTAGCCGTCGCCATCGTGATCGTTGGGCAGATTGTTGTTGGTGTTGTTCGCCTGATTGTTTCCGGAATTGAAGCCCGTGTTCTGGCCGCCGCCCCCTGGATTGCAGGATGCGGCGAGCAGGAGCGATGCGAAGAGGATGGCAGAGAATGGAAGATGCATGCGCATGGGTTTCCTCCCGACGGAAAGGTTTGTAGCATGCATTTCGGTACCGGGCCAGATGAATTCAAAAACTGGCATCGAAAGAGGGTTTTCCTGTAATCTCTTCCTCCCGTGGAGGTGATCTTGGGCACGAAGGCATCCGGAAATCTGAAGGAACCCCGGCGCAAATCCGGCGGAAGCATCCGAATCCGCCGGGCCCGCCCCATGCCATTGGGAATTTCCGTGCGGCACAACGGCGTGCGCTTCTCGCTCTTTTCCCGCCACGCCACGGCGGTGCGCCTGCTGCTGTTTCCCCACGAGAACGCTCCGGCGCCGGACCGTGTGATCGAACTGGTGCCGGAAATGCATAGGTTCGGCGATGTCTGGTCCGTGTTCGTGGAAGGGATCGGGCAGGGGCAGGTGTACGCCTGGCAGGCCGACGGCCCCTTCGAACCGGAGAATGGCCACCGCTTCGATGGATCTAAAATTCTCGTGGACCCGTATGCCCGCGCCATCGTGGGCGATTACGACTGGAACGTGGCGGGTTTCCGCCATGAATGCCCGTTCGATGCGCCCCGCTCGCTGGTGCTCGACGATGCCCATCCCTGGAAGGACAACCGGTTTCTGCGAATTCCCTGGGAGGACACCGTCATCTATGAAGCGCACCTGGCGGGATTCACGAAGGACCCCAGCTCCCGCACCCAATTCCGTGGCACCTTCGATGCTTTCATTGAAAAGCTTCCCTACCTGCGCGACCTGGGAGTGAGCGCCATCGAATTGCTTCCCATCCAGGCCTTCGCGCCGCACGAAAACGTGCACATCAACCCCGTCAACGGCGAGCGGCTGGTGAACTACTGGGGCTATTCCACGCTGGCGTTCGTGGCGGTGCACCCGGAATACGGCACGCGCCGGGCGCCCGGCTGCGAGGTGCGCGAATGCAAGCGCTTCATCGACGCCTGCCACCGGTACGGGATGGAGGTCATCCTGGACATCGTGTTCAACCACACGGCCGAGGGCGACGAATCCGGCCCCACGCTGTCGTTTCGCGGCCTGGACAACCGCATCTACTACCTGCTGGACGAGGATAAATCGAAGTACAAGAATTACAGCGGCTGCGGCAACACCTTCAACTGCAATCATCCGTTCGTGCGCGAATTCATCCTCGACGTGCTGCGCTACTGGGTGGTGGAGATGCGGGTGGACGGATTCCGCTTCGATCTGGCGAGCATTCTCGGGCGTGACCAGGACGGCACGCTCATGGATCGTCCGCCCCTCGTGGAGCGCATCGCGGAGGATCCCATCCTGCGCGGGGTGAAACTGATTGCCGAGGCGTGGGATGCCGGCGGGGCCTATCAGGTGGGCTCCTTTCCCGGTACCTCCTGGTCCGAGTGGAACGGACGCTTCCGCGACGATGTGCGCCGCTTCTGGCTCACCGGTCAGGCGCGCATCAGCGAACTGGCCACCCGGCTGGCGGGTTCCTCGGATCTCTACGGCCCCCGCGGGCCGCGCCACGGCATCAATTTCATCACCTGCCACGATGGCTTCACGCTGCGCGATCTCGTCTCGTACAACCACAAGCACAACGATGCCAACGGGGAGAACAACGAGGACGGCGAGAACGTGAACCACTCCTTCAACCATGGGGTGGAGGGTCCCACCACGTATGCACCCATCCGCAATTTGCGGCTGGTCCAGATGAAGAACCTGCTGGCCACGCTGTTCTGCTCGCAGGGCGTCCCCATGATTTCGATGGGGGACGAGATCGGCAAGACGCAGGAGGGCAACAACAACGCCTACTGCCAGGACAACCCGACCAACTGGTTCCATTGGGACCTGCTCGATCCCGATACCGGCGGCGTGGATCACCATCACCCGCGGGACAAGGCCGAGGCCGTGTACCTGCACGAATTCACGCGGGACCTGATCCGCTTGCGCAGGCAGTGCCCGGCGCTGCGGCGCACCGCGTTCTTTACCGGGAAACCGGGGCCGGACGGCATTCCCGACGTGGTCTGGCACGGCCCTTCCTCCCCGGAGGAAATCGACTGGGACTCGCCGCTGCGCATCCTGGGCATGCGGCTGGGGCACACGGCGGGGCCGGGGCGCTTCGTGCGGCGCATGGAATTCCTCTTCTGCGCGGAACCCGTCGAAGTGGAATTCTTCCTGCCATCCGACGTTTCCTGGGGGCTCGTGCTGGATACGTCGGACCTCTTCTCCCGTCCCTCCATCCGTCTCGAGGGGCCGCTGGAACCGGTGGGTTCCCGCATCGTGCTCAGAGGTCCCTGCGTGGTGATTCTCTCGGAACTGCCGGTGTAAAACTCATTTGGTGAAGCGTTCGGCCGCTTGGCGGATGGCCGGCAAAAGCGGGCGGTCCGCGGGGGTCAGGTCGAGGGATTCCAGGTCCTGCAGGGACACCCAGCGCAGTTCGTCATGGGCGTTCTTCTGAAAATCCACAGAATCGAGGAAGGTTTCATACGCCAGAAGGCGGATCTCCCCGAAATCGTAGCGATGGGTCGTTTCCGCGAGCCATCTTCCCACGCGCGAGGCGACCCCCAGTTCCTCGCGCAGTTCGCGGACGAGTGCTTCTTCGGGGGTTTCGCCGGGATCCACCTTGCCGCCCGGAAACTCCCACATGCCGCCCAGTTTCTTGCCGGCGGGCCGGCGCCCCGCGAGTACACGTCCGGAGCCGTCGAACACGATGGCGGCGGTCACGACGACCATGTCAGCCGGCCACCACGTTGGCCAGCCGGCCGGGAACGTACACGAATTTCTTGACTTCCTTGCCGCCGATGAATTCTTTCACCTTCGGGGCCGCGAGCACGAGTTCGCGCACGAGATCCTCGGATGCGTTCGTGGGGACGAAAATGCGGTCGCGCACCTTGCCGTTGATCTGCACGACCAACTGGAAGGTCTCCTCCGTGATGAGCGATTCGTCGTGCACGGGCCAGGGAGTGAGCGCCAGCAGTGTGTCATGGCCCAGATCCTGCCAGCACTCCTCGCACAGATGCGGGGCGAACGGCGCCAGGAGGCGCACGCCCAGGGATGCGGCTTCGTGGCCGGCGGCACGCTCGGCGTCGGTGGCGGGCGAAAACGCCGCCAGTTCGTTGAACAGCACGCGGATTTCCGCCAGCGCCGTGTTGAAGTGGAAGCGCTCCACGTCCTGGGTGACTTTCTTTACGGCCCGGTGCGCGGTCTTGAGGATGCCGCAGGCCGCGGGCTTCTCCGCTGTGCGCCAGGCGGCCGCCTCCTGCACCGTGCGGTACACGCGCTGCAGGAATTTGTGGGAACCCTCCACGGCGTTGTCGCTCCATTCCAGATCGCGTTCCGGCGGAGAGTCGGAGAGCACGAAGAAGCGGACCGTGTCGGCGCCGTAGCGATCGATGTAGGTCTGCGGATCCACCACGTTCTTCTTGGACTTGGACATTTTTTCCACGCGTCCGATTTTCACGGGCTTCTGGCAGTGCACGCAGTTGCCCTCGGGCGTGACCTCGTGCGGGAAGAGCCAGTCGTGTTCGGTGCAGCGAGCGGTCGGCATGGTGACCATGCCCTGGGTGAGCAGGTTCGCGAAGGGCTCGTCGATCTTCACGTAGCCCAGGTCCCGCAGCACCTTGGTGAAGAAGCGGGCATAGAGCAGGTGCATCACGGCATGCTCCACGCCGCCGATGTACTGGTCCACGGGCGCGAAGTAATCCACCGCGGCCGGATCGAACGGGCCGGTTTCGCAGCGCGGGCTGGTGTAGCGCAGGAAATACCAGGAACTCTCCATGAAGGTGTCCATGGTGTCGCAGTCGCGCCGGGCCGGGCCACCGCAGGCCGGGCAGGACACGTGCTTCCAGGTGGGATGCGCTTCCAGGGGGGATCCGCCTTCATACGAGGCCCAGTCCACGTCGTCGGGCAGGCGCACGGGCAGATCCTTCTCCGGCACCTTCACGATGCCACAGGAGGGGCAGTGGATCACGGGAATGGGCGCGCCCCAGTAGCGCTGGCGCGAGATGCCCCAGTCGCGCAGGCGGAAGTGCACGGCGGGGCCGCCCCAGCCGTTCTGTTCCAGATGAGCGATGACCCTGGCCTTGCCTTCCTCGGAAGGCGAGCCGTCCATGGGGCCGGAGTTGACCATCACGCCGGGCTCCACCATGGCCGCCGTCAGGAGGGAACCATCGGCGGGCGTGTCTTCGCGCCGGATGACCACCTCGATGGGAAGCCCGTACTTCTTCGCGAAGTCGAAGTCGCGCTGGTCGTGCGCCGGCACGGCCATGACCGCGCCCGTGCCGTAGTCCATGAGCACGAAGTTGGCGATGTACACAGGAACGCGACGCCCGTTGACCGGATTGATGACGTAGGCTCCCGTGAAGACGCCTTCCTTTTCATAGTCGTCGCTGGTGCGCTTGATGCGGTCCTCGGAGCGCACGCGGTTGACGAAGGCGGACACTTCCGCCTCGCGGCCCGTGCCGGCGGCCAGTTTCTCGGCCAGGGGATGCTCGGCGGCGAGGCTCATGAACGTAACGCCCCAGAGCGTATCCGGCCGGGTGGTGAACACCTCGATTTCCGTCGTGCCGTCCACGGGTTTCTCCAGCGGGAAGCGCACGCGGGCGCCCTCGGAGCGGCCAATCCAGTTGCGCTGCATGGTGATGACCTTCTCCGGCCAGTGCCCCTCGAGCCGGGCGAGGTCGTCGAGCAGGCTCTGGGCATAGGCCGTGATCCGCAGGAACCACTGCACGAGTTCGCGCTGGACGACCGTGTCGCCGCAGCGCCAGCAGGCGCCGTCCTCGACCTGCTCGTTGGCCAGCACCGTCTGGCACGACGGACACCAGTTCACAAACGAGCTCTTGCGGTAGGCCAGGCCGCGGTCCATCATCTCCAGGAACACCTTCTGCTCCCAGCGGTAATATTCGGGGTGGCAGGTCGCGATTTCCCGTTCCCAGTCGTAGGAATAGCCCAGCGCCTTGAGTTGGGCGCGCATCTGGCGGATGTTGGAGTAGGTCCATTCGGCCGGATGCACGTGCGCCTTGATGGCCGCATTCTCGGCCGGCAGCCCGAAGGCGTCCCAGCCCATGGGATAGAGCACGTTGAACCCCGTGGCGCGCTTGATGCGGGCCACCACGTCGCCGATGCTGTAGTTGCGCACGTGGCCCATGTGGAGTTTCCCCGAAGGATAAGGAAACATTTCCAGTACGTAGTACTTGGGGCGGGCCGGGTCCGCGGCGGCCTTGAACACCTGCCGCCGGTTCCAGATTTCCTGCCATTTCTTCTCGATTGCGGAAAAATCGTACGTCTTCATGGAACTCACCTCGGGCGTCGTCCGCCGGAAGGGGCGTGCGAAGCTGCCCCATATATAGGCTTTTCGTCATTTTTTTCCAGCAAAAACGTGCGCGGGCGCCATGCCGTCTTTTTGCGGACATGGCCGCTTCGCGCTACAGTGGAGCCCCTTCCAGGATCGGCAGGATGGAAGGGAAGGAAAATGGCATGACGAGAAACTGGATGCGTGCAGTGTGGGCGATCTCGATTTCTTTCGCCATGGCGTCGTGCGGCCGTGACAGGAAGCCCGTGGAGGGCGCGTCCCCGAAGGAAATGAAGGAAACGGAAAAAAAGAAGGAAGCGCCGCCCCCGCCTGCGCCGCCGGCCGAACGGAAACTGCGGGTGTTTTCGGATGCGGTGGGGTTCGGCCTGCTGCAGCCGGAGGATGTCGCCGCGGCGATGTCGGGCTGGGGACTCGACGTGGGAAAACTTCGCTCGCGTCCGGTGGGCGTGGCGTTGTTCGTGGGCGCGGACGACCGGTTCGATGCCGCCTTCTGGGACGACCGGGGTAACGCCTGGGAGGGCCGTTCCCGCTGCATCGAGGACCAGGGGCGCTGCTGGTATGTGCGGGAGGATTTCACCCCCTCCGGAAGACTCGAGGAGAAGACGCTCCAGGGGGAGGGTTCCCGCCTGGTGGTGCTGCTGTCCCATCCTCGCATGGCACCGTTCTGGGAAGCGCACCCGAAACTGGCTTCGCTGGGAATCGGGGAATTGCGCCTGGGGGTGGCCGGTGGGCGCATCGAGGTCGAGGCCAGCGCGGCGAAATCCGGGGATTTTCGGAATGCGGCCGACGCCGCGCACTACTGGTGGATGCTGGCCGTCAACGAACGCGCACGTTTTTTGCAGGCGGACCCACCCGGACAGAAGTTTTTCGAAGTGCTGCCCAGGGCAAAACTGGAAGTGAAAAAAAACACGATTCTCTTTTCAATGGAGGGAGATTGCGCTATGCTGGCGTGGTCGCTTCGCGCGATGCACCAATTGTACCCATTCTTGCGTCCCTGAGCGGGACGGGGCGAGGTTGCCGTGAGTCCCTCCTCCAATCGTGAAATGTATCTGAACATTCCGCCTGCCACCATGGAGCGCATGCCCCGGTACCTGATGCAGTTGTACCGTTTCAAGACCGCGGGGCTGACCCAGGTGTCCAGCCAGATGCTCGGCGAGAGCCTGCGCATCAAGGATACGCAGATCCGCAAGGACCTCTCCTACTTCGGCGTGTTCGGGCGGGCCCGCTACGGATACAACATCGAATCCCTCATCGACGCCGTGGAGAAGATCCTGGGACTCAACATGCAGTACCGCCTGGCTATCGTGGGCTTCGGGCGCATGGGACGGGCCCTGACCGACTATCACGGCACGGAGTGCCACAATTTCTGCGTGCAGTGGATTTTCGACGTCAATCCCGCAGTCATCGGTGAAAGGGCGGGAGGGCACGTGGTCCGTCCGCTCGACGATCTCGAGGTGTGCCTGAAGGAAGAACCCGTGGATATCGCGCTCATCACCACCCCGGACGATGCGGCGCTGGAAGTGGCGCATCGGCTCATCTCGGCCGGGGTGCATGCCATCTACAATTTCACGGCCGCGGAAATCCCGCACGGGCCGAACGTGTTCGTGGAGAATGCACAGATTGCTTTCGGTCTCTACAAACTGGCCCACCGGCTCGCCGGACAGTGGCCGCGCAAGCGGTGAGTTCGTGCGGCTCGTGGAACCGGCGCCAGTCTGCCTGCGGGGCTGGAATGGCCCCGCGCGGGTGGAGGACGCCGAGATTCTGACGGCGGCGGCGGCGCATGCGCTGGCGTGGATCTCCTTTTCTTCCCGCCGCCTCTTCACGGGGCCGCCCTGCCGTCCCCAATGGCGTTTTCCGGCTCCCGAAATCCACCTGGGCGAAGAGTCCCCGGTGTCTTTCGATCCCCGCTCGAGCCTGTATGCCGTCGCCTCGACGCTTCTGGCGGCGTCCCGTCCCGAGGGCGTGGAGATTTTCGCGGCGGACGATGCCGCCCTGTACACGCAATGGGTGCTCGATGACGGTCCCTCCCGCGCGTGGCGGGCGCATGCCGCGCTTCCCGGGCCGCTGCGTGAATTTTTCGCCTCCGCATGCGCGCGATCCCGCAACGGCCGGCCGGATCCTGGTTCCTGGCCTGGTGAACTTCGCCTTTTGTGGCCGGAGGAAAGCCGGTTCTCCTTCCCACGGTTTCCCGTCGTACAACGGGTGGTCTGGCTCGCGGCGCTGCGGGCCGGCTGGGCGCATCTGGGCGTCTGGCGCTGGTGGATCGCGGCCGCCGTGACCTGCTGCGCGCTGGGCCTGCTGTGGCATTTCCGCTAGACCTTCTCTGAAACTTTTTTTCATTTTTTTCGAAAATCGGGTCGTTTTGGCTTGACAACCGTTTCAAAAACGGTATTGAGCGGTCCAAATTTTCCCTAAACAGCAAATGCTGTAGGCAAACAAGGAGAAAGGAATGAGAAAAGTAGGCTTTTTGTATTCAATTTGTTTTTGTTTGTTGGCTTTGTCCGCCTGCGAAGGCCGTGATGGCGTGAACGGCATCGATTCCCTCGTACGCCTGGCGCCCGCGTCCTCGGAGCAGTGCCCCGGCGGCGGGGTCGTCGTGATGACGGGTCTGGATGAAAACCGCAACGGGCAACTGGATGCCTCCGAAGTGGAGATGCTGCAGGCCCTGTGCAGCGGAGAAGACGGCGCGGATGGACGCGACGGCGTGGACGGCGCCAACGGGCGTGACGGGCTGGACGGGCGCGATGCGGCGCCGCTGTTTTTCGACGTCCGGGACGTGGCCGCCGGCACGGAATGCCCCTGGGGCGGCTACCGCTATGTGTGGGGATATGACACGAACGGCGATGGATTTCTGAACGAGGCCGAGATCACCGCCACGAAACTCGTGTGCCGGGACGCTCCGGCTCAGGGAGGATCTTCCCAGTTGGTGGATGTGGTGCCGGAACCGGAGGGCGTCAACTGCCCGGCGGGTGGCCTGGCGGTGCGCTACGGGTTCGACGGCGACGCGGACGGCGTTCTCGAGGCCGCGGAAGTGGCCGGAACGGCGTACGTATGCAATGGGATCAATGGTGTGGATGGCGTGGACGGGCGCGACGGTGTGGACGGCCGGGATGGCGTGGACGGGCGCGACGGTGTGGACGGCCGGGATGGACGCGACGGCGCAGATGGCGCCAACGGCTTCAACTCCCTGATGAAGATTTCTCCGCTGGCTCCCGGGGCCGAGTGCCCGCAGGGCGGAATCCGCGTGCAGAGCGGTCTGGACACCAATCGCAATGGCATCCTGGACGACGGCGAGGTGACCGCTTCGGCTCCGGTGTGCAATGCACTCAATGCCTTGAACCGTTTTTCTTCTATCGGCATGGGAGAAACCTGCGCGTGGGGCGGCATGCGGGTGGAAACGGGGCTGGATCTGAATGCCAATGGCCAACTGGAGGACACGGAAGTACAGGCGTCCGAGGTAGTGTGCAACGAACTGCAGTCCATCCGGGCCGTGAGTCCGGGCTATTGGCACACGTGCGCGCTGCTGAGCACGGGGCGCGCCGTCTGCTGGGGCGACAACGCTTTCGGGCAACTGGGCGACGGCACAACCGAGGGAAGTCTCGTCCCCCGGGTGGTCGCACTGGCGGATATCCGGGAAATCCGGGCTGGATTCTGGCATACCTGCGCCATCAGAAACGACAATACGGTATGGTGCTGGGGCCGCAATGAAAGCGGGCAACTGGGCGACGGCAGCACGACGGGCTCGCCGGTCCCCGTACGGGCCGGAACCTTCACCAATGCAAAATCGCTGGGACTGGGCTGGCAGCACACCTGCCTGCTCACGAACGATTTCACGGTGTATTGCTGGGGCGCCAACGACGCAGGGCAACTTGGCAACGGCACCACGACGGGTTCGCCGGTCCCCGTGCGGGCTACGGGACTGGTGGCATCCACCCACCTGTCATCGTCGTTCAAGCACAATTGCGTGCGCAATTCCAACGGGGCCGTGGCCTGCTGGGGTTACAACGCCAATGGCCAACTGGGCAATGGCACGACCGCCAACGCCCTTTCGCCCTCGGGCGTGAGCGGCTTGGCCGACGCCGTGGAAGTGGCCTGCGGAAGCGCCCACACGTGCGCCGTCCTCTCCAACAAGTTGGCGTACTGCTGGGGCGCCAACAATTACGGGCAACTGGGGGACAACACCTTCACGTCCCGCACCACGCCCGTGCAGGTGTACGGACAGGTGGAAGCTTCTGGTCTCACCACGTTCGGATCGCACACGTGCTTCATGAACAACGGTGAAAACCCCGTGTGCTTCGGATACAACGCGTATGGCCAACTGGGCAATACTTCTACCATCAACGCCAAGACCATGGTGAGCGTGATCCACGATGAACGATTCGTTTCCCTTCACGCCGGCGGCATGCATACATGCGCGCTGTCCAACGAGCATCACCTGTGGTGCTGGGGCTACAATGCCCACGGCGAACTGGGGGATGCGACGGTGGCGAACTCGGGAATTCCGGTCCTGTGCGAATTGCCCGCCAACGGGTACATGTTCTGAGTGGACGATTCATCTCGATAGCGGGATTTTCGGCGGCGGCCAGTTGCAGACTGGCGGCGAGGATGGAGGAAAACCGGGCGACGGCGGCATGGCCGCCGGCGGAAGGCGGGCGCGTCGGAAGTAGCGGACGGCTCCAGGCATGAAGCCGGACGGTCGCATCATCGTTTCCACCGGCATTGCAGAACACGGTTGCAAAGATGCGCAATCGGGATAAGGTGGGCTTCGCCGTTTTTCGTGGCATGGAGGCATGCATGAAGTTCTTCGAACGTATATTCTTTTCCTTTCTGCCCACGGGCCACCGCGTCGTGCACATGCGGGAGAATCCAGACGTTTCCCCGGCCGGGGAGTGGCTGTTCCTGGCGCTTCTGCTGGCCTGCACCAGTTACCTCTGGCCCATCGCCGGCGTGGTGGAGGCCGTGCGCATCGGAAATGCCGCCGCCATGGCGGAACTTCGGGCGCTTGGAATGGAACTGCTCGTCAACGACCTGCTGCCCATCGCCTTCTTCATCGCTTTCTGGCAGGTGATGGGGCAGGGGCTCAACGCTCGCCAGAAATCCCGGCTGGCCTTCATGACCTGGTTCCCGGCGGTTTTCATGCGCGTCATTCTCCAGGGGATTCCGCTCATCGCCCCGAAAGTGGCTTTTTATCCCCTGCCCGTGCTGTCCATTCCGCAGATCGTCGCCCTGGCCGAGTCCTTCGCGAACGTGGCCCTGCTGATGGTCTTCCTTCGCGCGCCGCGGCCTGCGCCGGCCCTGAAGATGCCGGGCGTGGCCGGGGCGGCGCTCGTGGTTTCCCATGCCGTCATCGCCGGCGTGCTTTTCGTGTATCCGCTGGTGATGGCCATGCCGCGCTTCGTGGAGGCGCCCGACTTCACCATTCCGGCGCTCGGCGGCGGCACCTGCCAGTTGTCGGCGCACCGCGGCCGGCCGGTGGTGCTGGAATTCTGGAGCCAGTACTGTCCCCATTGCCGGCGCCTGATCCCCGAAATGGAGAAACTGGCCGAATCCCTGGGCAAGGAGGTCGACATCCTTTCCGTGCACACGGGCGGCGGCGAGAAGGCGGCCGAACGCGTGGCGCAACTGGTGCAGGGTTCGCGCTATCCGGTCTGCCTCGACGACGGAACGGCCACGAAGGCGTACAAGGCGCTTTCGCCGCCGCACCGCCCCGAGGGCGTGCCCCACGTGGTCTTCATCGACCGCAACGGCATCATCCGGCGTTCGGCTTCCGGGTACCGCAGCGTGGACATCCTGCGTGCCGAGGTGCAGCAATCGGGCATCCTGAGGTGACGCCGTGAGCCGCGTGAGGTTCGTTTTCTTGGCATTCGCGCTCCTGCTGGCGGCCGCCTGCAGCGAGATTCCGCCACCGCAGGCCCCCCTGTTCGTGCTCCCGTCAGATGGAGAGGAACCCTGCGATCTGGCGGCCCAGAAGCCCAGACTGGTGCTACTGGTGTTCTGGCTGTCTTCCTGCCCGTACTGCCGCCAGGAAATACCGGAGATCCATGCGCTGGCCGATTCCATCGACCCGCAGCGGGTGGCCATCTACGCCATCCATGCCGATGGGGGCGTAGCCGCGGCCGCCGAGGCCGTGCCGCTCATGAGCCATCCCAACGTGCGCATCTGCTGGGACGACCTCACGGTTTCCAGGCAGTACGCCGCACTCGAGGGCCCCTACAGGCTCGATGCGGTTCCCCACCTGCTGTGGGTGGACGCACAAGGAACGGCCCGCAGGCCCCACACGGGAGTGACGAAGGCCTCCACCCTGCGCAGGGACATGGAATCCCTGCTCGAGGCCGACTCATCGAAATGAAACCGTGAAAAATCCCCCTTCGTGTGCTATGGTAGGGCGTTCGGGGGGAGAGGAGGACATCATGAAAAATTACCTGTTCCTTTTGCTTTCATTGCCGCTTATGCTCGTTTCCTGCAATTTCATCAGTTCCGACGTGGACGACTTCAACTTCCACCTGCCGCAGAAGACGTTCACGGTGGATACGGCCCAGTTCGGGCTCTCCTGGAGCGGCCCGCTGCCCTCCATCGAATGCCCGGCCAATCCCTGCCCGGACGGCGCCGCGTTCTTCTGTGATGCGGGTCACTGCGCGGCCCGCGTGGAATACGCCCTGCAGAGCGAAATCGTGCGCCTGAAGGACGAGGTGGAGGAATTGGCCGTGGTGGGGTCCCAGGACCAGGTGACGGTGAAATTCAAGTACATCCAGATGGAAGTCACCGCCAACACGCTCAATTTTCCGCTGCCACCGCTGCAACTGTACGTGGCACCGCAGACAGCTACCTCTCTCTTCGACGATCAGGGCCAGTTGCGTTCGGACGTGGAACTGATCGGCACGCTGCCGTCCATCCCCGTGCATGGGGTCGGCGTCTATGATCTCGCGCTCACCGCCGGCGGCCAGGAGGCGCTCACCCGCTACTGCCAGCGGCCCGACGTGCCGTTCTATTTCTTCGTGTACGGCGCCGTCCAGTTTTCGGCCGGCGATCCCGTACCGGCCGGGGCCATCACGGTGCGGATCCATTCCATGGCCACGGCTTCCATCCAGTAGGCGGGCGGACCTGATGGATTTCCTGGGCACGCTGCACCTTGCCGCATTTCGCATCGGTTTTCCACCCGCCGGCCACCGCCGGTTTCGAGGCGCACGTCCATCATGACCGAGGATTCTTTCTACAAGGAAATCATCCGGCTGCTGTTGACGCCCTCCATGGAGGAAAGTCTCTTCCAGGTGCTGCAGTACCTGGAATTTTCCATCCAGGCCGGTGGCTTCGCGCTCCTGATCCGGCAGTCCGACGCCACCCATGCCACGCTCCTGGGCACGTCCCAGTTGCAGAACATCCAGGGGTTGCCGGTGGGCTTGCCGCTACCGGAAGAGAACGGCTCGTTCCGGCTGGACGATTCCGCGACCGTTCGCGAAATGGCTTCGGCCATGGAACTGGACATCTTCTGCGAGGATCCGGTCCTGCACGGATACATGGGCACCCTGCCGGGACACGGGGCCGATCTGGTGCTGGTGATGTTCGCGGAACGGGACGCGCGCCCCGATTTCGACCTGGAGACCGTCTGCCGGCTGTGCCAGTTGTTCCTGCGCGATACGCTGTTCCTCTCGCAGTTGCGTGAACGCACCAATCCGGCTGCGGGACGCAAGGAAAACCGGGTGATGGGCATCATCAAGGGGAACCGGGAACTGTTCGAGAATTCCACAGACGGCATCCTGATCCTCGACCATCACCTCAAAATCGTCTTTCTCAACCGCATCCTGGAAAACATTCTCGGATACGCGGCATCCTCCCTCTTCGGGCGCAGCGTGTTCGATCTGGTCTCCCCGCACGACGCCGAAGCCTTCCAGGAGCGGATCCTGGAGCCTGATTCCGCATTCGAGGTGGAGTGCATCACCCTGAGCCAGGAATCCGTCATCCTGCGCATCGACCGGACGCGGATGCTGGCCGAAGAGGGGCTCATCGTGCTGCGCTGCTGGGATGTGACCGAGACCCGCCTGGTGCAGAAGCAACTCTCCTACACCTCCGACTTCCTCTCCCAACTCGTGCGCAATTCCTCCGTGGCCATCGTGGCCGGCGAACTCGGCGGAACGCTGTTCCTGTTCAGTCCGGCCGCGGAGAAACTCTTCGGCTACGAGGCTTCCGGCGTGCTGGGGAAATTGCGTTTTCCGGATCTGTTCACCGATGCCGCCAGTTGGGAGACGATCGAAAGACTCCTGACTTCCGAGGAGGGGAAAACCACGCGCCGGGTGGATCAACTCAGCGTGGACGTCCGGGTGGCCGGAAACCAGGAAGCTCCGGTAGTGCTCAATGCTTTCCTCGTTCCCGAATACCAGCCGGGGCGGGATGCCGTGGTGGCCTATTTTTCCGATCTGCGCGACCGCAAGGCCATGGAGGCCGCGATCATCGAGTACCAGAAGAAACTGGAGGACACGGAGAAGCAGGCCATGCTCTCGAGCCTGGCGGGGACCATGGCTCACGAGCTCAACCAGCCGCTGATGTCCATCCTGGGCTATGCGGAACTGCTGCAGAAACCCAACTTGCCACCCGAGAAACTGGAGCGCGGCATCCGCACCATCGCGAGGGAGGCTGAGCGCATGTCCGAGATCGTCAAAAAAATTGGAAACCTCACGCATTTCGAGACCCGCAACTACGTGGGGAATGCCACCATCCTGGACCTGGAAAAAGGTTCCCTCCCGCCGGAAGGCCGATGAAGTCCCACGCGAAGGAATCCCAGTTGCAGGAAATGGAGGCGCTGGCGGCGAACCGGGGCATCGAGGTCCGGGTGGAGACCATCCGCGCGTTGATGCCGCGCAAGGGCGGGCTGTGCCGCGTGGAAGGCCGATACGTGCTCTTCGTGGACCGCAAGGCCACGCCGGAGGAGCGCTGGCAGTTGTATCTGGATGCCCTGTGCCTGTTCGACTTCGAGGACGTCTTCGTCTCGCCCCGCCTGCGCCTTCTGCTGCACCAGCGCCGGGAAGAACTGCTGGCGCTGGGGAAACGGCTGCCCGAATGAACGCTTCGACACCCTTTTCGCTGTACATGGTCGGCGGCTGCGGCGAATTCGGCCGCAACTGCATGATGCTGGAACAGGGCGGAGCCGCGCTCGTGGTGGATTGCGGCTCCCAGTTTCCGGACAATCCGGCTTTCGATGTTTCCTGCATGGTGCCCCATCCGGACGTGTGGGAGCAGTTGCCCGCGCCTGGCGCCTACGTGCTCACGCATGGCCATGAAGACCACGTGGGGGCCGTGCATCACGCGCTGGCGCACGCGCCTGCGCCCGTATACGGGACCCGCTTCACCCTGCGGCTGATCGCCGAGCGGGTGGCGCAACTGCCGCCGTCCGTGCGCCGGGCGAGTCCGATGGTGGAACTCGTTCCGGGAAAGCGGGTGGAACTGCCCGGCGGAATTCCCTGCATGCCCGTGGCGGTGACGCATTCCATCCCGCAATCGCTGGCGCTGGTGCTGGATTTTCCGGTCGGTCCCGTGGTGCACACGGGGGACTTCAAACTGGCGCCGCCGGCTCCCTGGCATCGCGATTTCCTGCATGTGCCGGCTTCCCTGGATCTCGTGGAGGAAATCCGGATGCATCTGCAGGGCCGCCTGCCTTTTCTGATGCTGGCCGACTCCACGGGCGCCTGCACGCCCCTGGATTCCCCGCCCGAGGAGACCCTGTCGGTTCCCATCGAGGAATTGATGGCCCGGGTGGAGGGCCGCCTGTTCGTGACGCTGTTCTCCTCCCACATCGAGCGGGTTCGCCACTTCCTGCGCATCGGCGCGAAATTCGGCCGGCAGGCGGCGCCCCTGGGACGATCCATGGAACGCTATCTCGATGTCGCCCGCGGGGAGGACCTGCTTCCGGAGGCCAACCTCACCACGCTGGACAAGGTGTGCGAGTTGCCGCCGGACCGGCAGATGTTCTTCATCACGGGTTCCCAGGGGGAGATGGCATCGGCGCTGGACCGCTTCTCGGCCGATACCCACCAGGCCATCCGGCCGCAGCCCTCCGATACAGTGGTCTTCTCGGCGTCGGTCATTCCCGGCCGGGAACGCGCCGTGGGGCGGGTGATGGACCGCCTGGCCGCCGCGGGCGTCCGCGTGCTGTGGCATTCGGAGGATGCGCCCACCCACGTCTCGGGCCACGGCTCGCGTGCGGAACTGCACCGGCTGTTCTCGGAACTGGCGCCCCGAAACGTGATCCCCGTGCATGGCTCCCGGCTCCATCTGGAACTGGCGCGCGACGCGGCGCTGGCGGCGGGAATCGCCGAGTCCTTCGTGGTCCCCGATGGATTCAGGGCCGTCTGGGACGGCGTGACCTGGCGTCAGGAGGAATGCCCCATCGATGCGGTGCTGCATCTGGAGAATCCGGGCGACAGTCCGCTGGGGCCGGAATCCCTGCGGTTCCGGAAGAAGGCGGCCGCATCGGGCGTGGTGTTCATCACGGCGCGTCTCGCCCGCCGCGGCGCCGTGGACCTGAAAATCACCCTGGCGGGCGTGGGGGACGAGACCCGGCATGCCGTGTGGGAGCGGGAAGCGGCGGCGGCCATCCTGGAGGCGTTGTCGCGGGAGGGCATGCAGGAGCCCGAAAGGACGCTGGATTTCGCAGTGAAGCGGTTTTTCAAAGCCGAGACTGGAAAAAAACCGCAGGTTGTGGTGCATTGGATGGACTGATCGCGCTGCGCCGCAGGCGGCCGGTTCCTTTCGATGGATTCGCCCGGGGAGCCGGAAAACTGGAGTGGGCATGAAATCATGAAGAAAATCGAGTCGTTTTCATTTCTCGCATTGTCGGCTTTCGTGATGCTGGCATCGGCCTGCCAGCGCAAGGCGAAAGAGCCCGAATCCGTGGAAATTCCGCAGGCGGATACGCCGCATGCGCCGGGCGAGGCGAAGAAGGCGCCGCCCGATGACGTCCGGGTTCCGAAACTGCCGGAAAACACGCAGGTGAAGGCATTGGCGCCCGGCGAGGAAGTGACGTGCCCCTCCCTGTGCAGCCATCTGGCGTTCTGCAACCGCAGGGTGCACCAGAAGGAGACCAGCGCGGCCGCGCTTTCGGCCTGCGTGGGAGGATGCTCTTCCCGGCGCGGCGAATCCGACCGGCGCCGGTGGGAAGCCATGGAAAACTGCGTCCGCCAGCATCCCGGCGAGGATTGCGCCGCGCTTCGCGCCTGCATGGACAAGGCCATGATGGACATCCAGAAAGAATTGCACGGGAAAACCCCGGATACGGAGAAACAGCCATGACCGACCGCACCGACAAGGAACGACTCCTTCGGATCCAACTCAAGGGACAGGCCGTGGACGTCCCCTGGGGAACGACCGTGCTGCAACTGTTCGAGCGCCACCTGCCGCCGGAGGAGCGCAAGGATGCCATCGCGGCCATCGTGGAGAACCGCACGTACGGGCTCACATTCCCCCTGCGTTCGGACTGCCGCGTGCAGCCCATCACCGTGGCGGACCGCTTCGGCGCGTCGGTGTACCGGCGCAGCGCCAGCCTGATGCTGCTGGAAGCCGTCAAGCGCGTGTGCCCGCCGGGAACCAAACTGGTGGTGGGGCAGAGCATCCAGGACGGCTACCTGTACAACCTCACGGGACTGCCCGAAGGCGGGGTATCCAAGGATCTCATCGCCCGGATCGACGCGGAGATGCGGCGCATCTGCCAGGAAGATCACCCGTTCGTCATCGAGAGCCTCTCCGTTTCCGACGTCAAGCGGATGCTCATGGAAGTGAACCAGCCCGAGAAGGTCAACCTGCTGCGCATCCACTGGGAGCCCCAGGTGCGCATCGTGCGCTGCGCCAGCGTGTTCGACCTGTTCCATGAACCTTACGCGCCATCCACGCGCTACATCGACACATTCGAGATCGCGCCCTACTGGCCGGGAATGGTGTTGCGCCTGCCTTCGCGGGGCGCCAAGTCCATCACCGGGAAGATCGCCCAGTTGCCGCGCCTGTTCCAGACCTACACGGAAACCCGCGCCTGGAACCGGATGCTGGGCATCGAGAACCTGGGCCAACTCAACGAGGCCGCCCTGCACGGCGACATCAAGACGGTGGTGCAGGTGGCGGAGGGGCTGCACGAGAAGAAGATCGCCATGATCGCGGACGCCATCGCCGCCCGCCGGCCCGACGTGCAACTGGTGCTCATCGCCGGGCCCTCGTCTTCGGGCAAGACCACCTTCTCCAAGCGGCTGGGCATCCAGTTGCAGGTGCTGGGCATCAAGCCCGTGACCATCGAGATGGACAACTTCTTCGTGGAGCGCGAGCAGACGCCGCGCGACGAGAACGGCGACTACGATTTCGAGAGCATCGATGCGATCGATCTGGAACTGTTCAACGACGTGCTCGTGAAACTGCTGGACCACGAGCCGGCGCTGGTCCCGGTGTTCGATTTCAAACTGGGCGGAAAACTTCCCCGCGACCGCTGGACGCCCTGCAAACTGGAAAAGGACCAGATCCTCATCATCGAGGGCATCCACGGCCTCAACGACCGGCTCACGCAGGGCATCCTGGCGCACCGCAAGTACAAGATCTACATCAGTGCGCTGACGCAACTGTGCATCGACGATCACAACCGCATCTTCACGTCCGATTCGCGCCTGATCCGGCGCATCGTGCGCGACCGCAACTTCCGGGGCTACAGCGCGGCCGAGACCATCCGGCGCTGGCCCTCGGTGCGCAAGGGCGAGCTCAAGCACATCTTCCCGTTCCAGGAGAAGGCCGACGTGATGTTCAACAGCGCGCTGGTGTACGAGCCGGGCGTGCTCAAGTCGGTCTGCGAGCGGGCGCTCCTGGAGGTGAGTCCCGACGACGAAGCCTTCGTGGAGGCGTACCGCCTGCTGCGCTTTTTCCGGCTGGTCATGCCCATTTCCAAGCAACTCGTGCCCCCGAACTCCATCCTGCGGGAGTTCATCGGGCACTCCTCGTTCTGAACCGGTTCGTGAAGGGAGGCTGCGCCATGATACGAAACTGGCTGCGTCTGCTGCGTTCCGTGTGCGGGGCGGGGGGAACTTTCCTCATCGCCTGCGCCTATGGTCCGGTGGAGACCGAGGGCCGGCTCGCTTCCGGCCGCGTGACGCATCAGGGATCCGGCCTGGAAGGGCTCTCGGTCTGCGCGCAGGTCGGCGGGAACTCCCTGTGTGTGCGTTCCGGGACCGGCGGAAGCTATGCCATCGAGGCCATGCCCGGGATTCTCGACCAGGCCGGCGCCGGCTTTTCCCTGTGCGCCGAGGACGACACGGGCGTCTCTACCACGCCCCTGGCGCGCACCTGCCGGGACGTGCCGCCGGATTCCGTTCCGGCCGCCGTGGACATCGAGATGCAGGAGCCCTGAAAACAGGGGGAATCCGGACTTCACCCCTCGATTTGTTCGTAATTCATGATTTCCTCCCCGTAAATTGATGGTCTAGGCACGGCTCATAGGATATCCGAGCCAGACGGAGCGATGGCGTCGGCGTATTCCGGCAGCGTCAGCGTCGTGAGCCACTGCGTGAGCAGGCGGTTGGCGGGGCGCCTGGCCATCGTTTCGAACTGGTAGATGCGGAAGTGGTCATCCGGGATGGGCACATCGGGAAACAGGGCCACCAGGCGGCCGGCCGCCAGTTCTCCCGTGACGGCGTAGCGCGGCACCAGGGCCGCCCCGATGCCTTCGCAGGCCGCCCCGATCATGCCGCGCAGGTGCGTGTACGTGAGGAATGCCGCCGGCGCCGGGCGTTTCTCGCGCGCAAGCACGGAGAAGAAGCGGTCCCACCATTCCCCGCGCGGGTCCAGGGAGAGCAGGGGAACCCGCTCAAGGTCGGCCGGGGAGTTCACACCGTGCATCTGGACGAGTCGCGGCGTCGCCACGACGGTGTAGCGTTCCCGGAAGAGTTCGGTGACTTCCAGGCGCGGATGCAGGTGTTCCCGGCAGTCCACGGCCAGGTCCACCTCGCGCGCGAGCAGGGGCGCGGCCAGGTCGTTGTGGAAATGGAAGTGCAGGCGGATTTCCGGGTGCTCACGGATGAACGGCGCCAGTTTGCGCACCAGCACCTGGGTGCCGAACTCCACCGTGCAGCCGAGGACCAGATCCTCGGCCGCATCCGTGTGCAGGACCCGCCGGATGTCGGCGAGTTGCCCGAAAGCCTGGTCGCAGAGGGAAAGGAGCCGCCGGCCGGCCGGGCTCGGCTCCAGTCGGCGCCCGGAAGGGACCATGAGCGCCACCCCCAGTTCCTCCTCGAGTTTGCGCAGCGCGTGGCTGACGGCCGACGGACTCACGTGCAGGCGGCCGGCCGCCTGTGCGAGCGTGTCGCTGCGGGCGGCCACCCAGAATGCGTGCAGACGGTTCCAGTCGATGTCCATGAGACCTCCGGGGGTGCAGTTCCAGATAAATGATGAACTAAATTCATCATTTTGATGAAAAAGTATCATTTTATTTCATGAAAGGCCAGCGCTAGATTTCATCGGAAAGGCCGATGCCCATTGCCGGCCAGCCCTTTTTGAGGAGGAATGCCATGAACGATTCCATTTTTTCCTTTTCACTGCCGCGTCACGAACCCGTACTCGACTTCGCCCCCGGCTCTCCCGAACGGAAGCAACTGGAGACCGAACTGGCGCGCCAGTACGACGACGTGGTGGAAATTCCGGTCATCGTGGATGGGAGGGACGTGTACACCGGCGAGATCGTGGAAGTGCGCATGCCCACCGAGCACGGGCACGTGCTGGCCCGCTGCCATCAGGCCGGCGAGGTGGAGATCGCTGCGGCCTGCGAAGGAGCCGTGCGCGCGCAGGCGGCGTGGGCCGAACTGCCGCTGGCCCGGCGGGCCGCGATCCAGTTGCGCGCGGCCGAACTCATCGCCGGCCGGTATCGCGCCCGGATGCTGGCCGCCACCATGCTGGGCCAGGGCAAGAACGTGCACCAGGCGGAAATAGATGCGGTCGCGGAGGTGGTGGATTTTCTGCGTTTCAATGCGGCGTTCGCCTCGCAGATCCACTCGTGGCAGCCCGTGGCGGCTCCGGGGCAGATCAACGTCATGGACTACCGGCCGCTGGAGGGGTTCGTCCTGGCCATTTCGCCCTTCAATTTCACGTCGATTGCCAGCAATCTCTCCAATTCCCCCATTCTCATGGGAAACACGGTCGTCTGGAAGCCGGCTACCACGGCCCTGCTGAGCAACTATCATCTCATGCGCATCTTCCAGGAGGCCGGCATGCCGCCGGGCGTGCTGCAGTTCGTGCCCGCTCCGGGTGCGCGCATCGGCCGCGTGGCTCTCTCGCATCCGGCATTCGCGGGGCTGCATTTCACGGGCTCCAACGGCACCTTCAACACGCTGTGGCGGCAGGTGGCAGCCAACCTGGAGCGCTATCGCTCCTATCCGCGGCTGGTGGGGGAAACCGGCGGCAAGGATTTCGTGTTCGTGCACGAGAGCGCCGGCGTGGAGGAAACGGCCACGGCCCTGGTGCGCGGCGCTTTCGAATACCAGGGGCAGAAGTGTTCGGCGGCCTCGCGCGCCTACGTGCCGGCTTCCGTCTGGGGGCGCCTGCGCGGGGCGCTCACGGCGCAACTGTCGCGCGTGACGCTGGGCGATGTACGGGATTTTTCGCATTTCATGAACGCCGTCATCGACCGGGCCGCGTTCGAGAAGCTTTCGGGACTGCAGGCGCGCGCCCGGTCGGAGGCGGGAGTGCGCCTGGCGTTTGGCGGGAACGCGGACGGGAAGACGGGCTGGTTCGTGGAGCCCACGGTCCTCGAGGTGGAGGATCCGCGCTCCTTCTGGATGCAGGAGGAGTTTTTCGGCCCCATCCTGTCCGTGCACGTGTACCCGGACGGGAAATTCGAGGAAACGCTGCGCCTGTGCGATGAAACGAGCCCGTACGGGCTCACGGGGGCGGTGTTCGCCAGGGATCGCGCAGCCGTGGAGCGGGCTGTGAGCGTGCTGCGCCACGCGGCCGGCAACCTGTACATCAACGACAAGCCCACGGGCGCGGTGGTGGGACTGCAGCCTTTCGGTGGCGCGCGCGGGTCGGGCACCAACGACAAGGCCGGAAGTCCGTTCAACCTGCTGCGCTGGACCTCGCCGCGCAACATCAAGGAAACATTCGTTCCCCCGACCGATTTCGCCTATCCGTTCATGGGAAAATGAACGCTTGCCACGCCGGGCGTTTCGTGCTTTGCTGGGCGTGCCTCGTTCCCTGAACGGAAAGGAAGGACGCCATGCCTCATCCCATCGCGCTGTGTCTGGAAAACGTGCAGCCATCCTCCGAGGATCTCCGCTACATCCGCTGCGTGGCGCTCTCGGGCGCTGAAAATCATGTCCTCTCGCTTCGCCTGGATGGCACGGTGCATCTGGGGCCGCGGGAAGAGGGAAGCGCTGGATGCCTGTGGGTGTCGTCCGATGACCGCCTGGCTTTCTGGCGGCCGGCGGATGCGGCGGGCTGGGCGCAGGTCCACCGGGCCGGGCGCCATGTGGACGTGCCCGTGGAAAAGCCCGTGATGGTGCTCGATGGCGATCATATCGTGATTCCGGGCTTCTGCTACCGGCTGCATGTGCACGGGCCGGCGCAGAAGGTGCACGAACCCGAATTCCTGGATGCCGGAGGGCGGTCTTCTCCCGTGCGCCGGCTGGCGGCCGCGGGATTGATGGCGGCCGCGGTCATCGGGTCCGCATCCTGCGCCCGCGAGAAGGTGGTGAGCGGGCCGGCGGCCGACCCGCACCGCCGGGACGTGCAGTTGCCGCCGCCGGAGGAGCCGGAGAAGAAGGATGCGGACATGAAGCCCATCGAGATCCGGGAGCATCCGCCCGCGCCGCCGCCGGACGACAACTACCGCAACGTGCGGCCGGGAGACGAGAAACAGGAGCCTTGAATCCGCTTTTTGCGCGGCCCCGGTTTTTCCGTCTTGCCAGGAGCCGGCCGCATCCGTATGTTCCGTGCGCATGACGACGCGACACAGTCCATCGATGCCCGTTTCGATGCCTTCTCCACCCGAATCCGGCGAAACCGGCCTGCGCATCCTGTACGAGCGTAGCGATCCGGATCTCGCATCCGTGTTCGTGGCGCGACTGCCCGACGGGGCGCGCGTGGAAATGGTCGAGAGCGTGCAGCCACCTTTCCACTGGACGCAGAAGTGGGTCAACATCGTATCGGTTTCACGCGGCTGCCCTGTGCGCTGCCCCTTCTGCGACGCGGGCCGGGAGCGCTACGCGGGGCCGGTGTCGGCGCAGGAGATGCTCGCCCAGATCGATTTCCTGGTGCGCCGTCGCTTCCCCGATGGCGCGGTGCCGGTGCCCAAGTGGAAGATCCAGTTCGCGCGCATGGGGGATCCGGCGTTCAATCGGGACGTGACGCGCGTCATCGAAGCCGTTCCCGAGCGCTTCCATGCGCCCGGTTTCCATCCTTCCATCTCCACCATCGCGCCCGCCTCCTGCGGGGCGTTTTTCGAGGATCTCCTGCGCATCAAGCGCCGCATGGGATTCGGAGAGCGGTTCCAGTTGCAGTTTTCCCTGCACACCACCCGCGAGGCCGTCCGCCGGCAGTTGATTCCCGCGCGCACGTGGACGTTCGCGGAAATGGGGGAATACGGCCGCGCCTGGTTCGAGCCAGGCGACCGCAAGATTACACTGAACTTTGCCCTCTCGCGCGGTGTGCCTTTCGAGCCTGCGGAACTGCTGCCGCATTTTCCGCCGGAACGCTTCCTGCTCAAGGTGACGCCGGTGAATCCCACGGTCAGCAGCGCGGAAAACGGCCTCGAAAGCGCCTTCGATCCGCAAAGGCCCGAAAGCGCGGGCTGGATCGTCGATGCCTGCCGCGCGGCCGGCTACGAGTGCATCCTGAGCATCGGCGAACTGGCCGAGAACGAAATCGGCTCCAACTGCGGGATGTACCTGGGGTGCGCGGGCGAAGAATCGTGATGCCCGGATGTTTTTCAGGGATTTTTCAGGGCGGGAATTGACACTGCGGGTGTCGTGCTTACTTTCACGCCCAGCCGGACGTTCCGGGAATTCCGAATCCCCGCGCCGGCGCACGTTTTCGTATCAGCCGGAGGCATGAAAATGGGAAAGATCATCGGAATCGATCTGGGAACCACCAACTCTGTCGTCGCCATCATGGATGGCAAGGAACCGAGAGTCATCGAGAACGAGGAAGGGGGCCGCACCACGCCGTCGGTGGTGGCCATCGACGAAAAGGGTGAGGTGCTCGTGGGTCAGATTGCCAAGCGCCAGGCCATCACCAACCCCGAAAACACGGTGTACTCGATCAAGCGCTTCATGGGGATGCGCTATGACGAGGCCGCCCGTGAGATCGAGCGCGTGCCGTACAAGGTGACCCGAGCCCCCAACGGGGACGTGCGCGTGTCGCTGCGCGGCAAGGAATACGCGCCGCCCGAAATCTCGGCGCGCATCCTGATGAAGCTCAAGAAGGCCGCCGAGGACTACCTGGGCGAGCCGGTGACCGAAGCCGTCATCACGGTGCCGGCCTACTTCAACGATTCCCAGCGCCAGGCCACCAAGGATGCCGGCCGCATTGCCGGGCTGGAAGTCAAGCGCATCGTCAACGAGCCCACGGCGGCGGCGCTGGCGTATGGCCTGGACAAGGGGAAGGAGCAGGTCGTGGCGGTGTACGACTTCGGCGGCGGCACGTTCGACATCTCCATCCTGGAGATCGGCGAGAACGTCGTGGAGGTCATCTCCACCAACGGCGACACGCACCTGGGCGGCGACGACATCGACCGCGTCGTCATCGAATGGCTGATTTCCGAGTTCAAGAAGGATACCGGCATCGACGTGAGCCGCGACAAGATGGTGCTGCAGCGGCTCAAGGATGCGGCGGAGAAGGCCAAGATCGAACTGTCGTCCATGCAGGAGACGGAGATTCACCTGCCGTTTTTGACCATGGACGCCTCGGGGCCCAAGCACCTGCAGGTGAAACTGCGCCGCAGCCAACTGGAGCAGATGATCCTGCCCATCGTGGAGCGCACCATCGAACCGTGCAAGAAGGCGCTGGCCGACGCCAAGAAGTCGCCCAAGGACATCGACGAGGTCATCCTGGTGGGCGGCTCCACGCGCATTCCGCTGGTGCAGCAGAAGGTGCGCGAATTCTTCGGGCGCGAGCCGCACAAGGGCGTGAATCCGGACGAGGTGGTGGCCCTGGGCGCGGCCGTGCAGGCCGGCGTGCTCTCCGGCGAGGTCAAGGACATCCTGCTTCTGGACGTGACGCCACTGAGCCTGGGCATCGAGACCCTGGGCGGTGTGATGACGGTGCTCATTCCGCGCAACACCACCATTCCCACGCGCAAGAGCGAGGTGTTCTCCACGGCGTCCGACAACCAGCCCTCCGTGGAGGTGCACGTGCTGCAGGGCGAGCGGCCCATGGCGCGCGACAACCGCACGCTGGGCAAGTTCAATCTCGACGGGATTCCGCCGGCGCCGCGCGGCGTGCCGCAGATCGAGGTGACCTTCGATCTGGACGCCAACGGCATCCTCAACGTGTCGGCCGTGGACAAGGCCACGGGCCGCAAGCAGCACATCACCATCACGGCGTCTTCCGGCCTGACGGAGGCGGATATCGAAAAGATGGTCAAGGACGCCGAGGCCCATGAAGCCGAAGACCGCCGGCATCGCGAGATGGTGGAGGCGAAGAACAAACTCGATGGATTGATCTTCAACCTCGAGCGGCTCATCAGTGAGAACGCGGACAAGATTCCGGCCGACAAGAAACTGGCTGTGGAGAATGCCATCGCGGAGGCGAAGAAGAAGCTCGACTCCAACAGCACCGAGGAGCTCAAGGCCGCCTACGATACGCTCAACAGGGCGGCTCAGGACATGTCCAAGGCCATGTACGAGGCTGCCGGCGGGTCTTCTTCTTCCGGATCTTCTTCTTCATCGGGCGGCCGGCCGGGCGATTCCGTGGTGGATGCCCAGTTCGAAGAGGAATGAGTCCATTCCCGCTCCGTGAACTTCAATAACATACGCTTTTTTCGGGATGCACATTTTCCGGGATTGGGTATACTGCCGGCGGGCCAACACTCTCCCGGAGGCATGTACGATGCAGATTCGAACGCCATTCCTTCTCGTGCTCCCGCTGTTCGCTTGGGTCCTCGCCGCCTGCGATGATGGCGGCAAAAAGCAGGGATTCAACAACCAGACCAACAACGCCACCAACAATCACACCACGGAGTTGTGCGCCACCAAGACGCACGAGTGCAGCACGCTCGCCGATGATGATCACGACGGCATTTCCAACGGCCATGAAGGCTGCGAATGCAACCTGGATTCGGATCATGACGGCATTCCCAACCATATCGACCTGGATTCGGACAACGATGGCGTTCCGGATGCCGTCGAGAAGGGTTCCCCGGACATCAATGCCAATCCCGTGGATTCGGATGGCGACGGCCAGCCCGACTACGTGGACACGGATTCGGACAACGACGGCGTGATGGACGGGGACGAGGACCGCAACGGGGACGGGAAGTTGGGGACCTGCGAGGACGATCCCATCGTGTGCACGGGAACCTGCGTGGATCCGGAAAGCTACTGCCATCCGGGAAAATCCATCTGCATCAACGCGGAATGCCTGGGCGGCGAGACCGATCCCAAGGTGCCGGACACCGATGGCGACAGCATTCCCGACGGGCAGGAAGGCACCTTCGTGTGCAATGCCAGCACGGAAGCCGGCCAGGGCCGCCGGCCGGTGCAGTACCAGAACCATGTGGGCAACCTGTTCCGGGTGGCCATCGAGCAGGAGGCCGTGTATTCCCATATGGATCCGGCCAATCCCACGCCGGTGGAAGGCGCCGCGGGCTTCGACATGACCGATCCGGACCATGCCACGTCCGGCTTCGTGGTGTCCCGCGCACCCAGCGACGCCTTGCTGATGCGCGAGGTGTCCGACATCATCGTGGCCCTGCGGGCGCTGGGCAATGTCACCACGCTTTCCGGCGGCACCTACATGCAAAGCCATGCGCTCAAGGATCAGATCGTCAACGTGACGCTCTCCATGAGCGTGTCGGCGGCCACCAATCCGGGCATTATCCGCAACCGCATCATCGCGGCGCTGCTCAACCGCAACCTGGCGGATTTTCCCAATCCCATCAATGCTCCGTTCACGAATTCGGCCAACAATTTCGTGGTCAACCTCATGGTGCAGCGGGATACGGCCGAGAAGACCCTCGTGATGGGAGCGGTGGCGGCCTACAGCGACTGGCAGAGCCGCGAGCACGTGGATTTCCACGTGTCCGATGCCGGGTCCGGCGCCTGCATCGCCTCCGTTTCGGACACCACGGAGAACGAGTGCGAATCCTACCTGTACCGGGCGCCCGTGGCGGATATCGTATGGGTGGTGGATGATTCCGGCTCCATGACGGACGATCAGGACCGGCTGGCCAATGCTTCCAATACTTTTTTGCAACTTGCCTCTATCCTGGGACTGTCCTGGCGTATGTGCGTGGTGGACATGACCAAGGACAACGACGGTTCCTGTTGCACGGGCACGAATCAGTCGGGAGACTACTGGCTGTCTTCCGGGAATCCGGGCGATGACGTGCGCTTTCGCGAGTGTGTTGGCGATCCGGCCGGCGCCCAGACGGCCGACGGCGGCGCCGAGTTCGGTCTCACCCAGATGCAGAAGGCCGTGGAGCGCCACCTGCCCCCGCAGCAGGATTCTACGCAGAAATACCGTCCGGATGCGGCCCGCATCGTGTTCTTCCTCTCCGACGAGGTGGCCAACGAGGTGGACCAGAGCGCGGACTACTGCAACAGTTCCGCGCCGTGGGGCGCCAGCGAATGCCACTTCTTCGGCGGGTGCGCCGCCACCGACATGACCGGCTGCATGAGCGTCATGACCAACACGCAGTTGATGCTGCGCTGCCAGTCGTATTCCGACGGCATGTGGAACCACCGGCCCGAATGCGATCAGGTGTACCGCTGCATGGGTGACCTGAGCGATGCGGCGTGGGATCCCGTCTTCTGCGATCCGCTCGTGGAACCCTGGGTGCAGTGGGCCGAGCAGAACCAGGTCACGGCATATGGCCTGCACATCCTGGATTCGGACCCGCAGGAGTGCCAGGAGGGCGACAACGGCAATTCCACGGCGCCGCATGGCTATCAGGAACTGATCCAGCGCACGGGCGGAATCATGGCGTCGCTGTGCCAGGCGGATCTGACCACGACCATGCAGATCATGATCGAGGATATGGCGGGTGCTGCTTCCCCCATCGTCCTGCGCCACACCCCCATCCCCGTGTCCCTGGCGGTGGGCATCGAGCGCAAGAATCCCGCCAATCCGCAGCAGACCCATTATGAGGCCATCTACCGCTCGAAGACGTCGGGCTTCAATTACAAGGCTTCTTCCAACCGCATCGTGCTTCTGGGCCAGCCCATGGACTACCCGCCGTACGAGGTCATCGTCTCGTATGCGCGATGGGTGACTTCCGTGGCGCCGCCCGACTAGAAATCAGGTGAACATGTCCATTTCCCTCTTTTTGACTCCTGCGCTGGCACCCATTTTTCCATACATCTCGATTCCACCCCTCCAGTGGGGGCCGTTCACCATCCACCCCTTCGGGGTCCTGGTGGCCATCGCCCTGTTCACGGGCATGTATTTCGTGCAGCGCAGGGGCGAGGAACTGGGACTCAATCCTCTGACGGTGGCCAACCTGGTCACCGTGACCGCCATCGCCATCTTCCTGGGGGCGCACTGGTTCGAAATCCTGGCCTACCAGCCGGAGCGCATCCTGAAAGACCCCCTGGTCCTGCTGCGTGTATGGGATGGAATCGCCTCGTTTGGCGGCCTGCTGGGACTACTGGCGGCGGCGGCCTGGTTTGCCGTCCGCAAGCGGCTCGATTTCTGGGTGTCCACGGACATCCTGCTCTATGGCGGCCTGCACGCCTGGGTGTTCGGGCGGCTGGGATGCACCGTGGCGCACGATCATCCCGGGCGTTTCACGGATTCCTGGTTTTCCGTGCGCTGGCCCATCAACGACCCCGACCAAATCTACAATATCCATCATCTGCCTGGCCGCTTCGATCTGGGATTGTTTGAATTCCTCTATACGTTCGTGATGCTGGCCATCCTGTACATAAGCCATCGCCGCTGGCCCTGGCGGCCCGGCTTCACCACCGGCGTCGTGTTCGTTTCCTATGCGCCCATCCGTTTCTTCTTCGATTTTCTGCGGGTCATCGACCGCCGCTATCTCTATTTGACGCCGGCCCAGTGGGGATCCCTGGTTCTGCTGGGGATCGGCGTGTGGCTGCTGCGGCGCTACGCGCGGGGGGCGGGCGAGCCGGAAACCACGGTGTCTTCCGGGGACGGCGGGGAGGAGAACCGGGAAGCCAGCGCGGAGAGCAGTTCCAGCGCCACCTGATCCTTGCCGGCGGCCGGGATGGCATGCTCCGTCCGGTCGGAAAACACGAGGATTCCTTCATTCGTGGGAACGGAAAAGCCGGCGCCGGGAAGCGACACGTCGTTGGCGAAGAGCGCATCGACCCCCTTGGCGGCCAGTTTGGCGAACGCCAGTTCCCGCAGGCGCTGCGGATCGCCCATGGCGGTCTCCGCAGCGAATCCGACCAGGAAGGGACGGGACTTTCCTGAGTTTTTGCGCAGCATTCCCAACTCCCGCAGGATGTCGCAGGTGCGCACGAGCGGAAGCGACCAGGTTTCGCCAAGCGTTTCCTTCTTGATTTTCGCGGTGGCTGGCGTTTGGGGCCGAAAATCGCCCACCGCGGCCGTCATGATGATGACGTCGGCTTCCCCGGCGAACTGGAGGAGGGCCTGGCGCATGGATTCGGCCGAAATCGCCTCCACGGCCATCACCCCTGGCGGAACGGGGATTTCCATGTGTCCGTGCACGAGGACGACGCGTGCCCCCAGCCGGTGCGCGGCCGTCGCGATGGCGGCTCCCATGCGTCCGGTGGACGGATTGCTGATGAAGCGCACGGGGTCGATGTATTCGCGCGTGGCGCCGGCCGACACCAGCACGGTGCGTCCCCGCCAGGGACCGCCCGGCTGCAGTCCGGACAGGACGGCATCCAGAATGGCGCCGGGTTCGCTCATGCGTCCCATGCCGGATGTCCGGCAGGCCAGTTCTCCGCTTTCGGGCCCCACCACGCGCACGCCGCGTTCCTGCAGGATTCTCAGGTTGGCCTGGGTCGCCGGGTGATTCCACATGTGCGTGTTCATGCCGGGTGCAATCCACACGGGGGCAGGCGTAGCCAGAAGCAGCGTGCTGAGCAGATCGTCGGCCAGGCCATGGGCCATCTTGGCCATGATGTTGGCGGTGGCGGGCGCCACGACCACTGCATCGGGCCATTGGGCGAGTTCGATGTGCTCCACCCGCTCGTGCGTCCGGTTCAGGAACATTTCGCTGTAGACCGGATGGGAACTGACTGTTTCCAGCGCTGCCCGGGCGACCAGTTCCAGCGCATGCCGCGTGCAGGCGACTTTCACCTCGGCCCCATTCTTCCGGAAGAGCCGCACCAGTTCGGGCGTCTTGTAGGCTGCGATGCCGCCGGTGATACCCAGCAGGATTTTCACGGGCATCTCCATCATTTCTTGAAGAGGTTTTCCAGGTCCCGTAGCGCCTGGGAACGCGTGGTGGGCGAGGAAGGACGATCATCCAGCGGAACCTTGGGACGCCGGGGCGCCTCCTCCCGCGGCTTGCGGGGCTCCACCGGTTTCGGATTGCTGCGCAGGGACAGGGAAATGCGGCGCTTTTCGTTGTCGATGGCCACCACCGTGGCCTTCACCTGCTGGCCCAGGGATACGGCTTCGAACGGGTCGGTGATGAAATTGTCCGACAGTTCGCTCACGTGCACGAGCGCTTCCTGGGAGAGACCGATGTTCACGAAAGCGCCGAACTTGGTGATGTTGATGATGATGCCGGTCAACTGCATGCCCATTTTCACGTCTTCGAAGGACTGGATGTTGGGATTCAGTTTTCCGGCGGCCAGAAGCCCCCCGGAATGGGCGGTGGGCAGCACGCGTGGCGGAATGCGGTCCAGGCCGGCGTCCATGAGGATGAGCCCGCGCTGCTCCAGGAGATAGGCGCGCACTTCCTCCTCGGGGATGTCATCCGGAATGTCGCCACCCAGCGCGGCGATGGGATCGATGGCGGACCATTCCCGCGCCGGGAACATGAAGCGGCGGCCCAGCACGGTGGCGCCGCTGGAGGGGCCGGTGGTGGCTTCGCCCGCCTTTTCGAGCAGGGCGATCGCCTCGGACATGCCATCGGCGCGCACAGGCATGAACACCAGGAACCCGCCTTCCTTTTCACGGAATTCCTCCAGGATGGCGTTGTATTCGGTCATATAGAAGGGCACCACCACGTAGGCGGTCTTCTGCTCCACGAAGAACACGCGCGCCCGCTCGCACCAGTCGCCGGAAAGCGGGAGCACGGCATATGCCAGCACCTTGCCCTTGTCGTTGAGGGCCACGAGCCCGCAGTTTCCGGCGGCGCTGTCGGGATAGAAGGCGCCCAGGCGCTGGGCCTTGACGGGCGGAACCTTGAGCACCTCGAGGTAGGATACGGTCGTTTCCTTGAGGGCTTCCTCCCGCATGCGGGCATCCAGGAAACGGCGCAGGGCGACAGTCAGGTGGCGCAACACCACGGCATCCAGAAGCTCGTTGGAGGAGAGCTTCGCGGCGATGGTTCCCATGCGGGACTTGACGGCGTCCAGATGGGTGGCGATCGAGGAAATCGGATATTCGAACTCCAGCCGGATGAATCCATCGGCTTCCCCGCGTTTCATGGCATACCAGGCATCGCGGGGAAGGCTGAAGATGTCGAAGGGCTTTTCCACCACGTTTTCCAGGTATTCCGGGAGGGTCTTGCCCGTGGAGATCGCCTTGATGGTGCCTTTCTTCGTGCTGTTGTTCAGCGCGCCCGTCCACACTTCCAGCGCGGCCTTGAGTGCCTCGAGATAGGCTTCGCGGGAAGCGAAATCCGAAACCGGGAACAGGGGCAGAAGATGCTTGAGGGCTTCCATCCGGCGCACCGAAAGCGTCATGGAAAAGACTTCCGGCGGGGTGTCCGGAAACTGGGCCAGGACGGATTCGCGCATGATTTCGAGTTCCTGCCACAGCCGGCGGGCATCGGAAAGCCGGCGCAGTTGGGGACCCGCCAGGGGCGCCACCAGTTCGCGGTGCTGGGTGACCAGGTCGGACAGGTTGATTCCGGCTTCCAGGAAATTGAGCAACTTCAGGGCGTTTTCTCCCTGGAGATACTTCTTGTCCACCGAATTCGTCTTTTCCAGAAATTCCAGCAGTCGCACGGCACAATCCTCCTCTTGAGGCGATGGTTCCATTTTCTCCCGCACGGGGTGTTCACACGTCGAGTTCGTACTGCGTCTTCCCCGTCTTTTCAACGGAGCTGTTCATGAAATCCGGTCATGTCAAGGGTGAACAGAAAGGTTCTGGCTGACGACGCTCCGAACCGATGAAATGGTACGTTGCATATATAGAAAAAAAAAAAACGGTTTACAACCCCTTTTTCCGGAAATTTCGCGTTCGGGAAAGGGTTTGGGCAGCCGTCACTGCATCCACTCGATCTGGATGGTTTCCCTGGGCACGGACGGGAAGAAGACCACCCCACCGAAGCCGGTGAAGCCGATGAACCTGCGGTGCCCGGCGAAAATCGCCGCGAATTTCCGTCCAGCCACTCCCATGTGGCGGGAATTCACCAGGCGCAGGAAGAATGGCAGGGAGGGAGCCGGCCGCAGATACGCCCTTCCCGCCACCATTTCCAGAAGCGGCAGGGGCAGGCGCGCCAGATGGCGAAGGGCCGCATCGCGGATGCGCGGGCTGCATCGCTGCAAGAGCACGAAAACGGTGTCCGCCAGGATTTTCGCCGTGGTGTGGGTGGAATCCAGTTCGGCCAGCAGGGCTTCGCAGGCGCGCGGATGAGGCGCGAGCAGGGCGAGGCCGGAGACGGCATGGCTCTTGACTTCCCACCATGCGGATTCGAGCGCCGCCAGGTTTCCTTCCAGGGTCTGCGTGCGGGAAAGCGCGAAGGCCGCATTGATGGCGATGTTTTTCTGCGGGGAACGGACCAGTTCCGCCAGCCGGTCGGCAAAGGCCGCACGGGGAGTCAGTGCCAGGGCCATCGTGGCGCCCAGGACCACATCGGATTGCGGGTGCGAAAGCGCCATGGAAAGCCAGGAGTCGGCGTGGGAAAAGCGCGCCAATGTGGGCAAGAAACCCGCAAAGGCATTCCAGTCCCTGCGCAGTACCTGGTCGCGGGCGATGCGTTCGGCCATGGGCCATGCATTTGCGGGGGCCATGCGCTCGTCGGGGTTCCAGGCCAGCACGGTCAGCGCCGCCTGCGCATAGGAGGGTTCCCGGGAGTCCAGGTACCGCCTCGCCACCTGGATCAGGATGCGGCGCTGGTTTTCGTGCGCCGCTTCCCCGCGCGTATGGTGCAGGTATGGCAGGAAGTAGGCGATGGCTTCCTCTCCCGCGTTTTCCAGCGCGGCCGCGTGCAGCATCCGCCCGGCGGCGGGGTGGGCGCCCATGGCCAGGGAGGAGAGGGCCTGCTCGCGCAGCCAGAGGTTCTCGTGCAGCACGTAGGAAGCCACCCGCCGCATGGCGTCGGGGGATTCGACCTGACCCAGGACTTCCAGCAGGATGCGTTCCCAGGAAGGTTGGGAGGCGAATTCCTGCATGAGGCCATCGAGGAAGGGGAAAGCTCGAGGCGGCAGGCGCAGCCATGGCTGGTCGCGCACGCCCTTGAGCAGGAGCAGCATGTGGCTGTTGCGGCCCAGCAGGGCCGTCCATCGGGGAGAGATGCCAAAAGTCTGGCAGGCTCCCGCCAGTGCCGCCCATTGCGGGTCCATCGTGGCGGATGGAGGACGGCTTTCCAGGTATTCGCAGGTTTTCCGGCGCGCTGCGGGGGGCAGTCCAGAAAACGTTTTCGCCAGATAGGTCAGGAACAGGGTGGATTCCACCCGCCGCTGCCGGGCAGCGGCCATCCAGGCGTCGAGTTGGGCGGCCGCCGGGATCTTCAGGAGGGGATCGGCCGCCCAGACGGCCGTTTTCGGGTCGTCGAGCAGCCGGGCGGCGGCCACGGGATCCCGCAGGGCCAGAAGCAGCACGATCCGGGACGGGTCGATGCGGGCACCGGAAATCTTCGTTGGCATCTGCCCCATGTCCGTGGTGGAAAGTTTTTCCAGCACGAACCGATGGGCGGCTGGATTCATGGTCCGGGCCAATCCCGCCAGGACGGAATAGGCCCACAGGGGCTCCTGGATCCGCCCGTACCATTTCATCAGGCCGGGAACGGCCTGCGGATCGCCGGAAGCCCCCCAGGCTTCCAGGTAGAACAGTTCACCATAGGGCAGGGTGCCGCGAATCCTCTGGAGGATTTCCACCTGTTTCTCGGAACTTTGATGGATGGTCGCGGCGGCTTCGTTTTCCAGCATTCCGGAGAGCAGCCGGCTCCATTCGGAGACGTCCTGGAAGCGGGCGCCGGAAGGGTGATGAAAGACGGGATCCTCGCGCGGCGCGGCCGGGGAGGTCAAGGCCAGACAGCAAAGGAACAGCCCGATGCCCACCCTTATTTTCCTCCGCCGAACAGTTTGCTGAACCAGCCCTTCTTGGGTTTGGGGTCGTTGTCGTCGTCAGGAAGGGCGGGAGGATTGGCGCCGGGACCTGAAGGCGGGCGAGGGACCTGCAGGCCGGTCTGCTCGATTTCGGAGGGTTCCAGTTCGCCGGACACCATCTTCTGCGCTCGGGAATCTTCGTCGATTTCCTCTTCGAGCACGCCTTCTTCGATTTCTTCGTCGGAAATTTCGATTTCCTCCTCGGGGGGGCGGCTCGTCGGCGTCGGCACCGGCGAGAGGTCCAGTTGGTCCAGATCGAGATCCATGTCCTGCAGCCAGGACCGCGGGTCTTCCGTGTCTTCCGTGCGGGGGCGGGAAGACGGAGCCCGGCCTTCCGGATTCGTCACGGCGAACTCGCCCGTGAAGAAGGAATCGGTGGAAAGCTCGAATTCGTCCTTGCGTTCGTCTTCCGTGGCGGTGGTTCCCCGTACCTCGCGCACCAGGCGGGCCACATCGCGGTGGCTCACCTTCAGGCCGTAGGTGAAGAGCACGTTGTTGAGGTCCTCCATGAAATCCTCGGCGCGGGCATAGCGCCGGTCGCGGTCCCGCGCCAGAGCCCGGTAGAGGGCCTTTTCCAGCGCCGGAGGGACGTCCGGATTCAGGGCGGAAACCCGCGGAATGTAGCATTTTTCCACGAGTTTCACCGTTTCCAGATCCGTGGCGCCATAAAACAGGCGCTTGCCGGTGAGCAACTCGAAGAGCACGATGCCCAGCGAGAAGATGTCGGCCCGCTGGTCCAGTTCCAGGCCCATGACGGCTTCGGGGGCGAGGTAACTGAATTTCCCCTTGATGACGCCTGGCTCCGTGTCCTCGATCTGGCTGGCGGCCTTGGCCAGGCCGAAGTCCACCAGTTTCACCTCTCCCTGAACGGAGAGCAGGATGTTGGGCGGGCTGATGTCGCGGTGCACGATGTTGAGCCGTTCGCCGTTGGCATCCTTGGCGCTGTGGGCGTATCCGAGCCCTTTGGCGGCCTCCATCATGATGTAGATAGCGACGCCCATGGGCAGCAATTGCTTCTTTTCCTTGTAATGGTTCATCAGCACCTTGAGCGAGGTGCCTTCGATGAATTCCATCACCAGGTAATACGTGTTGTCCTTGACGCCCACCTCGAAGGTCTGGACGATGTTGGCGTGGCTGAGTTTGGTGGCCAGGCGCGCCTCGTCGAGGAACATGGCCACGAATTTGGAATGGCGGCTCAAATGCGGCAGGATGCGTTTGACCGCCACCCGGCGGGAGATTCCTTCCACACCGATCAGTTCGCCGAGGAACACCTCGGCCATGCCGCCCGCGTCGAGCTTCTTCAGGAGCCGGAGATTGTCGCTGCTGTTTTCGGCCATGCCTTATCCGACCAGTTTCATCTTCAGGAACGACTTGAGTTCCTTGAGCACGTTTTCGGGATCGTCGATGCGGGCGCCTTCGTAGCCCCGGATTTCCGTTTCCAGGTCATCCATGAATTCCTTCATGATGGAAGGGTTGTCCAGGATGATCTTGGCATCCCGCTGGCGCACCTTGCGGTCCGGCTGGGACTTGACGTACTTGCGCAGGGCGCTGTAGATGGCGTCTCCGCAGAACTCCTCCAGCACCGCGTTTTCGGCGATGAGGTCGTTCATCCGGGCGCGCAGCCGGTCGTCGCTGATGTGGGGGACCGCGTCGGCCACCAGTTTGGCGAACACACGGATGATCATCGCGTCGTCGATGAGGCCCACCGGGGTGTAGAAATCCGGGATGAGATCCAGTTGCTTGAGATTGTAATTGAGAATTCCTACGGCCAGGCGGCGGACATCCTCGGGCAACGACTCGTTCCGCACGAGGGTCATGATGAGGCGGGTGTCGTCGGCGTAGTTGTCGATCCATTTCTGAAAATGGGCAGCGAACTCCTTGGTTTTCTGGTCCATGAGGGCATTCCTTTCCGGAGGGCGGCAGGCCCGGGGGTTTCCAAACGCGCCCAAATGTTATCCGAGCATTTCGAAAAACTCAACCTTTTTTCAGGTTTCGGCGAGCATGGGAAAAACATGGGCTTACGCCGAGCGGGACGCGTCGATGAAGTTCTTGAGCGCGATGAAGAAGCCCAGCGTGATGAAGGCGCCGGGCGCCAGGATCATCACCAGGATGGGGCTGATGGCATCCTGGGAGAAGACGGTCCACTGGACGAGCGTTTCCTTGTACTGGAACACGGTGACGGTGCCGTTGCCCAGCATTTCTCGCACAGCGCCCAAGATGAACAGGGTCACCGTGAACCCCAGACCCATGCCCAGAGCGTCCAGGATGGAGGGCAGGATGCCATTGCGCGAGGCGAAGGCTTCGGCGCGGCCCAGGATGATGCAGTTGACCACGATCAACGGGATGAACAGCCCGAGCGCCGCGTGGAGATCCGGGCTGTAGCCGGCCATGAACATGTCCACGATGGTCACCAGCGTGGCGATGACGACGATATAGGAGGGAATGCGCACTTTTTTGGGGATGAAGCCCGCGATGGCGGAGATCACGACGTTGGACCCCAGAAGGACCGCCAGGGTGGCCAGTCCCATGCCCAAGCCGTTGAAGGCGCTCGTGGTGACGGCGAGCGTGGGGCACATGCCCAGAAGGAGCACCATGGACGGGTTTTCCCGCCAGAAACCCTTGAGGAACTCGTTTTTTGCACAGGCTGCCATGTCACTGACCTCCTTCCGCGGGGGGCTCGGGCTTCACGGGCCGGCCGCCGCGCTCGCCGCCTGCGGCCCTGACCTGCTCGCGCTGCTGCTGCATCTGGCGCTTGAGAACCTGGTGGTAGCGCCGCACGTCCGGGCGGGGCGTCATGAACAGTTCGGGGTGCGGGACGTGGCCGCGCGGACCCGCGGGGGCCGGAGCCGCGCCGCAGCCAGGGGCCGGAGCGGGAGCCGCGCCACAGCCGGGAGCGGGG
>CAZEZP010000062.1:0-57568 GCA_964516435.1 uncultured Kofleriaceae bacterium | reverse complement strand
GCGCTGTGGCGGCGATGGAACGCGAACACGTTTTCGAACGGCGGCGACGCCAGAGCGGCATCCAGCACCAGGCCGGCCAGTTCACGGGCCAGCGTTTCGACGGACAGACCGGCCGTACTCGTCCATTCCGAAAGGCTCGTGGGTGGAAACAGCCGACGCCCAGGCACATCGGGCGTTTTCTGCACGTTCATGCCGATTCCGGCCACCACCGCCAGCGTTCCCTGCGGCGCACGTACCAGTTCCAGCAGCATCCCGCCCAGTTTCCTGTCCTCCACCAGCCAGTCGTTGGGCCATTTGATCCGCGCCTGAACGCCGAAGCGCTCTTCGAGCCAGCGCACCACGGCCACGGCGATTTGCGGTCCCTTCATGGAAAGCGAAGCGACATCGGACACCGGCAGAGCCACGGAAAGATAGAGGCCCCCCCGAGGCGAGGCCCACGCGTTTTCCCCACGGCCCCGGCCTGCCGTCTGTTCGCCCGCCGCCACGGCTCCCGGCAACGTTTCGCCGGCCTGCACACGCGCCTTGAGAACGGCATTGGTGGATGTCGTCACGGGCAGGAAGAGGAAAGGGAAATCCATGGAACTCATGCGGGCGCGTTCCCGGTGGGGCCCCGATGGCTCCACCCGCGCGGGAAAGTAAACGAATCCACGAAAATTGCAAGCCTTTTCCTGTTTTTGGAAGCAAAAAAACAATTCATTTAAAGTTGAAATAGAAATACAATTACATTACAAAAAATATAAAAGTTTTGGATGGTTTGATTTTATTTTCTGGAAGATTCAAATCAACTTGCGGATGATTTTCGTGGCGGCCGGAGTGTCGGCAGCCGTGAGCGCACCGGTCGGGCAGGCTTCCACGCACTTCATGCAGCCGTCGCAGGCGGTTTCCACGAGCTTCTTCTTCATGGGCGGCCGGATGACCGTGACGAAGCCGCGGTTCTCGAACGCCAGCGCATAGCACTTCCTGTCCTGCTCGCAGATGCGCACGCAGTTGCCGCAGGTGATGCACTTCTCGGACTCGAAGCGGATTTTCGGATGCGAGGTGTCGCTGTAGCGCTCGCGCACGGCGCCGATGGCGAAGCGCTTCACGTCCGGCTCGTAGTTGTCGCCGGCCGCGCGCAGTTTGCACGTGTCGGCACCGCGGCATCCGCATTCCAGGCAGCGGGAACTCTCGGCGTGGATTTCCGCGGATGTCATGGGCTGCGCCACCTCGCGGAAGGATTTGATGGCCGTCGCCGGCGGCAGGTGCGTCACCGGCACGCGCGCCTGGTGTTCGTACTTTTCATAGAGTTGGCGCGGGATGTCCTCGAGCGCGCCGATGTTGATGGAAAAGAGTTTGTGGTACCCCGTCACGGGAAGCCCGGAAAGGTACTGGTCGATGGAGACCGCGGCCATGCGGCCCATGCCGGCCGCGCGCACCGCGATGTCGGGCCCGAGCACGGCATCCCCGCCGGCGAACACGCCCGGCACCGACGTGGCGAGCGTCTTCTCGTTGATGACCAGCGTGCCCCAGCGCGTGCGGGCGAGATTCGTGCCCTCGAGGCCGGTGGCGGCCACCTTCTGGCCGATGGCGGCGATCACGGTGTCCACCTCCAGCGCGAATTCGCTGCCGGAAACGGGCACGGGCCGGCGCCGGCCGCCGGCGTCGGGTTCGCCCAGTTCCATGCGCAGGCAGGTCACCCGCAGTTTTCCGCCCCCCGTGCGCTCGATCTTCACGGGCGCCGCCAGAATGCGCAGTTTCACGCCGTCGGCCTCGGCCTCGGCGATCTCGTGCTCCCATGCCGGCATCTCCGCGCGGGTGCGCCGGTAGAGGATCTCCACGTCAGCGCCCAGCCGCACGGCCGTGCGGGCCGCATCGATGGCCGAGTTGCCGCCGCCCACCACCATCACCCGGGACCCCACGTCCACGCGCTGCCCGCGCGCAACAGCACCCAGGAAATCCACGGCTGAAAGCACACCCGGCAGATCCTCGCCTTCCACCATCATGGAGGAACTCTCCTGCGCGCCCAGCGCCAGGAACACGGCGTCATGGGAAGCCTGCAGGTCCTGCAGCGCGAAATCGCGCCCCATCATCCGCCCATAATGGAATTCCACGCCCAGCCGCCCGATGATTTCCACCTCCGCGTCGATGACCGCGTGCGGCAGGCGGTACGCCGGGATGCCGTAGCGCAGCATGCCTCCCGGCGCCTCGTGCGCATCGTAGACGTCCACGTCATGCCCGAAGAGCCGCAGGAAATACGCGGCATTGAGCCCGGCCGGCCCCGCGCCCACCACGGCCACCTTCTTTCCCGTGGGTGCCCGGCGCGGCTCGGGTACGTAGCGTTCCGGCAGCGCCATGTCGGCATCGGCCGCCGCGCGCTTGAGCCGCATGATGGAGATGGCTTCGTCGACCAGGTTGCGCCGGCACTTGGACTCGCACGGGGCCGGACACACGCGTCCGAGGCAGCCGGGCAGCGCCAGGGAATCCTTGATGATGGCCAGCGCACGCGCCGGATCGCCCTGCCTGAGCGCCTGGATGAAGCCCGGAATGTCCACGCCCGTGGGGCAGTTCTCGTGGCACGGCCCGAAGCAGTCGCCGATGTGGTCCGAGAACATCAGTTCCAGCGCGGCCTTGCGCGCCTGCCGGATTTCCTCGGTCTGCGTGTGCACGACCATGCCGTCGGCCGCCGGCGTGGAGCACGAGGGCACCAGGTTGCCGCGCCCGCCCTCGATGCGCACCACGCACATGAAGCACGAGCCGAACGGCTCCAGATGCTCCATGTAGCAGAACGTCGGGATGTCGATGCCCAGTTGGCGGGCCGCCTGCAGCACCGTGCTGCCTTCTGGCACCGTGACTTTCTGACCGTCGATGGTGAGGGTGATGGTTTTCTCCACGAAAGCCTCCCTTCGCCGCTAGCGCGTATGCACCGCGCCGAACCTGCACACTTCGCGGCAGACGCCGCAGCGCGTGCATTTCTTCTCGTCGATGACATAGGAACCCTTCTGTCCGCGCACGCCGGCGATCGCCTGCACGGGGCAGTTGGAGGCGCACACGTCGCAGCCGGTGCAGGCCGCCGGGTCGATCCAGAACGTGGTGAGCGCCTTGCACACGCCCGCCGGGCAGCGCTTCTCGAGGATGTGCGCCTCGTACTCGTGCCGGAAGTAGCGCAGCGTGGTGAGCACCGGGTTGGGCGCCGTCTGGCCCAGCCCGCACAGGCTCGTGTTCTTCACGTGGTGCGCGAGATCCTCGAGCAGTTCCAGCGTCTTCGGCTCCGCACGGCCCGCGCAGATCGCCTCGAGCAGTTCCAGCATGCGCGTGGTGCCGATGCGGCAGAACGTGCACTTGCCGCAACTCTCGTTGCGCGTGAAGTTCAGGAAGAAGCGCGCCACGTCCACCATGCAGGTGGTCTCGTCCATCACCACGAGCCCGCCCGAGCCCATGATGGCGCCCGTGCGGTTGACCTCGTCGTAGTCGATGCGCGTGTCGAACAGGTCCGCCGGAATGCAGCCGCCCGAGGGTCCGCCCATCTGCACGGCCTTGATGGCGCGCCCCGTGGACGAGCCGCCGGCCACGTCCTCCACGATCTCGCGGATGGTGATGCCCATGGGCACCTCGGCCAGCCCGCCGCGCCTGATCTTCCCCGCCAGCGCGAACACCTTGGTGCCGCGGCTCTTCTCCGTGCCCACCGACGCGAACGCCGCGCCGCCGTTGAGCAGGATCCACGGCACGTTGGCGTACGTCTCCACGTTGTTGATGTTGGTGGGCAGCCCCCAGAGCCCCTTCTGCGCCGGAAACGGCGGACGCGGACGCGGCATGCCGCGCTTGCCCTCGATGGAAGCCAGAAGTGCCGTCTCCTCACCGCACACGAAGGCGCCGGCGCCCTCCTTGACCTTGATGTCGAAGGAAAATCCGCTTCCCAGGATGTTTTCGCCCAAAAATCCGGCCGCGCGCGCCTGGGCGATGGCGATGTTCAGACGCTTGACCGCCAGCGGGTATTCCGCGCGGCAGTAGATGTAACCCGACGAAGCGCCGATGGTGGCGGCAGCCACGGCCATGCCTTCGATCACCGAGTGGGGATCGCTCTCGAGCACGGAGCGATCCATGAACGCGCCCGGGTCGCCTTCGTCGGCGTTGCACACGACGATTTTCTTCGACCCCGGAGCCTTGCGCGCGAATTCCCACTTGAGACCCGTGGGGAAGCCCGCACCGCCGCGCCCGCGAAGCCCGCTGGCCTTCATCTCGGCGAGCACCCAGTCGGGGCCCTTCTCGAGCGCTTTCGGCAGCGCCGTCCACCCGCCGGCCGCCTGGTAGGCCGCGATATCCTCGGGATCGATCACGCCGCAGTTGCGCAGCACGATGCGCCGCTGCTTGGCCAGGAAGGCGGCCGCCGGCGAATCCGCCTCCCGCTCGCGCAGGCGGAAGCGCTCCACGGGGGTCTGCTTCTTCAGATGGCTCTCGAAGACCTGGTCCACCTTTTTGGGCGTCATGTCGCCGTAGAGCACGCTGCCCTCCGGCCCGTGCACCTCCACCAGCGGCTCGCGGTGGCACATGCCGTTGCAGCCGGTGATTTCCAGTTGCGCGTCCCAGCCTTCGGCCTCGATCTTCTGGCGGACGTGGGCGAGCACCTCCTGGGCGCCAGCGGCGATCCCGCAGGAGCCGAGCCCCACCACCACGCGGTAGGTCTTCTGCGCATTCTGCGTCATCATGGCGTTTCCTCCTGCCGTGCGCGGGCGCGATGGGCCGAAAGCGCGTCCACGAGTTTCTTTGGCGTCATCTTGCCCAGGATGTCGTCGCCGAAGACCACCACGGGCGCGAGGCTGCAGCAGCCCACGCAGGCCACGGACTCGATCGTGTAACGCAGATCCGGCGTGGTGCCCTTGTCGGGGATGCCCAACTGGTTCTCGAGCGTCTCTGTCAGCGTGTCGGCGCCGCCCACGTGGCAGGCCGTGCCGTGGCAGACCTTGATGATCGTCTCGCCCACCGGCACCAGGCGGAACTGCGAATAGAACGTGGCCACGCCATACAACTGGCTGGGGGTGATCTCCGAATGCGCGCAGACGTATTCGAGCGCATCCAGCGGCAGATACCGGTAGCGCTCCTGGATGGCCTGCAGGACCGGGATGGCCTGCTCGGGCCCCCGTCCCTTCTCGGCCAGCACGGCATCGATGAATTCCGGTTCGAAATGCATGCCCGACTCCTTCGGCGGCGGAAAATGCCCCTTCGTGAAAAACCCGCAGATGCCTTCCTTGCCCTTCCGGTTTTTCACGACCGGCACCCTACCCTTTCACTCCCCGTTTCGTCAAGCTGAAACCCCCTTTTTTCACGATTTATCCGGGTTTCAAATAATTGTTGACTGGCAGAAAAATGTGTGCGTATCTTTTTCTCGCTTTTACTGGAGGAGAAAAATGGAACGAAGTGAAATTTATGATGATGAAAACATGGATGACAATCAGTCTGATGGGCTGGAAGGAGGAGACGAAGGAGAATTCATTACAAAAGATTGCAGTGAGCGAATCAGTTTGGATAAAGCTGATCGAAGTCTGTCGGAATTGCACAGATGGTACAAAACCGGACGGCTCATACTGGATCCAGAATGGCAGCGCAATTATGTGTGGGATAAGATTCGTGCTTCAAAATTGATTGAATCCTTTTTGTTGGATATACCAGTTCCCGTTATTTATCTAGCAAAAAATGAACAAAATAAATATGAAGTCATTGATGGTCTGCAACGTTTGACAGCTGTTTTTGATTTCTTTGATAATAAATATAAACTACAAAAATTGGACATTCGAAAAGATTTGATTGGAAAAAGTTTTAAAGAGTTATCAGAGGTCGATCAGGGGAAACTGGAAGATGTATCGCTTCGTTCCTTTGAATTAATTAGTAGTCACAATGAAATGCACTTCATTGTATTTGAACGTTTGAATACGGGTGGGATCAAGTTGAATGAAATGGAAATCCGGAATTGTCTCTACCGGGGACCACTGAATGCCTTGATCAAGGAATTGGCAAACAATTCGGATTTCAAAACGTGCATCAATGTAAAGCAAATCAACAAACGTATGCTGGATCGAGGATTGATATTGCGTTTTTTGGCATTCTATGAGCGAACTCACCACAAATGCCAGTATGGTCTGAAACGCTTTTTGAATGAATTCATGGAGACATACCGAAATGCAAAAGTTGAAAAGATTGAAGAGTACCGTAGAGTTTTTGAAAAATGCATGAGAGCCAGTCTGACCGTGTTCGGAAAATCTGCATTCCGTTTAAAAACGGAAATATCAAGAGGCCAGACTTCTTATGGTGAATGGTCTTCGCGTCCGAATGCTGCCATTTTCCAAGTGATCGCCACATCGTTTGCACCTTACGATCTGGGGCAAATCACACGCGCCAGTGATGCTATCTATGAATCCTATGTGGACTTGATTACTTCGGATGACTTCTGGGTAGACTATGTACGCAGAGCGACAGGGGAATCGTCGCGTTTGAAGTATGTCTTCGACACTTGGCACGATAGGTTAAAAAGTGTGATCCGGAGTTATCCAAGCAATGATTCGAAACGCATTTTTTCGCGACAACTCAAAGAAGAAATGTTCAAAATCAACCCGAATTGCCATTTGTGTGGTCAACGCATAGCCCTGTTGGATGACGCCGCGTTGGATCATGAAAAAAACTACTGGATGGGAGGAAAAACCATTCCCGAAAATGCACGACTGGTTCATCGTTTATGCAATATGAAAAAAGGGTAATTTTATTTTTTTCTTTTTCAGGTACAATCCATTGCAATAGAATGATTTTCATGTTCCATCAACGTATGGGATCCGGTTCCACGACCTGCTTCTTTCGCTTTTCCTTTTTCGGTTTATTTCCCTGATTTGATTCAGGCTCTGTTTCCCCATCTGTTGGAATCGGGAGGGCAGTACTTGCCTGATTCCTGTTCTCTCCATTTTTCTTGTCTGTTGTCTTGCCTGCTGAATTTGGTTTTTGCGCTGGTTCCGGACTAGGAGCAGGAGCCGGCTTGGATACTGGACTGACAGGAACCGTTGCAGATGGGAGATCGGACATCGCAGGTGGTGAAACTGGTTTATCTGTTTCAAGAGTTTTTTGGTTTTCTGGCATTTCTGAATTTATGGCACTTTGTTCTTGAATTTTGAGTGTCTGCGAATCCAGAAACTCAATTACATCAGCGGATAGTACATAAGAAAATTTACATGTCAAAAACAAGAATGAGCGCAAGGAAATATCCTGACGAAAATTAATGAACATTTGATAAGCACGCAGATTGGCTTTTTCATGCAACTGCTGCATCAGTTGTTTCATAATATTTTCTGAAGCTATTGGTATTGCACAAAACAACCTCGTGGTGGTAACTGATGCAGATATATTCGTAGCTGCCATCCGGAAGTTTGCGCGGTTCACCTGCACCTGCGTGATGGAATCGCGAAGCAATCCCTGGTCGTACCCACAACCAGCCAATAAAAACACAATAATTACAGCAAGTTTTCTCATGTCTCCTCCTTTCCAGCCAATTGAATGAAACAGAAAAACGACATATCTGGCCTTCAGTTTTTTCTTTTTACATAAAACGAGACTTTTGTCAATATTTTTTCAGAACAAACAGAAGCCAACACAGACTGGGGGTAAAAATTTCTTTAATCAAAAAATTATTATTATTATTAATTAGCTAAGTGATAGATTATCGCAACCAAAGAATCGTAAAACCAAAAAAAACATAAGGCACGTCAGCGCGGCGAAGGGGAAGAGGCGGGGGGAGAGAGGCGGCGAAGTTCCTCCGCGGCCTCGGTCATGCCCGGAAACAGTTTCACGAGTTCCCCGAGCAGCGCGCGGGCCTCGTCGCGCCGGCCGGACGCCGCCAGGCTGCGGGCCAGCAGGAAGCGCACCTGCCCCAGCCTGTCCTGGGGATTTTCATGCCGGTACACCTGCAGCAGGGGCAAGGCCGCCGCGACCTGCCCCACCTCGAAGTGCGCGCGCGCCGAAAGCAAAAGCGTCTCCCCCTGGCCGGCCGGCGCGATCTCGAGCAGTTGCCGGCCGAATTCCGCCGCCAGCGCGAAGTTGCGCTCCTGGCTCGAGCGCTCCACCAGCAGGCGGGCCGCCTGCGCGTCGGACTCGTTGATGCGCGCGACCTCCTTCAGGATCCGCGTGAAATCCTCCATCCGCCCGGCTTCCCGGTAAGCGAGCGCCAGGCGCACCCGCACGGAGGCGTCCTCGGGATCGAAGCGCGCCGCCCGCTCCCACTGCTGCACGGCGTCATCCATGCGGCCCATGGCCTGGTGCAACTGTCCCAGTTCGGCGCGCACGTCATAGCCGTCGTGCCCCGCGGCCGCCAGTTCCGCCAGCAGGGAAACCGCCCGCGCGAAATCCCGCTCCCGGCGCGCCTCCACCACCTGCGCGTAGCGCACCCAGCGGTTGGACGGGTCCACCTGGCGCGCCTTCTCCATCACCAGCCGGTATTCGTCCGGCTCGTCGCTGGCGAGATGGAACAGCGCCATGCGCCCGAACGCCTCGGCCGTCTTCCCCTCCAGGTCCTTCTCCAGGCGGGCGCGATCGGCGAAGCGGATGGAGGACGGCAGAAACTGGCCCTCGTAGCGGCGGAACATGATCCGCAGGTACGCGAAGAAAGCCCGATCGAAGGCGGCCGCGTCCATCCCCGTCACCTCGCGGATGGCGTCGACCGTGGGCGTCTCCTTCGCATACAGGTCCAGCATGCGCCGGATGCCGGCGTAGCCGTGATGGATCAACAGATAGCGCAGCACCCAGGTGGCATGGATGTAGGCCGTGACCATCTCCAGTTCGTTGCGGGCGTGCGAGAAGGCCTCGTTGAGGGTGGCGATTCCGCGCAGGGAGCCCTCCGAGAGGGCCGCGTAGAGATCCCGGCTCATCTCCCGGCGCCACACGAAACGCGCGCGCGAGGTCTCCAGTTCGGCCAGTCCCTCCGTGAACCAGCGGGGCACCCGCCCCTGCGTCATCTCCACGTGGAAGGTGTGCGCCAGTTCGTGCGAGAGCACCATGGCCCAGTTGGCACGCCCCGCCGAGGGCGACAGCGCCACGATGACGGAGCCGAAGCACACGCCTAAAATGCCCGTGTCCACCGGCTGGCCGGCGATGAGCGTGGTGAAGTCGGCCGGATCCCGGTACAGTTCCACGCGCACCGGCAGCGGCGGCGTATAGCCGTAGGCCTTCTGGTAGCGCGCAAACGCCGCCTCCAGCACCGGCGGCACCACCTGGGCGATCCACGGCCACTCGTCCTTGCCCACCCGGTACAGGAAATGGCCCTGGCGCACGTTCACGAAGCCGGGAAACACCACGTTGTCGTAGAGCCGCGACACGTTGACGGCCATGACCAGGTCCGGATCCGCCTGGGCCGCGCGGCGCAACTGGTACACGCCATCGCCCTCGCGCCCCACCCGCAGGAGCGAGATGCCCAGCCAGGCGGCCAGCGCCGGATCGGCCGGGTCCAGGCGCAGCCCCTTCTCGAACGCCTCCACCGCCAGGCCATAGCGGTGATGCCGGTTGAGGATGCGCCCGAGTTCCATGTAGAACTCGAGGTTCCCGGCAGGCTTCTGGGCCTTCTCCTCGTAGCGCGCGTATTCCTCCGCACGCCCGTGCAGCAGGGCGATCGCCCCCCGGTAGGCCAGCGTCAGGGGATGATCCGGCGCCAGTTCGTCGGCCTTGCGCAGGTATTCCAGCGCCTCGGGATAGTGCAGATCGAAGATGGCCACCTTGGCCAGCAACTGGTGCGCCTGCCAGGCGCCCGGCTGGGCCGCAAGCGCCCGGCGCGCGTTCTCCACGGCCTCGCCGGAGGTCTCCGCGTACGGATTCTCCAGTTGCGCGCGCGCCAGGGCCATGAGCGCCCCCGGATGCCAGGGCGCCGCCGCCACGGCCCGGGAAAGGCGCCGCAGCGCGCGCGTGTGGTACTCCCGCACGCGATCGTACTCCCCACCGGCGATCTGACCGGGTACGAACGATGGATGCTGCTGGTCCAGCCTGTCGAAGACGGCCTCGGCCGTGTCCCAGTCCCGGCGCGCCACGGCCGCCTCGCCGGCCGCCCACAGGTCCCAGGCATCCCGGCTGGCGAGCCCGCGGGCGTAATCGTCGGCGATGCGGTCGATAAGCCCCATGGCCTCGTCGGTCTTTCCCAGTTGCCGCTTCGCCCGGGCCATCGCCCAGCGCCAGGGGGAGCCGGGATTGCGCCCCGCCGCCGCCAGGACGGCCTCGGCCTTCGCGGGACTGGCCAGTTGCAGATGCCGCTCGGCCTCGATGACGGGCAGCAGGTGCCGGTAGGCGGGGGCGGACCTGAGGCACCCGGCGACATCGGCGCCCGACGTGGCCAGAAGCCAGGCGGCCTCCGGATTGCGGGCGCACTCGGCCCGCCATGCGGAAAAGAGCGCCTCGGGCGATTTGGGGGGAGCGGCGAACAAAAGCGAGAGCAGCAGCAGGTACGGCATGCGCCCAGTGTATTCCGAAACGGCCATGCGTCAATGCGCCCGGTTCCGTCCGCAGGCGCCCGGGGAAAGGGACCCGGCACATGGAAACCGGTAACGCCGGGCCATGAAGAGTTGCAGACAGATCCGGGCTCCGGCGCATTGGCGGCTTTCCTTCACCTTTCTGACAGCCTGTTCCGTGTTTTTAGATATCCATTGAGAATTGGCATGCATCATATTTTTTACATCGTTTCATGCATATGCTTTCTTGAACGCATGCATGCCTGGTTTTTTCTGCGTTATTTTGCTGCATATTCTGCATGAAAGAAAAATCATTTTTGCAAGTATTTTCTACTATTTTTCATAAAGATGCAGAATGGCAAGAAAAAGTTTTCGACGTACTTGCATGCCTATGCCGACATACTTTCACTCATTTCCGGCAGAATGGAATCCGTTGCAGAACATCTAGCGAATCTGCAATGACGGCGCCGGTTAAAGTCCATGCATCCCCGCTTGACATGGCCGTGAACCTGGCATATGACGCCGCGTACACGACGGATCGCATCCCACACCCGTGCAACGCTCTCCGCGCGGCCGGCGCCGATGCAAAACCGTGGTGACGGGCGCGGATCGGGCCCGAACCCCGCACGTCCGGCGGGGAATTCCATCCGGGAGGCATCGATGGCGATCGACAGGCGACTGGCGCGCAAGGGAAGGCAGTATGCACTCGCGGCCCTGCACCCGTGGGCGGCGCTCGCCGCGGAACTGGCACGGCACCATGCGCCGGAACTGGCCCGCGGCGGCTGGACCGACTAGGACACGCAGGATCTGGAGGTCCAACTCGAGGACCTGAACCGCTTCATCGGGACCTGCCACGAACGGCGCATGCATTCCCTCCAGAATGCGCAGGAGGAGCGCGCGGCCCGCCGGGAAGCGGCCCGGCTCCTGAAAAAGACCTACATGGCCGTGCGGCTGCTCACGCGCCTCGGCCCCGTGGAGGGGATTTCCATCCGGAATTTCCCCAGACTGCCCGATTTGCGCCTGTCCGGGCGCGTGGCGGCCCACATCCACGAAATCCTGGAACTCGTGGAACGCCTGGATGGGCACCTGGCCCGGTTCCTCGACGGGCAGGCGCCCTCGCGGCTGCTTCGCGAAGCCGCCCTCCGGCTGGCACAGGCCGATGCCGAGCAGGAGAGTTTCCGCAAGACCCTGCCCGAACTCACCCTGAGACTGCAGGAGCGCAAGGGCCGCGTCGTGGAATGCGTCGAAACGCTCCATGCCATCGCCCGCATCGTCTTCGACGACCGGCCGGAAATCCGCAGGCGGTTCACCCGGAAAGAACTGCGCGCACGGCGCCGGCCTTCTTCGGCGCGGGGAAACGACCCCTCCTGAAACCGCGTCATGCTGTCGCCGTGCCGGATCGTCCCGGAAATCCGGCGCCGCCCGGATGAAAGCGCCGCCCGGCGGCCAACACGGGAGAACGACCCGGACCTGCTTTCCGGGACGGGCGGAACCGGGGCCATCGCGCAGGGAAATGCCGGACCGGGGACGGCGGTTTTTCCGATTGCCGCCTTCGCGGCGTTGGGGCATACTGGCCTGCGCGTCCGCACATGGGCGGCAAGAGAGGCGCAGATCTCCATGCGGCATGGAAAACTCTTCCCGATCCTTCTGGCTTTCTGGATGGCTTCGTCCTGCTCCCGCTCCCCCGAGAAGAAGAACCCCGAGCCGCCCGCGCCGGTTCCGAAGTCTCCCGTCAACGTGGAGCAGACTCTGGCCTCCTCGCGAGCCGGCCAGCGCCTGCTGCCGAAGATCAAGCTCAAGCGGGCGGAAAACGCGCTGATGAACGGGAAATACGAGGAGGCACTGCAACTCTACGAGGAGATGGGCCGGGAAACCCAGTTGACCGCCGAGGCGCGCTCGCAACTCTTCGCGGGGCAGGCCGAGGCGCTGTTCCACCTGAAGCGCTTCGACGAGAGCGTCTCCGCGTGGGAGAAGGTCATCGCGCTGCGGCCCGACGACCCGTTCTCCCACCAGAACCTGGCCCTGGTGCTCACCGAGGCCGGGCGCTACCGGGAGGCCGCCGCCCGGCTGCAGGAGGTGTTCCGGATCGACCCGGACAACCTGCCGGCCCGCCTGGACATGGTCAACCTGCTCAAGAAGATGGGAGAGCCGGAAGCGAGACTGGCCGAGGCCGCGCGCGCCTTCGACGAAGCCCGGCGCAGCGTGGACAGGCGGCTGGCCGAAGCCCTGAAGGGCGAGGACGCCGAAACGCTCGTGCGGCTTCTGGGCTACCTCGTGGAAGTGCCCACGGAAACCGTGGACGATGCCTCCATGGAGGCGCTTTTGACGCATGCCTCTTCCGGCGTGCGCGAAAAGGCCGGCCTCCTGGCCGCGCGCAGCGAGAAGTGGAAGAAGCGCCTGCAGGAACTTCTGGGCAAGGAGACCGACCCCCTGGTGCGCGATGTCTGGACGCGCGCGCTCTCCCCCGATGCCGGCGGCGGGGAGACGCCATGAGCCTTCTGGAAGTGGCGCACGCCTCGTTCTCCTATGGCCGCGTGCGGGCCGTGGACGACGTCTCCTTCGAAGCGGAAGAAGGCGAGATCGTAGGGCTTCTGGGCCTCAACGGCGCGGGCAAGACCACGTGCCTGCGGATGCTGGCCGGGCTGCTTTCGCCCCAGGAAGGCCGCATCCGGCTGGGCGGGCGCGACCTCTACCCGCACCCGCAGCGCTGCGCGCTGGACGTGGGCTTCATGCCCGAGGGACTGGACCCCGACCTGCGCGTGGAGGAAATCCTGGACTTCCGGGCGCGGCTGTGCGGCATTTCCTCTGCCCGCGCGCGGCGCGCGGAGGTCGGGCGGCTGGTGGACCTGTGCCAGGCGGGAGAATTCGCGCACCGCTTCGCCCGGGAACTGTCCACGGGCATGCGCCAGCGGGCGGCCCTGGCCTGGGCGCTGTGCGGCAATCCCCGGCTGGTGCTGCTGGACGAGCCCTCCTTCGGCCTGGACCCGCACCAGCAGCGCGTCCTGCGCGACATCATCGCCCAGGCGGCCCGCCATGCGTGTGTGCTGGTCTCCTCCCACGGCCTGGACGAACTGCCCCGGATCGCGCAGCGCTTCCTGGTGCTGCACGGGGGCCGGCTCGTGCACGACGGGCCCTGCCCGGAAGGCTCCCCGCTCCTCGATTTCTTCATGCGCCTGACCGGCGCCGGTGCCGAAAAACCGGAGACCGGCGGCGAAGGCGCGCCGGGAGAATCCGCATGAGTCCGCTATTCACGCTCGCTGGCCATGAAATCCGGCGTTCCTTCCGTTCGCCGGCCTTCTACTTCACGCTGGCGCTGTTCCTGCTCTATCAGGGCATCGTGTTCTCGGTGACCGTGTCCCTGCGCACGCATCCGCTCTCCCCGCCGGGGCCCCTGTGGGCGCCGTTCTTTGGGGGTCCCTTCTGGTTCTGGCCCATGCTCCTGCTGGTGGTGGTGCAACTCTCCCACGACGCCATCGCCCGCGAGCGGGCCGCGAAGACCCTGGACGCCCTGCGTGCGAGCCGGCTCTCCCCCGCCGCCATCGCCGCAGGCAAGTTCCTGGCCGTGCTCTTCGCGTGGACGGTCTTCTGGGCCGCCACCCTGCCGCTGCTTTTGGCCGCGTGGCTGCTCTTCCCCGACGGTGCCGCCTGGGAGATCGGCCCCATACTCACCGGCTACCTGGGGGTCCTGCTCATCGGCGCCGCAGCGCTGGCCGCGGGCATCTTCTTCTCCTCGCTCACGGCCGACCCCCGGCTTTCGGGCATGCTCACGTTCCTTGCCCTCTTCTCCTTCGTGCTGCTCAAGATCCTCACGCATCCGGCCTTCGGCATCGTACGCGACCCCACCCTCCTGCGCGCGCTCGTGGCGGTGAACTTCCTGGACATGCTCGAACGCTTCGCCCGGGGACGCATCCACCTGCCGGACGTAGTCTTTCTGGGCGTGCTGACGGCCGGATGCGTGGCGCTCGCCGGCCGGATGCTCGACGAGGATTTCCGACGCGCGCGCAAGACCTGGCGCCATGCCGCGGACGCCCTGGCGTGGGGAATCCTTGCCGTGTTCTCGGTGGCCTGGGCTTTCCGGGCCGATGCCGTCTGGGACGTCCACGCCGCGTCGGAACTCGATGCGCGCCTGGTGCAGAGGATCGAGCAGGGACCGCCCGTGCACCTCTACCTGTTCGCCGGCGCGGGGCCGGGCGCGGAGGTGTATTCCCCCCTCTCCGAACTGGAGGCGCAACTGTCCCGCCTGTGCCGCGAATATCCCAGGCTCTCCTGGGAACGCGTGTACGCCGTGGACGAGAATCCGCGGGTGCGCCGGCTGGCCGAGCGGTTCGGGCTGGATCTGGGAGCCCTGCGCTCGGATGCCACCGGCCTGCTCGAAGGGCGTCTCGTGGCGGCAACCGAACAGCGCCATCACGTGATGCGGCTGGGAGATCTCTTCGTCGTGGACATCAGCGAAGAAGGTGTGTCCTTCCGGGGAATGGCGCTGCAGGCCGCCCTGGCCGGCGCCATCTCGAGCGTTTCGGACGCCCGGGAGGATGCCTGGTGCTTCACCCGCACCCACGGCGAGGCTTCCATTCTCGACACCCGTTCCGGCGGGCTCTCCCGCCTGGTGCGGGCGCTGGAATTTTCCGGCATCCGGACGCGCGAAATCGATCTTCTCGCGGAGGTGCCGGCCTCCTGCCGGCTGGTGGTGGCGGCCGACCCGCAAAACGGCCTCTCGCCCGCGGAGGAAGAGAACCTGGAGCGCGCGCTGGGGAGAAACACCGGTCTCGTCCTGATGCTGCGCTTTGGCCGCACGCTCGCGGATTCCTGGCGGCGCTTTCCGGAGTCCTGCGGCATCCGCATCACGGACGACGCGGTCGAAGACCCGTCGCGGCCGGTGCATCCGCCATCCGCCGAAGAATTCTATGCCGACTGGCCGGAACGCAACCAGCGCCTGGCCGTCCTCCTGCCGCGGGCGCTGGAAGTCTCTGGCGATGCCGTGCTGCGGCTTTCGGCCTCCAGCGCCGCGCGCCGCATCCGGGCGGGCCGGACGCTCGTCGCCCCGGGTTCGCCAGTGCTGGCGGCATCTTCGGGCCCCTCTTGCCCGCACCGGGTCCTGGTGCTCGGTTTTCTGGATTCCTTCCTCAACGAGCGCCTGAGTCCGGCTGGAACCAGTCCCAATGCGGAAACGGCCTGGCTCCTCACCCGGATGCGCGAGATGGCCCTGTTGCCCCCGGAAGAGGACATGCCGCTTTTTCCCGTGGAGCATCACCGGCTGCGCCTGACGCCGGATCTGATGGAAAAACTGCACGTGTTCGCACTGGTGCTGTGGCCGGCGGCGGCTTTGCTGGCCGGAATCCGGACCGCACGCAGACGCAGGTGAGATCCCCATGAGCGACGAACGGATTTCCTCCCCTGGCGACGTTTCCCCGGCACTTTCGAAAGAAGTGGAAACCGGCGCGCCGCGGCCCATCGAACTTTCTTCCAGCCTGAAGCCTTCCTCCCGGTTTCCCGGCTGGGGCCGCCTGGTGCTGTACGGCGCGGCCCTCTTCATGGCGGCCAGTTACTTCCTGCTGCGAAATGCCGGTCCCGCCGTGCCGCGGCCGGTGTTTTTGAACACGGATCGCATCACGCGGATCGAATGGCCCGGGAACCGGGCGCGGCTGGCCGCCACGGAAAAAGGCTGGCGCATCGAGCACGAGAGTTGGGGCTCCGTGCCGGCCGATGCCGACAGGGTGAGGCGGCTGCTGCAGACGCTGCAGGACGCCCGCGGGCTTCCCGTTCCCCGCGTGCCGGAAGGGTTCGCTCCCGCCGGCGAGTTGCTCATCGCCACCGATGCGGCCGAACGCACGCTGCGTTTCTTCCGGGCGGGAAATCAGGCCGTGGTGGAGAGCAAAACACAGCGCTACCTGCTGGCCGGATTTTCCGTGGACGCCCTGTTTCCCGACCCCGGGGATCTGGCGCAGCGCCGGCCCCTGGCGGCCGACCCCGAACGCGTCACCGAACTGCAACTCCCCGTGCTGACGGCAGAAGGGCAAAAGCATTACCGGATAAAGAAAGACGCCTTCTACTACATCGCGGGGCCGCACATCCATCTGGCCAATTCCGGCACGGTCGCCGCCATCATCAGGGGCATGCAGGACGTCTCCTTCCGCCGGCTCCTGCCGCCGCCGGCAGCGTTCCCGGAAAAGCCGGATTTCGTGTTCGTCACGCCGGAGCGCACCTGGAAACTCGCCCGCTTTCCCGGTTCGTGCCCTGATGAGGAGGGCGCCTGGGTGGCACAGGGAGACGACGTTATCGCCGGCTGCATTCCGGAACGGCTCATGGCGCGCATGGTGCCGTCGCTGCCCACGCTCCTGGAGCCCCGGCTGGTGCCGCCTCCTCCCGGCGGGAAGGCATGGGACCGCATCCGGGTGCGCGCGGGCGGGCAGGACCTCGTGGAAGTGAGCAAGGCCAATGCCGGATGGGTGTTCGCGGACGGCAAGGCCGCCGACGATGCGCTTTGCGAAGGCATCCTGCAGACCTGGCAGAACACCGCCGTCCTGGGATTTTCGGAATGCGGGCCAAAGGCGCGGGAAGAGCGTGTCGTGATCTTCTCGGATGGCACGCTGGAATTTCCCGTGACCCTGCTGGCCACAGGGGATGCCCTGCTGGCCGTGCGCTGGAAGGAAGGCCGCTGCGTGCGCATTCCGGCGGCCCTGCCGGCGGCCCTGCCGGCGGAACGCGAAGGTTGGGCGGACCGGCGCGTGTTCCCATCGGGATGCCGGCGCCTGGCGCGCTCGACCGGCGCGTTTCGCGAAGTGTTCGTTCTCGAGACGCTGCCGGATGCGCCGCCTGCCTGGCGGGTACTGGAACCGCTGGATCTCCCCTATCCCGCGAACCTGCAGGAGCGCATCGAACGCCTGTGCGCGCTGCGGGCCCGTCCGGCGGGCGCCGCCTCGGATGCACCGCCCGCGCCGGAACCGGCCGTGGCCGGAGAAGACGGCCCCGTGCGCTGGGAAGTCACGGACGCCGAGGGAAAAATCACGGTCCTGGCCGTTTCCTCCAGCGGTGCGGCCGTGCGCCGGGCGCCGGATGGAACACGCACCCGGCTGGCGCTGGAAGGGGAAGACGTCGCCCTGACCACAGCCCACTGGCATGCCGGCATCCGCCCGCCGTGGGACCTGCTGCAGGCCCGCAGCGTCCGGGTGACCCTGGGACCCCAGCGGGAAATCCGGATCACCTTCCACGACCCGCACTGGCTGTGGTCGGAGGGCGAGAAGAAGCGCATCCTGACCGAAGCGCAGGTGCGGGCCTTCCTGGATGCCGTGCAGAAGGATCTGGAGCAGGCCGTGCCGGTGGATCTCGAGATGGCCGCCGCGTGTCCCGTCCGCATGGAATTCTCCTCGGAGGCCGGACTGCCAGTGGAATACTGCGTGGAAACGGTCGACGGCCGGAAACGGATTTCGCGCGCCAGGACGGCCGGCCGCGCCCAGGCGCCGGACGATTTCCCCGAAGCACGCCTGCCCGTGTTTCCATGATGCCCTGGATTTTCGCATTTTCCTGTTTTTTTTCGGCTCCGGACGGGGGCGTGGAATTCGTGGTGCGCTCCACCTGCCGCATTCAAGCCGCACGGGGCGCCCTCGAAGTCCTGGATGAAGCCTCCCGGACCCCTGCCGCCGGCCTTTCCCTCGAGGCCTTCTGCCTGCACGGAAAGGAAACGCTGCCGCCTACGGACGAACAGGGGGAAACCCGGATGCCGCAGGGGTTCTGCCTGCTGGCGCACAGGGGATCGGAACTGTACGATCCCTGCCTGGCCTGGACGCATGCTCCGCGGCAGGGGGAGGCAGGTTTTCCGCTGCGCGTGCTGTGGGGCATTCTGCTGGCGCTGGCCGGCACGTTCCTGGCGATTCTGGCATGGCGGCGGCGCTTCCGGCGGCCGAAACTGGAAAAGCCGCCCGTGATGCCGGATGAAGAGGCTCCGGAACCCGAGGAAATCGAGATCCGTCCGGAAAGACGCACATTCATCCCCTGGCGGCGACCGGCGCTGCATGGACAGGTCCTGGTATGGGAAAGCAGCCTGCCCCTGCCAGGCGTCCGGGTGATCTTCACCGTCCGCGGGCAGCGTCAGGAAACCTCGACGGATGCGGACGGCACCTTTCAGGTGCCGCCGGATGCCGTGGATCTGCGCTTCGAGAAGGAAGGCTTCCATCCGGTGGACGTCTCGCGTCCCTCGGGGCGCGTCGTCGTCCGGCTCATGAGCCTGCCGGTGCGCGCCCTGTGGCTCCTGCGCCAGATCTGCCGCAGGCACGATCCGGCACGGGCGGCGCGGCTCTCCCCGCGCCAGGCGCTGGATGCCCGGATTCCGCCTCCGGATGTCATCGCCCGGCTGGAACAGTTGGCCTATGGGGGCGTCGCTCCCGCCAATGGCGAACTGGAACGCATGGAGCGGGACCTGGACATGCCACCGTCCTGATCCCGCGGACGAATCCCGACGGCCGCACGCCGGTTTCTTACTCGCCCGCGTCGCACCGGTTTGACACGCTGCAAAGTCCAGGAGCCGCAAGAAAAGGGCTCACGCCGGGGCGGCAGGCGCAAAAGGCCGGCTACAACCGTGCTCTCAAAGCCAGGCCATGCCCCGGACGCCGTCCGAAGACATGCGCACGGGCTTGGGAATCACGTACCACGGCAATCCGCCGGGGTTGGGCAGCGGCGAAACGCTCTGCCGGAAGGAATCCATCTTCAGCACGCCGCAGTCGCATTCGAAATGCAGCAGATCCGGCCGGCTGGGATGCTCATGGCCGTTGGGGGCGCAGACTCCCACCACCGCGCGGGACTGCACCAGCAGGTCCCACAGCCACGCGTCGAGCACGCTGCGGGAGAGCACCATGGCGGATTCCCCCATGCCCTCGATGGCGCGCAGGTCGTGCAGCAACTGGTCCTGCGCTTCCCGCGGCAGGGGAGATTCCAGCATGAGGATGTAGCGGGAGAAGCCGGCGCCCCGCCCGCGGGCGGGACAGCCATCGATGACCGTTTCCAGCAGGCCGGTGACGGGGCGGTCGATGGGATTGGCCAGTTGGGGCGGATTGTGGGGCCGCACGCCGAGCAGGCTGGCGCAGGTGCGGTTGGAGACCGGATCCGGATGCACCAGCAGTTGCAGTGTAAGGGGGATCTGCATCTCCTCGGTGAGCGTCCGGATGATGCGGGCCGTCGTTTCCGAGAGCGGGCTGCTCTGGTCGGGCCCCGCCACCAGATGCGTGGTGGAGCGGGTGGACGTGCCGGGCAGGGAAACTTCCTGATCCTCGCGCACCGGCGTGAGGTTCATGGTACCGTGCGTCTTGGCCAGATGCCGCGGGATGAGCGTCATGCGCTCCTGCCCGCCCATGCGCGATTCCAGCGCCAGCAGGTGCGTGGGTCCCGGTCCGATGGATTCCCCGGGCGTGAAGGCCACGGGCGTGGGGAACTGGGGATGCAGGGGCTCCCACCAGCCCGGCACCAGCATGCCGCGCTCGCCGCTGGCATCGCCGGTACTCCACACCACCGCGCTCATGTCGGGATAATAGAAACTGCCCCGCCGCGCCAGCGGAACTTCCGCCACGGAAACCGACACCATCCAGTCCTCCAGAGGCATCAGGATGGAGGAGAAGCACTTCTTCGACGCGGCGAAGAACACGCGGCTCATGATTTCCTTGATGTTCTGCTCGAGCACGCGCAGGCGCTCCACGATGGAGAGGTTGGGATCCACCACGTACTTGCGGGGGAACAGATGCGGATATGGAAACACGCCCATGTCCTCGCCCTTGAACACGGCTTCCATCACCAGGAGTCCCGGCAGCCGGCCCTGGAGGAAGTTGCGCAACTCGGCGCGGATGGCCTCCGGAAGCGGATGGCGCAAAAATTCCCGCCGGATGATCTCGTCTTCCATGTCGGTGTCGATGGCCCACTTCAACTGATGCTGCTCCACGAATTCCCAGCCGGCGAAGGACGGCAGTATCCAGCGGGACACCGGTATCAGGGAAATCGGCAGGTCCTTGCTGATCCGTTCGAAGATGGGCGCGCACAGTTGCAGCGTGCGGATGCTGCCGTACCAGGAATCCTGGGAAGGAACGAACGAATGAAGAAAATCTTGCCACATGGATGAATCCTCGGCGGGACAGGCGGCCCGGGATGTTTGCGTTTTTCGCAGATTGATGGTTTCAATCCGGCGTGAGCGCAAAACAAAATATACGGTCCGCTCCCGCGTGCGCAGATTGGAGTCAAACCGGCAGGAAGTCAAGGCGCATGCGCATCCGGCGCGCCGGGAACCTAGAAATACAGCAGGCGGTTGATGTTCTCCCGCTCCCACTGGCGGGCCAGGAGGTAATGCTCGTAGCGGCGCTCGGCGGCGAGGAACTCCGGGGAGTGGTACTGGCGACGGCCGTTGACTACGGGCGCGCCGTACACCTGGTGGAGCATTTCGTGATACATCACGGACTCCACGAAATAGCGCGGCACAAACGGGCGATCCAGCGCAGGATGAATGTGGATGACGCGGTCTTCCACGGAATACGTGCCCATCTTGGCGGAACGGTGGTGCCGGGGCGCACCCGTGGATTCCCGCCCCCATGTCACCCTGGCATGAATGCCATTGGCGAAATAGCGCTTGTTGAGGAAATCGAAGATTTCCTGCAAATCGTGCACCTTGCCCTTCGTGCGGAATTCTTCCGGACGGACGGCCGGAGCCGGCTCCCGGATGAGATGGCCGTGCTTTTCGATGTACTGCTCCAGGATCAGCGAACTCTCCGCGTCGGCCTTCTCGATGTAGCGGCCCAGGGAGCGCAGCACGCGGGGATCGGCCCCCAGGAACATGTGATGCAGCCGCACCTTGAACACGCCGCCCATGCGCTTGACCGAAATGATGGACGTGCGGTTGTCGGTGACGGTGAGTTCGAGTTTGCCGCGCATGTGGGCCTGGATGCGCCGCTCCAGCACGGCCGCCTCGCTCTCGTCCACCTCGCGGGGCAGTGGCAGCGGCGGATGATCGAACCGCGGCGGTGCCTTGACGGAGCGCCGGCCCGGGCGGGGCGGACGCCGGCGCACCAACTCCCGCGGAGCATCATCGGTGTGCCAGGAAAGTTGCATCTGGAAAGGCTTCACAGGGCTCTCCCACAGTTCTTCCGTCCGATACTTTAGTGTATTTTCCATTTTCTTCAAATACAGCTCCAAAATTTTCGCAACTGCATGTTTTGAAACGGTTTTCCGGCACGACCACCGTGCCTCCGGATATCACTGTAGCCCCAGTTCTTACATGTCGCAAATTATCTTACATAAACATATGGCAAAAATTGAAATTTTTCAGGTATCATGCGGATTTCCATCTTCAGCTTGCACGCCTGCGAGGGCAATGCTACAAGTCCGCCAAGAGGAGGATTCCATGCGTTTTTTCCGTTTTTTCCCCGTTTTCCTCTGGTTTCTCCTGTCCGCCAGCGCATGCGACGACGGCTCGAAGAAAAAAAATCCCGCCGTGAATCCATCTCTTGAACAGTCCACGATTGCCGTGGGTCCCGTGGTCTATTCCGCCGACCCGGCGGGGCTGACGGCCTCCATCACGGTCCATGTCGTGGATGATGCCGGTTCGCCGCTCTCCGGCATCGCCGTCATGCCGGCATCCGACCGGGAAACCGATTCCTTCGACCCGCCGTCGGCCGTCACCGGCGCCAATGGCGATGCCGTCTTTTCCATGCGCGGTGCCGCTTTCGGCACGGCCGTCGTTTCCGCCTTCGTCTCCACGGCCGACGCTGTGGACGTGACGAAGGATCCCATTCTCGCTGCCCGACCCGGGGTGAATTTCGACGTCTCCCTCCAGGTGATTCCGCTGGAAGCCTCCTACACCTGGGAAAAGGGCGACTTCACCCTGCGCGCCACGCTTTCCGACAGCGCGGGACCCGTGGCGGGAGCCACGCTCACGGTCACTTCGGAGGAACCGGATCTCGCCTTCGCCGATGACGCCGATTCGGTTTCCGTGCAGACCAACGCCTCCGGCTCGGCATCCTTCCATGCGTTCACCGGCCGCACCGGCACCCTTTCCCTTTCCTTCGAACTCGAGGGGGTGGAAGGCGCAAAGACCGTCAACGTGCCGTTCGAAGGCCCGTCGGCCGGCGGGACGGTGTACATGGGACAGCCGTATCCGGCCGGTTTCGTTTCCGCGCGGGCCGCGGCCATGGCGCTGAATCTGACGTCGGCTTCGGCGTTCAACGTAGCGCGGCCCCTTTTGGGCGAGGTGACATCCGAATCCGTGTGTCCCTGCCCGGAGCCTTCCGCTTTCCGCCTGCGCCTGCCCATCATGCCGCCGGAAGAACTGCTGGTGGCCGATTCCACGCGGCAGATCCGCTACAACTACTTCCCCGTGGTGGTGTACGACGACATCGACAACGATCACCTGTGGGATTCCGGGGAAACCCTGCTGGGCGCCCGCATGAGCGCCGGCATCCTGTACTACGCCAAGCCTGACGGCGCCAATCCACAGGGCCCGCTGGGATGGAGCCTGGTAGCGAACCTGGCCGAGACGCCTCAGGTCCTGGACTGGGAATTCTTCAATTCCAGTTTGGACGCCTGGATTCGGCGAGCTCCTCTCGAGGAGCTCCATCTGCATGGGGTCATCACCGAGGCCCAGGCCGGGGACCGCATCCTGTTCGCCGTGGTGGATCCCTTCGCCATGACCGGATACGCAGCGCCCGGCCCCTGGGTGGCATCCATGATTGATGGGCTGCAGGCCAGCCCGGACCACATGCAGCCCGTCCTGGATGCCCCTGCGCCGGAAGGCGTCAACGTTCCCTATGAACTCGTGCTCGGCGCGCCGCAACTGACGAGCGCCCAGGACGACGCCTGGCGCATCACCTGGACTTCGCCGCAGGGAAACCAGGTGGACGGCTTCCTGGTAGCGGCGTTCCTCTATGCCGACACCAACGGCAATGGCCGCTACGATGCGGGCGAGACCATCCGGGGCACGCTGCGCTCCGCCGCAGCGGGGACCTCCCTCGTGATGTACTATGTGGCTGTCTGCGACAACCACGAGGTCATCTCGCAGCCCGACGGGGTGGGCGTGCACAGGGGGTACAATCTTCTGGAAACGGCGCAGGCCATGGAGATCCGCCAGGTGGAATTCGCAGGCGGCACCTATGCGTTCACGACGGGCGCAAACCTTCCCAACGCGTTCCAGGACACGCCCTTCCGGATCGTGCGCGGCCCGATGACGGGCAATCCCGTCGCCACGGGCACCTTTTCCACGGCTTTCGACGGTTTCAACATCATCAACGTGCCCAGTTTCAACTGCCAGGGATGCAGCAGCGTGCAGACGGGCGATCGCTTCGTGATCCTGCAGCCGCACGATCCGGCATCCTACAGGCTCCTGGACTGGGCGGACCTGGATTTTTCCTCTTCCGTTCCCTGAAAACTTGCCATTCGGCCCAAAAGGTTATACTACATTGTCATGATTCATCCTCCCTCTTCCGCATTCCATGATGACGTCCTTTCCGCAAGGGACGAGCGTTTCCAGATTCGGGTGCGGGGGTTGACCAAGACGTTTCGCGGCCAGAAGGTGCTCGACAGTCTCGACCTGGACCTCGAGCGCGGGAAGATCAACATCATCATCGGGGGCTCCGGGCAGGGCAAGAGCGTGACCATGAAGCACCTGATGGGGCTGATCAAGCCCGATTCCGGCCACATCTGGGTGGACGGCGTGGACATCGTGTCCCTCTCCGAATACGAGATGAACCGCATCCGCACGCGGTTCGGCATGGTGTTCCAGTACGCGGCGCTCTTCGACTCCATGACCGTGTACGAAAACATCGCCTTCCCGCTGGTGGAGCACACGAAGAAGAGCCGCAGGGAAATCCGGGAGACCGTGGCCGCCGCCCTGGAGAGCGTCGGGCTGCCCGGCATCGAGCACAAGTATCCATCCGAACTCTCGGGCGGCATGCGCAAGCGGGTGGGGCTGGCGCGCGCCATCGTGATGCAGCCGGAGATCCTCTTCTACGACGAGCCCACCACCGGCCTGGATCCCGTGGCCACCAAGAACGTGGACGACCTCATCGCCCACATCAACCGCACCCTGGGCGTCACCTCGGTGGTCATCAGCCACGACATGGCGTCCACCTTCCGTATCGCACACCGCATCGGCATGCTCTGGGGCGGGCGCATCGTGGAAGTGGGCACGCCGGAGGAGATCCTGGCATCGAAGCATCCGCGCGTGGTGGAATTCCTGGAAGTCTCAGGCATCCTGGGTGCCAGGAAGGAGGCCGCATCATGAAGGAAGCCGCTGCCGCCTTCAAGGTGGGTCTCTTCATCGTAATCGTGGCCGTGGCCATCTGGTACTCCCTGCACGCGATCACCGAGGGCATCGGCGGCGCGCGCGGCTACACGGTGTATGCGCTCTTTCGCGATGCCACGGGGCTGGTGGACAAGTCCATGGTCCAGATCGCGGGCCTGCGGGTGGGCCAGATCACCAACCGCCGCCTGCAGGACCGCATGGCGCGCGTGGACATCTTCCTGGACAAGAAGGTCGTGCTCTACGAGAACGCGGCCGTGGTCAAGAAAGTGGCGAGCCTGATGGGCGGTTATTATCTGGAGATCGATCCCGGCACACCGGAAAGCCTGGACCCGTCCACCGGCCAGCCCCGAAAGAACCGCAAACTGTCCGATGGCGACCAGATCCGGATCGTGGAGGAGCCCGTCACCACCGGCGACATCATCAACCGGGCGGGGGATCTCATCCCGGAGGTGCAGGCGCTCGTGCAGGAAGTGCGCAAGCTCGCCGCCACGGGCATTCCCCAACTGGTGCGCAACACCGACGACGCCATCGTGACCAATTCGAAAGCGCTCAACCAGTTGCTCACCAAGCTCGATTCCGTGGTGGACGATGTCAAGGTCATCTCCGGTGGCGCCCCGCGCGACGTGAACGCCATCCTGGCCAACGTGCGGGAGCTCACGAAGGAACTGCGCGGCCTCGTGCAGGCCACCGGCGGACGCATCGACAACCTCGGAGGGTCGGCGCAGAACTCCCTCGAGCGCATCAATGCGCTCATCGACAAGCTCGACCGGAAACTGACCGGCGATTCCTCCGTGCTCGGAAACACCCAGGAAATCACGGAAAATCTCGCCGAGGTGACCAAGAAGATGAAGGACGGCGAGGGCACGATCGGCCGGTTCATCACGTCGGCCACCATCGCCGACAACATCGAGCAGATCACCGGCGACGCACGGCGGTTTCTGGGGGGCATCACCCGCCTGGACACGGTCGTGGGGCTGCGCACCGAATACAACCTCATCGCCAACAGCGTGAAGACCTACATATCCGTGTCCATCTACCCGCGCGAGGACAAGTTCTACCTCATCGAACTCATCGACGACCCGCGCGGGCTGCGCTCCACGAAGTACACCGTCACGCGCACCGACAACCCCGAGGTGGGGCCGCCGCTCTCGCGCACGGAGGAACTCTCGGTGTCGGACTCCTTCCGCATCTCGTTCATGTTCGCCAAGAAGGTGGACAACTACCTGACTTTCCGCTTCGGCATCAAGGAAAGCACCGGCGGCGGCGGCATGGATCTGCACCTGCTCGACAACCGGTTCACGATCCACGCAGATCTGTTCGATTTCTCGGCCAACATGTTCCCGCGCCTCAAAATCGGCGTCATCTGGGAATTCTACCGCCGCATCTTCCTGGTGGCCGGCGCCGACGACATCATGAACGAGCGCCCGCGCACCGGCGCCGGCGGCGGGCGCGACTTCTACATCGGCGCGCAGATCCGCTTCTCCGACGAGGATCTCAAGGCCCTGCTCATGTTCGGCGGCTCCGCCATCGGCGGACTGACCGGAGGCTCCAATTGATGGTTCGCACGATGCGAATGAACCCCCAACGATCCGGAGTGAAACCATGGAAAAACTGACATTGACGCGTTCCCAACGACTCTACGAGGAAGCCCTCCAGTTGGTGCCCGGCGGCATCGCCGGAATCCGCAGGCCCTACAACTTCGTGCCCGGAGAATACCCCATCTTCCTGTCCCGCGGCGCCGGCGGCCACGTCTGGGACGTGGACGGCAACGAATACATCGACCTGCTGTGCTCCTATGGCCCCATCATCCTGGGCCACCGCGAGCGGGAAGTGGACGACGCGGTGGTGGCCCAGATGGAGAACGGGTTCTGCTTCAACCTGGCGCAGGAGCACCAGAACACGCTGGCCCGGATGATGTGCCGGCTCATCCCGTGCGCCGAACGGGTGGCCTTCGTCAAGACGGGCTCGGACGCCACGAGCGCCGCCATCCGCGCCGCGCGCGCCCATACCGACCGCAAGGTGATCCTGCGCTGCGGCTACCATGGCTGGCACGACTGGTGCGTGGAGGTCAAGGGCGGCATTCCGGAGAAACTCTACGAGGATATCTACGAGTTCCACTACAACGACAAGGACGAGCTCTCCCGCCTGGTGGAGGAGCACAGGCATGATCTGGCCGGCATCATCGTGACGCCCGTGGGCCATCCGCTGGCGCATCCCGTGCAGGACCCCGCGCCCGGCTTCCTGGAACTGGCGCGCGACCTGGCGCATGCGCATGGCGCCGTGCTGATCTTCGACGAAATCCGCTCGGGTTTCCGCATGTCGCTGGGCGGCGCGCAGAAACGCTACGGTGTCACTCCAGACCTGGCTACCTTCGGCAAGGCCATGGCCAACGGCTATCCCATCTCCGCCCTCGTGGGCCGCGCCGAAGTCATGCAGGTCTACGAGAAGAAGGCGTTCCTCTCGAGCACGTTCTTCCCCAACTCCCTGGAAATGGTGGCCGCCATCAAGACCATCGAGATCCTGGAGCGCGAGAAGGTGCTCGACATCCTCTGGGAGCGCGGCGCCAAACTGCTTTCGGACCTGCGCGCCATCATCGAGCGTTCCGGCGTGCCCGCGCAGATCACCGGAAACCCCATGATGCCCTACATCTACTTCCCGCGCGACGACGAAGGCAAATACAAGGAACGCCGCGTCCTGTTCCACACGTACGCTATCCGCGCCGGCGTCTTCATGCAGCCGTATCATCATTCCTACATCGCCTGGCGGCACACCGACGAAGACTATGCCCGCATCCGCCAGGTGTTCGAGGACGGCCTGGCCTTCGTCGCCCGCCAGGTTCCATGATGCAATCATCATTGCAATGATCGATTGCATCATCGCGGCATGATTTTTTCAGCCGCCGCTCCTGGAAATCCAGAAAAATCGAAAGTGGCCTTTTTTCACGAACCGTGGTAACTTCCTGCATCTTTTCGGGGAGGATCATCATGGAAAATCAGAAAGAAACCACGCAGAAACGGGTAGAGCGGGACCGCTGGCGCCTGATGCTGCCAGAAGGCTACGAACCCCTGCTGGGAATGCGGGAGACCGAATACGCCATCAAGGAAATCAAGGACTTCTTCGAGCGCAACCTGGCGCAGGCGCTCAATCTGGTGCGCGTTTCGGCGCCACTGTTCGTGCGCGCCGGAACGGGCCTCAACGACGACCTCAACGGGGTGGAGCGCCCGGTGAGTTTCCCCGTGTCCTCGCTGGACGACGAAAAGGTGGAGGTGGTGCAGTCCCTGGCCAAGTGGAAGCGCTACACGCTCGGCGAACTGGGTTTTCCCGTGGGCGAGGGACTCTACACCGACATGAACGCCATCCGCCCGGACGAAACCCTGGACAATCTGCACTCCATCTACGTGGACCAGTGGGACTGGGAAAAGGTCATCGACGAGAAGGACCGCACGCTGGAAACACTGAAGAAGACGGTGCGGGACATCTACGATGTCATCTGCCGCACGGAGTTCCACCTGGCAGCCCGCATCCGCGGCCTGCGGCCCGTGCTGCCGGAGCACATCACGTTCCTGACGTCGCAGGAGCTTCTGGATCGCTATCCGGGCATGACACCGCTGGAGCGCGAAAGCGCGGCCGCCCGGGAATACGGGGCCATTTTCGTCATCGGAATCGGCGGGCCGCTCTCGGACGGGTCCATCCACGACGGGCGCGCCCCGGACTACGACGACTGGATCACCCCGCGCGCGGACGGCGGGTGCGGCCTCAACGGCGACATCATCGTCTGGCACCCGGTGCTCCAGCGCGCCTTCGAACTGTCTTCCATGGGCATCCGCGTCTCCCCGGAAACCCTCCGGCGCCAGTTGGCCATCCGCGGCGTGGAGCACTGGGCATCCCGTCCCTTCCACGCGCGCCTGCTGGCGGGCGAACTGCCTTTCACCATCGGCGGCGGCATCGGGCAGAGCCGCCTGTGCATGTTCTTCCTGCGCACTGCGCACGTCGGCGAAGTGGCCGTGGGCGTCTGGCCGGATGAAATGGTCCGGATCTGCGCCGAACACGGCATTCATCTATTGTAATTTTTTATCAACCATTGCAATGAAATTGCACTACTACAAGAAATAAGCCGCGCCGCCAGTTCCATTCGGACACGGTCTTTACGGCCCGTCGAATCTGCCGCCGGGCACAGTTGCCTTGTCCTCCGGCGAAGGGCGCGGTTCAAAAAGAAAACCGGCCGCCGTCAGAGCCCCGGAGAAACCGGGTGCCGGCCGCGCCACTGGAGAAAAGCGGCTCGCACGGGATCCCGCTCCACCTCGGCCTGCCAAACGCAGGCATCCGGATAGCCCTCGCGGCAGGCCAGGAGCAGCAGGTCGGGGAGGTTTCTGCGCTGTCCCAGCCGCGCACAGGATTCGGAATCTCCCAGCGTGCACAGATGGGAAAGGCGCGCATCGCTCCAGTAGGGATCTTCCGGATTTTTCGTGTGGGGAAATACGGCCTGCGCCCAGCGGCGGCAGGCGCTGCCAGAGAGCGCCTGGCATGCCAGAAAATACGCCACGGGATCGGGCCGCGCATCGAGACGGCCGAGGCATCGGAACGCTGCCGGATTCTTCAGGCAATCGGCAAGCGCCGTCTGGACGCCCGAGCAGAAGCGGCCGGTGATGCGGCAGATGCGGGTCTGCCAGTACGACGGCGCGGCGAGGCCCACTCCGGGGTGCTGGCGGGAAATCCGGAGGAGTTGGCCGCAGGCTTCCGCATCGCCGTCGTTTTCACACATGCGCACGAGTCTTTCCTGCGCCGCAGCGCGATCTTCCGGGTTTTCCCATGCCACGGCCCGGGCCCATGCGCATGCAGACCCGCGCACGTCCCGGCAGAGGGCATCGAAGAGGCATCCAGCGGATTCTTCCCGTTCCAGGCAGGCGCGATAGGCATTGCGGCGGCCGGCCGGTACGCCCTCGAGCAGGCGCATGCAGGTGTCCATGTCCAGGGAGATCTCGTGCCGGGGGGCCGACGCGACGAGGCGCTGGCAAATGGCCTCCCGATCCTGGATGGCCTGCTGACGCCGGCTCTGGCTATCCCTGCGGTTCCACAGGGAGAGCAGGGTAATCAGAAAAAAAATCCCGGCCAGGATCCACAGGATGGGCAGCCATTCCCGGTTCATTTGACGTAGGGTCCTTTCCACGGGTGGCGCAGCACGGCGACGGCATCCAGGACGCAGGCGCGCAGGGCTTCCGCCACCAGCATCAGGTCGAAATGGTCCGAAGCCGGGATCTCGCCGAGTTCCGCGGCGATCTGCGCTTCGTCGAGAGCCGGCACCTGCAGGCAGGAGACGCCCTCGCACAGGGTGCAGACGGCTTCCCCCGCCGCCAGGAGCACGGGACGGCCCTCGAAGGTGAAGGCCATCTCGGCGATGACGCCATCGGAAAGCCGCAGGCGGAACTCGATGCTCTCGCCGTTGGCGCTCGCACGCGCCCCGCGGGCGTGAAAGGAGTTCATCAGGCGGCAATGCACGGGATTGCGGCACCAGCGCAGGAACGTTTCCGGATAGGTCTGCGCCAGGTGGGCCAGGAGTTCGGGAGGAAGCATGAAGGCACCTCGCAGCTCATCCGGCGAACACGATGCCGGAAGGGAAGTCCACCACGCACTCTCCGCCCCCGGGCGCCACGATGAACGTGTTCTCCACGCCCGTGCACAGGGTTTCGGAAAAATGCTTGGGTTCCACCGCCACCACCATCCCGGCGGCGAACGGTTCGGTGAAGCGGGGGGCCAGCACCGGCAGTTCGTCGATTTCCAGCCCCACGCCGTGGCCCAGGAAACGCACGCGGTTCTCGGCGAACCCCATGAATCCTTCCTCGATGCCGGCTTCCCGGGCGCGAACCATGGCTTCCTGGTACAGGTTCTCCCCGGTTTCCCCGGGAACCAGCCTCTGCCGCGCGGCTTCCTGGATCTGCAAAAGGACGTCATGGATACGCAGGGTTTCGCGGGGCAACTCTCCCAGCGCGAACGTGCGGGTGGCATCGGCCAGATAGCCATGCACCCCGGCCATGAGGTCCACCATCAGCGTATCGGACGCCTCCAGCCTGGCCCTGCCGGCGAAATAGGGCGCCGCGGGATACAGGCCTGCCCCGCCCACCGGTCCATCGAAGAGCGTGGGATGCCGCACGGTGGAAGAAACGCCCAGTGCGCCGTAGTACAGTTCCATGTTCCACTTGCGCACCCGCAAGACGCCCTGATGCCCGGCCCTGCGCATGTGGGATTCGATGAAGGCCGCCACTTCCAGTTCGGTGAGTCCGGGCCGCAGGAACTTCGACAGGGCTTCATACGTGGACGCCAGGATGGCGCCCGCCGCCCGGATGTGGCCCTGTTCCTCCCCGTCCTTCACGGCGCGCAGGCTCCGGATGGCGGGAGATATGTTGCGGATGGCCGCATCCGGAAGAATGTCGCGCAATTTGTTTACGATATCCCACGGCGCCACGTCGGTTTCCGTGCCCCAGGCCCGGCACGGCTGGCCGCCCAGGAATCCCTGAATCTGCGGCCCCCAGTCGCGCATGCCCTGGATGGGAACCACTTCCAGCGGGCTCTCCTCCCGGGCGCGGCTGACGGGTTTCTGCACGCAGAAGCGGTATCGCCCGTCAGGAGCGACGAGCAGGAAGCCCTGGACCAGGGTGCCCGTGAAATAATACAAGTCGACGTTCTGCAGGATGATGGCGAGATCCACCTGCTGTTCCGACAGTTGCCGGGCCAGTTTCTGGATGCGTTCCTGGAAGCGGGAATGTTCCATGGTTTTTCCTTTCCCCGGAAAGATGCGTCCGGCAGGAAGCCATTACTAGCACCAAAACGGCTTTCCGCAAAGGCTTCGCTCCGAATGCCGAAACATGAAACTGCGCCGTCGTTTGGAAGAAATTCTACTTTTTCGCAGGCTTCGCCCCCTCGGGTCGGGGCATGGAAACCTGGGCATTGATGCGGGCGCCTTCTTCGGTGACGAGACCCTGCGTCTCCAACTGGCCGTCGAAGGACGCGCGGGCGAGAATGCGGGTCAACCCCGCCACCTGTAGCGTGCCCGCGAACTGGCCCGCCAGGATGAACTGCCCCAGTTGGCCCTCGGCTTCCACCCGGCCGCCCTCTCCCACGATGAGCGTGGCGTTTTTGGCATCCAGTTTTCCCTTGAAATGGCCATCGATGCGCACCACGCCGTCGAAGGCCAGGTTGCCCTCGAACCGGGCGCCCTCCCCCAAAAGCGTGGTCACCTCGGGCGTGGCGGTGGAAGAGGATTTTCCCAGCATGGATCACCCCTTGGGATATTCGAAGAACAGCATGCTCGCGGGGGCTTCCAGTTCCCGCTCCTGACGCAGGCACACGATGACTTCCGTGGCCACCTCGGGCGCTACGTTGACGATGTAGGTCTGCACGCGGCTCACCGTCAGGTAGATGCCCAGCCCAGCGCCGATGGTCTTGCGATCGATCTGCTGCTCGGACGTGAGGCACTTGTGGATGTACTGCAGCACCGTGGATTTGGTGAGCGCACCGAACCGGTCGCGCACCGACATGAACAGGCCGTCCGGCACGATGGCATAGCGCAGGGAAACCGGCTTGGGGGAATCCATGACCACCCGCTTGTGGGGGTCGATGCTACCGAACATCATGGAGCCGTCCTCGTGCCGCGGCGCATTGTAGAGGGCGTTCATCACCAGTTCCTCGGCTGCCTGCACGGCATGATCCCGCCGGATGCGGCGCAGCCCCGCCTTCTGGGCCACGTCGCGCACCTTGTCGAGCACTTCCTGGCGGCCCTTGTAGTCGTGAAAGCGGATGTAGGAGACTTCCTCGTTGTTGGGGAGATATTTTTCCATGCCGAAAATCTCCCCGGTAATCAGGACGTGCAGCACCACGCGCAGGTCATGCATCCAGTCGTACTGGCGGCGCAGCACCTGATCCACGTCAGGGCGGGAAAGCAGCCGCACCATGTCGACCAGTTTGGATTCCGGCGGCAGCAGGACGATGACCTTGCGCCGGATGGCCACCGGCTTTTCGAGGAAGGCGTCCACGCGGCCCAGTTCTGCGGGAGACGCCACCAGCACGGCCAGATGGTGCTTGCAGTCCGAATTTTCGCAATGCTCCCAGTCCATGCGCTTCAAATCGACCGAAACACTGAGATTTTCAAAAAGCGACTCGACCTGCTTCCCGATATCGGCCTCTTCGCCGCATACCAAAAGAACCGTGAGTTTCGCCTGGATTCTGGAATGTGAACCCGTATCCGTACTCATGTGGAATCACACCATCCTTGGTTGCATCATTTCGGGGCTTTTCCGGAAGCGGGCTTGTCCTTGGCCGGTTCCGCAGGATTCGCAGCGGGTTCCGCAGGATTCGCGGCTGGACCCGCATCGGCGGCCGGCTCCTCAGCGGCCGGCTCCTCAGCGGGAGGCTCCTCGAATCGGATATTGGAGAACGTATACACCTGCACCTCGTTGCCCTTGTGCAGCGATACCTTCGTCACGGTGCGGGCCTGCTCGTCCACAGCATTGACGACATACATCTTGCCATCGTGCTCGAGTTTGTTGCCTTTCAGTTCTGCGTTGTAGCGCACCAGCGCCTGGATGGCGCACGGATATTTGGCCTGGTATTCCGCCACGACATCGGTCTGGGGCGCAGACTCTGCCTTCCCTTTTTTTCCCTTGCCCTTGGGCTGTGGCTGCTTCGAGGGCGGAATCCGCACGACGGCGCGGTCCACATAGCATTCCACCGTCTTCACCACTTCCCCGTCCTGCAGGTAGAACCATTTTTCCTCGCCGCGCGAATACTCGTGGCGGCCGGAACTGGATTTGGCCACGGCGCCATCCACGAAGACGTCCAGATGGAAATCGGAGACGACCTTGAACACCTCGTCGTAATGGTCGAGAATGCCGGCGATCCGGGAAATGTTCTCACCGGAAGGCGTCTCCTCCACATGCTGGTTTTTCACGGGCGTCGTTTTCGTGCGGTTGCAGGCGGCCGGCAGAAGCAGGAACAGCGAGAGGAGCAGAACCATGCGCATGGATGTTACCTCCTTGGGGGGGCACTTTACCAGAACGCACAATGGATGTCATGCAATAGTTACAGTCGTTTTCAGACTTCCGATCCGTCCCGGCTCCCCGGATTGCGGCTCTCCCCGTTAACCGGCGCCGAAGGTGCCAGCAACAGGCCGCGCAATTTCTCCAGCAGCCGGACCTTTTCGCCATCGCCGATGGGTGCGAAAAGGACGCGGCTGGCCCACTGCGCGGCCTGGCGCACGTCCGCGGCCCGGGGATGTCCGGCTTCCTCCAGCCGGAGGGCGTAATCCCGCACGTTCTCTCCGGGCCGGCGCGGAAGATCCGCGAAATCGGCTCCCTGGATCCATTCGTGAAACAGCATCTGGGCTTCCAGTTTGGTCTGCGAGATGCGGCCTGCGTAATGGGCCGGCCGGGCCGCATCCGCAGTTGGCCGTCCCGAGGCCCGGCGCCACCAGAACCACAGGAGGACTGCGAAGAGCGGAACCGTCACTCCGAATCCTGTCAGCATGGCGCGCACGGCGGTACTGCCAGAATGCCTGGCTTCCTGGCGGGCGGCACGGGTAGGGTCCACGACGACCCAGCCGCGGACGGGATGCCACGCCTCTACCCAGGAATGCGCGTGGGCGGCCGTCATGACCAGGCCGGCCGCATTCTCCTGTCCGGGAGAAAAACCGGTGACGAGCCGCACGGGGATTCCGGCGCGCGCAAGAAACACCGCAGCCACGGAAGAAAAAAGGCCGCACGGACCAGACCGGGAGAAGAACAGGAAATGCAGCAGCGGATCCCGGCCCGCAGGAACTTTCGGGTAGATGTCGTCGTATTCGTAGGCCGCCAGGAATTCCAGCACGCGCCGCACGGCTGCGTCGAAATCCCCGCCGGGCGTCATCATCGCATCCGCTACGAGTTCCACCCACGGGGAAACCATCGCCCGCGCCGCGCCGGACGGCCGGAAATCCGTGTAGTCCGGCGACACGCACACCCGGTACGCCGTCACATCGGGCGGCACGGCCACCCGTCCATCGTCGGAAACCGGCAGGGAAGAACCATCCATCGCGGCGGCCCATACCAGCCCGAGAGGCGCGAATCCGTCCGTCAGCCGGGGATTTCTTCTTTCCACGACATGTTCCACGCATGCGTGCGAAACGGCAGGGGCCTTCACGAACGACCGCCTGTACCAGATACCGTGCTCCAGGCGGTCGTATACCTGGCCCCGCCAGTAGCGCCCCGCCGGCTCTGAGAACGCCGGTGCCGGATGAACCAGGATCTGCGCACGGCCTTTCACGACGGGGCGGCCCATGCGGGCCAGGTCCAGTCGGTCAGGAAAATCCCCGTTCATGGGCACGAAAGCCCCCATCCTGAAGTGCAGCCTCCCCAGCAGCGGGGACGCCGCATGCACGATGCCCATGGAAAACGCCGCCGTCACTCCGCCAACCGCCAGCATCATGGCCAGGACCGGCATGTCCAGCGCACGGCGGCTCTGCAGCAGCCGGGCCACGTCCACCCGGCGGCTCTGCCGGCCCAGGCGGTGCTTGACGATGGTATGGGTTTCCATGTCGTAGCGCATGCGCACGAGGTGCGCATACACCACCACGGTCATCACCGTCGCCGGCACGAATCCCCACTGCCAGGAGGTCAGCGGCCGGCGGAACACGAGAGCCAGGAAGAGGTCGACCACCACAATGACGAAGAGGCCCAGATAATCCCCGACATCCTGGCGCCGCCTCCAGAAGAGCAGAAGCAGGACGTCTCCGGCCGCCAGCACGAGGTCCGGGGCCGACAGGGAGCCGGCCGCGAGCCAGGCGGCACCTCCGGCCATCGCGGCCGCGAGGGGAGCCAGGAATCCGAACCTTCCAGGCGGCAGCAGAAGAAGGAGCGCCGCCAGCACGCATGCGAGAAAGGCTTCGGGAAATCCGGGAAGCCATTGCCACATGAACACCAGCAGCAGCAGGATGGAAGTGGTCAGCGTCTGGAACAGGCCGAACGGCATGATGGCTCACTCATCCATCCATGCGGAAGCGTCGATGAGGCGGTCCTGGTACGGCGGCGTTGGAAACGGCCCGTCTGCGGGCGGCAGCAGGGCCAGATGGCGCAGCACATGCTCGAGATTCTGCACGCCAGCGACGGGAGAGAACTGCTCGCCGCGCGTGAGGATTCCCACGTCCCAGCCCATTTCCAGCAGAAACCGCGCGGCGCCTGCGACGGAGGCCAACCGGCGCTCGAAACGGTCCGCCGGCCGCGTGTATCCTCCCCGCTCGTCGGGCATGAGGCGGTTGTCCAGCCGAATCCATACCGTGCGCTGCGGCTGGTGCATGCCCGTGCGGGCCAGGATGCGCCCCGTCCGCAGCGAGGCGGGCCAGTGGATGGTGCGGAGGTGATCACCCGGCGTGAACTCCCGCAGCGAGAACGGATCGTGTTCCAGCACCTGCTCCAGGGCGATGCGGCGGCTCGGAGGCAGCGGCGCGTCCGGAAAGACGAGATGCTCTTCCGGAAGCGGATGGAAAAGGGTGATCCGCAGCAAACCGAGCGGATGCGACGTGGAAACGATGAACCCCGAATATCCGATGCGTCCCCGGTGGACGAAGGCATGCCGGTAGAACGTGGACTGCCGGGAGCGGCCGCCCAGCCGGAAGAAGAAGCACGGCTTGTCCACGGGCACCCCGTCGATGACATCCTGTACCTTCAGGGAGAACACGGGCAGGAAACTGCGGTTGTACAACTCCACCGAGCACAGGAAGGGTGCAAAGCACGTGAGGCGCTCCGGAACACGGCGTTTGGGGCCGAGTTTAAAGAGAGCCCAAAAGGAAAGGATCGCTTGCAATATGAAAGCCGCAACCACCGAGAACGCCCATACCCAGAGCACGGAATCTCCCAGGAGGATGGCGTACAGGACGAAGAACAGCCCCGCCGCCGCAGTCACCACGCCGGCGGCAGTCACGGACAGGCGCCACTTCCGGCGGGTTCCGTCATGGAGCAATGGACGCGTTTCCATGCCCCCCACCATAGCGGAAAATGGACGGCCTCACCAGATGCGCAGATGCACAATCTCAAGGAGAAGTTTCCCGCGGGGGATCCGGTTCGGCTTCCTTTTGCGGCTCCCGCGGCCCGACACCGGGGGGCGGCTCCTGGGGTGCGGCGTCTTCACCGGAGGCGGGCGGTGCATCTGCAGGGGCCGGAAGAGGCTTTTCGGGCTCTGCGTCATCCGCGGAAGGCGGCAGCGCGCCCTGCGTGGGCATGGGAGCCTGCGGATCCACGCCCGCGGGCCAGGGCGGAAGTCCGGCCGGGCGTTTGGGAAGGGGATAACGCAATGTGGGAATGTAGCGGTATCCGGCCGTTCCCCTGCGGGTCAGAGGGCGTCCTGCCGCCCGGTGGCGCGACCACTTCTCGCCAGGCAGCACGCCTCCGAAATGGAAATGGTTGCGGTGATCGTAATCGGTGTCCGGGGTGAGGATGCCGCCGAACAAGGGCAGTGTCTCGAAATCGCAGACGAGCTCGCGCATCCGGCGGGCGGGCCCCGAAGGCAGGGGTCCCACGCAGTCCGCCGCCGTTCCCTCATAGCGGTGCCAGTCGCGCTCGACCACCACCACCACCCCGCCAGGGCCGCGCAGGGCCTTCACATCCAGTGCCATCCCCACCGCGTGGCGGGACAGGCGGCGGGTTCCCGATATGTACGAGTAACGGTAGGAACTGGTATAGAGGACCTCGTCGAAGCCGTGCTTGCGAAACACGGGGCCCGCCATGTAGAGGGCCAGCACCATGCGGCAATCCAGCAGCAAATCATTGCTCTCTGCCCAATACCAGTGATAGTAGACGCCGTTGAGCACATAGGTATCCAACTGCACGGGATTGCGGATGCCCCTCTTGCGGGGGCCGGGCTTCCATGGAATTTTCAACCGGGTCAGGGCGTCGAGGCACTTCTGGTCGTCCAGGTCCTCGGAAGCGTGGAATTCTCCGTTTTCGACCTTTGCCCATCCAATCTGCGCCACGAGTTCTTCCACGGTGGGTTCGCGGGTGGGTTTCGCGGATGCATCCCGGCCGGATTTGGACGGCCCCTTTCCGGCCGGGGGATCCGCCGGGAGCATCGCTGGCTTTCCGGGCTTCGGCGCATCCGCGGCTCCATCCGCAAACGGCCCGGCCGAACCGGCCTTTTCCGGAAGGGGCGCGGGAATCCCGGCCCACGCGGGAGAAAGCCGGGTCTGCGGGCGTAAGTTCTGCATCACGCTCTCCGTCTCCCTTTCCGTGGGTGGATCCTTGGCGGCTGCGCCCTTTTTCCCCGGTGAAGCGGGAGCCGCCAGAAGAACCACGAAAAACAGGAATGAATGCATCCGTCACCCGCCCATCCAGCCGTTCAACGCCAGGACCCTAGCAGGAACCGCCGTCTTCGGCAACTTTCCGGACCCCGCTGGCGCACCGCCGCTGCCAAAATCGCCGAGACGTCTTGAAATGCACCACCGAAAAAACTAACATGACCGCACGTTCCTGCTCTTTCCGCGAGGTGAATCATGAGCAAACGATGGACTTGGACCTGGATGTTGATGCTGGGATTCCTTCTCTTCGCCTGTGACGATAGCGAAAAAACCACGAATAATAATACGAATAACAACACAAACAACACAACAAACAATACCAACAACACAAACAATACCAACAACACGAACAACAACACCGATCCCTGCGCAAATGTGACCTGCTCCGGCCACGGAACCTGCGTCTCCGACGACGGCGTCACCCCCCGCTGCAACTGCGATCCCGGATACTCCCCGTCGGGACTTTCCTGCGTAGAAACGGTGGATCCCTGCATCGGCGTGACCTGCTCCGGCCATGGAACCTGCGTCTCCGACGACGGCGTCATCCCCCGCTGCAATTGCGATCAGGGCTACGTCAACGCGGGCGAAGGCGGGCTCGAGTGCATCATGCCGGCCAACGACTGCGCGGGCGTGACCTGCTCCGGCCACGGAACCTGCGTGTCCCAGTCCGATGGGCCCGTGTGCGTATGCGATCCCGGATACACCCCATCTTCTTCTCTGGGACAGGACTGTGTGCCCGTGCGGCAGGTCTGCGTGGGTGGCACCATCAACTACGATGTCGACAATGACGGCGTCAACGATACCTGGTTCGAACCCAGCGATACGGAATGCGAGATGTACGAGCTCGTCAACCGCACCCGCGCCTCCCACGACGACGAGGGTACGCCGGAATGCCACAAGCCGCTGATGTGGAACGTGGAGTGGGCCGCCCACGGACGCAACCATTCCATCCAGATGCGTGCGCAGGGAGGGCTCTTCCACGACGACTATCCCTATGGTCAGAACTGCGCCTACGGATGCGGTCCGGCCTGTGAAATGGACATGTACATGAACGGTGCCAATGAGGGCCACTGTCCGCCGCTGTCCCACCACTGCAACATCATGCGCTGCTCCTTCACCCAGATTGGCATCGGCTATGCCGACACCTGGAATACGCAGAACTTCCTGTAAAAAACATGCGATCTCGGAACGGCGGCCGCGCGGCTCCGGGAAAGATTCCTTCGCAAAAAAATGAAATTTCAGCGGAATCTCCGTGTTTTCAAGGGTTTTGCAACCGGATGCGGGCTGCATTTTTCTCCAAAAAGTTGCTTGTTCCGTTTTGCGTTTGCGGGTATAAGTACAGTGCCTTGAGCGTGTAGCTATGGAGGATGACCATGAAACACCCCGTCCGATTGATTGTCCGAATCGCATCAGTGATGCTCGTCACGGCGGCCGTCGCCTTCTCGTGGGCGTGCATCGAGCGCCCCATGAAGGTGGCCGATCCCGCGCCCAACGTGCTGTCCGACTTTTCGGCAGCCCAGAGCGCCACGCGTGACGTGGATCTGATCTTCCAGATCGACACGTCCCTGTCCATGGCCGACGAGCAGCAGATCCTGCGCGGCAACTTCCCCAACCTCGTCCGGGTGCTCAAGGACATCTCCGGCGGTCTTCCCAACATCCACATGGGCACCATCACGCCCGACCTGGGAACGTCCCCCTACAACATCCCGGGCTGCGAGCGGCCGGGCGGCGACGGCGGCCGCTTCATCAAGGGCGTGAACAACTCCTGCGCCAACCCGGTCAACCAGAAGTACGTGGTGGACGTGGAGCCGCGCGGCTGCGAAATCGAAAAGAACATCGTGGCGGGCCAGGCCACCACCTGCTCGAGCCACAACTGCACGCAGGCCAACTGCGATGCTTCCGCTTTCGCAGGCCCCACGGGCATCTCCACCGAACCGGAGGGATTGACCCTGGCCATCGACGAGTACGGTTGCCCGCGCTGCCGCAACTACACCGGCGAATCGCTGGAGGACGTGTTCTCCTGCATGGCCACGCTGGGCACCGGCGGCTGCGGCATGGAGCAGCAACTCGAGGCCATCAAGCAGGCGCTGACCACGGGCGACCCCGCCAACCAGGGCTTCCTGCGCCCGAACGCCTACCTGGCCATCTTCCTCATCACCGACGAGGACGACTGCTCCACCAAGAACACGGAACTGTTCAATCCCCAGGGCGACATCAACTCCACGCTGGGTGTGCTCACCTCCTTCCGCTGCACGGAATTCGGCGTGGTCTGCGACCAGCCCTGGCAGCGCGTCATGCCTTCGGGCCAGGCGACCTACACCAACTGCCGCCCACGTGAAAACAACGATCCCAAGAACATGCTCTATCCCATTTCCGTGTACACCAACTTCCTCACCCAGTTGAAGTCCTCGGAAATGCTGCTGGTGGGCGCCATCACCGGCCCCTATGCCAACCAGGTGACGGTGGGCCTGGACACCAACCAGAATCCCAAGCTCATGCCTTCCTGCGGCATTCCCACCGAGGGTGCGGATCCCTCCGTGCGCATCAAGGCCTTCGTGCAGTCGCTCACCAAGGAAGAGGACATGAGTTGGGCGTACACCTCCATCTGCGCTACCGACTATTCGCCGGCCCTGGTGGGTCTGGGCAACCGCATCAAGGCGCTGACCGAGGTCCAGTGCATTACCACGCCGCTCAATGGCTGCCCGGATCCGGCTGCCGCCAACGGGCTGCAGCCGCTGACGCAACTGCCAACGGCCGATGCCCAGCGCTGCCAGCCGCTGTGCTCCGTGCAGGACATCGACAGCGACGGCAACGTCACCGACATCCCGATGTGCGACCCGAGTTATGCCGGCGGCCATCCGCCCAAGCGCGACCGCAACATGCCGGTGGCCAAGTGCTACCACATCAAGTACAACGACGCCTGCGCCATCCCCTGCCCGCCGGGCTCGGACGATCTGGGATGCAGCACGGCCAATCCGTGGTACGCCCCCTCCCGCGGCGCCGAGATCGTGATTTCCCGCCGCGACGATCCACCTCCGGGAACCCGCGCCAAGATCGCCTGCGCCGGTCTGCCGCTGCGCGAAAAGCTCTGCTATGACGGCATCGACAACGATATGGATGGCCGCATCGACGGCTCCGATCCCGACTGCCAGTAATCCTCATCCCCTTCCTCACCATCTTCCCTGAAAAATCCTGAGATTTCCAATCGTTTCAAAGCGCGGACACGTTCCGGACGCAATGCTGCTTTGCACCCGTGCGCGAATGAAGAATCCACGTTTTTCCGCTCTGCAAAATTTTCTGAAATCTTGCCTTGGCCCAGACGACTCAGATGGAAGCGAACTTCTGGCGCAGGGACTGCGCGACCACGGGTGGAACCCAGGCCGACACGTCGCCACCAAAGCGGGCGACTTCCTTGATGACCGAGGAACTCAGGTAGAAATACTGGGAGCCCGTCATCAGGAAGACCGTATCCATCTGCGGAAAGAGCGCCCGGTTCATCTGGGAAATCTGGAATTCGTAATCGAAGTCCGAAATGGCGCGCAATCCGCGCAGCAGGGTGTGGATGCCGTGATCGCGCAAATAATCCACCAGGAGCCCGGAAAAGCCGGTGACCCGCACGCGGGGCTCCCCCTCGAAAACCTTCCGGATCAGTTCCACCCTCTCCTCCAGGGTGAACAGGGTGTTCTTCGTGGTATTCACGGCCACGGCCAGAACGATCTCGTCGAAGAGCGACAGCCCGCGGTGCACGAGGTCCACGTGACCCAGCGTGATGGGATCAAAGGAGCCCGGATAGACGGCGATTCTCTGGGACATGATAGAAACTCACCTGGGTCTGCCCCCAGCGGCGCGTGGAAAAGCGTTCGAGCAGGCCGGCGGCGTCCGGGGGCATGGAACGGGCGTCCTGTTCCAGCAGAACCAGGGCGCCAGGGTTGAGGATTTGCGTTTTCCCGGGAGGATCCGGCAGAAGCGAAGCCAGCACGCTTTCGCATAGTTCCGTCTCTGCATAGGGCGGATCCATGTACACGAGATCGAAGGACTCCCGGTTGTGGACCAGGAATCGGCGGGCATCCATGTTGACGGTACGGATGCGCATGGACAACTGGATGTCGCGGATGCTCTGGGCGAGGATGTGATGCACCGATCGGGCCTTTTCCACACAGACGGCCGTGGCGAATCCGCGGCTGACGGCCTCCACGGCCATGATGCCCGACCCCGCGAACAGATCCAGCATGGTCCGGCCGCGAAAACCTTCCGGGAAAAGGGTTCCGAGAATGGAAAAAACGGCTTGGCGTACCATGGACGGCGTCGGACGGACGCCTTCGGCGGGTACACGGAGATTGCGGCCGCGCAGAGCGCCTCCCGTAATGCGGATCACGTTTTTTCCTCCGGTGGGGCTCACAGGGCACGGGAGTCGTTTCATCCCGTTGGACAAGGGAAAATACCCTGCACCACCGCTTCATGGACTATGCGCACGCGCCGGTTCTGTCAAGAGAAACCGTAAATTTTCGAAAAACGACTTTTCCACGACTCCGTCTTCTGCTATAGAGCATCCGAGCTGCAGGGCGCAACCAGTCTTCGGAAACGCTTCTGGAATCCCGGAAAAGGCGAATCCATCGACTGGAAACTGCAACTTTAGCGACCAAGGAAGGCATCCGGAGAAAAAAACCGGATGTTCCATCGTGGTGGATGGGAGTGCCATGACGCAGGAAGACGAAGTGCTCGAGCAATATGTCCGCCGGTTCCCAGCCGGATGCATCCTCTTCCAGGAGGGCGACCCCGGGGGCGAGTTGTATGTGGTGCGCCAAGGGAAGGTGCAGATATCCAGGCGCATCAACGGCCGGCCCGTGATCATCACTATCATGGGCGAAGGGAACTTCTTCGGCGAGATGTCCCTGCTGCTGAACCGTCCCCGTTCGGCCACGGCCACGGTGGTGGAGGAAGCCGAATGCCTGGTCTTCGATCAGGCGACGTTCTTCCGCATGGTTTCGAGCCAGAGCCACATCACCATCCGCATCCTGAAGAACCTGGCGCAGCGCCTGTACCACGCCAACATGCAGATCGAGGCCCTGATGCTTTCGGACAAGACGCACCGCGTGGTCAAGGCGCTGCATTTCATGTCCCGGGAGGAAGGCATCGCCGAGGCCGGCGGCATCCGGGTGCCCATCACACTCAAGCGCCTCTCCGGCTTCGTCGGCATTCCGCTGGGCCAGGTGGCGGCCATCGTGGACCAACTGGCGGAAGCGCGCCTCGTACTCCCCGTTCCCGATGGGTTCCTCATCGCCGAACAGGGCCGCTACCTCGAATTTCTCGAGTTTCTCGAACTGAAGGAACGCAACGTCTGAAATTTCCTGCAAAACCATGATGCCTGCATCCGGAAAAACCGAAACGGTGTACGACTATCTCTTCCGGCTGCGCCGCTTCGGCGTGAAATGGGGATTGGGCCCCATGGCGCAGGTCATGCGCAAACTGGGCTCCCCGGAAAACGCCTTCAGGGCCGTGCATATCGCCGGCACCAACGGCAAGGGCTCCACGGCCGCCATGACGCACGCCATCCTGCGGGCGCATGGAATAACCTGCGGCCTGTTCGTGTCCCCGCACCTCGAACGCTTCAACGAGCGCATCCGGGTGGACGACCGGATGATCCACGACGAAGAGGTCGAGGAACTGGTCTCCCGCATCCGGGAAACCGGCATTCCCCTGTCGTTTTTCGAAATGGCGACGGCCGCGGCATTCCTGCATTTCGCCATCCGCCAGGTGGATATCGCGGTGGTGGAAGTAGGGCTCGGCGGGCGGCTGGATGCCACGCAATGGATGCATCCCTGTGCCAGCGCCATCGTTTCCCTGGGTGCCGATCATGCTTTGGCGCTGACGGCGGATCCCCGGCGGGTGGCCTGGGAAAAGGCTTCCATCGCCGCGCCGGGTGTCGGTTTCGTGCTTCCGCCGGATCTTTCGCCCGAACAGCGCGCCGTGGTTCTGGACACGATTGCGGCGCGCGGCTCCATCCCCGTGCGGCCCGGCATCGAATGGGATTTCACGCCGCTTGAACAAGGCGCGCGGGTGCGCTGGCGCTTCGGCAGCGAACCCGAACTGGAAGTTCCCGTGCCCCTGACCGGGTCGCATCAGGCCGCCAACTGCGCGATCGCCCTGACGCTGGCCCGCCTGGCCCTGGGAAGACCCCTGGATGCCCGGGATCCGTTTTCGGGATTTTCGTGGCCAGGCCGCTTCGAATGCATCGACGGCGTGTACCTGGACGGTGGGCACAACCCGCCCGCCCTGGAGCGCCTCGTGCGAACCGTTCAGGAAAAGAGGCTGGCTCCCATCCCCGTGCTGGCGGGTTTCATGGCCGACAAGGACGTGCGCCTCGGCGTGCGCATCCTGGGCCAGGCGGCTTCCGGCTTCATCTGCACGCAGGTGGATGACGGAGAACGGGCGATGCCGGCACGGGAACTGGCGCGCATCGTGGAAGAAATGGGATTCGCGGTCCTCGCCTGCGAGCCCGACCTTCCCCGAGCGCTGGCCGCGGCTCCCCGGCCGCTGCTGGTGGCCGGCTCGTTCTATCTGGCGGGCCGTGTCCGCTCGCTGCTGCGCGAAGGCGCCGATTCCCCCCACGGCCGGCTCGCCGATCCGCCGGCCCGCTGAGCGCTCGAGCGCCCTGCAAAAGGCATGGACCCCTGGCCCGATCGCGTGTATGCTGTCGGCCATGGAAATGACCCGCCGGGACCAGTTTCCCCACCGCGCCAAAGCCGTTTTCATCGCACGCCTCTGCCTGGACGCCTTCGCCATCCTGTTTCTGCTGATTCCTTCCTGGGCCTCGGCCACCACCCCATTTTTATATTGGGCTCTTTCCATCTACCTGGTTCTCCTGGCGGGACACGTGGTGTCCTACCTGTGGATCGATCACCGCGGCGACCGCATCGTCTACTTCGTTTCCCTGACGCTGGATACCCTGGCCCTGGGCTCCATCATCGTGCTCACGGGCGGTCTGGCCAGCCCCCTGATGTCCGGGCACATCCTCTATGCCGTGTTCTTCGTGATCCTATACCCGCATCCGCTGGCCATCCTGCCGCCGCTGCTGCTCTTGCCCGTCATCGCCAAGATCGCGCAACTGACGGGCATGGAGAAGCCCGGCCGCGACCTGCTGCTGCTGCTGTGGTATTCCGGGCTGGACCTGATCATCGTGTACGTGGTGGTGTATTTCGACCTCCAGGAAAACCTGCATTTCCGGGATCTTTTGCGGGTATCCTCGGAAAAGCAGCACCTCGTGCGGGTGGCCGAGCGCCAGCGCATGGCCCGGGAGATGCACGACGGGCTGGGCGCCATCCTCTCGGCGGTGAAGATCCAGAGCGAATTCGTGTGCGAACTGGCGCCCGCCGGCAGCGAACTGAAAGCCGAAGCCGAGGAGTTGCAGCAGCGTACCAACCTCGCACTGGCGGAACTGCGCCGGGCCGTGCGTGTGCTGCGAGACGATTTCGACCTCGTTTCCTCCCTGGAGGAACTGGTGGGAAACCTGTCATCCATCTGGAAATTCGAGGCCACCCTGCGCACCAACCTGGAAATGCGGCCGTTGTCCGTGGAGTGCCAGTTGCACCTCTACCGCATCGTGCAGGAAGCGCTCACCAATGCGGGCAAGCATGCCATGGCCCGGCGGGTCGGCGTGCTGCTGCTCTATGAGGAGGAACCCCCTTCATGGGCGGCAGAGGCGCCCCGGCAGCCGGGAATCCGGCTGGAAATCCAGGACGACGGCCGCGGGTTCGACGTGGACGCCCCGCGCTCCGGGCATTACGGGATCGTGCACCTGCAGGAGCGGGCTGCCGAACTGGGCGGATGGTGCCGCATCGAAAGCCGCCCCGAACAGGGCACCACGATTTCCGGATGGTTTCCGGCCGCATCCGGGCAGGATGCCTGAAAAGGGTCGACCGCGCATGTCGCTGCGATGGAAAGGATTCTGGTCCCTCATGAAACGGTTCGCCATCTGGTGCATCCTGTGGTTCGTGCTGGTTCCCCTGCCCGCCCTGGCGGATCCCTATGGACCCCGGTTCATCGGCGGACTGGATCCGGGAATACCCGGGCATGCCGCCGTCACCGGAATTCCCGTGAATCCCGCCGTCATGGGGCTTCTGCCCAACAACAGCCTGGCCCTGCATTTCTCTCCCGTGTACCAGAGCCTCACGGCGCATCGCGCCACCATTTCATCGGCCACTGGCCGGCCGGACCCTTCCGGGGACATGGCGTTTCCTTCCGTGGATTTTTCCCAGAATTTCATGGACTTCTATGCCGGCTTCACCACGAACTTCGGCATGGACCGCATCACGCTCGGATTCGCCCTGTTCTCACCGCAGCGCCAGGACCTGCACGCTGCGCATCCTTCCCTGCGCTACCATCTGGTGGATCGTTCCATCACACACCTGTTCTTCATCCCATCGCTCTCCGTGCGCCTGCATCGCAAGTTCTATGCGGGTTTCGGGCTGGGCTACACGTATTCCCGCTTCGACATGACGCTCATGCGGGATCGCTACCTGCTGGGCGATTTGCCCTCGACCCTGCCCGCGCGCCATGAAAACGGCGGTGAAGGGGATGAAAAAATCCAGGCGACCGGTACGGACAACAATTTCGGCTTCCAGTTCGGCTTCTTCTGGAGACTGGAAAAATACCTTTTCTTTTCCGGTTCCTACCGCAGCAAGATCCGCGCGCTGGACTACACGTCCATCAAGGCGCAGGGCTCCGGCAGCATCACGCGGCTGGAAGAGGACGGCACCTGGAAGACCTACACCGGCAATGCCAAGATCGTCACCACGTTTCCCGATACCGTGGCGCTTGGACTGACGTACCACTGGATGCGCGACTGGTGGGCGGACGCCTCGCTCACCTGGACCCGCTGGAGCGCCCACAAGAACTGGAAATACTATCTGTCCGGCCGGGAACTGGCCAATTCGAATTTCACCAACTGGGACCTGAACATCACTGAATACCGCGGTTTCGAGGATACGTTCTCTCCGCAGGCCACCCTCTTCTACCGCCCGAACACCGGTTTCGAAGCCATCTTCTCCCTGCGCTATTCCACTCCGGCGGTCCCTGCGAAGTGGGTGGATGCGGGAACCGTCGACAACCATTCCCTGGCCGGGCTGGTCAGTTTCTCGTATGAGATCACCAAAGGCATCAAGGCGAGGCTGGGATATTCCCTGGAATACATGATTCCCCTGAACGTGGAGGATTCCGGATACGATCCCTCGCAGGCGATCGCCTGCCTGGACAGCCACATCGACGTGGTGTGGTCCGAGAGTTGCCGCGCCACCTATGGCGGCCGCGCGCTCCCGACCGCCGCCGGAGAATACCGCAAGGTCACGCACCAGATCGGACTGGGAATGGAATTCACGTTCTGACGCATCCCGCCCTCATGCCGGATTCCGAATCCCAATTTGAATCCAGTCGGAAAAAGAAAATAGAATCAGATTCCCTGAATTGAAAACTATCAGGAATGATGGGATGAAATGATTTCCGGCTTTTTCCCGGCTTCGACGGTCTCACGGGTTACGACGACCTTGACGACGTCATTGCGGGCCGGCACCTCGAACATCACATCCATCATGATGTGCTCGGTGATGGAACGCAGCCCGCGCGCGCCCGAACCGATTTCGATGGCCTTCCTGGCGATGGCCGAGAGCGCGTCCGGCGTGAATTCCAGTTTGACGCCGTCGAGCTCGAACAGGAACTTGTACTGGGAAACCAGCGCATTGCGGGGCTGGGTGAGGATGGTGACCAGGATTTCCTCGTCGAGATCGTGCAGCGGCGCCACCACCGGCAGGCGGCCCACCAGTTCCGGGATCATGCCGTAGCGGTGCAGATCCTCGGCCTGCACGTGCTTGAAGTATTCCCACGTGCGCATCGTGGTGTTCTTCCTGCGCGGCCGCGTTCCGAATCCGATGCGCTGCTCGCCCAGGCGCTTCTGGATGATTTCATCGAGACCCGAGAACGCGCCCCCGCAGATGAACAGGATGTTGGTGGTATCCACCGGGATGAATTCCTGCTGCGGATGCTTGCGCCCGCCCTTGGGCGGAACCTGGGCGATGGTGCCCTCGAGAATCTTGAGCAATGCCTGCTGCACGCCCTCTCCCGCTACGTCGCGGGTGATGGAGGGATTCTCGCTCTTGCGCGCGAGCTTGTCGATCTCGTCGATGTAGACGATGCCCCGCTGCGCCCGCTCGATGTCGTAGTCGGCATTCTGCAGGAGCGCCAGGATGATGTTCTCCACGTCATCGCCCACGTAGCCGGCCTCGGTGAGCGTGGTGGCATCGGCGATGGCGAACGGTACGTCGATGATCCGGGCCAGGGTCTGGGCCAGAAGCGTCTTGCCGCTCCCGGTTGGCCCCAGCAGAAGGATGTTGGACTTGGCCAGCACCACGTCCGAGAGCTCCGCCGGCAGGGGACTCTCCCGCTCGCCGCCCTGCCGTTGCACCTCGATGCGCTTGTAATGGTTGTATACGGCCACCGAAAGGATTTTCTTGGCCCGTTCCTGGCCCACCACGTATTCGTCCAGCCGCTTGCGGATTTCCTTGGGGGTGGGCAGTTTCCTCGGCTGCGCTTCGGCGCCGGCCGCATCCTCCGAATTGGCCAGGTCGTCCCGAATGATGTCCTGGCACAGGCGGATGCACTCGGAACAGATGTACACGCCGTTGGGTCCGGCCACGAACCGCTTCACGTCCCTTTCCGTCTTGGCGCAGAAGGAGCAACTGACCTTGTTTTGCTTGTTCACCAGATCCACGTTACTTGGCCTCTTGCTGAGCCGGAGCCGCGGGGAGCATGAGGGAATCCACGATCCCGTACGCCACGGCTTCCTCCGCGGACATGAAATAATCCCGTTCGGTGTCGTGCTGCACCTTTTCCACGGTCTGGCCGGTGTGATGGGCGAGAATCGTGTTGAGGCGCGCACGGATCTTCAGAATCTCGCGCGCATGGATATCGATATCTGTGGCTTGCCCTTCGAATCCACCCATGGGCTGATGAATCATGATGCGGGAATTCGGAAGCGCGAAACGCTTCCCCGGCGCGCCGGCAGCCAGCAGGATGGCAGCCATGGAAGCCGCCTGTCCGATGCAGAACGTATTGATGGGACAGGGAATGTGCTGCATCGTATCGTAGATGGCCAGCCCCGCCGTCACCACGCCTCCCGGAGAATTGATATACATCATGATATCCTTTTCCGGATCCTCGGAGAGCAGGTACAGCAGTTGCGCAATTGTTAGATTGGCAACCTCATCGTTGATGCTTGTCCCCAAAAAGATGATGCGGTCCTTCAGGAGCCTTGAATAGATATCCCAGCCGCGCTCGCCGCGGTGGGTCTGCTCGATGACGGTCGGGATGATGGGCATTGCACGTACTCCCGCTTCAGGTGGCTATTCGTGATCGTGATGGCAGTCCGGGCCATGCACGTGTTCGGATTCACCGGATTCGGATCCGGATTCGACTTCTTCCTCGTCTTCCCGGATCTCCGGCAGGCGATCCACCGCCTTCTCGGTAATCACGGCCTTGGATTTCAGGTATTCCATCGTCTTCTCGATGCGAATCATGTAGCGGATGCTGTCCATGAGGCTTTCGTCACGGGCATATTCCGCACGCACCCGCTCCAGGCTCCGGTTGCTCCGGTCGGCGATTTCCTGCAGCCGCGCCTCGATTTCCTCGTCCGTAGCCTTCAAATCCAACTTCTTCGCGATGGCTTCCAGCAGCAGATTCTCACGCAGTTCCCGCTCGGCCTTCTTGTAATATCCCCTGGCCACGGACTGGCGCATGTCGGCGAAACGCTCGTTTTCGGGATCCATTCCCAACTGCATGAGCACCTGGTCCACCTTGGCCTCCGCCTGCCGGCGGATCAGGTTGGGACCCACCTCGAAGGAATTGGAATCCACGATGGCCTTCACGATTTCGCGCTCCAGCAGGTAATCGGAGCGCTTCTGCAGGGACTTGGCCACGTTCTCGCGCACCTTCGCGCGCAGTTCCTCCAGCGTGTCGGCCTCGCCGGTCTCCTTGGCGAAATCGTCATTGAGTTCCGGCTTCGTCTCGATGTAGGCATTCGTGATGCTCAGAAGCACCGCGCCGCCGGGATTCCCCTCGTGCGCCGGAACCTCGAGGTCCACATCGCACGGAACCGCATCGATCGCGAGCCCCGGAAGCAGGGCCGCGATCCGCGCTTCCAGCGAACCGGAAGCCGGTTCGCGGGATTCCGGCACCACCCAGTGGTGGCGCTCCAGATTCACGGCTTCGGAGCCCAGTTTGCCCATGACGCTGCCTTCCACGTGGGCGCCGGCCGGCAGGGTGGTTTTCTCGAGTTTGGTCGTGCGCGTGAAGGACTGGCGCATGCGCTGCAGTTCCCTTTCCACGTCCTCCTCCGCCACGGGCGCCGTGTAGCGGGTGGCCGCGACGCCCTCGAAATTCTGCGGATCGACCTCGGGCACCAGTTCCAGTTCGGACGAGAACGGCAGATCCTGCCCTTTCACGAGTTCCCCGGGCGTGACCTTCCAGTCGCGGGGATTGTTGACGATGCGCAGATTGTCCCGGCCGCGCAGGAATTCCACCAGCGCCTCGCGGGTCACTTCCATGAGCAGATCCTTCTGGACGTGCTTCTGGAACATCTTCTCCAGCATCTGCCGGGGCACCTTGCCCTTGCGGAAGCCGCGGAAACTCATGTTGCGCGCGATTTCGCGGTAGGTCTCGTCGAATTTCTTCTCCACCTCGCGCCAGGGAATGACGCCATTGATGCGGATGGAGATGGGGCTGACGTTCTCTATGGTGAAGCAATCGGTATTGAATTGCATGATCTATCCTCGAAAACACCCCGTGAGCCGGGGTGGCATGATGGGGGTTGACAATCTCACGATGGACGCAGGAGAACCACCTCGCACACGCCCGTCCGAGCTGTAGAATAATCTCCGGTTTTCCGCGAGTGTCAAGAGAATATTTGGTTTTTCCCCCTTTTTTTTCAGTTTCTGGAAACCCTCTGGCAAGGCTCCGGAAAAAAACGCAAATCGTCCCCTGTATACTTTTCAAGACACCTTCCGTCAGGGTCCATTTCAGCCGTTGACAACCGTGCGCTTCCCTGCGACAACCCCCGGGGTGCGCCGTGCGCGCATGCGGCCGGCGCATCGCTTTCTCACAAGGAGTTCACATGAAAATCTGTGTCATTGGAACAGGCTATGTCGGGTTGGTGGCAGGCGCCGCGTTCGCCGACTTCGGCAACGACGTCACCTGCGTGGACCAGGATGAAACGAAGATCGAAAAACTGAAGAACGGCGTCATTCCCATTTATGAACCAGGCCTGGACGCGCTGGTGGAGCGCAACGTCCGCAAGGACCGGATCCGGTTCACGATGGACCTGTCTTCGGCCGTCAAGGGCGCGGCCGTGGTGTTCCTGGCCGTGGGCACGCCGCAGGGCGATGACGGCAATGCGGATTTGAGCGCCCTGCTCTCCGCGGCCGAGCAGGTGGCCGAAGCCATCGACGGCTTCACCGTCATCGTGGACAAGAGCACGGTGCCCGTGGGAACGGCGGACCGCGTGCAGGAAATCTTCAACCGGAAGGCCAAACACGAGGCCGTGGTCGTATCCAATCCCGAATTCCTCAAGGAAGGCGATGCCATCAACGATTTCATGCGCCCCGAACGCGTCATCATCGGCACGTCCGACGAGCGGGCGCGGCGCATCATGCACGAGCTCTACCAGCCGTTCGTGCGCTCCCGCGAGCGCATCATCGACATGGACGCGCGCAGCGCGGAACTGACCAAGTACGCCTCCAACGCCTTTTTGGCCACGCGCATCTCCTTCATGAACAACATCGCCCGCCTGTGCGAGATCGTGGGCGCCGACGTGGAACTGGTGCGCAAGGGAATGGGATCGGATTCCCGCATCGGGCCCAAGTTCCTGTACGCCGGAACGGGCTACGGCGGCTCCTGTTTCCCCAAGGACATCAGCGCGCTGCTGTATCTCTCCCGCCAGAAGGACGTGTTTCTCGACGTGGTGGAGGCCACCGATGCCGCCAACCGCCGCCAGAAGCGCATCCTCGTGGAAAAGCTCGAGCGGCGCTTCGGCGATCTGCGCGGGCGCGTCATCGCCGTGCTGGGCCTGGCGTTCAAGCCCAACACGGACGACATCCGGGAAGCCCCTGCGCGCGTGGTGGTGCAGGAACTGCTCGAGCGCGGCGCCGTCATCCGCGCCTACGATCCCGTGGCCATGGACAACTTCAAGACCGTCTTCCCGCCTTCGGCCCAACTGTCGTATTTCGACAATCTCTACGACACCGTCACCGGTGCCGACGCGGCCTGCCTGGTCACCGAGTGGCACGAGTTCCAGCGCCCCGATTTCGCCCGCATCCGGAAACTGATGCGCGGCAACACGCTCTTCGACGGGCGCAACGTGTGGAATGTGGGCGAAATCCGGGAAAACGGCTTCTATTACGAGGGCATCGGCCGCCCCATCATCAAGGAAAATTAAAAACATTATTGTATTTTTTTATTGCAATGTTCATAATTTTGAGACTGTGAGGAAAAAATGGCTCAACGACCCGTACGCACCCGCATCGCACCGAGTCCCACCGGCGATCCCCACGTGGGAACAGCTTACATCGCCCTGTTCAATTACGTTTTCGCCAAGCAGAACGGCGGGCAGTTCCTGCTGCGCATCGAGGACACGGACCAGACCCGCGCGCGGCGGGATTCCGAGCGCGCCATCATGGATTCCCTGCGCTGGCTGGGCCTCCAGTGGGACGAAGGTCCGGACGTGGGCGGCCCCTGCGGCCCCTACCGCCAGAGCGAGCGCCGCGAAATCTACGAGAAGCACGCCTATGAACTGCTCGAGAAGGGCGAGGCGTACCGCTGCTTCTGCACGCCCGAACGCCTCGACCAGTTGCGCGCCTACCAGAAGGCGGCCGGGATCCCACCCGGCTACGACCGCCTGTGCCGCAACATCCCCCGCGAGGAGAGCGACCGGCGGGCCGCGGCCGGGGAGCCGTTCACCATCCGCCTGAAGATGCCGCTCGAGGGAGACTCGGTCATGGTCGACCGGCTGCGCGGGAAGATCGTGCGCTCCTACAAGGAGCTCGACGATCAGGTGCTGCTCAAGAGCGACAGGTTCCCCACCTATCATCTGGCCAACGTGGTCGACGACCACCTCATGGGCATCACCCACGTCATCCGGGCCGAGGAATGGATTCCCTCCACGCCCAAGCACATCCGCCTGTACGAGGCCTTCGGCTGGGAGGCGCCGGAGTGGATCCACATGCCGCTCCTGCGCAATCCCGACAAGACGAAATCCAAGATCTCCAAGCGCAAGAATCCCGTGTCCCTGCTGTTCTACAAGGAATACGGCATCCTTCCGGAAGCGCTGGTGAATTTCCTGGGGCTGATGGGATTCTCCTTCGGCAACGACCGCGAGAAGTTCACGCTGCAGGAAATGATGGAGGTCTTCTCGTTCGACAAGGTGAGCCTGGGCGGCCCCGTGTTCGACATCGAGAAACTGGTGTGGCTCAACGGCCTGTACCTGCGCGAGATGCCCGCCGAGAAACTGCTGGACGCCGTGCAGGAACTGTGGCTCAACCGGGACTACTTCTCGAAGATCATGCCCCTGGTGCACGAGCGCATGCGCACGCTGACCGATTTCGTGGACCTCTCCACGTTCTTCTTCAACTGCCACCTGGATTACAACACCGAGGACGGCCGGCAGATGGTACCCAAGGGCCGCACGGTGGACGAGATCGTCGCCGTGTTCGAAGAGGTGGTCGAAGGCATCGACGGCATGGAGGACTACACGGTGGAAAACCTCGAGGCGCTGCTGCGCCGCGTGACCGAGGCGCGCGGCTGGAAGACCAAGGACGTCTTCATGCCGGTGCGCATCGCCGTCACCGGCCGCAAGGCCACGCCGCCCCTGTTCGAGAGCATGCACGTGGTGGGACGGGAACGCATCCGGGTCCGCCTGCGCCACGCCATTTCCTTCCTGCGCTCCCAGCCCGCTCCCGCCGCGCACTGATGCGATGAAATTAAAATAATATTGCAATTTGTCCTATTGCAATATTTTTTGCGGATAAATCAAAAGAAAATCGTCAATCCGAAGGAAAACTTGACACCCGAATCGGAGAATCCGTAGTGGAAATCCTGGACGAGCGCCAGTTCCAGGTCTACGGCGCCACCCACGGCCAGATACCACAGGCGCGGGAACAGCACCCAGCGCAGGCCGGCGGCCTCTTCCAGGTAGAGATTGGAATGGCCGGGCGCGGCGGTGCCGTTCTTCTTGAGGGTGCGGGACTTGTCCCAGTCGTCGTCATCGTCGTCGCTGCCGTCGTCGAACGTCTCCTCGCCCAGCCCCATCCAGCCGGCGCCCACACGCAGATAAGGCCGCCAGTTTCGCACGCGGTCCCATCCGTGCCACCAGTAGGCGAGCGAGCCGCCCACGGTGCCCATGGGGTGGGTGTAATGATCCCCGTCATTGTCGAGGCCGCCGCCGGCACGAAGGTCGAAACTGGCCGAAAACTGCGGCGAAAGATGGAACTGGGCCGAAAAACTCACGCCAAAGTACGTGTCCGTGGGGTGCGTCGCCACGAAGAACTGCCCCTGGAACCCGAAGGAGGGGTTGTAGATGCGGGGCGGCTTGCGCAGATGCGGCAGAAAGCCGGAGGAGCGCTGTTCGCGGGCGGGCACGGGACCCGGGCCATCGAGCGTCCGGGAATAGGATGGAGCCGGTTCCGGGCTGCTGGCGCCGTCGTCTCCCGGGGGAGGCCCGCCGTCATCGGGGGGCGGCGGTACATCCTCATCCGGCGGAGCCTCGATGATTTCCTCGCCGTCGTCGTCCCCGTCCCCCGGGGACTGCGCGAATCCAGCGGCCGGAAAACATGTCAGGAAAAGGATAACACCCAACAGGAAGCAGGATTTCGACGTACGCATGCCGTGCATCTCCGGATTGCCGGACCGCGCGGACCGGCAGGGGCATTATGGCACAGGACGGGCCGGTTTCGATGAAAAATTCTGGTTGTCTCCGCGAATCAATCGTGGCAAGGATCCTCCCCATGACGCACACCACGTCCATTTCGGGCTTTCATCGTCTTTCCATGGAACAGCGGCGGATTCTGGCGCTGGGAGAGGATGCGGCCGGGCATCCCCTGCTCGAATCCGGCGGATGGGACGCCGCGGCAGACGCCTGGATCGAGAATGTGATCGGGCCGCTGGCCCTGCCGCTGGCCGTGGCGCCGCATTTCGTCGTCAACGGGAAGCCCTGCTTCATCCCCATGGCCACGGAGGAACCTTCCGTGGTGGCCGCCGCCGCGCATGCCGCCAAACTGGCCGCCGAACTGGGCGGATTCACGGCCGAGGCCGGAGAGCCGCTGGCCACGGCGCAGGTCCAGATCGTCACGAACGAGCCGGAGCGCGCCTGGCAGCGGGTGGAAGAACGAATGGAGGATTTGCGGCGCCTGCTCTCGGGAACCGATCCCGCGCTGGAAGCGGCCGGAGGCGGCCTGCACTCGGTGGAGCGCGGCGCAAGGTTCGAGGACGAGATCATCGTGCTTCTGCACATCCGCACGGCCGACGCCATGGGCGCCAACGTGGCCAACACCTTCGCGGAGAAGGCGGGAGGCTGGCTGGAATCCGTCACCGGCGGCGAGGTGGTGGGGCGCATTCTCACCAATGCCTATCCCCGCCGGCTCACCCGCGTGCGCGCATCGTTTCCCGTACGGCCCGCGGGCGGATTTTCCGTTCCCGAAGCAGCCCGCCGCATCCTGCGCCTGGCGCGCTGGGCGCAGCGCGATCCCCTGCGGACGGCGACGCACGTCAAGGGAATCCTCAACGGCATCCTGGCGGTGGCGCAGGCCACCTGCAACGATACCCGCGCCGTGGCCATGGCGGCCGCGGCCGCGATGCAGTCCTCGCCACTGGCGCCCTCCCTGACCCGCTGGGAAGCGTCTTCCGACGGCGCCGTGCTCACAGGGGAACTGGCGCTGCCGCTGCCGCTGGGAACGGTGGGAGGCCTCACCCGTGCCCATCCCCTGGTGCGCCTCCTGCTCGAACGGCTGGAGCTCGCATCCGCATCCCGCCTGTGCGAGGCGGCCGCGGCCTGCGGGCTGGCCAATCATTTCGCTGCCCTGCGGGCCCTGGCCACCGAGGGGATCCAGGCCGGGCACATGCGCCTGCACCGCCGCAAGGAGGAACCGTCCGAAACGTCATGAAACGGCCTGCGGAACTGGAAAACTTCCTTTCTGGAAAAGAGGATGCCCTGCAGATCGCCGGGATCGAGTTCTTCGTCGTCGAACCACGCACGATGGAGTGGGCGGCCGCCGTCCGGCGCCGCCTGAAGACGTGCCCGGCGGCGGGCGTGGCCGTGACGCTTCCGGAAACGCTGCGGCCGGAAATTTCGCGGATCCTGTCCGCATTCCCCGCCATGATCCTCATCGGCCAGCCGGCGCGAAACGCGGACGGCATGGAAGCAAAAGCCCTCTTCCTGCCGGCCGAGCCGGTGGACGCCCGATGGGAGGCCCTGCGCACGGCGGCGGAACTGCGGCTTCCCTTCCGGCCCGTGGCGCCGGATGCAGGCGAGGGAGAAGGGGAACCGCTCGAGCCTCCGGAGCACGACGGCACCTGGCTTTCCCACGTGCCTGCCGAGGCCATGATGCGCCTGCTCGTGGACGGGCATTTTGCGGCTGGCCTGCCGGATGCGGATGAAACGGCCGCCGCGGTGGCCGCCTTCCATCTCGTGCAACTGCGCGAATCTTCCCGGGAAGGCGACCATCCTGTGCTGTTCGTGTGCACGCCCGAATGGGTCCTTCCCGTCATGAAGGCACTAAAAGAACCGCCCGCCGGCATTCCCCTGCGCCGCATGCGCCAAGAAGAAATCCAACTCCATCGGGCGGGCGATGAACTGGCGGCCGTGGCCTGCGCGGAACCGCCGGCCTTCGTGGACATGTACGAACGCTGGCGCACATCGGCGGAGGCTTCCCTGCCCGGCCGGTACGAGATGACCCTGCAACTGCTGCTGGAAACCGTGCGCATGTATGACGAGGAGTTTTCCACGCGGCTGCCGCATGCGCCGATCCAGACCATGCTGCGCTACATGCGCAACCTCGCGCTCACGCAGAACCGCCTCTTCCCCACGCGCTACGACCTGGTCATGGCCGCGCGCGCCTTCTACGACCAGCATTTCGGCTGGTTCTTCTATCGCCTGCTCACCCGGACCCTTCCCGGCGGCGCCGAGTTGCCGGTCCTGGATGCCGACCCGCAGGAACTGGGGCTTTCCGTGCGCAGCGTACGCTTCGCCACCAGGCTGCGCCAGCAGGTGCCGCGGTTCCTGGCGCCCTTTCGCGACCGGCCCCGGGAATCCCGCCCCGGCGAATGGAAGAAGGCGTTCGAGGAAGCCGCCATGTGCTCCTACCCGCCGGAAGACGTCTACATCGAAGGCAGCGTGCGCCATCTCAAGTATCGCGGCCAGTCCGTCATCGGGGAGCGCACCCGGACTAGCGAGCCCTTCTCCTGCACGCTGCTGGACGGGCTCGACATCCGGGAAACGGTGCGCCACTGGTACGAGAAGCG
>CAZEZP010000061.1:0-70959 GCA_964516435.1 uncultured Kofleriaceae bacterium | reverse complement strand
ATGCGCCGCCCAAGGCGGTGGCGCGGGGGGTGGCGGCGGTGGCGGAAGTTTCGGTCTGTTCGCCGTGGATTCAACCATCACGGTCACGGATTGTACAGTCATGCGGGGCAACGCGGGCGCCGGCGGAGCCGGCGGAACCGGCGGACGCGGCCAGAGTCCGGGCAACGGCGGCGCGGGCGGAGCGGCCAATGGCGATTCCGCGGCCGGCGGCGCGGGCGGGCGCGGAGGCCATGGCGGCCATGGTGGGGGCGGAGGCGGCGGAGCCGGGGGCGTTTCCTATGCCTTCTATTCGTTCAATGCCATGATCACGCAGAATTGCCTCGTCCAGGGCGGCAGCGCAGGGGCGGCGGGTGCAGGCGGAGCCTCGGCTCCCGGCGCGCCCGTGGGCGAGAACGATGGCAACCCCGGGGCATCCGGTTCCACCGGCGTACTGGGAACCGAGAGTTTCTGCCTGAACCCGTCCAACTGTCCCTGAGCCCCGAATCCCCGAACAACGTTCTTTTCGTTGACAACGGCTCGCCCCTCGTCGCAACTCGCTGGTGAAATCCCGGCGCTGCCGTGCAGGAAGCCTTCCATGAGAGGGATTTCGAAAAGAATAAATAATAAAAGACATAAAAAATACCCATAGAAAAAAATCCTAATCAACAGCCCTCGACAGTTCCGCTGGCTCTTCGATGCCACCGACAGCCGAACGGCTCGGCCTAAAAATCTGCAACGCCCTGGCCACGGCCCTCCATAACCGAGGTTTTCGATGGAGTATCCGCCATCTCGCCTCTTTTCCTCGGTTGACAATCGCGCATTGGCTTGGAAAGGTGGACCCGGTTTCGCCAATTTTTCACCACCATCCTCACCACCCCTCGAACCCTCCGTTTTTCCAAATCACTGTTCCTTGACATTCGTCTGTCCCCCGGGGATAGTGCTCTCCGGATGCCAAAACGTACAGGAAAGACCCCATACCCCCAGAACCCGATCAACTGACCGCTCGTCCCCGCTCAACGAGCCGGTCCCGGAGGTGCCCCATGTCCCGACCCGTCCTGTGGATCTGCCTCGTCCTGGTCGGTGGCGTTTTCGTCCTGTCCGGCTGTCAGCGGAAGCCGAAGGTCGACGCCTCCCCCGGCCGCGCCTGCTTCAAGGTGTACAAACTCGATGACAAAGGTGCCCGTGTCGAGCCCCCCGGCACCGTGAAACTGGGTGAGGAGGTGGGGGTGGACACGACCTGCGCCGAGCCCTGCCGGCACGATTACGACGTCAACTGGGGGGACGGCGACTACGGCACATCCATGACGCACAAATACCGCGCCGCGGGGAGTTACACGATCAAGTACGAGTGCGAGGTCAAGCGTACGACCGCCCGGACCAGGAACCATAAGACCACCAAGAAGAAGACCTCTCGGTACATGTCCACCCAGACAATCGTCATTGCACCGTAGGTTTTCTTATTTCGATATCGATCCCCATGCCGCAGGCGACGCACCTTTTTCGACATATCGGACCACTCCGACCAGTCTGATCATGGTCTGGCCCAGAGAAAGCAGACACCTGTCCAACCGGCAAATCGTCTCAAAGGCGGTGTCTTTGGGCGGGGTATTCGACATTTTTGTAGCCGCAGGGTTGAAGAAGCCGGAAATCTCGCTCCTCTCCGATGAGTTTCTAGCGGAAGTGCGCGGCATGCCGCAAAGTAACCTGGCGGTCGAAACGCTGTGCAAACTGCTGGGAGGAGAGATCAAGACACGCAGAAGAATGTCGTCCAAGCCCGACCGTTTGCAGATCTTCTTGAGAATGCCATCAAGAAATACCAAAACCGTACCATTGAGACAGCACAACTGATCGAAGAATTGATCGCGCTGTCAAAGGCCCTGCACGAGGCGGGCTGGCAAGGCGAAAAACTGGGGTTGACGAATGACGGGGTGTTTTTCTGTGACGCGATGGAGGTCAACGATAGCGCCGTAGCCGCACTCGGCAATGAGATACTGCGGCTGATCGCTCAAGAACCCGTCAAGGCGGCGCGCAACAGCATCGCTATCGACTGGACCATCCGGAAAAACGTCCGGGCCCAGATGCGGGTGATCGTCAAACGCATTCTTCGAAAATACGGCTATCCGCCGGACAAACAAGCTCACGCCACGGAGTTTGTTTTGGAGCAAGCGGAAATCCTTTGCAGGGACTGGACGGGAAAAAATGACCAACGAGGAAATAGCTTTATTCAACACCACGCGGCCTTTTTTTCAGGGTAACCACGATCTGCGTGATCCCCAGATCGAGGGATGGTTTCGCATAGCCAGCATCGACTCCGCTGTCTGCGACGATTGCACGCTTTTCGACGGTGATCTCAACCACTGCCGGGTCTCCCTCATTGGACACCCAATTAGGAACAATCCCCTGAGATGTGGATATAAAGGATAAAAAGGAAGGATCCCAGCCGGCAGGGAGGGCGGAGGGATGCCGTAGGCCGGGCGGAACCTGTCCCCCCCCCCCGCCTCGATGGCCAACAGGCCACCATCTTTGGCGTCGACGACCATTGCATCTGCGACCTGATGGGCATCCACGCCCCACTGAAGGGAACGGCTATGGGTCCATGGTGTCACTCCACCAGGCCTGCCGCACTGCCTTCGGGAAAGTGGACACGGCCATCGCCACTAGCCTGAAACTGAGGCATGACAACGGCAGCCAGTTTGTCTCCCGTGCCTTTCAAGTCGAGCTGAGGTTTCTCGTCATGGAGAGCAGCCACTCCTTTGTCCGCGCCCCCGAGGCAACGGCTGCATCGTTCGGTTCTGGCGCACCTCAAAGAGCAGAGTCTCTGGGCCGCCCCTTCGAGAACGTCGACGAACTGACCATACCTTCCAGAAAGTCCGCGATCTCTACAACCACCACTGGATGGTCGAATGCCACGGCCAGCGCCCCCCGCATGGACTCGACAGAGCTGCCTTGCTCAGGGCGCCGCCGCATGAATACACTCGACCCACTGTCCAGAAATTACCGGGCAGTTCACCCCCACCATGCGGTGAAATCGCGGACCACTAGGGGTCCTTGAAATCGAAATCGGGATCGAATTCGCCTCCATCGGCGGTATTGACAAAACCGGGCAGTTGCCATTAACTGAGTGGGTTTTCTTTTTCAAATCGTGGGCAGGTTCCGCCGCAAGGAGTACCGATGATGCACAGAAGGTCGTTCCACAAATCCAGGTCGGGGACGCCGGTCCGGCTGAGCCGCGGCGCGAGCGGGCGCATTCTCCTCATCTTCGGGCTGATCCTGCTCGGAGTGGCCGCCATCGTGTGGTTCAACGCAGGTTCCATGCGGGTCAAGGGCAACGTGGGCGCGTCGCCGGAGACGGCCCGCTACATCTTCGCGGGCATCCCCGGCGGGCTCGGCGCCCTCCTGTTCCTGCTCGGGCTGATCGGCATCATCCGCGGCGATGGCGGGGACGCCGGCGGCGGAGCGAACTGACACCTTCTATCCATTTGTATTGAGAACTGAACCCGGCGCACGAGGGTGTGTGCTGCCTGCGCTGTTGCATGCTGTATGTCTTGGCGCCGGGGCTAGCCGGGTGCCTGGCAGGGGGACGCGCCAGCGGCGTGCCGGCTGTTGTCACTCAGGACAGGCATTTGATCTGCCTGTGCGGAACCGGCGCTGCCGGGAACGTGACGGTGTGGCGCGAGGGCCGCAGCACGATGGCGCCGGAGGGAAAACCCGTGATGCTGCTCGACGAGGACGATCTCCTCGTCGGGGATGTCCGGTTGCGGCTCACATGCATGGCTGGACGAAGGCCGCTCCCGCCCGGCCGTTTCCGGCTTCGGCGCTGCCTATTCCTCCTGCTTGCGCGCCCGAGGTGGACATTCGAAATCCGGGGGCATTCTACCGGAAACTGGATGACTGGGAAGCGGAGACATTCAAGCAGGCCAAGGATTGCCCTACTCCACTCCAGGCAAAGAGAACGACGATGTTATCGCTTGCATCCTTGCATCATCTCCTCGAAAGTGCAAAGGAACTGGAAAAACACGACCCAGCGGGAGAATTGGCCACTCTTCGATTGGATATTCACAATTTTAAGAACGCCTCGCGAAACAACTGAAACGAAGGCCGCCCCCTCGATGAGGGATTTCACTTATCTACCCATTACTTCAATCCCGATAGTGCTCTTTTCGTTGACAACGGCTTTTCCCTCGTCTTTCATGGCGGGGTTCGCCCGGCATGCTTTCCGGAGAAAGGACGGAATCCCGCATGGGAAACACGAAACCTCCCGACCTCGTGGGCCAGCGCATCGGCGGCCGCTTCATCGTGGAACGCCTGCTGGGCAGAGGCGGCATGGGAGAAGTCTACCTGGGCCGGCATGAACTGTTGAACCTGCGCGTAGCCATCAAGTTCCTCAAACCGCAGCACGCCAAGGACGCCCGCATGGCCGCCCGGTTCCGCAGGGAAGCGCGCGCCACCGCCCGCGTCCAGCATCCCAACGTGGTGGCGATCTATGATACCGGCCAACTCGAGGATGGCCGGCTGTTCCTCATCATGGAATACGTGCAGGGACGCAGCCTCATCGAAATCTACGAAGAGGAGGGCCCGCTGACCATGGCGCGCGCCCTGCCCGTCTTCCTCCAGATGGCCGACGCACTGGCCGCCGCCCATGCCGTGGGCATCCTGCACCGGGATCTCAAACCCGACAACGTGGTGCTGGTCCCGCCGGTAGCGGAAGGCGGGAGGGAAACGGTGAAAATCCTGGATTTCGGGCTGGCCAAAATGCTCGACGACGAAAACGCGGAAAGCCTCACCCTGCCGGGAGAAGTCTTCGGAACGCCGCAGTACATGGCTCCGGAGCAGTGCATGGGAGAGCCGCTCACCCTGGCCGCCGACGTGTGGTCGTTCGGCGCCCTGGCCTACGAGGCGCTCACGGGGGATCCGCCCTTCATGGCCAGCAGCCTGCTGGAATTCGTGCTGGCGCAGAGGAACCGGAAAGTTCCGCCGGCATCGGAAAACGCCCCGCACGGCGATGTCCCGCCCGAAATCGATCGCATCATCGCCGACTGCCTGCAGCCCGAACCGGCCGCGCGCATTCCCGACGGCCGCGTCCTGCGCGAGCGGCTGCAGGAGGCGGCGGCCGCGCTGGCGCACCGGGTGGCCGGTTCCCCGCCGGGCATGTTCCGCCGCACGCCCACGTCCCAGTGGATGGCCGCCGATGACAAGACGACCCGCGAAGAAGTGCACTGCATGATGCACGAGCGGCTCTGGGACCAACTCATGCGGGTGGTGCAAATGCTTCGCCAGCAGGGCCGGTTTCCCGTCGGCCTCGGGCCGAAGATGGCGCAGGCGGGCACGCTGGCCGACGAGATCGCCGCGCTACGCAATGCCGATGAACGGTTGGCGCAGGCGGCGCGCGCGCAGGAAGAGCAGTACCACGAGCGGCTCGGACGCCTGCGCCAGGCCATCTACGACCTCTCCTACGACCGGGAATTGATCGAAAAATTCCTGGCCCGGCATCCGGATGCGACAGTCATGGAACTCGTCACGGCCTTTCCCGGCCTGGGCGTCTACACCCAGTGCGCCTCCATCCGGGAAGTGCTCGATGAAACCGTCTACCAGATCACGGAACTGGAGCGCCGGTTCGCCGCGGTGCGGGAGGAATGGGAAAATACCCGCAGGGAAAATGCCGCCACCATCGCGAAGAACACCTCCCTGCGGCGCGATCTCGAACGGGAAAAGACGACCATCGCCACCAGCATCATCGAGGCGCTCATCGGGCCGGAAGGGCGGCACCTGCGCGACATCCCCCAACTGGCTGCGGAAATCGAAACCCTGAGCCTGTATTACCAGGAAACGCTGCCCATCCTGGACGAACCGCCCGCGTAGGCCGCCGCACAAGGGCCGGACTGGCGTCGGCATCGCAGCGGCATCGCGGCACGGTGCCGATGCCCGCTCCAGAAATCAGATTCCCAGCAGCAGGCGAGCCATGGAGAAATAAATCAGCAGACCGGTGATATCCACGAACGTGGTGATGGCGGGACTCGCGATCACGGCCGGATCCTTGCCGAAACGGTGGACGATCAGAGGCAGCATGGCGCCGATGATGGGGCTCGAAACCACCTGGATGCCCAGCGCCGGCGCCACCGAAACGCCCACTTTCCACAGGGTCACCCCCGCCGGCAGTGTGGCGCCCCCAGAGAAGAAGAACACGCGCGCGAACACCAGGGCCGAGAGCAACCCGCCCATGAGCAGAGCCACCTGGAATTCCTTGGCGATGACCCGGAAGAAATCACCCATCCTGATTTCCCCCAGGGCCAGACCGCGGATGACCAGGGTCGCCGACTGGCTGCCGGCGTTGCCGCCGGTGTCGGCCAGCATGGGCATGAACGCGGCCAGCAGGGTCACCTGCATGAGCACGTTTTCGAACGTCTGGACGACGAAGCCGGACACCATGCCCAGCACGGCCAGGCCCAACAGCCAGCCGATGCGGTTGCGGAAATGCTGCCACGGGCTCTGGCGCATGTAGATGCCCACCTCGTGCAGGCTGCCGATGGCCATGATCTTTTCGATGTCTTCCGTCTGCTCCTGCACGAGGATGTCCAGTGCGTCGTCGTGCGTGATGACGCCCAGGAGTTGCTGGTCATCCACCACGGGCAAGGAGAGCAGATCGTATTTCTGCAGCGCGCGCGCAGCCTTTTCCTGATCGTCGCCGGCCTGCACGCTCACCACGTCCGTGTTCATGATTTCCTTGATGGTCGTGGACGGCTGCGCCAGGATGATTGTCCTTGAGCGAGGTCACCCCCACCAGTTGGCGCTGCTCGTTGACCACATACACGTCGTAGATGGTTTCCTTGTCGGGCGCTTCCTTGCGCAGGATGGCCACGGCATCGGCGGCCGTCACGTCCGGCCCCAGAGCCACGTATTCCGACGTCATGGCGGCCCCGGCCGCGCCCTCCGCGTACGAGGACAACTGCCGGATGTCCTCGCGCTCGGCCTGGGAGATCGCGGGCAGCAGCCCCTCGCGCACCTCCTAGGAAAGGCTCTGCAGCAGGTCCACGCGGTCGTCGGACGCCATGTCGGTGATAAGCGCCGCCAACTGGTCGCGCTTCATGCGCCCCACGACCTTGAGTTGCAGATCCTCGGGCAGGTTGCTGAAGATCTCCGTGCGGATGTAGGCAGGCTGCAGCACCAGCAACTGGTGGATCTCCTCCTGCTCCAAGTCCGAAATGACATTCACCACCTTCTGGGGCCGCACGCTGCCGCACAGCCGGATGACCTCCATCGTATTGTTTCTGCGAAGTTCGTCTCGAAGATTCTCAATCGATGCCTTCATGGTGCCTCCGGTAGCCATCGGCGCCCGGAAGGCGTCGCAGTGGCAGTTCAGACAAGAATCGGAATCAGGTCCTCGTATGGGCTCGGGTCGGGATCCAGTTCATGCATGGCTTGAAAACCTCGTTGCGCCGTTCATACGGTTCTTTTTCGGATGTTCAAGTGAATTCTCGCAGAGAAAACTGCAAGGACCGGCGGGCGGCCTCTTCCCCCTGGAAAATGGCATCCTCCATGCCGATGTAATCCCAGGTTCCATAACGCCCGGCAGAAAAAATCCCCTTCGCCTCGAGTTCCTTCCGAAAGGACGGCACGAGGCGTTCCCAGGCGTCATCGAAATGCACGTACGCCGGAAAGAGGACATGGCGCAGCATCACCTCGATGCGGGAACTCTCCACAAAACCTGAAGTTTGCAGGGCGCCTAGCACATGCGCCGCGAGCGCGTTCCAGTCCGGTGGCGCCTGCATGGAAAAACCGACCTCCACATACAGGCCATGGCATCCACGCGGGGCCAGATCTGGTGAGACATTGGAATACACGCCGATGCGAAAGAATGGCAGCGCGGGATCCGCCACGTACAGCCAGTGCCATTCGCGCAGGACATCGGCCGGCGGCCCCGACACCCCCAACTGGAACACGGCCACGCCCGAGGCGGACAGGTCCTTGGCCTTTTCCCGCCATTTCTCCGGCCCCGCCTGCAGCAGTTCCGGCAGGGGAATGGTGGAAACCAGCGCATCCCATGGCTGCGTCGTGTTTCCCACCCGCACGAGGCGTTCGCCGGGGTCCACGGCGTCCACGCGACCGCGCAGGAAATCCGTCCCGGCATCCAGTTGCCGCACCAGTTTGCCGATGCCGCCGCGGGCGGGATACCAGAAAAACGCGTTGTAGGCTTCTGGTGCGGAATCGGCGTCCAGGGAACGGCGCAATGCGTCCGGATCCGGAAAGGGAAAGAACCGGTTCAGGCGGTCTGCCGGGAAGTCGGATATAGAACGCGCCAGAAGCTTTTCGTTGTAGGGGCGAAGAAAATGCCGCGTGATGCCTTCCCCGAACGTGCGCCGGAAAAAGGAATCCAGATTCTCTCCCGGTTCCGGACGGAAATCACGGGCTTCCGCCAGCGCCGCCTGCAGTCCTTCGATGCATTCCGTCCGCACAGGCTCGGGCAGATGCCGCACGTGATACTGGAAGGGCGCCTCGATGACGCTGCCGTTCACCCAGCAGCCTGCCCTGCGGGGCATGTGCCGCCATTCGCCGCAGCCCTGGCCCAACTGGAGCGGATGCTGCACGCGGGACAGATGCAGAAAGTGTCCCGCGTAATCGAAAATCCAACCATCCACGGGGATGGAACGCGTAAAGCCGCCCAACTCCGGGTTCTTTTCCACCAGCACGACGGAGGCGCCCGCCAAACGGGCAGCCCGGGCAGCCGCGAGTCCCGCGATGCCGCCCCCCAGCACGATGACGCGCTTCATGCGCCTACTTGCCGGGGCCCGTGTAGGGGCATTCCCACACGACTTCGAAATCGTGCAGAACGGGCGATACGTCGCGGTTTTCGGTGGTCAGCAGGAACGTGACCCGCAGATACTGCGCGGGATTGGGCGCCAGCGGCCCCGGCGCATCGGAAAGCACGGCCGGAGACGTGGTCCAGGGGCCATAGATTTCGGCATAGCGCAGGGTGGCCGGATCGTTGCCCGCCTGCGCGAACACGGAAACCGACGTTCCCGGCGGCGTGGAGGCGTTCCAGCGCACCTGGTACCACGTGGGCGGGCCGTTGCTTTCCGGGCACGCGGTGAACACCGTGGAATAGGTGCCCTGCGGGCGTGTGAAGTTGCGCAGGCCGTAGCCGGTGAAATCGGAATACGTGTACGGGTTTCTGCCTACGGGCACCGTGGTGATGTTGCCGGTGGGATTGCCGGCCGCATCCAGTTCGATGCGGTTGGCCGTGGACGTGTCGTGGCTCACGCCCCAGACGTGCCCGTCGAAATCCACGCCCGATCCGCGCATGTTGCCGCCGAACGAGGAGGCGTTCATCTGCACGGCCACACTGCCTGGATGCACGCCATCGGGCAGGTTCTGCGGGATGCGCGCGATGAACCCGTTGTTGTTGGCCACCCAGATGAAACCGCGCAGATCGGCGGAAATGCCGCCCGTCACAGCACCGTATTCAATCATTGTCCAGATTCCGTTGCCCAGTTCGGTGAAATAGGAGGGATCGGCTCGGTCGAGCCGGTGCGGCCGGTAGCGGTACACGCGGTTGGAGCCCCAGCCGCCGAACCAGATGTTGTTTTCGCTGTCGGTGGTGATGCCGTACATCTGGTGGGTGCCGCCATGCTGCTCCGAAATGGCGATGGTGCGCCCCACGGGATGCGCCGGATTCACGGTGTCGATGTAGGTCGTCAATCCCCAGGAACTGACCCACAGGATGCCATCGCCGTCCACCGTGCAGCCATAGCAGTTGATGTTGGACGGGATGAGCGTGAATCCCATGAATTCGCCCGTCATGCCGTTGATCTGGTAGAAGACGTTCTGCGTGCCGGACTGCGGGTTGGAGCCATCGACCGTATAGGTGGCCACCCACACGTTGGACGCGCCCACATCGGAAGAACCCTTGTCCAGGCACACGCAGCGGCCCAACTGGTTGGTCACGCCGTAGTTGGTAGTCAGAAGGACGCATTCGTCGTCGAGCCCGTAGAATTCGGGCGCGGGCAGGCCGTTCGTGCAGATGGTGGAAGCATTGTCGGGAGTTCCGTCACCGTTGCAGTCCGTGGTGATGGAGCCGTTGCCGTCGCGGTCGGTGGAAGTCTGGATGGTGCCGTCGCCGTTGCGGTCCACGCAGTTGGAGAGGCTGTTGGCGATCTTGGTGACGGAGGCCTGCCCGCCAAAAGCGCGGTTGGCTACCCATACGTCGAAGTTGAAGTCCACCGCCGTGCGCGAGGGCGAGTTGTTCGACAACTGTACGTTGTTCCCGTAGGTGTCCAGGCACGCGCCGCTCTGGTAATAGGCCAGCGGCCGCGAAAAACAGGTGACCGAGAAATAGCGGGCGACTTCCTTCATCGCCCGAGTGTCCACCTTGGACACGGTACCGACGGAAAGATCGTTGGTGTTTGCAATCCACAGGTAGTAGAAGTTGTCATTGCTCTGGGTCAGAACGAGATCCCCGTTGGGATCCCGGCCCACACCTTCCGAATTCACGTTGGGATCCTCGCCGCCCAGGGGGAACGGGTCATTGCCGATGCCGGCATTGCCGCACAGCGTAGAACAGTTGCCGCAGGCATTGAGCACGCCCTCGTCGGTCTCCCCATTGCAGTTGTCGTCCACGGCGTTGCAGCGCTCCGACGCCCCCGGGTGGATGTAGGCATCGGAATCGTTGCAGTCGTCGCCGGCCGGGCATCCGGGACCGTAGCCGTCATGGTCGTTGTCGGTACCATTGGGACATTCGGGAGCCGGCACATCCGGCTCCACGTCCAGATCCCCCTGCACGTCGTTGTTGTGCTTGTATGTTCCGGCTTCTCCCTTGCAGGAAACGAAAAGAAGAGCCAAAAACGAGGAAAACAGGCACAGGTAAAAGTTTCTCATGGCGCAACCGCTCCTTATGCAAAGCTTTCATACCCTACCCCCAAATCGGCCATCATTCAAGTCGGTCATCAGCACGATGGCGCCGTACATTTTTTGATGGTCTCCGGGGAAAGCGCCCCGAACACCTGTTCCCGCTTCGCCTCGGAGCGCCGCAGGCCCCGTATCCTTCATTTCCCGGAAACGAGCCTGCGCATTTCCTCCCAGGTGGCCTCGAACGGCACGGATTCTGCCCCCTGGCGCAAAAAGTCATCCACAGCGGCAGCGCATGCGAGCGCCTCGTCGAGGAGGGGATGGGCGCCGGGAACCACCGCCCCCATCCGGACGAGTTCGTCGGATTCCTGGCGGACGGCCAACTGGGCCCGGATACGGGCGGCCAGGGCGCGCCGCTCGGAGGAAATCACGCGGGATGCCAGCCGCGACAGGCTGCGGGGAATGTCCAGCGCCGGGTAATGGCCGCTCTCCGCCAGCCGCCGGGACAGGATCAGGTGGCCATCCAGAAGGCCCCGCACCTCATCGGAAACGGGCTCGTCGAGATCGTTTCCTTCCACGAGAACGGTGTATATGGCTGTTATCGTGCCGCGCGGCGACGTGCCGGCCCGCTCGATCAGGCGCGGCAGGCCGGCGAACACGGCCGGCGGATACCCGCGGCGGGCGGGCGCCTGCCCCATCTGCAGGGTGATCTCGCGCAGCGCGCGCACCATGCGGGTGAGGGAATCGACCAGCAGCAGCACGTCGCCCCCCCGATCCCGGAAGAATTCGGCCACAGCCGTGGCCGCCAGCGGTGCCAGCGCCCGGGCGAGCGCCGGGGCGTCGGAGGTGGCCGCCACCATCACGAAATCGCCGCAGCCGCGCAGATTGTCCCCCAGGAACTCCCGCACCTCCCGGCCGCGTTCCCCCACCAGGCAGACCACCTTCACCGCCGCATCGGACTGGCGCGCGAGTTGGCCCAGCAGGTGGCTCTTTCCCACGCCGGGACCGGCAAAGAGCCCGATCCGCTGGCCCGCCGCCAGTGTGCACAGGCCATCGATGGCCCGGATGCCCGTGACAAAAGGCTTCTCAACCGGCGGACGCGTCAGGGGATCGGGCGCCGGGGCGTCGAGCGGAACGAAATCCCCGGCCGAAATGGGTCCCGCCCCGTCCATGGGCCGCCCCAGACCATCGAGAATCCGGCCCAGGAGATTTTCCGATGCGGGGATTCCCGGCGTCCGGGCCAGCGAAACGCCCCAGTCCGGGCCGATTCCCGATATGGACGCCGCCGGGGAGCACCACACGGCATCCTGGTCGAAACCCGTGATTTGCGCGGGAATTCCAGGCGCCCCGTCGGGCGGTTCCAACACCACCCAATGCCCCAGGCGCCCTCCCGGCATGCGGATGCGCACCAGACAGCCCTCCACGGCACAGACACGGCCGCGAGGCCGCATCCATCCCTCCACGTCGGCCGTCTCGGCGCGCTGCAGAAAGTCGTCCAGATTCAAGGGCATGGGCCGTCCCTCTTCCCGTCCGGACCCTCCAATGCCCGGCGCAGCCATCCTTCCATCGCATCGAACCGCGCATCCACACGCAGGTTCTCGCTTTCCAGCAGGAGTTCCCCGGCAGAAAGCCCCGGGGCGGGATGCCATTCGAACCGCGTATGGGGAAACTCCCGGGCGAACTCCTCCCGGAGGAACGCCAGACGCCCGCCGTCGGCAGGCGCGTGCAGGCAGGTCACGACGACGGCCGGCATCAGCGAGGCCGCATGGGTTCGGACCCAGTGCCTCAGCGATTCGTCGTTCGAGGCGATTTCCCGTCCGAGGCAGCGGGCGGCCAGCCGGGCGGACAGGGCCGCGATGGCGTCCGGAATCCGGCATTCCAACTCGGACAGGCGTTTTTCGAATGCCGAGAGGGTATCCAGAAAACGGCGCGTGCCTTCCCGCACGCCTTCCTCGAACCCCGCCTGACAGCCCCGCGCGCGGGCCTGCGCCTCCAGATGCGCGATGCCGGCCGCGCGCGCCTCCAGTTCGGCGGCATGCTCATCCAGCGCCCGCAGGCGGTCCACTTCCAGCGGCCCCAGCCGAACCGGCACGATGCGGCCGCGCACATCCAGCGGCAGGACGCGAATCTCGCGCGCCTCTTCCAACTCGGCGGGGTCCACCGCCGGATGGGAAAGCGTGGGCTCGTCGTCGCCGGGAAGACTCATGGCAGCGCCAGCATGCGTTCGATGGCGCGGCGCGCGGCCGCGGCCACGTCCGGAGACACCGTGATGCGATGGACGAGATCCCGCAGGGAATCCCGCACGTGGACGAGGCGCGTCATCTTCATGTTGGCGCACACGAGGTCCGGTCCCGCGGACACGATGAAAACATCCGGACGCAGCACCTGCAGACGGTTGATGAGCCCCATTTCCGTGCCGAGAATGACCGTGGCGCCCGCGGGCAACTCCATCACGCGGCGCAGCATCCCGCCCGTGCTCTCCACGAAATCGGCCAGCCGGCACACCGCCATGTCGCATTCGGGATGCACCATTACGACAGCATCCGGGAACCGCTCCCGCAGGCGGCGGATGTCTTCGGGCAGAATGCGCTGGTGCACCGGGCAGAAACCCGGCCATAAATGTACATTGTCCCATCCCGAATCCCGCGAAACCCATTCGCCCAGATGCCGGTCCGGAACGAACAGGACCGGCGTTTCCCTCGGAATGGAGGCCAGCACGCGATGCGCGTTGGCGCTGGTGCAGCAGATATCGGACATGGCCTTGATCTGCGCCGTGGAATTCACGTACGTGACCGTCACGGCGCCGGGATGTTCGGCCTGGAAGGCGCGCAGTTCCTCCGGAGTGATCATGTCCGCCATGGGGCAGCCGGCCTCGGCGACGGGCAGGAGGACCGTCTTTTCCGGGCACAGGATGGCCGCCGTCTCGGCCATGAAATGCACGCCGCAGAACACGATGACGTCGGCATCCACGGAAGCGGCCTTCCGGGAGAGTTCCAGCGAGTCGCCCGTGAAATCGGCGATTTCCTGGACCTCGTTCAACTGGTAGTTGTGCGCCAGGATCACGGCGTTTCGCTGCTTCTTCAGGGAATGGATTTCCTCGATGAGGCGGAGGTTTTCGGGCGGAACGGAATGCGTTTGCGTCATGGCGGCATCGATGGCACGATTCCTTTTCGAAATCAAGGCAATTGTGCGAGATGGCAGGCCACCTTCCGTTCCCCCGCCGCCTGCATCCCCGGCATCTCCCTGCAGCAATCCCGGGCCAGCCGGCAGCGCAGCCGGTAAGGGCAGCCGGTGGCGGCAGGCAACGCCGGCAGGGGGGCATCGGCAGGAGGCAGATCGCCGGTGGCTGCCTCCACGAGATCGCGGGAATAGGGATGCAGCGGTTCCGAAAAGACCTGTTCCAGAGGCCCTTCCTCGACGATGCGCCCGGCATAGAGGACGGCCACACGCTCGCACAACTGGGCGACCAGCGGGAAATCGTGGGAAATCACCAGCAAAGTCAGTCCGGACTCGCGGTGCAGGTCCAGGAGCAGCGTGGCCACCTGCCCCTGCACGGAAAGATCCAGCGCCGCGGTCGGCTCGTCGGCCACGAGCGCCTCCGGCGACAGGAGCATGGCGCGGGCGATGGCCAGGCGCTGGCGCTGCCCGCCCGAAAGCCGCCGGGGATGGGATTTCAGTACGTCCTCGGGGAGTCCGACCTCGGAGAGCGCCCGCAGGCATCGCTCCCGGCGGGCATCCGGATCCCGCCATCCATGGATCGCCAGCGGTTCCTCCAGGACCCGACGGCAATTGTGCCGAGGGTCGAAAGAAGACATGGGGTCCTGGAACACGGGCTGCACCCGCGCGCGCAACCGGGCCATACGGGAGGACGGCAGCCGGGCGATGTCCTCACCGAACCATCGCACCACGCCTGCCGACGGCGGCATGAGCCCCAGAATCGTCCGCATGAGCGTGCTCTTTCCGCTTCCGGACTCTCCCACCACCGCCGTCCGGCTCCCCGCACGCACCTGCAGGCAGACCCTCTCGAGAGTGTTCCGGGCGGCGCGTGGATAGCGCACATCGACGCCATCCATTTCCAGAATCACGCGGTCGCCGTCATGTTTCTCCAATGCCACCTCCTGCCGGCGGACATCCTACCGGCATTCGCCCCGGAAGTGAAAAAAACAGGGGGTCGGGGCCAGAAACATTTCCAGCGGCGGAAAATTGTGCTAAAAGGCTAGGCAATCATGGGTGGACTCGCGCATTTCCACGGTTTTGGAGGAACACGATGTCAAGAGCCACGGGCATTTCTTTCCTTTTGTTCCTTTTGATGGCATTCGATGCCGCCAACGCCTTCGCCGATCCCGCCAAGACGCCGGAAACGCCGGAAGCCGCGAAGCCGGCGGCCGACCCGTACGTGACGGTCCTGAAAAACGACGCCGTGGCCACAGCCGACGCCACCCCGGTCGCCGCGCCGGCGCCGTCCGCCCCGGCATCGCCATCCAGGACGCATGCCCATCCACCTGTTTCCGTGATTCCCGCCCCCACGCTGCTCGCGGCGACGGGACTCTTCCAGACCATGGCGGCGGCCGGCGCCATCCCGTGGACGTTTTCCGTAGCCCTGCACGGCGAGTTCTTCCGCTACCACGACTTCATCGTGGCCAACCAGGACGAGACCGACACCCGCTCGGCCTATGGCGTGCACTTCCACATGTTCTTCCCCCATTCCATCGAGGCGTTCGGCATCATCTACTCCATGAGCAACATCAACGAGCGCAGGCACCTGGTGGAGACGTATGAACCCGCCACGCAGATGGCACTGGGGGATTTCGTCTTCGGCGCCAAGTACTACCGGGCAGTGAAGCCCTTCCTGAGCGTCGGCGCCGCCGTGGTGGGACGCCTGTATTCGGGAATGGCCGAGGTGGGGCCGGACTTTTCCGCGACTTCCGCGGGCCTGCACCTGCTCGCCTCCCTGTCGGGGCGCACGTGGCTGCCCAAGAGCCCGATCCCCTTCAACGCGCACCTCAACATCGGCTATGTGCATGACGGATCCGCCAATCTCCTGGGGGATGCGCCCCGTTCCGCCAACCATCTCACGGTGGAGCCCCTGTACGGGTACATGGTTCAGGCCTTTGCCCTGGGCGTTTCCCAAAGCCGCGTGCAATTTTCACTGGGCCTGGAATTTCCCTTCCTGTTCCGGCATACCGTCGTGGCGCCCATCCTGGAATATGGATTCCGCTACTACACGGCCGGCGCCGACGACAATCTCATGGGCTGGCGCCACCGGGTGGCAGTCAACGGTAGCGTGGCCCCGGACGATGCCTTCTCGCAAAACGCGGTTCTGGGCGTGCGCTGGCATGTGCGCCCGGACGTGGCCGTATCCGCCGGCGTGGAAGTGACGCTGGACTACCCTGGGTTCGCCGTGGCGCCGCCCTCCCCCGTGTACAACGTGTTCGCGATGCTCTCCTACCACGCCAATCCGCGCGCCGCGTGCATCCCCGAGGTGCGCGAGGTCGTGCGCGAGGTGGATCGCACGCCGCCACCGGCCAAAACGGGCATCATCCAGGGCACGGTGACCGACGCCAACGGCGCCCCGCTGGAAGGCGCGGTGGTGGAATTCGTCGGCACTTCGCATCCGCGCACAGCCACCGATGCGCAGGGCCGGTTCGCCTCCGTCCCGCTGGCGCCGGGCTCTTACACGCTGCGCGTGGGCAAGAAGGATTACCACGACCAGGAAACGGTGGTGAACGTGGTCAAGACCGATGGACCCACCGACGTGGCACTCCAGTTGAAGGCCAAGGGGCCGGAACTGTGCTCCGTCTACGTGTTCGTCAAGGACGAGGAAGGCAAGCCCGTGGGCGGTTCCCTGAAGGTGCAGGGGAAGACCATGGACGAAAAGGACGTCGCCCAGGACGTGGCCCTCTCCGCCGAGGGCAAGGCCGAGGTGAAGGTCTTCCCCGGCGCGTACGAAATCGTGTTCAACGAACCCGAGCACCTGACCCGCTCCTCCACGGTGACGTTGCCCAAGTGCACCGTGACCCCGGTGGAAATGGTGGTGAAGAAGAAGCCGGCCAAGTCCACGGCGACCATCAACCGCAAGCAGCGGGCCATCACCATCACCGAGCGCATCCAGTTCAAGCTCGACAGCGCTGAACTGCTGCCCGAAAGCCTCATCATCCTGGACGAGGTGGCGGCGCTCATGATCGAGAATCCGGAAATCCTGGAACTGGAAGTCCAGGGCCACACGGATGACAAGGGCAAGCCGGAGCACAACCTCCAGTTGAGCCAGGAGCGCGCCGACGCCGTGCGGGCCTATCTCATCTCCCAGGGGGTGAAGGCCGATCGCCTGACCGCCAAAGGCTACGGGCACACCAAGCCGCGCTACGCCAACATTTCCTCACGCCTGCGCGAGAAGAACCGGCGCGTGGAATTCAAGATCGTGAAGATGAAGCAGGACTGACCTGCGGGAGGTAACTCATGGCCCAGAAGAATGTCGTCGTCTCCGCTCTGCCGTGGCTGGTCACGGTCTTCACCACCGCCATCGTGCTCATCGCCACCGTCTCGTTCGACGGCGCCTCGTTCGGCTCCGTGTGGCCGGCCATCCCCATGGCGCTGTTCCTTTCGCTGGCCGTCCAGGCCTTCCTGATCGATTCCACGGGCTGGATGCCGGGCGCAGCCTTTCTGGGCAGTCTCTTCTTCTTCAAGTTGCTGTCCAACCTGGACGTCATGCCGTTCCGCAAGAGTTGGCCGTTTCTGGTGCTCATCGCCGGAATCCTGATCGTGGTGGGCATCCTGCTGTCCCGCAAGGGCAGGGAAAATCAGGAATAGGAGGTCATCATGGCCGTATTGGACTACATCATCCCAGGATACAAAGGCTACAGGCAGCGCACGGAAAGCCGCGCCACGGACCGCGCTTTCCGTGACTACATGGCCGCAAAGCTCAAGGAATGCCACGATCAACTGGAACAGTTGAAGATGCAGATTTCCATGGACATCTCCAAGATGGACCTGCTCACCGATGCCGAGCAGACCACGGCGCTGCTCACCAAGGTGCGCGACCGGCTGCGCTGGGCCAACCAGGGCTTCGCCGGCACGCTGATGGGGAGTTCCGAAGAGACCGAAGCCATCCAGGCCGTGGAGCGCTTCGACCAGGAACTGGAAAACCTGCGCGCCAACGTGCAGAAGCAGATGGAGCAACTGATTTCCAGCGTGCTGGGCGCCGAGAATCCCAAGCCGCTGTTTTTCCAGTTGATGATGGCGCTGCGCCAGATGGACAGCCATCTCAACGAGCGGGAGAACCTGATCCGGAAACTGCTCCATTGATGGGGCCGAACCAGGCGGCCCGACGACGGACCGGAAAGGACCGCGCGGAGCCGCCCTCCTGGACGAGGGAGGAAACCATGGGATTGATTGATGTTCTCGAGTTCCAAGACCAGTCGCGTTCGGTCCTCGGCAGGCGTCTGCCCGAGGATCTCAATGCCAACATCCGCATCGGCGCCCAGTTGATCGTGCGGGAGAGCCAAGTCGCCATCTTCTACCGCGGCGGTCAGGCGCTGGACACCTTCGGGCCGGGCCGCCACACGCTGACCACGGCCAACCTGCCGCTTCTGTCGCGGGCCATCAACAAGGTGTTCGGCGACAAGACGCCTTTCCAGGCCGAAGTAGTGTTTGTAGACATGGGACTCATCGATGACGATTCCTGCAAGTGGGGCACCAAGGAGCCCATGAACTTCCAGGATTCCACGATGGGCATCGTGCAGTTGCGCTCCTTCGGGACGATGACCTACAAGATCGTGGACCCGCAACTGTTCATCGGCAAGCGCATGAAGAGTTCGGCCATCTACAAGACCTCGGACTTTTCCAACTGGGCGCGCGACACGATCGTGCAGAACATGATCGGCGTGCTTGGCGAGGTCATGAAGAGCATCGTGGACCTGCCGGCGCTGCTCTCCAAGATCAGTTCCGCCTGCAAGGCCCGCGTGGCCGCCGATTTCGCCAAGAACGGCGTGGAACTGGAAGACCTGCGCATCCTCGGCATCAGCCCGCCGCCGGAAGTCCAGGCCAAAATCAACGAACTGTCGGGGTTCGGCCTGTTCAAGCGCGAGTTGCCGCAGTTCCAGCAGTACCAGATGGCCTACGCCATCCGCGATGCCGCCCAGAACGAGGGCGGACCGGCGGGCGCCGGCATGGGAATGGGAATGGGAATGGGGATGGGCTTCATGATGCCGGGCGTCATGGCCCAGGGCATGGGCCACTATCCGCCCGGGTATCCGGCACCGGGATATCCGGCCCCTGGGTATCCGCCCGCGGCGGCTCCGGCTCCGCCGGCTGCGGCCGGGGTCTGCGCCAAATGCCAGGCGCCTTTGGCCCCGGGCGTGAAATTCTGCGCCAACTGCGGAAGTCCCGTGGCCCCCGAAGCGCCGGCCACAGTGCCTTGCGTGCAATGCCAGGCCCCACTGCCCAAGGGGTCCCGCTTCTGCCCCAACTGCGGCGCCAGCCAGCAGCAGGCGCCGGCAGTTCCCAAATGCGTGCAGTGCCAGAAAGAGTTGACGCCGGGAACGCGCTTCTGCCCATACTGCGGCATGGCGCAGCCCGCCTGACCCCGAATTCTGCGTGATGGAGGATGGCCGGATGAAACAGTTGCAAGCGATGACGGCATCGGTGATGTATCAGGGCGTTTCCGTGGCCCAGAATGTGAACCTTCTGCACCTGGATACCGAAAAGGCGGGGCTGGCCATGGATGCCCCGCTGCCGGTAGCCACCGAACTGACGCTGGAACTCTCTTTTTCCGGCGATGCGGTGCGAGGTTCGGCCATCGTGACACGGGTGCAGGAAAGCCGCGCTTCCGACGAAAAAGGGCAAATGCATGTGCGCTGGGTGGAATTCTCCGATCCAGACCTGGAGCGGCTGTCCCGCTGGATTGCGGAAACTGGCGATTCACCTTCGACCGCGCCGGCGCCGGCCGCCCCAGTCGCGGCGCAGCCGGACGTCACCCTCCCCATGCATGCCCCGCCCGTGGAAAACGGGACCATGGCCCCTGAAGAAAAGGAAATGCCCGTTCCGACGGAATCGTCTCCCCCAGCGATTCCGTCCCCCTCCGACGAAGAGGAACGCACGGTGCCCCTGGATACCGCCACGCAGGTGGACATCCCCGCGCTCACCGATTCCGTCCCCTCCGTGGAGGAGGAAAATTCCGCGAACGCGGGCGAGGAAACGTCCCCTTCGCCGGGCGGCGAAAACGGCGACGCCGAAGGCGGAGACAAGAAAAAACGCCGCCGCCGCAAGAAGTAATACGCAAAATCCATGCATTCCCTGCCGGGCATCGTCTTCCCTTCCAGTCCGGCCCCGGCCGATGCCCTGTCGGCAGGAGCCGTGTTCCTCCCGAAACACCGGATGTTTCCGGTGGAAGCCGGGGAGTTTTCGTTTCTTGCAGGTCCTGACGCCCAGCGCACGGAAAAACTCTGCGAAGCCCTGGCGGATCCCGATGTCGGCATCCTGGTGGCGGCGCGCGGCGGGCATGGCGCCCTGCGGCTGAACCGGGAGAAAATCGTATCGGCACTGCAGCGGTTTCCCAAACCCATCGCGGGATTCTCGGATGTCACGGCGCTGCATTTCCTTTGGGCGACGGCGGGCGTTCCCTCCTTTTTCGGCCCCAACGTCACCCAGTTGCCCCATCTGCCGGAGGAACAACGCCGGCGCTTTCTGCAACTGCTCTCCCTTAATACGCTGGATGCCGCCGATGTGGATCTGATGCCGCTGACGCCGCTTCCCGCGGAGCGCATCCGCGCGCCCCTGTGCGCGGCCAATCTCACCGTGGCCGCTTCCGCCGCCGGCACCTGCTGGTCCTTTTCCTGGAAAGGAAAGATCGTGGTTCTGGAAGAAGTGCGCGAGGCGGCCTACCGCGTGGACCGCATGCTCTGGCAGTTGTTCCATGCTACGGATCTGGCGCACGCGGCCGCTCTGGTGCTCGGCGAATTCACCGAGTGTCCCGGCTTCCGCACGGACTGGATCGTCCGAGCCTGCGAGGACTGGGCGCCTCGGCTCCCGGTCCTTTCGGGCTTCCCCTGCGGGCATGGCCAATCCAATCTCGTTTTCCGCTTCGGCTGCATGGCCGAACTGGCATCCTCCGGACACCTGTCGATTCCAGCCTGGATTCCGGGGGACGGCGCATGAGACTCTCCATCTTCCGGGATGAAGACGGGCTTCGCTACGAGGTGGAGCGTCTTGGTTTCCGAAGGGCCTGGCATCCATTCGACGAGAAGCGCGTGCAGGGTCTTTGCGCCCAGTTGCTGCCGCTGGCGCAATCCATGACCCGGCCCGGGAAAACCAATCCCGAAGCCTTTCGCCAACTGGAAACCCTTTCGCGCGCCCTCTCGCGCCTGCTGCTGCCGGATGCGATCCTCGAAGAGTTGCGCGCCGATTCCTCGCACCTGGCGTTGTCCATTCCCCCGGAACTGGACTTCATTCCGTGGGAATGGCTGCACGACGGCGAGGATTTCTGGATGCGCCGGCATTTCACGGGACGCATGTCTTCTCCTGCCCCCGCCCTGCCGGCGCCGCCGCCCGGGCGCCCGCTGCGAATGCTCGTGGTGGTGGCGGACCCGGACCGCGATCTTCCCCATGCCCTGCGCGAAGCCCGCACCCTGGTGCGGGAACTGGATCGCACGCACGTGTTCGCAGCCCGCCTGATGGTCAATCCCCGGGTAAACGATTTGATCCGGCTGTTCAATCTGCACGCGGTGGTTCATTACATCGGCCACATGGTCGTGACCGATTCGCCTTCCGGCCCCATCCCCGCCTGGAAACTGGCCGATGGGACCTTCGGCCCCGGGGAAATCGCCGCGGCGACGTTCGGCGGAGCCCGTGTGCGGCTGGTTTTTTCCAATGCATGCCCGGGAAAAGCGATGGATCCAGCCGTTTCCGCACGCTTCCCCCGCGCCCTGCAGGAAGCAGGCATCCCGGCCGTGGTCGCTTCCATCATGGATGTGCCGGACCCCACCGCCTCCGCGATGTCGGCCGGGTTCTATTCCGATCTCGCTGCCGGCCGGCGCATTGCCGACGTGCTGTCCATGGCCCGGGAACGGGCGCGCTCCCGCCTGCCATCCGGCGACATCACGTGGATGGTGCACGTCCTCTATGGAAATCCCGAAACCATCCCCCTGCCCGCCGCCGCCGGGGAAGTTTCCGCACGGGTGCGCCTGCCTGGCGCAGTCCCCTACAAGCCGCCCCGGCCCGGCAACTGGCGCCGCAATCTCGGCCGGAAGCTCGAAATCGGACTGCTGCTGGTCCTGGCGCTCGCCACGGGCTACCAACTGGGACGCCCCCTGTTCGCCGGAAAGGAACGCTTTTCCCCGGTGGTGTTTCCGCTGCGCGCCGACGATTTCTCGGGACGGGTCCTGTTTTCGGGCTTTTCGGGCGCATCCATCTCCCCGGATGAAATCCTGGAAGCCGAGCAGTGCTTCCTGCGCGCGCTGACCACACTGCCGGAAATCCGCATCGAGGATGCCCGCGGCGCTGGAATGCCGATCCCGGCACGAAACGGGGCGGCACTGGAAATCGCGGGGAGGGTGGTGAGCACCTCCTCGGGAGGAAACCGTCTTTTGCTGTGGGTGCGCCGCGTTTCGGACCGCGTGGTGCTCTACGCCGACGATTTTCCCTTTCCCCTGCCGGACGAGACCCCCTGCGTGCGCCTCCAGGACTGGGTCCGGCAACATCGCGAACGCTGACGTCTTTTTCCCCTTTCTCGAATCGAATCCCGAAAAAAATGCCTCAGCGGTCGGCGCAGCAGCGAAATCCCGTGCTGTAATCCCAGTACGTGAACGTATGGGCGGTCGTCGTGTACAGGCAACCATTCCCGTTGAGCACCGTGTCCACATAGAAACCGCCCTTGAAGGTCCCCGCCGGGTCGGAAATCCATTCGTGCAGATTGCCCATAAGGTCATAGAAGCCTTCCGGCGTGACGCAGCCGGGATTGGCCTGGGAGCGATCCAGGGAGTCGGGCAACTGGTTCAGGCAGGGATGATCCAGTTCGGAATATATCCAGGAATCGGTGGTGCCATAGTATTCCACGGCCGGATGCACGGCGCGCGCATCGTTGCATACGCCCGGCTGGCGGGTGTTCCCGTACGGATAGACCCAGTTCAAAGCGCCGCGGCAGACGGCTTCCCACTCGGTGCGCGAACACAGCCTCTTTCCGGCCGCCGCACAGGCGGCTGCGGCCTGCGAGCCCGAAATGTAGCCCTGGGGAACGGCGCCGGGCGCGCTTACCGCCCGCACGGCATTGGAACCGGGGTTGAAATAGGGAGACCACGGCCGGGTGGGGTCGGATGCCATCACCAGATGGGCCTCCCAGCGATCCATGCAAACCCCCGCGACTGCGGAAAAAGCCATTCCCGGTGGACAACCATCCAGGCCCGGCGGCTCCGTGATGCCGGCATTGGGCTGAGGAACCGCATCCGCCGTGCACGTGGCCGGAGAAGGCGCCGCCTCGCAGAGTCCCGTCTGCGGATTGCACGCCTCCCCATTCCCGCAGATGCGCCCGTCGCAGAGGGAAACGCATACGCCACGGGCATCGTCGCACACGAACCCGCCCGGACATTCGATTCCCTCGCACGGAGCCAGGCAGCGGCCCGTGGCATCGTCGCAGCGGCCCGTATCGCAGAAAAGCGCGCACGCCATGCGGCAACTTCCGGCATCATCGCACACGTACGGAGGCTCGCATGCCGGCACGCAGGGCGTCACGCACACGGACTGCGTGCTGCATTCCTGCCCGGGCGCGCACAGGACATCCCCGCAAGGGATCTTGCACACGCCGTCATTCTCATCGCAGACGAGAGGCTCGGCGCATCCCCCGCACGGCAGGGGAACCGGCCGAGATGCCTTCTTTTTTTCACAGGAGAAGAGCGTGAGAGAAAAAAGCGCAATGCACAACGAAAGTCCACGCATGCGCACATTGTGGCACGCAAACGGGAAACCGCAAGCTGCAGTTTTTCGGCCCCATCCGTCATTCGCCGATGATCTTGATGAGCACGCGCTTGCGCCGGCGGCCGTCGAATTCCCCGTAGAAAATCTGCTCCCAGGGGCCGAAGTGCAACTCGCCGCCGGTGATGGCCACCACCACCTCACGGCCCATGATCTGGCGCTTGTGATGGGCATCCCCGTTGTCCTCCCCGGTGCGGTTGTGCTGGTAGCGGGAAGGATCGTGGGGCGCCAGTTGCTCCAGCCAGCGGCGGTAGTCCGACAACAGGCCGCTCTCATCGTCGTTGATGAACACGGATGCCGTGATATGCATGGCGTTGACCAGGCACAAGCCCTCGCGCACACCGCTCTCCTGCACGGCCTGGCGCACCTGGTGCGTGATGTTGACGAACCCCATGCGTTCGGGCACTTCCATCCACAATTCACGGGTGAAGGATTTCATGTCGTCTCCCTTTCGGCTTTCCAAGGCGTTTCAATAGCCCCACATCCCGTTGCGTTTTCCGAAACCACGGTGTTTCTTCCAGCGCACCCACAGCCGGCGGAGCCAGCGGGGGTCGAACCAGAAGGCACCGGCGCCCACCGTAGCCAGGGCGCCCATGGACTGGTCCAGCGGTTCGGGGCCGGCCGTATCGAGCAGAATGCCGAGCGCCAGCGCTCCCAGCAGAATCCAGGTCAGCATGGAAAAACTTCCCAGCGCATACCGGCGCCATGCGAGTTGCTGGCCGGCATGCAGGCGGCAGGACGCGAAGGCCAGCGCCCAGGACAGATAGGGGGCGATGCTGGCCGCATGCCCGGAAAAGAGGCGCGCCCAGGCATAGGACACGAAAAAGCCGGCGGCGGCCGTGATGCCCAGATAAACCAGGAAGCGGCGGCGGCCCAGGCGGAATTCCACATCGTCGCCGAAGAACCAGAACAGCGCGAAAGCCAGCAGCAGCCCCACGATCTGCACGGCGGCGGAGGTTCCCCACACCACGGGAAGCAGCAGAACTCCCGTCACGGAAAACGACTCGCGGGAGGGGAACCACACGAGCCGATCCACGAGCGAAGGCGCCAGGATCAGCAGGACGAACATGGCCGCCCAGCCCGCAAGCAGAAAACGCGAGGTACCACGGGGCCGCCTTCCCTGAAGTTGGAAGATGCTGTCGTAGAACATGGAAAAATCCGCTTTCTCCCGGGCACGGCACGAGAAACGGGCGCCGGGACGCCGCTTCACCTTGGGAACGGCCGGCCCGGTTGTCAAGATGCCCACGCGAAAATGCGTCTCCCCTCCCCGCCTGCACGGGCCGTGAAGACAGCGGCCCGCGGGATTTCCCGCCGGCGATCGCGCATGGCCAGAACCTGCGCACGCCATCAATCGGTGGGCTGCGGGTAGTGGGCGATGATTTCCAGGAATTCGTCGAAGTGCTCCAGCAGCAGATCGACCAGATGGGGGTCGAACTGGGTGCCGCGCTGGGCCGCGAGATAGATGCGCACCCGTTCGGGGTCCCATGCCTCCTTGTAAGGCCGCGGATGCAGAAGCGCATCGAGCACGTCGGAAAGCGTCGTGATCCGGGCGAACAGATGGATGTCCGTCCCCGCCAGCGCGCGGGGGTACCCGGTGCCATCCCAGCGTTCGTGGTGCTGCAGCGCGATGATGGCAGCCGACTGCATGATTTCCCGCGTGGAGTGCTTGAGAATGTTGTAGCCGATCAGGGTGTGCTCCTGGATGCGGGCGAATTCCTCCTCGGTCAGCGGATCGGGCTTGAGCAGGATGCGGTCGGGAATGCCGATCTTGCCCACGTCGTGCATGGGAGCCGCCATGCGGATGAGTTCGCACTCGTGCTCCGGCCGGCCGCACAACCGCGCCAGAAACGCGGACATCTCGCCCACGCGACGCACATGGTGGGCGGTCTCCCCGGAGCGGGTGTCGAGCACCTCGCCCAGCGTGAAAATCACCTCCCGCTGGGTCTGGATGATTTCCTGATTCAGATGCAGATTGTCCAGCGCCGTGGTGATGTTGGTGGCGAACGTGGATACCAGGTTCTGCTCCAGCCGCGTGAACTCCCTGCCGATCTCGAAGAACAGCACCATCTCCATGCCCTTGCGGGTCTTGAAATAGCCGGAAAAGACGTTGTCCTCGAACACGTGCGTGCGCTTCTGGGCCGCCCGGCCGCAGACGTCCTCCACCCGCGATGGGAGTTCGTTGGCGCGCTCCTCGATGCCGGAATGCTTGCCGACGCCGGCCACAGGCGTCCATCGGCCCGCTGGACAGATCATCACCAGCCCGGAGCCGGGGAGGTCGTCGATTTCACCGATGGCCTGCAACAGTTGCGACAACTGCACCAGCACGTCGCGGGCAAATGCCGGGAAACTCTGGATCTCGAAGATGCGGCCGGAGGATTTGACGATCTGCGCCAGGCCGCGTCGCGCCCGCTCCACGGTCTGCAGATCGCGGAACGAACGGATGGACGCCGTCACCACCGTGAAGAGCTTGCGGGCCGTCAGTTCGGTCTTTTCCTTGTAGTCGTTGATGTCGTAGCGCGAAATCAACTGGTTTTCTGGAGCCTGTCCCGGCTGCCCCGTGCGCAGAATGATGCGCACGAGATGGTTTTCGAGCGTTTCCCGTACGAAGCGGGCCACGTCGATGCCGGAAGTCTCCGTTTCCATGACCATGTCCAGAAGCAGCATGGCCATGTCCGGATGGTTGCGCATGATTTCACAGGTCTCGGCAGCCGAGAAGGCCGAAAAGAACTGCAGCCCGCGGCCATCGAACTGGAAATCGCGCAGCACCAGCCGCGTCACCGTATGCACTTCGCGATCGTCATCGGCGATGAGGATCTTCCAGCCTTTCTCGCTGCCGCCGGACAAGTCCGGCGGGACCTCATCAGCGAACAGGAAATAATCATCCGACATCGCGCCTTCCTCCTGCCGGGAACGTCAGCGTGAAGGTGACGCCGCCGCCCAGAACGCTCTGGACCCGTATTCGCCCACCAAAGGTACGCGTGACGAGATTATATACGATGTGCAGGCCAAGTCCACTCCCCCCGCGCCCTCTTTTCGTGGTGAAGAAGGGATCGAAAATGCGGTTCAGGTTTTCGGGCGGAATCCCGACGCCATCGTCGCTGCATTCCAGTTCGATGCTGTCTTCCTGCCGGCGCACGCGAATCGTCACCGTTCCGGCGTCTCGGCCTTCGAAACCGTGGGTGAGGCTGTTCAGGACCAGATTCGTGAGGATCTGGGAAAACGCGCCCGGGGACCCATACATCGTAATCTCCGCGGGGCAATCCACCACCACCCGGTGGTTCGTGTGCTTGAAGCGCGGCTTGAGCGAGAGCAGCAACTCCTGGATGTATTCCGCCAGGGCGAACGTGCGTTCATCCCCACTGGCCCGGTCCACGGCGATCTGCTTGAAGGAGCCGATGAGGTCCGCGGCCCGCGACAGGTTGGCGGCCAGAATGGACGCCGATTCTTCCGCCACCTGCAGGAAGCGCTCCATCTCCGAGCGCGTGATCCGCCCGGATGCATACGCCTCCCGGAACGCGCGCACGCTTTCCTGCAGGTGCGTGGCCGCGGTCATGCCCACCCCCACGGGCGTATTGATTTCGTGCGCCACGCCCGCCACCAGTTGACCCAATGCGGCCATCTTTTCGGACTGCACCAACTGTTCCTGCGCCTGCTGCATCATCTGCAGGGTATGCTGCAGGGCCTCCGTGCGCTCCTCCACGCGCCGCTCCAGTTCAGCATTGATCTGGCGGATCTCCTCCTCCTGCATCTTGCGCTGGGTGATGTCGGTGAGGAGCGCAAAGGAGGAGACACGATTCCCTCCTTCATCAATGATGGGTGCGCCGTTGACAAGGCATACCACATGCGACCCGTCGGGGCGCAGCAGGGTGACCTCGTAGGAACTGCGCAGGCCGATCTTGCGCAGTTCCATATGCTCGCGGATGCGTTCAGCACTGGGGGAATCCACGAATTCGTAAATCTTGTGCCCGATGATCTCTTCGGGAGGGCGCCCGAGCAGGTGCGCCGTCTCCGGATTGATGTCCACGATGACGCGATCCGGCCCGACCTCCATGAAGCCCTCGTTGGCATTTTCCAGGATCATGTGGTGGCGCAACGAGGTCCTTTCGGTCTCGCGCTGGGCGCGCTTGCGCTGGCGCATCTCTTCGCGCAGGGACCGGGAATACTGGTCCAGTTCACGCATAAACTTGTTGAAATAACTCGCCAGAAGGCGGATTTCTCCGCCGGCCCGCGTGCGCACCCGCGTACTGAACCGCCCGGCCGCCCCCTGGGCGAAGGCTTGCGTGATGTCCTGCAGGGGTTTCGTGATCGCCCGGCTGATCCAGAAACTGAGCGTCACCAGCAGAAGGAACATGGCCAGCACGCCCACGTACAGCACTTTTTGCAGAGAATGCAGCGGCGCGTAGACCTCTTCGAGATAGCCCGTGGAGACGACGATCCAGTCCAGTTCGGGAATGTAGCGGTAAATGGCCAGTTTCTCGCGTTCCTTCTCTTCCCCGGGATTGCGCCAGGAATATATGGTCTTGCCGTTCTTCTCCCGGCAGATCTTCCGGGTGAAGTGCCGTCCGGAGGAATCCGCCGCATCGTAGATGTTTCCGGAAAGGACCGGATGGATGATGAGGTTGCCCCGGGAATCCATGACATATGTGTACCCGGTTTCCCCGAAATGGTTGGACAGGATCTCGCGCCGGAAGTCGTCCACGTGGATGAGTTCCGAAAATTCCTCCCGGTAGGAGGATGCCGAAACGATCCAGTCCCAGGGGGCGAAATAACTCATGTACAAGGCTTTGGGCCGCGGCGCGGTCTCGTGCGGATTCTTCCACTCGTACTCGAGAAAGCCGCTCTTCTGAACAATCTGCTTGCGGATGAATTCGAAACTGCGCAGGTCCCGGTCCAGAAGCTCCGGGGAAGGATGCACCTGGAGGCGCCCGCGGCTGTCGAGGACATAGAGATACCCCGTCTTTCCGATCCTCTGCGAAAGCAGAACACGGGCGGCTTGCTGCTTGGCCTCCCCTTCGGTGAGCCGCCCGGCCCGATAATCCTCGTAATACAGGCGGACGATCTCCACATTCTTTTCCGCAATCGCCCGCAGGTGCTGCTGGATAGATACCGTGGTGGCCACCCGCACCATGTTCACCATGTTCGTCGTGGCGATTTCCAGTTGCGTCTCGATGTTCTTCGTCAGCAGGACCTGCATGCGCAGGCTCATGCCGATGGCCATGGGGATGATCACGGCCAGAAACAGCGCCAGATAGCCGAACAACAGCCATACCCGGATGGGCAACCGCCTCAGGAAACGGAGAAAACGCGACCAGAATCTCAAAGCGATGAGAGTTTCAGGCAGTTTTCCGCGAAGATCAAGCTGGCATTCGCACGCAAGGCCGGGAAACGGCGCCACATCTCGATTCCAAAACCAAAGATGCAGCGGCTGCAGCACCGCCCGTCCCCGAACACGCGCTTCATCGAAAGATGAGACTTGCCGTTTTGGCCGTCTCATGCGACCTTCGTGGTCAGACAGGTGATTTCCCTTTCTGGAACCTTGTGAAATGGAAGCCCATTACCTGAGTGAGCAAAACCTCCTGATTTTTCTTTTGCAGGTAGCCTTGCTGCTGGGATTTTCCCGTTCGCTGGGCGAAGTGTTCCGCCGTTTCGGACAGCCTTCCATCACGGCGGAGATCCTGGTGGGCATCCTCTTCGGCCCCACCGTCTTCGGCCGGCTCTTTCCCGATTCGTACCGGACCCTCTTTCCAGCAGATGCCCTCCAGCGCAACATGCTGGAAACCGTGGCATGGCTGGGCATCCTGCTCTTTCTGCTCAAATCCGGCACCGAAACCAATTTCGCCACGGCATGGCGGCAGCGTCGGCAGGCGCTGGTGCTTTCCCTCTCCGATCTCACCATTCCCATGATCGTCGCCTTCGTGCCGGCCTTCTTCCTGCCGGCCTCCTACATGGGCACAGATGTCTCCCGCCTCAGTTTCGCCGCATTCATCGCCACCATCATGACCATCAGCGCCCTGCCTGTCACCGTGCGCGTCATGCAGGAACTGCGCATGTACCGTACAGACCTGGGGCTCTTGATCCTTTCGGCCCTCACCATCAACGACGTGGCGGGCTGGATCGTGTTCGCCATGGTCCTCGGCGGCGTCACGGAATCGGCCGCATCCATTCCGGAACTGGGCTTCGTCCTGGTCGCGACGCTGGCATTCGCCGCAACGGCGCTGACCGTCGGATCCCGGTTGTTCGATGGCCTGCTGCGTCGCCTGCAGTCGGCCGGCGTCCCGGAGCCGGCCGCGAGCCTGACGCTGGTGAGCCTCACGGGCATCCTGTGCGGAGCCCTGACCCTGTGGATCGGCATCCATGCCCTGTTCGGATTCTTCATCGCCGGCATCCTCGCCGGAGAATCCCCGCGCTTGTCCGAACGCACGCGATCCACATTCGCACAGATGGTCCAGGCCATCCTGGTACCGCTCTTCTTCGCATCGGTGGGGCTGCACATCGACTTCGCGAGCAACTTCGACCCGTTCATCGTGGCCTTCATCCTGTTCGTGGGAGCCATCGGCCGCTATGCAGGTGCCTACTGGGGAGCCCGGCGCATCGGACAGACCCCGTGCAGCAGCGACCTGATCGCCCACGCACACGTGCCCGGCGGGGAAATGCAGATTGTCATCGGCATCCTGGCGCTGGAATACGGCGTCATCACCGAAACCGTATACGTGGCCATCGTGTTCGGCGCCGTCGTCACCTCCATGTTCACGGGACCGCTGATGCGGCGGGCGCTTTCCCGCGTGCACCGCACCGACTGGCTGCTGTTCCTGCCGGTGGACCACATCCTGCCCCCCCTGGAAGCAGCCGACTCCCGAAATGCCATCGACCGCGTCTGCCAGATGGCCGTGCAGCAGGAGGAAGAGTTGACGGCGTTCGACGTCTGCAGGCATGTGATCACGCGTGAGGAACAAATGTCCACGGCCATCGGCCATGGCGTGGCGGTGCCCCATGCCCGCATGGCCGGCCTGAAACGGCCATTCCTGTTCCTGGCTCGCAGCCGGGAAGGCATCGCCTGGGACAGCGAGGATGGCGAGCCGGTGCGGCTCGTGTTCCTGCTGCTCACGCCCCAGACCGAGCCGGAAATGCAACTGTTCCTGCTGCGCCAGATCGCCCTGAGCGCGGGGAACCCGGAAATCCGGCGGAAACTGGAAACGGCCTCACCGCCGGAAGCGCTGGAAATCCTGCGCTCCGCCACGACGATGCCCCCCCGCACCGGAGGTTCCCGCCGATCCGAAGGCTGATCCGTAAGGCCGTGTGCCCGGCCCGTCGAACCGTCTTTGGCCTTTTTCACGAATCCAGAATCATGTGAGGCTGATGGGCAGGTTCTCCAGTTCACGCGAACCGCGCAGTCGCAACTGGCGGGCGGCCCGGCCCAGCGCCTCCGGAACGTCCGAAAAGCGGTAGCGCATATCCCAGGACATCTCCACGCGCGGATCCTGCTCGGCATGCAACGCTTCCAGATACGACCGGTTGTCGCGCTGCCAGTCGCGGTTGAGCTTCTGCGCATACAGGAACAAGGCGCCGCGCACGAGATCCCCGCCCAGAAGCGACGATGCGAGCCGGCCAGCACCGTAGAAGCGGCGATGCGCCGTGATCTGCGCCTGCTGCAAGTCCATCCGGGAAATGCGCGCCGGTTCGAACACGACGTGGTGGGCATCGTAAAACGACCAGTCGTGGATGCGGATGCGCCCTTCGGCTTCGAACTGGTCGTGCAGCGGCGTCCCCGGAAACGGCGTGAGAATCAGGAACTGCGCCGACCAGATACCGCTTTCCAGGGCGAAATCCACGGTGGCGTCCATCATGGCGGGCGTGTCTTCGTCAAAGCCGAAAACGAACATGCCATGGACGTCGATTCGGGCATCCGCGAACCGCCGCACGGCCCGCTTCATTCCGGCCACGTCCTGCTGCTTGCGTGTGCTCTTGAGAACGGCCGGATTCACCGATTCGAAGCCGATGAAGACGTTGCTGCAGCGGGACGCATGCATCAGCCGGAGCAGGTCCGGATCCTGCGCGCAGTCGGTGCGCACCTGCGATGACCACGAGGAATACAGGCCGGGCGAGTCCGCCATGGCCGTGAGCAGTTCCCGGGCCGAGCGCCGGTCCGCGGTGAAATTGTCGTCGTAGAAGAAGACGTGCACGCCCTGTCCCCGCCACGCTTCCAGTTCCGCCATGACGTGATCCCGCGAACGCACACGCAGGCGGCGCCCGAACATGCCGATGACCGAGCAGAACGTGCAGCCGAACGGACAGCCGCGGCTCACCTGCAGCGGCACGATGGGCTCCCGGCCCAGTCCCGCGGCCTTGTCCCAGCCAGCGATGAGGCGGAAATCTGGAGCCGGCAGATCATCCGGAACCACGGGGTCTTCCGGCGCCGGATTATGAATCGCCCGCCCGTCCCGGGCGCGGTAGGACAATCCCGCGACATCGTCCACCGGACGGCCGGCACGAAAGGCATCCAGAAACCGCATGAACGTGCGCTCGGCCTCCCCGCGCAGGACCCAGTCGCAGTGGGAGAGCGCCTCTTCGGCCCGGAAAGTGACGTGCGGACCGCCCATGATGACGGGCTTCCCGTGGGAACGGAGCGCATCCGCCATGGCATAGGCCCGCGAAGCCGTCCCGGTGATGGTGGAAATGCCGACGAGATCCGCCGTGAGAACCTCTTTCCATTCCACGGGCGCCACGTCCTCCACGAACACCGTGCACGTCCAGCCGCGCTGCCGGGCCATGGTCGCCAGAAGCGTCGCTCCCAGACGGGGCAGACGCATGCGCGAGTAGATGTGCCGCCCGGGGGCGCGCGGCTCGATCATCACGAGTTTCCATTTCTTTTCTTCCATGGCTTCCTCCCGCTCCCGAAGCACGGGAGCCTTCAGGAAGACCCTAGTTTTTTCTCCCCCACATTTCTATATCAATTGCTATTACACAATGACGGATCGCTGAAAATGAAATACAAGTATCGGGTATTCTTGACTTTTTCCAGTCGAATGAACACGGGTTCATTCATCGGCGGGACGCTTGTCCGAAGCGGTCAGCGCCAGCACCGGGGCCTGCTCCGAAGCCAGACGCCGCAGGCGCCGGGCCACCCGGGCGGCGAAAAACGCCCACAGCAGGATGGCGAGAACGCCCACTCCCAGGGCGGCCGCGGCCAGCGTGCGCGCGAAGGAATCCTCGGTCGAAGAAGGCCAGCGCGGCGGCGGAACGATTCCCGATGTCACGTCCGGCGCCGGTTCCGGACGGTTCGCGGCATGGGGCGCCATGCCGTCGGGCGGACTCATTGCATCGGGTGCCGCCATGGCGGCCAAAACGCCCATGCCGGCAGCAGCGGTTTCCGGATCGTTTCCGGCTTCTTTCATGGCTGGTGGGTTCTCCTCCGAATCCCCTTCGGAAAAAGGTCCCAGTTTGCACTGGTAATCCCTGGGCTGGGAAATGCCCACGTGATGGAAAATCAACGTCCGGGGCGTGATGAAATCCCGGGGACAGAAGTACAGATCCACCTTGAACAGGTTCACGAGGTTGGCAAATGGCTTGGGCGTTCCCTGACCATCCCTCTTTTTGTGGAAATATCCGGAAAGTCCGGGGTTTTCGATGCGCCTGAACTCGAATCGCCCCCGCGTCTCGTCGGGAAACTGGATGCGCAGCCGCACGGGAGTGCCGCAATCCGGAATCTGCAACTCGCTCTTCTCCCCCCAGCGGCAGGAAAAATCGGGTTCGGCGTTCAGCAAAAACAGCAGAGACAACCATAACATGCCATTCATCCTTTCATGCTCTTCATTTGGGCGCGCGTTCGCCGGCGTTTCCAGTTGCCTCCGGTGCGGGAGGCTTCTTGAGGGGAGCGGGACGGCCCGAGTCGTGCAGGTAATCCATGAGGATGTTGGCCACCACATGGACGCCTACGAGCACCGTCTCGTCGTCGGGGGCGAAATTGCCCTCCCCCCGGCGCCCCGTGTCCCGGCTGGAACGCCCACATCCCAGCAGAATCATGGCCGTGGAAACTTCCTTCTGGTACAGCCCGAAATCTCCGGGTTCCGCCAGCGGATCCCCCGGCATCACGCCCTTGCGGCCGAGGCTGCGCACCAGGGTCGGAACGCTCCAGCGCACCAGGGCGGCATGCCCGGCGGTGCCCTGGGGTCCCGGCTCGAACTGGACGGCGATCTTCGCCCCGGCGGCCTTCGACGCCCCCTCCACCGTGCGGGAAATCAGCTGCTGCATGCGGGCGGCGTCCGCGGGCATCAGCCAGCGGAACATCCCCTGGATGGATGCGCTCGACGCCACCATGCTGCCCGATTCCCCGCCCTCGATGCGGCCGATGTTGAGCACCACCTGTCGGTTGGGTCCGAAATGCTTCGACGGAAGCATCATCAACTCTTCGATGAGATGGGCGGTCACAGCGATGGGGTCCACGCATTTCCATGGAACGTCGCCGGAACAGATGCGGTTCTGCGTTCCCGTCACGACGATGGAGAACCGCGTGGAACCGCCCGAGACGGCTCCCGCCACGACGCCCACCTTTCCGACCGGCAGGCCGGGATCCACGGGAAACTGGAACAGCGCTTCCACTCCCAGCCGGGCCAGCACGCCCGATGCGATCACGTCCTGCGCGCCGGGCGACTCTCCCGGCTGCAGGCGTCCGGAACCCGGCTGGAAGATGAACACCACGCGCCCCGGCACATGCTCCTTCATGGATGCCAGCAATTTGGCCGTGCCCACGGCCACCGCCATCTCCACATCCCGCCCCAGCGCATGGGACACCGGCACCTTGCGGCCGTCCCAATACCCTTCGGCGCGGGAAGCGAACGGCAGTTGCGTGGTCTCGGGAACCGCGACGCCATCCATGCCTGCCACGAGTCCCACGGCAGGCCCCGTCGGGGAACCTTCCAGCACGGCCGCGAATCCGGTGAGTCCCACGGGGCCAACCAGTTTCAACCCCAGCGGCTCGAGTTGCGACGCCAGCACGCGCGCGGTGTTCACCTCCCGGTGCGCCAACTCCGGCATGCTGTGCAGGGTGTGGCGCAACTGGACGAATTCGTCCGCGGCATCCTGGATTTTGCGCCACATCTTCTTCGACAGGCGGCTGGGGCGCGGCTTCAGATAATCCGGCAGCGTCTCGTCGGCCGGGGGTTCCTCCACCGCATCGAGCGGCGGCACGAAGGGAGCATCGGGGGGAGCCGCCTCGGGCTTGGGGGCTTCCGTCCGGCGGACAGGCCTGGCATAGGGGTCGGGAGGCGTTTCACAGCCGAAAACGAACGAAAAAGAAAGAAGCAACGCATAGCGCCACATGGCATGCAACCCTTATCACAACTTTTCCCGAATGGGAAACCCGGCGGCGGCACGACCACCCCCGCAACCGCCGTCCGCGTCCCTCGCGCAGTTTGTGTAACGTGCAGTTCCCCGGATGCGGACCACCCCGGCCCCGAAACGGCGCGCAGGAGGACGTGAAAAACGCGATTTTCCAGCTTCCCGGCTCTACATCACGGCATCCCAGACCGCGGCGAAGAACTCCGCCCGAAAGCGCTTCAACTCTTCCATGCGCGCATGCCGTCCCAGAAATACGCGGTTGGTGAGCAGCACGCCGCCCCGGAAACGTCCGGGATGCACCCAGAACGCGGTGCCGGAAAAGCCGAGATGTCCCACCACGGCTTGCCGGTCCACGGTTTCGCCGGCCGTGGTGAAACCCGCAGCCGAAGGCCGATCGAAACCGCATGTGAAGGGGTCTTGCGAAGACAGCGGCGCCCACATGCGCCGCACGGCGGCCGGCATCAGCGGCTCCTGCTCCTCGCCCCGCCAGATCCGGCACAGGCGCTGCACCCATCCGGCGACGTCCCGCAGACTGCCGAAAAGTCCGGCATGCGCACAGTACGGAGCCAGCAGGCGGGCGTTTTCATCATGCACCCCGCGAACGGAAACGTTCGGCTCCCGGTTGTCGGCCCACGCCGCCCCTTGCGGGGGTCCCCAGAAGGAAAATCCCGTTCCGGAAAACAGTCTCGCCATCGCCCACGCGGTCCAGTCCATCCCCGTGACGTGGGACAGGTGCAGGCCGAGAATCATGTAGCCGATGTCGCTGTACAAGAATCGTTCTCCCGGAGCCGCCTCCGGCCGGATTCGCCCCAACTGCTCCAGCATGTCGGCCACGCTGGATGCCGTCTCGAAAAAAGGGGCATACGCCGGGAGCCCCGCCGAATGGTTCAGCAATTGCGCAACTGTCACGCGTTCCAGATGGGCGGCCAGTTCCGGACACGCGTTTTCGAGGCCGTGCACGGGCGCGTCCTCCAGCCGCAGACGGCCTTCCTGCCAGAGGCGGAACACGGCCGGCGCCGCGGCCAGCGCCTTGGTGAGCGATGCCAGGTCGAACACCGTATGCTCGTCGACGGACACATCCCCGGACACGGGATGGCGCGCCATGCCCAAAACCGCGAAATGCACGCATCCGTGATCGAATACACAGGCGGCGCAGGCAGGAAACAGGCCGGCATGCGCATCGAAGACGGCTTGAAGAGGGGAAGGCAATCCTTTGTTCCACCGCATGCGCCCCGTATTAGCATTCCGGCACGGGGAAAGTCCATCGCTCCCCCATGCGCACCCGGCAGGAAATTGCGGGAAAAAGATTGATTCAGGAACCCAGCTGCATACTATCATTTCCTGACCGGGGTTTGCGCGTGCCATATCGGAAATTCGACAAATACGGAATCGTCAAGCGCCTCGCCACGGGCGGCATCTCCGAGATTTTCTTGGCCCGCGAGGACCAGGGGCGCGGTCTTCTGGACCGGCACGTGGTCATCAAGAAACTGATGCCGCAGTTCGCCGGCAACGAGCGGCTCGCAGCCATCATCCAGCGGGAAGCCCGGCTGCTGGCGGCTCTCTATCACGCCAACATCGTGCAGGTGTATGACGCCGGCATCACGGAAGATGGAGAACCCTACCTGGTCCTGGAATACATCCAGGGGCAGGATCTGCGCGCCATCTTCCAGGTGGTGCGGGAAGGGAAGACGCCTCTGGCACCTTCCATGATCTACTACATCCTGGAGCAGGTCCTGCGCGCCCTCGTGCACATGCACGAACTGAAAGATCCCAAGGGTCGCCCCTACCAGTTGGTGCATCGGGATCTCTCCCCCACCAACATCATGTGCTCCATGAGCGGTGACGTGAAGTTGCTGGATTTCGGCCTGGCCCGGCGCGCGCTGGACGTGACGGGCAGCGGCAGCCTCACCGGGAAACTGCCTTACCTGTCGCCGGAGCAGTTGCAGGGAGGGCGCGTCGATTCCCGCAGCGATCTGTTTGCATTGGGCACCGTATTTTATGAACTATGCACTGGTCGTTTCCGCTACGATGGCGAAAACGATGCGGAAATCATCGCGGCCATCCGGGAACGGCGCGAAATTCCGCTCATGAAGGCGGCACGGCATCACCCGCCCGAACTGCTCGCCGTCATCGCCAAGGCATGCGAATACGACCCGAGCCGACGGCCAGCCGCCGCCCGCCACATGCTGGAGGAACTCTCCAGCCTTCCATCCGTGGTGCCCGGCCTGCACGGTGGCCGGGCGGAGTTGGTGGATTTCATGGAATTCCACTTCGGCGCCACCCGCATCGATTCCACGCTGCCCGTGGAGACCACTTCCGAAAAGCCACTGGAAGTCCGTTCCTTCAACATTGCATCCATGGACCTGCCCAACGCCGAGGACGTCCAGGGCGATTCCGTCCTGCAGGAAACCCTTCCCATGGCAGGAAAACCCCGGCCCCAGCCGCCGCCCGGCGATTGGTTCGAACCGCTTTCGGCAGACCCGCAGCCGCCGGGCATGCCGTCGGCGCCCCTGAAACCCGCGCCGGCCCCGAACGAAGTCCAGGAGGAACCGGATTTCACTCGCCAGGGGTGGAAAATGCCGCCGGCGCCCGCCATTCCCTCTGCCGCGGCAAGCGATACCGACATCACAAGTCAGGGATGGAAGATACCGCCAGTTTCCGCGGCGCCCCCGAATCCAGCACCGCCTCCGGATCCCGGACAACCGCCGGCACACCGGAACCCCGGAACCCCGCTGCCGCCACCGGGAAACTTCGCACCACCAGCACCCCGGCCGCCCGGAACCCCGCTGCCGCCACCCCATGGCCCGGCGCCAGCGGAAAGCACCGTGCCGGTGCCGCCGCTGGCGTTCGACATGTTCAATGACGAAACACGCTATCTCCCCGACGAAGCACCGGCCCGTCCGCCAAGAGGCGACTGGTTCTCCCACACCGCGCTGCGCATCGTGTTTCCTGCAGCGGGAATCGTATTGCTGCTGGTGACCGCCTGGCTCCTCCTCCGGCCGTCTTCCCACAACCCGAAGGACATCCTCATCACGCTGGAGAGCGACAGCCACCGGGCCACGGCGTATCTCGACGAAGCTCCCCTGGGCTTGCTCCCGGTCACGTTCGCCTTCCCCCGGGATGGAAAATCCCATGAAATCCGGGTGGAAGCCCCCAGGAAAATCCCATGGCGCAAGACGCTGCAGCCAGCCACCGTCCAGCCGGGCACCCTGCGCGTGGAAATGCAGCCGATGTTGGCTGAAATCAAACTGTTTTCCACCACCAGCGGCGTGGAGGTGCGCATCCTCAACGAAAAACTGAACGTCGCGGAGGACTGGCTGCCCCTGCCCCTGCTGCTGTCCGACCTGGAACCCGGCTCGGTTCTGAAACTCGAAGCCCGCATGAAAAGGAAAAAGTGGGAAACTCAGATCCAGGTGCCGGAAAAAAGCTATCAGGAAATTGCCGTGGAACCCCCATCCGGCCGCTAGGAGGCTCGCATGAAAACCTTCTCTCTCTTCTCCTTGTGGATTTTTCTTCTGGCTCTCGCTTCCGGGTGCGAATGCTCTCGAAATAAAAATACGAACAATAACAATAACAATAATAATAACATAAATAATACCGAATGCACGGAAGGCGCGAAAAAATGTGATGTCAACAATCTGTGGCTGTGCGAGAACGGCCGCTGGCGGGTGCTGGAGGAATGCGGCATCGGCGAACTGGTGGGCCCCATATGCGACCCTGCCCTGCTCGATTGCGTCTGGTGCATTTCCAACGGCACCACCTGCCAGCCGGACGGCCACGTGTATGAATGCACGGCCGAGGGCCGGGTGGGAGACAAGATCGAGGATTGCGACCTCGCCCACGAAGAGGACTGCATCGAGTGGACGCCCGGAGAAGCCGTATGCGGCACGCCTTGCAACAAGGCCCGCCTCTCCCGCAGTTACATGGGTTGCGAATACATGGCCGTCACCACGGCCAACGTCTCCCTGCGCCCGCCGTTCGCGGAAAATTTCGGCGTGGCGCTGGACAATCCCGGCGACCGGGACGCCGAAGTGACGTTCGAGGGGGATTTCGGCCAGCGCCTGGACGTCGTGCCGGCACACGGCATGAAGGTCTTCCTGCTCCCCTTCCACGAGGGGCTTCGCACGGGGTCATCGCCCGACGTGGGACTCACCCTGCAATCCGGCCTGTATGCGCAGGCGGCGGTGCGCATCGCCACGACCCAGCCCGTCACCGTCTACCAGTTCAACCCGTACGACTACCTGCTCGACGTCTCCGGAATCGACTACTACTCGTACACCAACGATGCGAGCCTGCTTTTGCCCGTGTATGCCCTGGGCCACCACTATACGGCCCTTTCCCGGGCCACCGTGCTCTACGACACCGTCAACCCGCCCATCAGCCGCAAACACAGCCCGGGATTCGTGACCATCGTGGCCACGCAGGACGATACCACGGTCACCATCGAGTCCACGGCCCACGTGGCGGGCGGCGACGGCGTGGAGCCCTTCGCTCCGGGCGACCAGCGTGCTTTTCGCCTGAACCGGCGCGACGTGCTGCAACTGGTCTCGGCCCAGGATCTCACGGCGGCCGAGTGCCCCACCGGCGAAGGCGCGGAGACATTCACTGATCAGCGCTATGTGTACTGCAATCCAGGCTCCGAATGGGATCTCACCGGCACCCGGATCGTGGCCGATAAGGCTGTGGCAGTGTTCTCGGGCCACAACTGTGCGTTCGTGCCGTTCTCCAAATGGGCCTGCGACCACCTGGAGGAAGCGCTCTTCCCGCAGGAAACCTGGGGCAAGCACTTCGTGGTGGGATTCACGCAGCAGGTGGAGAGCGGATCGGCCGAAACCAACCTCGTGCGCGTGGTGGCCGCCGAGGACGACACGCACGTGACATTCACACCGGCATCCATTTCCGCCCCGCGCACGCTCGCGGCCGGCGAGTGGATGGAAGTGATGCCGTCCCCGCAGCAGCATTTCATCCTGGAGTCCACGAAACCCGTGCAGGTGGCCAAGTTCATGGTGGGCCAGAACCAGTGGACCACCCAGCAGGATGCGCTGGGGGATCCCGCCATGGGACTGGTGGTGCCCTCGGAGCAGTTCCGCTCGGAATACCGCTTCACGGCACCCCCGTCCTTCACCCGATCCATGGTCAACGTGGTGGTTCCCTGGCCGCTTTCGCCGGGCGATACCCTCACCCTCGACGGCGCCACCCTGGACCCGTCGGTGTTCTCGCCCCTGGGCGCGACCGGCTACGCGCTGGCGCAGTTGCCGCTGGACAACGGCGTACCGCTGGGCTCCCACCACATCGTTTCGTCCAGGCCATCGCTGCGCTTCGGCATCGAGGTGTACGGATTCGCCAATTATACGTCGTATCTCTACCCCGGCGGCCTGGACCTCTACGTCATCAATGTCATCGGAAAGTAAGAAACCGCCGCCTTCTGCAGACGCCCAAGACCATCCGCCGCATGGCTGCAGGAAACGCGAAAACAGGACGTTGCAGCATTTCGGAGCCCAGCGCGCGGCCGCGAATCACACATTCCCGTTTCCTGGGGAGGCGTTCTCATCCGGCGCATGAAGGTGGCGCGAAATCCGCAGCGTGAAGGTGGACCCCTCTCCCACCCGGCTCTGCACGGTCAGCGTGCCCTGCAGCAGGTGTGCCAGGCGGCGCGACACCGACAGGCCCAGCCCCGTGCCGCCGGCCGCCCGGGTGGACGTGCCGTCGACCTGGCGAAATTCCTGGAAGATGTTCTCCTGCTCCTCCTCGGGAATCCCGCAGCCCGTATCCTGGACCGCGATTTCGATGAATTCCCCCCTGGGCTCCAGAACCACCTTCACGAATCCCTGTTCCGTGAACTTCACGGCATTGGAAATGAGGTTCGTGACAATCTGCTGGATCTTGCCCGGATCGGAAATGCAGGCCACCGGCATGGGCGGCAGGACGGCCTCGATTTCATAGGGGCGCTCCCGCGTCAGCGGCTGGTTGCGGGACACCGTTTCCCGGATCACCTTGCGCAGGTCCTCGATTTTTTCCGGATATACCGGCATCCGGTCGGCCTCCAGCCGGGAATGGTCCAGAATCGTGTTGATGAGGTTGAGCAGGTTGCGCCCGCTCTCCTCGATGGCCCGGATGCTTTCCGCCTGGCTGTCGTTGACGGGCCCGTAGAGTCCCTCCGCCAGCATGCCCGAATAGCCGATGATGGCGTTGAGCGGCGTGCGCAATTCATGGGATACGTTGGCCACGAACTGGGATTTCAGGCGGTTCGCCAGTTCCAGTTCGGCCTTCTGCTTCTCCAGTTCGCGCTTCTGCTGCTGGAGAAGCTCGTTTTGCCGTTCCAGGCGTGCGGCCAGTTCGCGCACGCTCACGAAAGCGCGGGCATTGGCCAGCGTGATGGTCAGTGCGGGAATAACCTGCTCCAAATAATGTTTCGGCACCTCAGACGGTCCCAGCAGCACCAGTTGGGCGCCCAGCCCGTCGGGATTGCGCAGGTTGTAGCGGCGCACCACGAGATTTTCGCCTGCCGGCTCTTCCATCACGTCTCCATCGAAGCGGCGGGCGGCCAGGTTCGCATCCTCGGCCGGCCAGGCGGCGATGCCCCGGAACTCCCCCTGCGCCGCGAGAGCATGCAATGCGCCCGAAATGGCCCGGGAATCCCGGCACAGCCGTTCCAGCAGCCGATTCCAGGACAGGCCGCCCTGCCCCTCCACGGGAGCGATCAATTCGTGCAGGAATGCGCTGGTGTCCTGGATTTCCCGGGTTTTTTCAGCGACCTCCCGCTCCAGGTGCTCTTTCCACTGGCGCAATTCCTCCATCCGGGCGGAAAGGTCCCGCGCCAGCCGGTTGAAGGAATCGGCGATATGTCCCAGTTCGTCATTGGAATCCAACTGGATGCGGGCGGAAAGATCCCCGTTGCGGAAACTTTCCACACCGCGCAGGATGCGCCAGAAGGGACGCAACACGCGGCGGGATCCCCCGATGGCCATCAACAGGCCGACCAGAAAAACGCCCCCTCCAGCCAGAGCCGACACCAGCAGCAGAAACTGGACCTCGGATGCAGAGGGAGCAGGATTTCCAGCGAGAAGCAGGCGGCCGACGAAGCGGGATTCCTTCGGAACCCCATCCTTTTTACCCATCGCCTTTTCTTCCATGGATTCCTGGACGAGGGTGACGGGCACACCGATGAGGACGCGGCCACCGATTCGGTCCACGGACAGGGGGCGTTCCGGCACTCCCTCCAGGCGAACGGGAAAGTCGGCCGCTTCGCGCACGCGGGATATCACCAGTTCGCCCGTGGCATCGTAGAAGGCCACCCCCAGGACGGCCGGACTTTCCATCAGGTTCTCCAGAAGCGGGGCGATCAGCCCGTCATGGCGGGCCAGGATGGCGGGTGGGGCGAAATGCGCCAGAAAGTGCGCCTGCATGCGGAATTCGTCTTCCCGGCGCCCCCTGGACTGATGCCTGAGAACCAGGAAAATGGAGGCGAACACGACCAGCGCCGCGATGAGTGAAGTCGCCAGGCCCAGGCGCCGGACGCGCCGGGTGAACGAGTTGCGGAAACGGGGAATCTGGACCGAAGATGCATCGCTCATGGTTCAATTTCCCATGAAGACGGCTCCCCATCGGGGAGAAAAACGGGGGTCGGGAAGCCCCCAGAAACGCCACGGGCCACCACAGAAGATGCGTGCGCCAGTCTCTCCCGAGGCCGGCCAATCCCAGCCATCCCGATAAGGCTCCACGGCGGCGGCGGCTCCCAGCAGGACCTCGTGGCGGGTCCGCGCCACCAGGGGGATCCGCCGGCGGTGCTGCAGATGGATGAGCGCCTGCAGCACGGTGAAATCCAGCACTTCGAAATCTGCCGTAAGCACGATCACGGCGCAGGACGACGGATCGGCATGCAGGCGGGACACGAAGGCCAGCGCTTGCGGCGTGTCCGGCAAATCCACGGCCTTGGCATCCGGCAGGACGGCCGCCGCTTCCTGCGCCCATTCGCGCATGCGCGGCCCGGCCAGCAGGCATACGGGCCGGTTCGGCGCCAGCGCGCGCAAAGGCGCCACCACCTCTGCCACGGCGGCGGGCGGCGGCTCCCAGGGCAGGATTTCATGCCCGGGCACCAGCGGACGGCGGCCCGCCACGAACAATTCCACCACCTGCGAACGGCCATCTGCGGGCGATGACAAGGCCCGGGCAGCACGGGTACCGAACGTCAGGATCACGCCGCCATCGGCAGGAAGGGGCCCCGACGTCAGGCGCCGCCACCGGCCCGCCTGGATGCGGGGGCCCGCGACACGGTGGAATTCGGGTATTTCTTCGTCATAAAAGACCCACGGTCCTTGCGCCGAAGACGACCCGAACAGAAGGAAATACAGGCACAGAGGAAGCGACCACATGGCATTCCCCTCCGCAGGGAAGCGGCCTCAAGGTTCCACGAGCACGACACTGGCGCCAAAAGACCAATGCTGGGTTTCCCGATCCACGTTTTCACAGTCGACGACGGGCCCCTCCCAGCAGGGCCCCGAATTGATGCCGGAATAATAGCGCAGGGAGACCCCCACGAGCAAACGGGGATGCACCCGCCGCAGGAATGCGCCCTGGATTGCCGCATATAAGGAAGGCATGAACAATTCGTAACGGCCAGGCGGCACACCGCCCGCGGCCTCTTCCCGGAAACGGTAGGAGAAGAGGGCGCCCGCGCCGACGCCCGCGCCGAGATTCAACTGCCAGGCTCCCATCTCCATGCGATACAGGATCATGGCGTCCACCACGCCGAAGAGCGGGCCGTCGAAATCCGGATGCCGCCCATCGTATGCATTGAGCAGGAGGGTGGAGCCGAACATCCAGGGACCTCGCCAGGGCACGCGCACGGACCATGCCGTCATGGAGGAACTGGTCATCGCGGGCAAAAGGCCGGGCGGCTGCTCCCACACGATGCCGCCCATGCCGGTGGAGACCTCCACCTCGAGCGGCGTGCAGAACAGGAAGAGGGAGAGAAGGACGTGCATCATTTCTCCGAAGCCAGCAACTCCTGTGCGTGCGCCAGCGTCTCGGGCGTATCGATGTCCTGCCACGCGCCATCCCGCAGTTCCAGCGTTCCCATGCGCCCGGCATCGGCCAGACGCCGCACGCCCTGCGACAGCGATGGGCTCGGCAGTTCGGCCAGGGCGTCCACGAGCGCCGGCGAAATGACGAACAGCCCCGTGTCGATGGCGTTGTAACGGGGGATTTCCTTGCCGATGTCGAGGATGCGCCCGGCCTCGTCCGTGAGCACCTTGGTGGCGTCGTCGAGATCGAACACGCCCTCGATGTCGCGGTCGATCATGAGGATGCTGTCTTCTCCGGCCGGATCCTGCCGGACCATGTGCCGGATGCAGTCGCCCAGGAAGAGGTGATCCGACATGGACAGGAGCACCCGCTCGGTTACGAATTCCCGCGCCGCCAGCACGCTGAGCCCGTTGGGCTCGGAATACCGGTGGTTCTCGAAGTAGACGATTTCCACGCCCTCGGGTTTGCCGGCTTCCACGGCACGGCGCACCTCTTCCCCGCGGTAGCCGATGACCACGGCCACCTGCTGGATGCCCGCCTGTGAAAACTGCCGGATCAGGCGCAGGATGGAGGGTTCGCCCGCCAGCGGCGTCAAGGGTTTGGGCAGGGTTTGCGCCCCCGACAGGCGGCTTCCGTAACCAGCCGCCAGAATCAATGCTTTCCGAATAGTTTTCATGCTTCCTCCCGCCAAGCCGCGGCATCGGTTCCATCCACGGCATCATGCACGTGCCGGGCCCACCGCCGGAAAGTATACCGATTCCGCAAAAATTGCACGCACCTTGTCACCTTTTCGCGGCGGTAGCGAAACTCCCCCTTTATCCAGGCTTTTACTTTCCTTTTCGCTTCCGGTTGAAATTCCAGCCATTCGGGATGAGTAGCAATAGATGAAAAACTCAGATGAGCGCCGTGCTGAAGTAGCGCTCGGCCCGGTCCGCCAGGATGGTGACCACATGCTTGCCCGGCGTCGCCACCTCGGCCGCCGCATAGACGTTGGCCCCGGAGGAGGTTCCCACGAGCAGCCCTTCCACGCGGGCCAACTGGCGGGTGGTTTCCACGGCCTGCTCATCGGTCACCGTGATGACCATATCGATCAGGCGGGTGTCCAGGACATCGGGCACGAAGCCGTCGCCGATGCCCTGGATCTGGTGCAGTCCGGGCTCGCGCCCGAGTAGCGCCGCGTTGTTGGCAGGCTCCACGGCGATGATGCGCACCCGTGGATTGCGCTCCTTGAGGAAAGAGCCCACGCCCTGCAGGGTGCCGCCTGAGCCCACGCCCGCCACGAACACGTCCACCTTCCCGTCCAGCGCCTCCCAGATTTCCGGCCCCGTGGTGGCGCGGTGAATGGCGGGATTGTCGGGATTGGTGAACTGGTTGGGCACGTACACGTCGGGATCCGCCGCCAGTTCCCGCACCTTCTCCAGACAGCCCTCGAGGCTGCGCTCGGCCGGGGTGAGAACGAGTTCCGCCCCCAGCGCGGCGATGATCTTCTTGCGCTCCTCGCTCATGTTCTCCGGCATCACGATGATGACCCGGCAGCCCATCTGGCGGCCCACCAGCGCCATCCCGATGCCGGTGTTGCCGGACGTCGCCTCCACGATGACCGTCCTGCCGGGGATGATCCGGCCGGCGCGGACCGCCTGCTCGAGGATGTGCTTGGCCACGCGATCCTTGACGCTGCCGCCGGGATTGAGGAACTCGCATTTGGCGAACAGGCTGCCGTGCGAGCAGAACTTGCGCAACTGGATGAGGGGCGTGTTCCCCACCAGGTCGAGGGGACTTTCTACAAATTTCATGAGAGACTACCTGCTGTCAGGATGCGGATCAGTTCGAACTGGCGCCCACGAGTTGGACCGTGAACGTCCAGGATTTCGAATAACTCTTGGCCTCGTCGGAGGAACCCATGCTCTTGCCGTTGAGGCGGCTCTTGACGCACTCGGCCACCGTGCTGTTGCTGGCCAGCGTGCCGCCCAGCCCCGTCACCGAAAGCGTGCCGCCCGACACGCTCACGGACACCGAAATGTCACCGGAGTTCCCCACCAGCCCCTTGGACGCGGCCTGCTGGAAGCACGAGCCGATCGTGTAGGGGAATCCCTGGAGCACCTTCTTCACGTCCAGCGGAGCATCGGCGGGCACGAGGCCGGAAGAGGACGCCGTAGGCCGGGGTGGCTCCATGTCGGGCGCCATGACGTCGGTCGTGGGCCCCACCATGACGTCGGCGATGTTGCCCATCGGGCCGCCCAGATCCACCATGGGGATGTTGGTGGGCAGGTTGAGCATGCCGACATCGACCCCCATGACGGAACCGATGTCCACATTGGGAATGCCCACCTTGCCCAACCGGCCGGGACCGCCCGCGCCGCCGGAACCGCCGCCCGGACCGCCGGGACCACCCGGACCGCCGCGGTTCTCATCGCCGATCTTGCTGGGATCCAGCGCCGGCCCTGTGGAACTCACGCACGTGGGACCGGAGCACTCGCCGTCCACCTGCAGCGTGCGCACGCCCTCGCCGGCCGTGATAGGCCCGACCCCCTGCGGGCCACCGCCACCCACGGGAATGGCGCTGATCTGCCCGGAGAGATTGGGAATGCCCCCCGGCAGCCCGCCCGCAGCGATATTGAGGTCCTTGGGCACGCCGGAAAGGTCCACGTTGCCCAAGCCCGCCAGTTTCTTGGCGATGGCGTCCGCCTGCATCCCCACGTTCTCTGATGTCACGGGGCCGGAAATGTCCATGTCGCCGCCATCGGCCATGGCGCTCACCATGGGCGCCTCGGCCTCCATGTCGGCTTCCATGCCTGCGCCTTCGCCTTCGCCCTTGGCGCCCTTGTTGTCTTCCTCGGTCTTCTTCTGGCTCTCGAGGATGGCCTCGTTGCGGGCTACGGCCTTGGCCACGAGCTTGCGCGCCTCTTCCTCGTTGGGCTTCCAGTTGGGATCGTAGAACGCCTGGATGGCCCAGATGGTCGCGGGCGTCAGCACAAACAGGCTCAAAAAGATGCTCAGCAGAAACGTGTTGCCCATCCAGGAGCGCAAAGCGTACATGCCCCACATGACGTGGGGCAACTGGGGCTTGGGCATCTCGGGGGGTGGCGCCACGAAGTGGAAGAGCACCGTGATTTCCCCGATGACCAGTTTGCCGCGGGAACTATGGGAAAGATCGAGTTTATAATAGTCAGGCCCCTTGCGCACGTGTTCCCCGCGTTCCAGGATCTGGCTCAGCGTGAGGATTTTTCCATCGATGGCCACGCGGGCATCCATGCCCTTGACGAAATTCATCACATAGCCGTTGCGGGTCTCCTCGAAAATCTTGAAGGAACGGGGAAGGTCCTTCGATGGAATCAGAAAAGTGTTGTCGGCGCCGCGACCGATGCTGACATCCCCGCGCTTGCGCAGCAGGCGCTCCTCCACGATGCGGCCGTTCTGCACGATGCCGATGCGCAGGATTTTTTTCGGATTGGCGGGCGTGCTCAAGGAACTCGTTTTTTTCGCCGTAGGAGAGTTGGCCATGGTCTGCCTCCTGCAAGGAAATCCGGGGATCGCTCCCCGAATCCGTCGCGCGCGGAAGTCGGGATCCCTTCCTGATTCGCCGGGAAAATACCGCAAACACAAAAGATTGGCAAGATCCGAAAACCCGGCTCGCCAGAACCTTCCACCCGGATTCCATCCCGATTTCGCCACCGGATGGAGATGCACCCCATCCTACGCACGACCCGCCGTTTCTTTTCCGCACGGAAACGGCGAAGACATCACTCTTCCTTCGAACGGCCGTACAGATGCCGAAGCGCGGCGGGAACGGGATCTCCCAGCAAGGCCTTGCGGTCCAGAAGCGGCCGGTGGCGGCCCTCGTGATGCAGGGCGTTTTCAGGAATCGCAATCGGCTCCACCGTCCTGGAAACCGTGTGCTCGTAGCGCACCTGCAGCCGGTAGCGCAACCCGTCGGGACGGCTCCCCTCCAGTTCGTAGGACAGCCGGACGTGGATGTCCTGGCCGTCCCGGGCCTTTTTTGCCGTCCCCGTCAGCGAGCGGACGACGGCATCGTTCTCGTCTTTTTTGCCTTCCTCCCTGAGAACCGCCACCCAGCCTTCGCCGGATTTCTTCCACTCCATACGGCCGGCCACCCGTTCCAGGACCTGCCCGTAGGTGCCTTCCAGTTCCGCCATGCGCAGGGCCACTTCCCCCTCGTCGGGAGTCCGGCAGACGGCCGGCTCATAGCGAAACCCCAGACAGAACACGTTTCCCACATGAACGAAATGAATGCCTTCCTCATCCGTGAGATTGCGCTCACCCCGGACGTTGCCGCCGGCTTCCCGCGCCAGCAGCACGTCCTCGCCCTGCACGAATTCCACTTTCGGCTCGGTCCAGTTGCCGGGCTCGGCGGGCAGCGGCGGAGCGGAAAGCGCCTGAACACGCAGTTCCACGTGCGCCCGAAAGGTGCCGGAAGGCGGCAGCACCCGCATGCAGTCGGGCTCGCCCGGCGTGCAGAAACTCGCGTGGGGCGAAAGTTCCTCCCGGCCCCCGGAAAACGGCGTCCGCGAACAGGAGAGCCAAACGAGCAGGAAGCAGGCCCCGAGCCTGAATTTCGACATTCTGACCATCCTTGCACCCGACGCGGCCGCATCGAAGGCCGCACGGGCGCCGGAGGGAAGGTTTCGGAAAACGGCGCCGATGTCAAGTGCCGGCCGGTTCCGGAGCGGCAGCGATGGCGGTTTCTACCTCCTCCGGTTCCGGTTCCGGACGCTCCCGATCCAGTCGCAGGAGCAGGCCGAGGGCGATGAAGGACACCAGCATGGAGGACCCGCCGAAACTGACGAAGGGAAGCGTGATACCCTTGGACGGGATGACGTTCATCACCACGCTGAGATTGATGATGGCCTGCAGCACGAGCTGCAGGGTGAGCCCCATCCCCAGCAGGAAGCGAAAGAGACTGCCGCGGTGGGAGAGCGCAATGCGCACACCGGCATACAGGAACAGCGCGTACAGGGAGAGGAGAACGGCGATTCCGGCAAATCCCAGTTCCTGTCCCACCATGGCCGCGATGTAGTCCGTGTGCGCCTCCGGAAGGAAATCCAGTTTGTACGGTCCCTCGCCCAGCCCGTAGCCCCAGACGCCCCCCGAGCCGAACGCATCCAGCGAACGCACGATCTGGTAGGAAGCGCCCTGGCTGAAATACTCCGGGTGCAGGAAGGGAATGATGCGCTTGGAGAGACGCCAGCCGGCCGCCATGTAATACCACAGGACGGGAACGGCCACGGCGGCCGTGAAAGCAAAATAGTGCAGGCGGCTGCCGGCCAGAAACAGCATCAGCCCCGCCACGACCATGAACAGCACCGATGAGCCCAGGTCGGGCTGCAGCAGCAGCAGCACCACCATCAGGCCCGTTACGAGGATGGGCTGGCCGAATCCCTTCCAGGGATCCCGGATGAGCGTGGCCCGTTTCTCAATGATGTAAGCCAGATACAGGATGAGAGCGATCTTGGCGAACTCCATGGGCTGGAACGAGAATCCGAAGACCACGAACCAGCGGTGGGCGCCATTGACGTTGACCCCCAAAAAGAGCACGGCCACAAGCGCGGCAAAAGCCGCGAGGATGGCGACCTTCACGAACCGGCGCAGCAGCCATACGGGAATGGTGGTCATCACCAGGCACAGCATCAGCCCCAGTCCCATGTACATGGCCTGGTTGCGCAGGTATTGAAAAATATCTGGCGAAGATGCCGCCACCCCGCGCATGGAAGCGTAATGCTTGGAAAGGAGGAGGCCGCCGGTGACGCTGAACACCATCACCACGCCGAGCAGGGAGAGCGTCAGCGAAGCGAAGAACAGCATCCAGCCATGGGAGGAAAGGGTCGCGCGCCGCATGTCGGCCCGATTCAAGCACGCTTTCCTCCAGGCGTCAAAAATCCGGCCGCGCCGGGAACTTCGAAATTTTTCGATACCATGTCCTTTCGGCGCCCCGGATTTTTTCCGACTTTTCCGGGCGGGCGGCAACGTTTCCCGGAAAATACCGAAAATCAGCCTGGGCCTGCCATGGCCCTGGAGGCGGCATGACACGGGAAGAAATGGCAAAAGCGCTTGCGGATCTCTTTTCCACGGGCGAACACCCCTGCCGGTACTGGGAGACCGTGCTGGAAAAAGCCGGCGGCCTGTCGCGCCTGTCGCGTTTTTCGGAACTGCAGTTGCGGGAACTGTTCGGCTTCTCGCCCCGCCGCGCCCGGCAGGTGTGCGCTGTGTTCCGCCTGGGGCGCGAGGCGCTGATGCATGCCGAGCAGGATGCCGAAGCGCTGTGCAGTCCCGCCGACGTGTTCGCCTATCTCGCGCCCCGCATCGGCTGGCCCGGCAGCGAGGAATTCTGGGTCCTGGGCTTCAACGTGCGCCAGCAGCCCCTGCATCTGAGCCTGGTGGCGAAGGGAACGCCCGAGCAGGTGAGCCTCTCGGTGGGAAACGTGTTCCGCGAGTTGCTGCAATACGGATCCGTGCGCGGACTGTGCTGCCACACGCACCCTTCGGGGGATCCCTCCCCGTCGGCGGCCGACCGCATCCTCACGGGCCGCCTCGTGGAAACCGGGCGGCTGCTGGGCCTGCCCATCGTGGATCACATCATTCTGGGCCAGGGGGAGTACTACAGCATGGCCAACGAGGGAGAAATGTAGCAAAACCGGCTCTTGGCCAAAAACGGTCCGAAGGCGCACATCCCGAAAAAAAATGGTTGATCTTTTTTTTCCCCTGCACTAGTTTTCGATCCAAATTTCGTTTTCCCCTATCGGGCCGAGCCGTGTGTGCATGAGTTCTCCGCTGTATCCCATTCCCAAGACATTTTTAAGGCACCTGTGCGTCCTGTACAAGAATCCCGAAGAGACGGCCATCCCGGTGGAAGCGTTCTGCCACCATGCGCTGAGCACGGGTGGGCGCCTGCTGTGGACGCTGAAATCTCCCGTTCCTTCCCTGGACGTGCGCGCCCCGGACCAGGTCGCGACTGCCGACCCCCGGCAATGGTTCTCCGCGGATGGCCTGGATTTCGGTCCCCTCGATGAGCGGATCGAAGCAGCACGCAAAACCGGCCATCCTTCCGTGCATCTGGTGACGGACCTCGCCTGGCTGCTGGAGACCGACTACCCCGAACGGCGGCTGTTCGAATGGGAAGACGGCGTCAACCGGCGGGTGGAAGCCGCCGATCTGCACGTGCTGTGCCTGTACGAGACGCCGCGGTTCTCCCGCTCCTTCCTTCCATACATCCTGTTTCTGCATCCGTTCCTGTGGCAGGGCGGCGAGTGCCACGTAAACCCCCATTACCTGCCGTCGAAATGGCACACGCTTTTTCCGATGCCCAAAAACCTGTGGCTCTCCCCGGCCCAGTTGCCCACGCCCATCCCCGACGGGGAGCCGCGCCCGTCCCTGGTGGACTGCAGCCGCGTCCGGGCGTACCTGGGCCACCTGGCCAACGATCTGAACAACATGCTCAACATCCTCGCCCTGAAACTGGATTTCATGGCAGAGTCTGCTGAACTTTCCGAATCCCTGCGCCAGGAAGTCCGGGAGTTGCAGGCGGTGCGCGAACGCATGGGACGGGAAGTCTCCAATCTTCAGAAGCGCTTCCGTGAGGACTCAGAGCAAATATCAAAAGACATGGGGCTCTCCCGAAATCCGGCATACCCCTACTGGAAACCCGTGGACGGTTTCGCATCCTCCTCCATGGACGCGGCGCCCCAGTCCCAGGGCCCGTTCACCCTGCTGCTGGTGGACGACGAGCCCTCCGTACTGAAGCTCACCGAACGCATCCTGACCCGGGAAGGCTACCGCGTGCGGGCCTTTCCCGGGGCGCGCGAGGCGCTGGATGCGCTGGCCCGCACGCCGTTTTCGTTCGACGCCCTGATCACGGACGTCGTGATGCCGCGCATGAACGGATTCGAACTCTTCCTGCGCCTGCAGGAGACCCGGCCCCACCTGCCTACGCTGTTCATGTCGGGATACACGGCCAATGTCTTCGATGAGCAGGGCTCCCTGCCCCCGAATTCCCGCTTCCTGCCCAAGCCCTTCCTCCCGCAGGAACTCGTCCAGGCCATACGCGGCATCCTGAAAAACCGCTAACCCACTCCGCAAGCCACCTCCTGCATCCAGGATGTGGAAACATGGCGAAAAGCGGCTCCAATACCAGCAAAACGTACTTTCCCGCACCGAAAGTCTGTTCACTGGAGCAGGAAACGGTACGCTCCCCTGAGACAGAAATACCGACCCTTGATGGAGGAGGATATTCCTGACCACAGGGACAACATCCTGAACCCGGAAAGGGATTGCCTTGTCCACAAGGCTCTTTTCTTTCCAGGAGGGAAAAAAAGGGCTTTGCTTTCGAGGCCATGAACTTTAGGGCCAGGTTCCGGCTGCAGGAAAAGGATTTGCAGGAGTTTCTGGCACGCCCCCGCAATGCCAGGATCCTCCGGCAAAATGTATCAGTCTTCGGCTGAAGACGCTTCTCCAGATTTTTCGCTGCCGGAAGGGGAAGAAATGCCAAGGTGAATGCGCAACCGCTTGTTGGCAATCGCCACACGGGCGATCTGTGCCCATTCCTGATACCATTCCCACATCGCATCCACGGCGGCATCCATGATTCTCTTCTTTTCCTCGAGGTCAGATGGAGCTGAAACCGCCTCGACGTGACGCGCCCTTTCCAAAAAAGACCTGGCCTCCCCAATGGTTTCATTGCCAAGTCCGCGTTTCCTCAGCAATTCCAAGGCATTTCTGGATTCTGCATCGGTGCGGACCGCCAGTTCTTCATAACGGGAAACGAACGTGCCCACCGAAAGCAGCACTTCGACTCCGCTGCTCTTGGAAAGGTTGTGAAACATCCAGGCATGGATGGATGGATAGCGGTGCCGCAGCACGGCATCAGCCACATCGAAATAGGTGTTCTCCCAGCGGTCGACTGCCGCGAGAATTTCCGGAAGCGGATTTTGGGTGGGCACCCACTTTACGAATGCGAACGAGCGCCCCATGGCGGCCTCGAGCAGGCGCCAACCCTCCTCGAAGTCTTCCTGCCCGAAGCCATGCCGTCCAAGCGCCAGTTGCACGCCCGGATGATGCAATCCCCGCAGCAGCGTGGTCATCTTGAGAATCTTGTCGCGATGGGAATAGGTGGTCATGCCGGATCCTTTTCTCCTGTTCCAGGTACAGATGCACGGTTCCACGTCAGTAGCGGCTGTTTTTCATGCAAACTGTCATCAAAGTCAAGAAAAATCCATTCCTTCTCATGAGGTGGATACCAAAAAGCGAATCACGCAACTTTGTTCCACCAAATTCAGTCCTCCCGGCAGCCATACCTAAGTCCCATACCGCTCTCGGAGATTCCACACATCCAGCCAAAACCCCGGTGCCGAAACTGCAAGAGGATTATTGCAGAAACAGGGAAAGAGGCTCAGGTCCAAGACTGCAGACCCCCACGGTTCCCATGATGTACTGGCAGGTTTCCCGGCTGTTGCTGCAGGGATGACTGTCATCGCAGAGAGGAATGCAGCGTTTCACATCCCCCAGACTCCCGCTGCCGCCCGTGCAAACGTGGCCTGGAATACAGTCCCACGGCATTTCACATTGCTGATAGGCAGAAATGCTCCCAGGGGGCGTGCAAATGGTAATCAGGGAATCGTTGGAAAGATCGAAAGAGAAATAGCAGGCCATGTCCTTCTGCTTGCATCCGGTTCCATCCACGGGTTTGCAGTCATCCTGGATGAAGCAGATGTCAAAATTGGATTCAGGCCCGCGGGCATAATGGCATTTCCCGGGTTTCGGACAGCCGGGATGGGTATCCAGATTGCAGTAAGGCACGCAGAAAAAATTTCCCAGAGTCCTCACGCAAAAGGAACCATATGGGCATCCCAGGAGGGAATCATTGCTGCACGGCCGGTAATACAGGCTTTCATCTTCATCGAACATGCTCTCCTGAATGCATTCCGTATCGCCATCCTTGTTTATCACGCAGCGGGTACCTTCCTCGCAGTTCGAAGCCGGCGGCGAGTCATAGTACATGATGTCGAAACTGCAAGGCTGGGGGGCACAAGCCGGTTCAGATGCGCACACCTCCAGACGGCAGTCAGGATGCTGCGCATCGCATTTCGCCTCAAAATCCACTATGAGAGAACAAGCCGACAGGAAAATTGGCATCAAACAATCCAGCGTCGCATTGAAAAACCTCCCGCAAATGCAGTGTAGCCGAAAACCTCCCGATGTCGAACAAACTGCGATGGTACCTGACCCCGCTGCCGCCTTCATGAGTCGTTTCAGGGAGGCGAGAAGTGGGCGAAGTTGTCCTGGTTGGGATAGATGTATACCGGCTTGACGTCCGAAAGCACGCCGCCGCCGAAGTCGGCCTGCACCTCGTAGGGCTCCTTGCGGGCCCGCAGGCGGAACACCTTCTCGCTGCCCTTGTTCTTGCCGGAAATCAAGACCGTGCAGGGCGCCGAGCAGGTCACCTTGAGAATGCCGATGCCGCCCGCCAGGTCCACGGTTTCCGGAGGCGGCTCGTTTTTGGGCGAAGCCGCGCCAGAAGACGTCCGGGCCCCCTTGAACCGGGCGGAAGACGCCATGGCCGAACCGGAGGCATCCGAGTTGCCCGCCATGCTTTCCGGCGGGGCTCCACCGCCGGGAGCCAATGCCACGTCCAGAAACAGCCGGCCGTCTTCCCTGACGGGATACTCCACCTTGCGCTCCCAGTACAAATCCCCCTTCTGCACGCGGATTTTCGTGGGAATGTTGTAGCACATCTCCAGTTGCACGTTGAACCAGGGGGTCTTCTGCGGCATCAACTCGCCATCGATGTAGACGTCGGCCTCCGTCGGCGTGGACTTGAGCGTCACCTCCACGAGTCCCATGCGGCAGGCCTTTTCTACTTCCACCCCGCCGGATGCCCCGCCTGGCGCCAAAGGGCCGGACGCGGATTCCGAGCGGGTGAAGTACAGGATGGCCGCGCCAATGGCCACCAGCACCAGCCCCCAGAAGATGTTGAACAGCGTGTTCACGAACGCCTTTCCCAGCCGGTCGATGAACAGCCACAGCGGCGAAGGCCCGCGGGGCGCATGCGGCCGCGAGGACGGCGAAACCCGCTGGGTCTCCGCCTGGCGTTCCTTTTCCTGGCGGTCCTTCTCCTTCTTTTTTTCTTCCCGCTCCCGCTTGCGCCGCTCCCGCGCCGTTTCGCTGGTGGCCTTCGTGAGTCCCACGGGATGGGCCTCGGGCAGGGGCGCTTCCGGAGGCGGAGGCGGCATGGCCCCCGGCACAGGCGCCATCCCCGGAGGTGCGGATGGTGGCGATGAAAAATCGACTACGGGCGGCGGCGCGAGATGAGGCGGCGGCGCCGCTGGACGCGGCTGGGGTGCAGGACGCGGTTGGGGCGCCGGCGCCGGACCGGATGCCGCACGCGGCATGGGCGCGGGATGCGGCACCACCTGGGCCTGCCCCGTTTCCGGCAGGGGAGACAACTCCAGCACGTCCCCGGCCAGTTGCTCCATTTCATCCACGCGGGAACCGCCCGCATGCGGATCCGGGAACAGGTTGCGCAGGTAGGCGGCCATGGCCTCTGGCGCCACATCCAGCCCTTCGCGCTTGACCACGGAATCGAGTGCGTTGCGGAAGAGCCGGGCGCTGGGAAAGCGTTCACTGGGATCCCTGGCCAGCGCCTTCTTCACGATTTCCGGCAGATCCCGCGGCAGTCCTGGCACCAGGCGCTCGATGGGCTCGAACTGCGCCGTCTGCGCCTTGATGATCAGTTCCGCATCCGTGGCGCCGCGGGAATGGGTCTCCCCCAGCAGCATCTCGTAGAGCACCACACCGGCCGCGAAGATGTCCACGCGGTGGTCGATGGCCTGCCCCAGCGCCTGCTCGGGCGCCATGTAGCGGAACTTGCCCTTGATCACGCCATCCTGCGTGTGATGCAGCCCCTCGGCGGCCTTGGCGATGCCGAAATCGATGATCTTCACGGCGCCCGCATAGGAGACGAGGATGTTCTGCGGGCTGATGTCGCGGTGGATGATGTTGAGCGGCGCGTTGGTGGTCGGGTCCACCATGCGATGGGCGTAATCGAGCCCGGTCAGTGTCTGGCGGATGATGTAGAGCGCGAACTCCAGCGGCAGCCGCTGACCGGCCTTGCGCAGCGTCCGCATGATGGTGGCCACGTCCTTGCCATGGATGTATTCCATGGTGATGCAGTAGCGATCTCCAATCTTTTCAAAATACAGCACCTGGCAGATGTTGGGGTGCAGCATGTTGGAGACCAGGCGCGCCTCATCCTTGAGGGAGGCCACCATTTCGGCATCCTCGGCCAGATGGCTGTGCAGCATCTTGAGCGCCACGAGCTTCTCGAAACCCGCCGCGCCCTTCATGCGGGCCTTGAACACCTCAGCCATGCCCCCGCGGGCGATGCGTTCGATCAATTCGTAATTGCCGTATTGCTGCGCCATCTCGTTCGTTCCCGTTCAACCCGCTGCCACGTCGGAAAACCATCCGGAACCGGCTGCAGACAGGGGCAGGCGTTCCAGATCCTCGCGGGAAAGCGCCCCCGTGCGCCACGAGCGTAGCAGAGCAAGCGGGGTGAAAGCAACATCTCCGACCCGCACGGCCGCATCCGACGGCTCCAGGCCGAATTCCCACGTCCCCCGGTGGTGATGCACCATCCACTGGCCCAGAAGAACGGCCATCTCCTCGGTGGGCTCCACCGGGGCATCGTCCCGGAACACGGCGGCGTCCAGCACACGCTTCCATTCGGATGGGCGCCACTGCTCGCAGGACACCCTGCGGCCCAGCACGCGCGCGCCCGCCGCCGCGGCGATTTCGTCCAGTTTCCTGCGCGCCCTGCCGGAGCGGATTTCTTCGAGCAGCGCCAGCAGTGCGGCCGCGATTTCCCGCTCTTGTGTCCCTTCCAGGCGCTCTACGGCCAGTTTCAGCAACTCGTACGCCTCCCCCAGGCGGCGCAGGCGCGCCTTGGCCAGTCCCAGGGACAGGAACAGGGCCGGACGCGCAAAACCCAGCGCGAAGGCCGCCTGCAAATGGCATTCCGCGGCCTCCAGTTCCAGGCATTCCAGGTGATAGCGGCCCCGCACGAAATGGTACAGCGCCAGGTCGTCCAGAAATTCCGTGGGACGGGCCTGCCGGATGATTCCCCCGGCCTCGGCCAGTCTTCCCTCCCCGATCAGTTGCAGGGCCCGGGACATGGCCTCGATGCGGCGCACCTTCCTGCGGTAGAACAGGCGCACGAGCCAACTAAACATCGAGATTCCTGACCAGGAGCGCGTGGTGCTCGATGAACTCGCGGCGCGGCTCCACCATTTCGCCCATGAGCGTGGTGAAAATCTGGTCGGCCTCCATGGCATCGGACACGCGCACCTGCAGCAGCGTGCGGGTTTCGGGGTTCATGGTGGTCTCCCACAACTGTTCGGGATTCATTTCGCCCAAGCCTTTGTAGCGCTGGATGTTGAGCCCCTTCTTTCCCTCCTCTTCCACGAACTCCAGGACTTCCATGGGGTCGGCGCAGGCACGCGTCTCGTTGCCGAATTCCACCGTCCAGGGGAACGGCCCCAGTTGCCCGAACCGCGCCAGCAGTTTGCGCGCATGATCGATTTCCGGAGAATCCAGCCACTGCCGGTGGATGGTGAAATCCCGGCGCACGCCGCGCAGGGAAAAGCCGACCCGCACGGCGAAGCCGAAATCGCCGGCATCCCGGTCCACGCGGGCGACGACGCCCTGCATGCCGGGAACGCTCCCCACGCGCTGGACCAGGTCCTGCGCCAGTTCGCGGGCCGCGCCTTCGTCGAGCAGGGAAGAGAGGCTCAGCGCCGGACAGGTCAGGATGGCATGCAGCATCCGGGGAACCGCCTGCCGGCCCAGATTCGCCAGGGTGCCGCGGTACGCGGCCAGATCGGACAGCACGTGCTCCACGGCGCCGCCGCCCATGGTTCCCCCGGAAAAATGGAACTGCACGCCCTCGGAGGCGATGCGCAACAGGTACTGCTCGAGTTCGGTCTCGTTCTTCAGGTAGAAGCGCTTCTTGCCCCGGCTGACCAGATACAGCGGAGGCTGGGCGATATAGAGATAGCCTTTTTCGATGACTTGAGGCATCTGCCGGTAGAAGAACGTCAGAAGCAGCGTGCGGATGTGGCTGCCGTCGACGTCGGCGTCGGTCATGAGGATGATGTGGTGATAGCGCAGTTTCTCGATGTTGAAGGAATCCTGGCCGATGCCGGCGCCCAGAGCCGTAATCAAATTGATGATTTCCTGGTTCTCCAGCATGCGGTCGGCCGTGGCCTTCTCCACGTTGAGAATCTTGCCGCGCAGGGGCAGGATGGCCTGGTTCCTCCGGTCGCGACCCTGCTTGGCGGAGCCGCCGGCGGAATCGCCCTCGACGATGTAGAGTTCGGACCTGGACGGATCCCGCTCCTGGCAGTCGGCCAGTTTCCCTGGCAGCGAACTGGATTCGAGGATGCCCTTGCGCTGCACGGTCTCCCGGGCGCGCCGGGCCGCTTCCCGGGCGCGCGCGGCCGTGACCACCTTGTTCATGACGATGCGGGCCAGCCGTGGATTTTCCTCGAGGAACCGCTTCATCTGGGCGGTGACGAAGCCCTCCACCGCGCTCTGCACCTCGCTGGACACCAGTTTGTCCTTGGTTTGCGAATTGAACTTGGGATCCGGCACCTTGACGCTGAGCACCGCCACGATGCCCTCGCGCACGTCCTCGCCGCCAGGCATCATCTTGACATCCTTGAAAAACTTGTTCTCGGTTCCGTAATCATTGACGGTGCGCGTGAGCGCCCGCCGACAACCGGTCAGATGCCTGCCGCCGGCTCGGTTGGGGTGGTTTTTGGTGAAGCAGTAGACGCTCTCCTGGAAGGAATCGGTCCAGGCCAGCGCCACGGCGATATCGATGCCCTCGTTCGTCCCCTCGAAGAAGATTTCCTCCTCGTGCAGGATGGTGCGGTTGCGCGCGAGATATTTCACATAGGCACTGAGCCCCTCCTGGGAGTCGAACGAAACGTGCTCGTCGATGCGCTCGTCGTGGAAATCGATGTGCAGTCCCTTGTTGAGATAACTGATCTGGCGCAGGCGCTGCAGCAGCGTGTCGTGGGAAAACTCCACGTTCTTGAAAATCTCGTTGTCGGGCCAGAAGGTCACGGTGGTTCCCGTGTGCGTCGTCGTTCCCACCACGGTCAGCGGAGAAATCACCTCGCCGCGCGAGAATTCCATGCGGTGCACCTTGAGGTCGCGGTGCACCTCGAGGATCAGGCGGCGGGAGAGCGCGTTGACCACCGAGACGCCCACGCCGTGAAGGCCGCCGGACACCTTGTACATGGAATTGTCGAACTTGGCGCCGGAATGCAGTTCCGTCATGATGACTTCGGCCGCGCTCTTGCCCGAGGAGTGCATGTCCACCGGAATGCCGCGCCCGTTGTCCTCCACCGTGACGGAATTGTCGTAGTGCACCGTCACCACGATGCGGTTGCAGTAGCCGCCGAGGAATTCGTCGACGCTGTTGTCCACCACCTCGAAAACCATGTGGTGCAGGCCCGTGCCGTCGTCGGTATCGCCGATGTACATGCCCGGCCGCGTGCGCACGGCCTCGAGCCCCTTGAGCACCTGGATGGCATCGGCATTGTATTCCATGGACGGTGCCGGCGTCGCGGGCGCCGGGGTTTCAGGAACATCGAAATTTCCCGTATCGCTCATGTCTCTCCTCTCACCTCTCGCATCGGATCCACTCCGCCGGCTCGTGCGCCCGGAGCGGCATCGCCCTGCCTGGGATCATCGCGCGACGGCCCATGCCATCCGGACGAAATTTCCCGGAAGGACCTGCGCGGCTTCCGGCGCTTTCCGGAAGCGCGTACTTGTATCACGGAAAAGGAAAAATTGCCACAGCGGATGACGCCCGAACGGCATCTTCCCAGCCTTCGCGAAACCGGGGTCCGGCTCCGCGTTCATGGCGCATCCAGCAGGATGACGAACTGCCAGACCCCGAGAAACGTGAGGCTCCCCTTCTCGATGTTCTTGCGGATGGGGTCCGGCACCTGCACCCGGGAGGCGGGAATGGGATTTCCCTGTCCATCCAGCAGCGTCACGCCGATGAGGCAACTGCCTTCGGGCACCGTGAAAGGCGTGACGCCCCGCAGGGTGTCCCCCGCCCGGGAGGAATCGCACGGGAAATCGCAGTTGCGCACCGTGCCATCGGCGCAGTAGTCCACGTCGGGACGCTGCACGGGCCGGATGGAGAGCCGCACGGTGCGGATGGGCTGATTGCCGAGCACGGCGGAATCGCACGCATAGGCGCGGAAATCCGAACCCCGGATGACCCAGGCGATTTCCACCGCCCCGCCGTCGTTGGTCTCGCACGCGGCCAGCGCAGACAAGACGAAAAGAAAGAGAGCAAACCGCCTCATTCGATGACCCGCAGCGTCTTGAAACGCACGATGCCGGCCTTTCCAGCCGTCACCAGAATGTACTTCGTTACATCGGGATCGGCTTCCAGCGTCAGGTGCAGCACGGGCTCGACGCCTTCGGGAAGCCGGGAAAGCGCCCCGGTGAGCGCCTGCAGCAGTTTCGGACACAGGATGCCGTCGGAATCCAGTTCCGCCGGGGGCATGCGGCCGTCTTCCAGTTGGACGACTACCGTTCCGTTGACGAGGATGCGATCCCGCTCCTGCCGCACGAGCAGACCCGATGCATCCGCAGACACCGGCGACGCAGGCGATACCGTGGACGCCTGGTCGCAGGTCCGGCGGACGAAGGACATGGGAATGAGCAGCACCGGAGCCAGCCGGGTCCGGATGGCTGTGGAACGCACCAGTTCCACGAGCGCCGACGGAAGGCGATCATGCACATACACGACGATTTCGGTGTAGGGATCCGACCCGCGTCGGGAGAACTCCTGGTGGAGCGCATCGAACAGGGGCGGGTACAGATTGCGGTCCGAGGCATCCGTGAAGCGCCCCTTGCGGATCTTTCCCACGGGAGCGCCATTGACCAGGAGCCATTCGTCGGTCACGAAGACGTCCAGACGGGAATCCGGCGATTGCGCCTGGATTTCCTGCACGATGTCCCGCGCGGGAACCCGGGGGCAGGATTCCCTGTGGACACAGGCGCCCAGCAGCGGCAGGAAGACCAGCAGCCCGCACCAAAACCCGCATCGCAATCCGGAAACGAGAAGCCATGCCCGGCGAAACGCATGCATATGGCCCTTTTCCGTCTTCATCCCGATTTTTCCGAAATCCGGCATGTGCCATCCTCACTTCGGAAGGAACCGCAAGGTCGCCTTGTTGTCCTTGATGACCACCTGGATGTCCACGTCGTTGCACCCGTGCGCCTGCTTCACCCGCGGAATCTGGCTGGAAACCGTGGCGAAGAACCGCTCCGGCGTGATGCCGTCGAGGCTTTCCCCCGTGGACAGGCGCGCGCGCACGAAACTCTCGTAAGCGCGCCGCAGCCGATCGTCCGCGGCAGTCGGCGCGGCGGGCGCGGATGCGGCAGGCGCGGGCTTGTCCTTGTTCCCGGCATCCGGGCGCTCCTGGCGGCGCAGTTCGGCGATCTGCGCCAGGGCCGCCTCCAGTTCGCCTCGCGTGCGGACGTTGGCGAGCATCTCCTCCGAGATCCCCTCTTCCCGCAGGCGCCGCTTCAACCGCTGGATCTGCCGATCATAGGTGCCTTCCTCGATTTCCCGCAACACCCGGTTCCAGTATTGCTCGTACGTGCGAAATTTTGTCTCGACGCGGGTCAGCAAAAATTTCAGCGCCGTGTTGTTGGGAGGATTCTCCTTGAGTTCCCGCAACTCGTTCTGGATGCCCTTGCGCAACTGCACGGGCTCGAAGCGCTCGATGCCCATGAAGAACTGCTCGTACACCACGCGCAGTTTCTCGATGCTCTGATCGAGCAGGTTCAAGCGGGACTGCAGGGCCTTGTTGTCCGAAAACGACGCCATCCGTCACTCCGTTGCATCCGGCGGCTGCCCATCTCCCGGTGGACAGCGGGAGAGTTCCACCTGCATCTCGATCTCTTCCACGACCGGCAACTCCGGGTTGGAATGCATTTCCGCGAGCAGCCCGGCTTCCCGCGCCGCCTTCTCCAGCGTCCGGGTGCGCCGCAGGTTCTTCTGCTCCACGGCCTCCACGAACAGCGCGAAGTATTCCACCGCCGAGAACAGGGAGAGAATCAGCGACAGGTACAGGATGAACAGTCCCATCCGGTGGAAATCCAGCACCCAGGACGTGCCAGCCAGGGGATAGGGGTAATGCACCAGCAGGAAGGTCAGGCCGAAGAACTGGAACGCCGTCTTCTGCTTCCCGCTCTCGGATGCGGCGATGACCACGCCCTCGCCCATGGCCAGCGCCCGCAGCCCCGTCACGGAGAACTCCCGCACCAGCATGAGAATCAGCAGCCACGACGGGATGGACTGGCACGCCACCAGGGTCACCATCACAGACAGCGTGGTGATCTTGTCGGCCAGCGGGTCCAGGAACTTGCCCATGAGCGTGATTTTTCCAGTCTTGCGGGCCAGGTAGCCATCGAGGAAATCCGAAGCCCCCGCCAGGATGAACAGCAGGGTGGCGATGTAGTGGTCCAGCGGCGAACCCCGGTGCAGAAACACGAGGATGACCGGAATGAGCACCAGGCGGGACAGGGTGATGAGATTGGGAATGTTGGCGATTTCCTCCCCCAGGGAGCGGGACTGGAAATCTGCCACGCGGCGGCGCCGGACGAACCGCAGCCGCAGGATTCCCGGCACCTTTGCCAGAGCCTTTGCCGCCATGTCGAGGGGTTTGCGGTTGCTGGCCATCTTCAGGACTCGAGCAGCAGGCTTCCGCTTCCGGCCACCTGTATGAAATGGCTGTGGCTGTACTGGGCCACGACGTGGCCGTCCCAGCCCACCAGCCGGTCCACCGATGCAATCAGGTATTCTTCTTCCGGCAGGGGCACGCTGTACATGCGTCCGGGCAACTGGAGAATCACCGAACCGCTTCCCCGGAAGGAAATGAGGGGAATCTTCCGGTCGGCCGCCCGCAGCCATCCGTTTTCCCAGCGCAGATCGCCGGAGAACGCCACAATGCGTTCCTCCATGACGTAGAGCGGGGAATCCAGCAGGTTGAATCCCAGGAAGAGGTGTTTCTCGGAGGGCACGATCACCACCACCCCCTGCCCCTGGCAGTGGAGCAGATCGCCCATGACAGGAGAAGAGATGCGCCGCTCGGTGGCCTGCCCGTGAAAGCGCTCCTGCGCCGGCTCGATGTTGAGCCCCATGTGCCAGCACAGGATGAGTTTTTCCCGGACGAACCAGGAACCGTTCACGGGAATCTTGACGCATTCAGGCGTGAACACCAGATGCGGGCCCGGCTGGATATCCAGAAGGCAGAGGCGATCCGTGCTGTGGCCCTCGCGGGGAGAGGCATCCATGGGGATGTCGTCGGCATCGGCCTGCACGGAGGGCTGCGGCTCCTCCATGGAGACGGACTCGAACTGGGACGTGGCCCGGCGCATGCTGCCTTCCGGCGTCATCACGCTCTGCGAGGATGCAGCATGGGAAGAAAGTACCTGCCGGACGAATGCCAGCAAATCCGAGAGTGCTTCCGAGAGGGGCGCCGCGGGCCCCACCATGGGCAATCCCAGAAGCCGGCGCACCTGCTGATAGAACGAGACGGCCTCCTGGTTGGATGGATCGGCTAGAACGGCCTGCTCCACCTCGGCATACCCCAGGTGGATATCGCCCTGTGCAAAATACTCACACCCCAGTTTGAAATGAAGGGCCGGCTCATTGGGAAACTGCTGCAGCAACTGCTTGAAGATGGCCGTCGCCGAAGCGTGGTCCTTCTGGGCCACGAGGATGTTGGCCAGAAGCGAGAGCGCCCGCGGTTCCCCGGGCCTGCGGGCCAGCGCCTTGTCCACCCGCGCACGCGCTCCCACGATGTTTCCTGCGGCGAACTGTTCAGTGGCGTCCAGCAGAAGTTGGTCGAAAGTGACATCGCTTGCCATGGGTGCTATTCTTACACCAACTTGCTCGGGTTTGTTCCACTTTTTTTGCAAGGTCGTGCCATGTGGACTCTTTTCTGGCTTGCGTTCTGGCTCAATCCGTTGCCTTCCGACACCCTGGGTGAAATGATCGCCCGCAACTTCGCTGACCTCCTCGAAAACCGCGATGTGGAGCGCGCCGCAGCGCTGTTCGCGCCGGAAGTGAACTTCGACGGCGTGCGGGTAAAGGGGGAAGCCGAGCAAAAGGCCCACCTGCGGCGCATCCTCGAACGACACCCGGCCACCATCCGCTTCATTCGTCTGTACGTCATGAACGGACGGCGCATGGAGGAGCGCTTCGGTCCGCCCCCTGCCCGGCTGGCGCCGCTGAACCTGGAAAAATCCCTGGTGATGCTGGCCCGGCGCAAGATCGGCGGCCTGGTGGTGGTGCTCGAAGAGGAAGAGAAGACGCCGGGCCGCTGGCGCGTGGTAGCCCTCACTGATTGACGGCGCCGGCCACCTTCCCACCTGCAAAACATTCCGAAAAAATGCCCACAGTTAGCCGAAAAACAGGGAATGGATCCCGCCGTTTCATGTCCGTCGGGCCCGGCCGCGCGGAATCGGCCGGACAACAAACTGATGGTGACGCTGCTGACGGGCGAACGGGTCCGACGGGTTCCCGGCGGAAGCGGTCTCGCGAGGCGGACGATTCTGCAGGAACGCTGGACGGCCGGTGCGGCCGCAGCGGGCGTAATCGGCCTCCAGCGCATCCATCACGCTTTCCGACGGCAGGCCGGCCTCCTGCACCAGGTACTGGTGCAGCCGTTCGGCCATGCGGTTCAGTTCGATGGCGCGGGTCTTGCCTTCCTGCCGGTAGAGCCACTCCGAAAACGCCAGAAAGCGCATGAAGGCCCCCTCGCCCCGGAGCAAAGGCGCAAGCGTCTTCAGGAAATTTCCGGAATTGTGAACCAGATCCCAGTAGCGCGCCATGCGGCGGATACGGGCCATCTCCTCGAACGAAATCGTGTCGGTGAAGAGCACGGTGTACGGGGGAAACGGCTCGAACCAGGCGGCCGGCATCCGCTGGCACAGTGCCGTGCCCCGCAGACGCTTGAGCACACCCACCTGGATTTCGTCCGGGCCCCAGGAAAGCAGTTCGTCGAAACTCGCGGCGAAGGTCTCCAGCGTTTCCCCGGGCAGTCCGGCGATGAGGTCCGCATGCACGTGCGCCTGCGTGTTGCGCTTCAGAAAGCGCACCATGCGCTTGGCCCACACGGTGACCGGGCGCGAGATGGCCTTGCCGACCGCGGGAGTGAGCGTCTGGATTCCCACCTCCACCTGCAGGCGCCCCGGGCCGAAGGCCATCAGGCGCTCCTGCAGGTCCGGCGCCATCCGGTGCGGCGTCAGTTCGAAGTGCGCCCGCGTGTCCGGCCGCTCGAGCAGCCAGTCCAGCAGGGGCGCATAATCGGCCAGATGGATGCTGCGGTCCAGGAACTTGAAGAAGCGCGCCCCGCGGTCATAGAGCGCCTGCAACTGGGCGACGACCTTCCAGGCGGGAAACCGCGAAACGCCGCTGCCGGCAGCCGTGCAGAAGGCGCAGCGCATGGGGCAGCCGCGGGAGGCTTCCACGGCCACGGTGCGGTGCGCAATGTCCTCGTCCGTGTAGGAGCCCACCGGCAGACGCAAATCCGCCAGTTCCGGCGGCTCCGGATGAAAACGCACCGGCCGCGCGTGCGCCGGCGGCGGATTGGCCAGCAGATGGGCGCAGATTTCGGGCAGGGACCGCTCGGACTCGCCGTATACGATGCCGTCCAGATCCTGAATCCAGGCTCCCGGCCCGGTTTCGTCGGCGGCCATCTCGGGACCGCCAGCGACGAGCAGCAGGTTCGGGGCCACGCGGCGCAGGATCCGCACGACCTTTTCGGTCAGTTCCACGTTCCAGATGTAGACGGAAAACCCCACGAGCGCGGGGTTTTCCGCGAGAATCCGTTCCGCAGCCGCTGCCGGCTGGTCCTCGAGCGTGCCTTCGAACAGGCGCACGGGCCAGTTTGCGTCATACCAGTTCTCGGACAGGAGCCGCAGGGCGAGGCTCGCATGGATGTAGCGCGCATTGAAAGTCGCGAGAACAACAGGCTTACTATTATTACTATTATTATTATTCACAGAAATATAAAACCCATGATAGACGTTTTCATTCGAATATCAACTCGACATTCATTCATTTATCCCGGGTGTACTTGCCGAAAGCGAACGTGAAACTGCGCTTGGCGGGCTTGTCCCAGGGCATGATGAATGGATTCATGTCGGGGTCCGGCGGCGTGCCCTTCCACGATTTCTGCGTGATCGAGGGCGACGCCTTCACGAAGGAGAACTCGATGGTGGTGCGCTTGTTCTTCTCCGTGAGCCTGTAGGTGTTGACCAGGAAATGCTCGCCGGAGGAGAACTCCAGCATGTGCGCGAAAATGCGTTCGATGCCGCGCGGCCGGTGCGACCAGACGGCCACCATCTTCCATTCGTTGGGGCGGTCCACCACCTTCAGCTCCGTGAAGAAATCCATCACGCCGTCGCCGTCGATGTCCATGTCCTGGCACTTGAGCACGTTTTCGGTCTCCTCGGCCAGTTGCATGTAGAAGAAGCTCACCCCCGCATCCCCACCGATGATGATGACGTGCTTGCCGGCCCAGATGGCGCGTTCGAGTTTCTTTCCGGCCGCATAGTTGCCAATCTTCGAAAACTTGATGTCCGCTTCCCCGATGCCCAGTTTGTCGAAGATCTGGTCCTGCAGCGCCCGGATGGAGGCGAACTCGAAGCGCGTGGTGCGCGGATAGTCCATCTTGTCCAGCGCCACCACCGTTTCCGGCTTGCCGGCGACCGCGGAATCGGCGTCGTACACGGTCACGGAAATGGGCACCTCGATGAGGTCGGGCGAAAGATTCCACGCGCCCCAGGGGACGCCCATCTCGATGGCGTAGCCCATCTCCTGGCGCACCGCGCGCGCCATGGCGTTCCTGGGAAGGCCCGATGCCATGGCCTTGCGGTTCTCGTCCGGCGGGATGACCACGAGTTTCTGCGACGGATCCCCCAGGGAAATCACCACGTGGTCGTCGTTGTCGGAATTCTTGCCGCCTACGATGATGCGGCTGTCGGTGACCTCGACGAGCAGGTAGATTCCCTCGCCGTCGGCATAGGCGCAGCGGATGTCGACGGACAGGTCCTTGTCGTTGTTGCGCTTGTCCGCGCCCGATACGATGTCGGAAGCCGACAGCGTCAGCGGGGTGAGTTCCCCCCACTCGTTGATGATGCCGTCGACGCGGATGGTCTTGGGCTCCACCAGCGGGCAGGCCAGGCGCGGGGCGGCCCAGAACAGCGAGGACAGAAGAAGCAGCGTAGCGGTGTTCATGGCGTCACCTCACTTGCCGCGGCACAGCCGCGACTTGATGATGAAGGAGAAGCGGGTGGGCAGGCGCTTGCCGAAACTCTCCACCGAGAAATCCCCGGAACGCGCATTCGCGGGGATGATCGCCACGGCCTGGGTGGCGCTCAGGATACGGACGGAAAGCACGTTCTCACCGAGGTAGAAGCGCACCTGCTCGTTGAAGTTCACGCCGGTGAGCGTGACCTCGTCGCCGCCGCAGCCGGTCTCGGCGGAGACGGCCGAGATGCGGGCATACGGAGGAGCCACGGTGAAATAGTTCGCGGCCTTGCCCTCGACGCCTGGGCAGCGCACCACGATGAAGCCGGACTCGGCGCCCTCGGGCACCTCCACCACCAGTTTCACGTGCGTGGTGCGGGCCACGATCCTGGCCGGCCGCCCGCCCGGGAAGAGGACTTCGGCCTGCGGGCAGAAGGCGCTGCCCTCCAGCGTCACGCGGTCCTTGATCCAGCCCATGTCGGGGCTCACGGCCGTGATCTGCGGCTGCGGATAGGCCAGCGTGAACGCGAAATCCGTCTCCACGCGGGCCTTGCCCATGGCCACGGCGATCTTTCCGCTGGCGCCCTCGGGCACCGTCAGTTGCACCTCGGAATCGCTCACGAAGCGCGACGGCGCCTTCACGGTCCCGATGAAGAACGCGGTGTCGGGGCGCAGTTGCGATCCGCGCACGGTGAGCACCGTTCCCGGCGGACCCGCGAGCGGATACACGGAGGCGATGTTGCCCACCGGGGGCCGCAGTTCCAGTTTTCCCGGCACCGGGGCGTGGTGCTTGTAGCATTCGATGGAGAACGTCCCCGGCTGGGCGTTGGCCGGCAGTTGCACGACCACCTCGGTGGCGCTGGCCGAGAGCACCTTGAGTCCGGTCTTGTTCAAAAACACGGCCGGCTTGTCGCACAGGTTGCGCCCGGTGATCTTCACGGTGCCCAGATGCCAGGACACGGCCGGCGCGAATCCGGAGGGCTCGGGTTTCAGGAAGGCCGTGGAAAACTTCTTCCCCGTCTCGTAGCGGCGCTCATAGGCCTGCACGGAAATGGGCCCGGAGGCGGTCATCGGCACCATGGCCGAAAGGCGGGACCCCTCCACGCGGGTGGACAGCCCCAGTTTCCCCACGAAAATCTGCGCATCCGGCGGGAAGTTCTTCCCCTCCACCACGATTTCCGTTCCCGGCGGGCCGGATTCGGGCCCCACGGACGTGAAGGCCACCACCGGCGGCGTCAGTTCGAAATCGGTCTCGATGCGCCAATGCCGGCAGGTCAGCGCCAGTTTCCCGTTGGCGGCGTTCGGCGGCACGCGCAGGGCGATTTCCGTGGTGGCGGTCAGCGGCTCCACGGCCCAGGCCACGCCGCCCACCTCCACACGTGCGTCGGTGCAGAAATTCTTGCCTTTGAGCACCACGCGATCGCCCTTCCACGCCTTCACGGGACCCTTCTCGGCCAGTTCCGGCGGGTAGGCGATGGTGAAACGCACGGCCGACGGGCGGATGCGCCCATGGCTTTCGTGGTGGAAGAGGTCGCTTTGCGCCTGCGCCGGAATGCGCACCTGCACGCGGCTTTCGGAGATCCACTTCACCTCGGCGATGGCCGCATTGCCCAGCCAGAAGCGATCCTTGGGCGTAAACGCACTGCCGGAGAGTTCCACCCAATCCCCGGGAGCGCCTGCATCGGGCTTGACTGCCGTGATGACGCCATACGGCGGCTCCACGGCGAGATTTTTGGGGGCCGCGAACGCGCGCCCGAAGCAGCGCACCTGCACGGGGCCCGTGACGGCGCCCGCGGGGACGACAGCCTCGATGAGATCGGGGGTCCGGCGCACGACAGAAAATTCCCGGTCGTTCACCCACACGGCGGCATCTGCGCAGAAGTTTTTGCCTCGGATGACAATCTTGTCCTCGTGCCATGCCTTTTCCGGGGAAATACCCGTCACCGCGGGGAACGGCAGCACCTCGTAGCGGATCTTGCTTTTCACGCGCTGGCCATGGCTCGTGCAAAAAAAGACGCCCGAGAGCGTGCCCGGGGGCAAAAGCACCTGCACCTGCTTTTCCGAAACGAAGCGGGTCTGGAGCTTGAGTTTTTCTAGGAAGAACTCGGTCTCCTCCGTGAAGAAGCGCCCGTACAGGGTAACCAAGATGTCGGCCGGACCGCGGGGCGGATCGGCGCGCTCGATGATGGCTTCGTTTTTGACGGTGAACACGGACGGAGCGCGCAGCCGGCGTCCGCCCTGCTCGATCTCGAACCAGTCACTCTCGGCCCCTTCGGGCACCACGACCGTGATGACGGCGGGGGTCACCGACACGGGGGTGATGGGCTTGTTGGCGTAGTACACGCGCACGAACCTGGGATCGAAGTTCTTGCCAAGCAACTGGACCTTGGCGCCCCAAGGTCCTTCCGCCGGCTTCATCTGGGAGAAATCGAAGACCGCCGACTGGGAGGGCCACAAGTTGGACAGAATCAAAAGTAGCCACATGATGCACGCCTCCTCGTGCGCCTACACTACGACAAAACCCCCCAATCATTCAACCACCGTCATGGGTTCGACAGAAACGGCTTTTCCCGGTTTGCCATGCGCCCCGGAAACTGGATTGAAATTTTTAGACACTATGTCCTGATCCTTGGAATTCGTGGTTTTCATGGGGGGATGGATTCAAATCATGTCCAAGAAAATGCACCGGCAACGGGCCGGACTGAATAGGTGATGACTGCAGAGAGATGACTGCAGAAAAAAGTACGGAAAGTTTTGGGGGAAGCATCGTCGAATTCTTTTTTGGCGGCATCGGAAAGGGAATTTCCGAAATTACCGGCCCAAATGCGAGTCCCGATGGACGTAAAAAAAGTTGGACTGTGTGCCTTTGCCGTAACGAGCCGATTGCATGCATACGCTGGAACAAATCTTCCTTGAGCGTACTTGTATTTGCGCTCCTGATGCTCTTCTCCAGAGGCTCTTCCATTTTGTCCGCCGTGTCTGGCTACCGTGATTGGTCGCCTGCGCAGGGATTTCTTGTGCGAGGAGGGGGACTCGAACCCCCACACCGAAGTACTGGAACCTAAATCCAGCGCGTCTACCAATTTCGCCATCCTCGCGCCGTATGGCGATCTAACACGGGCGACGCGCCATGGCAAGGGGTTCCACGCATCCCGGGGCCGGATTGACGAATTGACCCAGGCAAAAACGAGGTATAGGGTACTTGGACCATGGCGTTTCGGTCGGTTTTCTTCTCTTTTTTCCTTCTTTCTGCCAGCTGCCTTCCAGGCCTGATGGACACCCTGCCCGAACCCGGCTTTTCCTTTCACAACGCACGCTTTGTCGTGGCGTCCTGCGAACTGCTCACCCTGCGTCACTGTCTGACCCTCGCGCTGACGCCAAATCCGCCTATCGTGCTGACGCGGCTATCCAGGCAATCCGCGCAGTCCACCCTGCGGCCGCACCCGCTCCCATTGGGACCC
>CAZEZP010000060.1:0-71071 GCA_964516435.1 uncultured Kofleriaceae bacterium | reverse complement strand
ACACGTACTACCGGGATGCGGACGGGGACGGCTACGGCGATCCTTCCGCGACGGTGCAGGCGTGCACGGCGCCTTCGGGCTACGCGACCGACAACACCGACTGCAACGATGCCGATGCCAATGTGAATCCGGGACGCGCGGAGGTGTGCAACGGCATCGACGACGACTGCGACGGGTCCATCGATGAAGGGGTTCTCAACACGTACTACCGGGATGCGGACGGGGACGGGTATGGCAATCCTTCCGTCACGGTGCAGGCGTGCACGGCTCCTGCGGGCTACGTGACCAATTCCACCGACTGCAATGATGCCAATGCCAATGTGAATCCGGGGCGCACGGAGGTGTGCAACGGCATCGACGACGATTGTGACGGGAGCATCGATGAAGGTGTGCAGACGCGCTACTACCGGGATGCGGATGGCGACGGCGTTGGCAGTTCCACCGATTTCGTCTGGGCCTGCTCCCGTCCTGCAGGATATGTGATGATTGCTGGAGATTGCAATGATGCGGATGTGACCATGTATCCAGGCAACTTCGAAGTTTGCGATCTGAAAGACAATGATTGCAATGGTCTTGTGGATGAAGTCGTGCAGATGCCGTTTTACCGGGATGCGGACGGGGATGGGTATGGCAATCCTCTGGATGTCGTGTATGCCTGCACGGCGCCTTTGGGCTACGTGGACAATGACGAAGACTGCAACGATGCCACCGACCAGGCCTATCCGGGCGGAATGGAAATCTGCGATGGCCTGGACAACGACTGCGACGGTACGGTGGATGTGGACCCGGTGCTGGGCGGAACCAAGTATTACCGGGATTTCGATACTGATCTCTATGGAAATCCCGCTTCCTTCAAGTGGGCGTGTTCGAAGCCCTCGGGCTACGTCCTCGACAATACGGACTGCAATGATTTCAACCCGCTCGTGAATCCAGCGGCTCTGGAAATCTGCGATGGTCTGGACAACGACTGCAATGGGAGCGTGGACACCGGCGCGCCCTGCCCGGCCAATGCCCACTGCGAGGACGAGGGCCGCACGGTTCCGGCATATTGCGCCTGCGATACCGGCTACATCCAGGATCCTGGAACGCTCGCCTGTGTGCTGGGCCGCTGGGCGCAGACGGGCGATCTGCTGATCACCGAAATCATGATCCAGCCCTCCGTGGGCGACAACGGCCAGTATTTTGAAATCCGCAACCAGGCGGCCGTGCATGTGGCCATCAACGGCGTGCAGGTGGATGTGGATGGTGCGACCCTTTCGTTTGCACCTTCCCCGCTGATTCTGCTGGCTCCCGGCTCCCATCTGCTGGTGGCCCGCACGGCGGACCCGGCGCAGAACGGCGGCATCGTGCCGGATGTGGTCTTCGCCTCCATGCCGGTCCTCACGACGGCGACCGGCGAAATCGAAATCTACATTCCGGGCACGCCCGACACTGTGCTGGACGCCGTCGCATGGGATGCCACCTGGCGCCACGCGGCCAACCGCTCACTCACGCTTTCGCCCGGCGTGATTTCCCAGACCGGCGCGCCGGCGCTCAACGACGACCAACTTTCGTGGTGCCCGGGCAAGACGTTGTACAACGCGGCCAGCCGCGGCACCCCGAAGACGGCCAACGACAACTGCCTGGTGGATTCCTGCCGCCTGCTGGATCCCACGGTCCAGCACATCACGGTGGGCCAGACCACGGCCTTCCTCAACGCCCAGGTCTATGCGCAGGGCGTGACCGAACCGGCGGGACAGGGCACGGGAATTTCCGTGCAACTGGGCTATGGTCCGTTCCGCAGCCAACCCACCCTGCCATCCTGGACGTGGGTGACGGCTGCCTACTATGGTGATAGCACCCCGTATGATCTCTACCGGAACCAACTGACGCCGGTGCTGGACGGCACGTATTCCTATGCGTTCAAGGTTTCGTTCGACGGTGGGTACTCCTGGCGCTACTGCGACAAACTGGGCAATGACGTCTATGATCCGCTGCAGGGCGGTGGGTTGCTGGTGGACGCCCCCTGCACGCCGAGCGGTACGCAGTGCTCCGACTGCATCGATAACGATGCCGATGGGATGATCGATGGCTGGGATCCCGAGTGCATCAAGGCTTCCGACAACATCGAAAACGCTTTTTCTACCGGTTCGGTTGCCGACGACAACGGCAAGCAGAAACTGGACTGCTGGTACGACGGCGATGCCGGTGGGGGAAATGATGGATGCGAAACACATGTCTGCTGCCTGCTCGATGCCGGCACCTGCGATTGGATGGAGAGTTATTACGGGCTGCCCAACGATTCGCTCACCAAGTTCTGGCCCTACACCTGTCCCACCACCCAGCCCTCGTCGTGCCTGAGCCAGTGCCTGCCGGCCACACCGCCGGGCTGCGACTGCTTCGGCTGCTGCACGGTGTGCTCGGGCTCGAATTGCCGCACCATCCTCATCGGCGTGCCGGGGACGTTCTCGCAGTGCAACCAGAATACCATCCTCGATCCCATCAAGTGCCCGTCCTGCACGATGGACCCCTCCTGCTCGCGGCCCTGCGATCCTAATAACTGTGAACTGTGCCCCGGCATGACCGAACTGGATCTGCCACCGCACTGCACTTCGTATACCTGCCCCGGCGGCATGCAGTCCTGCTCGGCCACGTCCGAGTGCCCGTCGGGCTACACCTGCATCACGGGCTGCTGCACCAAGGACTTCGCTTCCAACTGAGCCATTGTCGCTCGCCTTCGGCTTCTGCGGGAGGTTCCGGGCGTCACACCCGGCACCTCTTGCCATGGAAGGGCTCCATCTCCCGAGCATGGCTATGCGGTTCACGAATGCGTCTTTGGCAAGATGCATGAAAAAACAATTTTGTTTCAGTAGTCGGGTAAGGTAGACGCATTCATCGTCTTTGCCGGGCGAAGCCCTGAACGCAGAAACGAAGAAGGAGGATGCATGCGCGGTGTACCGCATGAGCGCTGCGATGGCGGCGATCTGGCGGGAAGGGATTGCCTGAGCCTGGGGTATGCAGGGGGAACGCTGGCCTGCACGTCGGAATGCTTCTTCGACGCTTCCGGATGCGAAGGGCCGGGCCGCTGCGGCAATGAAATCGTCGATGTCGGCCGGGGCGAAATGTGTGATGGGCCCAATCTGGCGATGCGCGATTGCACCGATCGCGGTTTCGTGGCCGGCACGCTGGCCTGCCAGTCCGACTGCCGGGCGTTCGATTACGGCAGTTGTCTCGACGACTTCGAGGATTGCGCCAACGACATCGATGACGACGGCGATCATGTGAAGGATTGCGCGGACCCGTTCTGCATGCCTGCGCCAGAATGCGCGCTGGCATGCGGCGACGGTTCCCGGCAGTCTTTCGAGGAATGCGATGGCGACGACGTGGCCGGCTTCCGGTGCAACGATTTCTTCTATACCGGTGGTTCCATGCGCTGTGCAGGCTGCCGGCTGGACTTCACCAACTGCACGCCGAATTTGAAACTTGCGCTCACCGATCTGGAACTGGCCGGCGGCGCCCATCACACCTGCGCCGTGGCAAATGGATTCCTGTACTGCTGGGGGTTCAACATCCGCGGCCAGTTGGGCGGCAATTATGAGCGGACGTATTCTCCCATCGCGCTACGCCTGCAGAAAGATGCTGCATACTTTCCTGTTTCCGGCGTGAATACCGTGCAGGCGGCAGCTGCCGGGAAGAACCATGCCTGCGCTGTCATCGACTGGAAAGTGTACTGCTGGGGTGACAACACCTACGGGCAACTGGCGCAGGACCCGGAACAGATTCCGTTTTCCCGGCAGGCGTTTGAGGTGCCCGGGCTTGAAAATGTGAGTCGGATTGCCGCCGGCGACGACTTCACCTGCGCATTGAGTGGCAGCCAGGTGTATTGCTGGGGGAACAATACCTACGGCCAGTTGGGAAGCAGCGAAATCCAGCAAACATATACGCCGGCGGCGGTTCCCGGCATCAATTCCGCCGGCGAAATCGCAGCCGGATCGCGGCATGTCTGCGTGATCCTGGATACGCCGGCACCGATGAAGTGCTGGGGCTTCAATGGATTTGGCCAACTGGGCAATGGCATGTTCACGGATTCGGCCACTCCGGTGAACGTCGTGCGCGATGAGGACCAGAATGTCATGCAGGGTTTCCAGTTCGTGGTCGCCGGCGCCCATCACACCTGCGCCATGGCGGACTCCCGCCTGTACTGCTGGGGTTCGGATACGCACGGCCAACTGGGCAACGGCGACTCGGTCTCGGGGCCCTGGCAGTTTCCTGCCCATGCCATTGGTTCTGATGAAGTTGTCGTGCGTGCGGCAGCGGCCTACGGCGACACGACATGCGCCATCGTTCTCGAGAATTCGGATCAGAAACTGTACTGCTGGGGCGACAACGCGCACGGTCAGGCGAATCCTTCCTCGCAAAACCCCACGGAGCCGGCTCCCGTCATGGTGCTGTCCAATACGGCTGTCCGCAGCGTCTCCGTGGGCGAAATGCATGCCTGCGCTTCGGTTTCGGGAAACCTTACCGGCACACTGGAGATTACCTGCTGGGGCAGCAACCGCTTTGGCCAGGCGGGCGCCACCGCTCCTCAGGATGAACGGGTCCAGCCGGGAACCTTTTATTTGAACAAGTTTCAATAGACTTTCTTTTCCTGTTTCGGAAAAACCACGCGCGTGGGTCCACTTTCTGCGTTAGCGACAGGATCCGGGTAAGATGCGGTCATGGTGCGGGTAGCCATGCCAAGACCGGACAAGGCTTCTGGAAGGCTGTTGCAGGAAACCGCAAGCTCTGTGCTTTCCTTCTTTTTTCTGATGGGAGGCTACTCCAGAAAAGTTGGGGATCAGTTGCCGGGAGGAGGGGGCGCAGGTTCCGGAGCCGGCGCAGGTTCCGGAGCCGGTGCGGGAACCGGGGGCGCGCCGCCGCTGACCTCGCCATCGTCGCTCATGGCGCCGCCCGAGCACACCAGTTTCTTGAACACGTCATACGTCTTGATCCGGCCGCGCACCGTCCACTTCGGATCGTCGCCACGAATTTCGAAGGCTTCCGTCTTGCAGCCGGGCATGCGGATTTCCACTTTCCATGCTTCCTGCGGCTTTTCGTAGGTCTTGGCGATGGTCGTATTGCCGATCTTTTCGTTGTCGATGAAGACCAATGCACCCTTCGGATTGCTCTGGACCAGGATGCGCAGTGGATACGGCTTGAGTTGCTTGTGGACCTCCGTGTTCTGCGTCAGTTTGGGAATGAACTCGGAAGCCGGCTGGCCATCCGGGTGCTCGAAGGCGATGGTGTAGCCGCGGCCGGCCTTCACGCAGAACGTGGCCGGCGTTTTCTCCGGCTGCTTTTCGAGATTGATGGTCAGCGATGCGCCCGAAGGGATGGATGTGATTTTCAGGGCGAACTCGCCCTCGGCGCACTGCTTGTCCGGTGCGGTTTCCGGGGGAGCCACCGGCATGTCCGCGGGCATGTCCGCTGGAACCGGGGGGACATCGCCCTGCATGTCTGGCACCATCGCTTCCGGCACGTCCATGGGCGTAGGCACGTCCATGGGCACCGGCGGCGTCACGTCCGCGGCCGTCATGTCGCCAGGTCCCATGCCGCTGTTGGATGCAACCGGCCCGGAGGAGCGCTTTTCTCCCTGTGGCATCACGAACTTCCAGTAATAGAAGGCACCGCCGAGCACGACGACCAGCAGTAGCAGGGCCCAGATCCAGCCCTTGCCCTTCGCTTCCTCTTCGGGAAGCGACGCAACGAGGACGGGCATCTGCACATCCTTTGGTTCCACGGCGGGCGCCGGTTTCTTGACATCCAGCGCCTTGTCGATCTGTTCGAACAAATCGCGCTCCGCGTCTTTTTCCTGCACGGCGGGCGCCGGTCTGGATTCGATTTTTTCCGGCTCGGCCGCCGACGCCGATTCTTCTTTTTCCGGCTCGGAGTCGAACAGCGAGAGCTTGGGTTCTTCGGGCTTGCCCGCCGCCGACATGGCCTTGAGTTCCTTCAGAACGTCGCTGACTTCCTCCGCCGTGGCGCCTGCCGGCGGCCGAATCGGTTCTTCCCTGGCTTCCTGCGCCGGCTTGTCTTCGGTCGAGGAAATGGGTGCCGAATCCTCTTCGGGCGAACTCTCCATCGAGGGGAGGGCCGGCTTTTCGAACGGATCCCGGATTTCGCTCATGGGCAGAAGGGGCGCCGCCGCCTGCGGCAGGGGCGTGGCCTCCTCGTCGGATATGACCGGCCGCTTTTCGGCAGGGGCGGCCGGTGCTGCCTCGGGTGCGGCCGGTGCCGCCTCGGCCAGCGAGCGGTCCAGATCCACCGGCGCGTCCATGTCGATGGGCGCCGGCCTCGCGGGCGAGGCCTTGGGCCCGGAAGAATCCATTTCTTCCATCGCTTCGTTCTGCACCTGCTCGCGCAGGGCATTGAGGACGTCCATGGAAGCCACCCGCGTCTTTTCCTGGGGGCCGGCTCCCGGACTGGTGCCGCCCGTCGCCGCCGACTTGTCGCCTTCGCCGCCCGGAACATCCATGTCTGCGCCTGCGCCCTTGAGCGCGAGGAGCTTGCCCAGGATGGCGATGCTCTCATCGTCCAGGGAGTCGTAGCGCAGTCCCATGCCGGCCGGCGCGCCGCGCCGCGCGGGGTCGTGCTCGCGGGTCCACACCACCGTGCCCATGCCCTTGAGCAGCGCGCCTCCGTTTTGCAACTTGAATTCGAAATCCACCAGCGATCCCACCGACAACGGCTTCTTGGTCCGGACGAAGATACCGCCCTGGCTCACATACACCCCATAACGCTCCACGAATTCCTCGAGGGTGTCCGCCTTGAACTTGATGGTCAACTTGACTGGCGTCGGCATCGAATCACCTTTCGTTCCAGAAGACGAAAATTAAAGCGAACCTCTCTTCACCCGGCAACTTTACCAAATCCGAACGGAAACGGCTACCTTCGGAACGAGAAAAAATCGCTCACACCGGTTTTCTCTCGAGTTGCCCCTGCCATTTCTCGCCCAGATAGCCGCCCAGCGTGGCCATGGAGGCATAGGTGGGGAAGAGGATGAGCAGTTGGAACACCATGTAACTGCCCGAGGCGCCAAAGAACAGGACGTTGCGGAAAATCAGCAGAACCACAACCAGAACGCCGGCCGCCATGGATTCCTTGATGGTGATGCCGGGAGAAAGCCGGGATGCCACCAGCCCGCCCAGCAGGAAGGCGAGAGCCTCGAGCAGGAAGAGCCCCCAGAAGGAGAGCGTGAGCATCTTCATCCGGTCCTCTTCCTTGAAAATCCCGGAAAGCGTCTTGATGGCGTCCTCCACCGGCGTCCGGAACTGGGTCTTGAAGACGTATACCAGTTCTTCCGGCTTGGCCTGGGCGTTGCTCAGCAATTTTTCGAGAAGATCCAGGCCCGTCTCGGTGTAGAACAGGAACCACGGCTTCGTAATCGGGACATAGAAGAGTCCCATCGTCTTGCGCAGCACGGTGCCATTCTCGAAACGGACCTCCACGTCGTGGAACCCTTCCCGGTCGCAGGCGGGCGGCATGAAATGCACGCTGTCCTCCGCGGGAATCCGCAGGCGCGGCATGGGAATGCCCAGCGGCGTGAGCACCTCGGCCTTGAGCGGGGCCGCCGATCCCTTGATGACGGGGACCACCTGGCCGCACACCTTCACCGTGACGGCATGGGGCGCCATGAGGGCTTCCTGCCCCATCGTGCGGATGCCCACCTGCACCGGTTCGTCCACGGGGGCGAGCACCCACTCGGGAGACAGCCCCGTAATGCCGGGCGCATCCAGGCGGACCACTTCGCCCGCCTGCATGAAAGACAGGTCCGCGCCCAGGTATTTGAATGAAAAGATGGTAACGGATGACAATACAAATATGACAATCATGCCTACCATGGCCCACTTGAATTCGAAGTTGGCGCCGATGGTTTCGGCCATGACCTGTTCTTCGTCTCCCATGGGCAGCACGCGACCGCACTCGGAGCAGAACGGGATGGACCCGGAATTGGCATGATTGCAGAACGGGCACTGGATTTGGCTCATTACGACATCTCCTGAAAGAGAGAGACCCGTGATCGCGACAGCGGCATGTCACGCCGAACGATTGAATCGTTATAAAAAAGCGAAACTCGAAAAGTCAAGCTTTCTCCCGGGTTGTCGCCGGAACCCTTTTCCCGTATCAATGAGGACATGATTTCCGGGTCGCTCCATGTTCGCTCCTGGCTTGCATTTCGCGGCCATGCGTTCTGGCTGGCGGCATTCCTTCTCGTTTCCCTTCCGGCCTGGGGGCGTCCGGCGCCATCCGCATCCCCTGTTTTTTTGGAAAAGGTACTTCGCGTTCCCGCCTGCCCCCGCGCTCCCCTGAAAACCACCACGCTGCAATACCGCTGCACCCGGAAGGGCAAGGTCTTCGTCCTGCACGCGACGCTTTCCCGGCACCCCGTGGTGTTTCCTCCCGTCGCCGGAAGCCTGGCGGGATTCGTTTCCGGGGAGTTGACGCTGCACACCCGTTCCCCCCAGGCCGCCAGTTGGCAGGATTTTTTGAGTGCGGCATCTGATGTGCGCGGTCACATCGAGTTGCACGACCTCACGTCTCCCTTTTTCCGGGACCTCGCGGACATCCACCTCAATTTTTCGGAGGGCGCTCCCCGTGAAACCCTCGTCACGGGATCCATTGGCTCCATCCATAAATTCTTTGGTTCCGGAATCGACGGCGCCTGGAAAGTGCAACTGGCATTCACCGGCCTCCAGATGGAGCGGCACCTCCCTTCCTTCTGGGGGCTGTTTCCCCTGTCCCTGACCGGGGTCGTGCAATTCAATTTTCCGCAGCCCGCACTGCCGGTCATTCGCGTCCACGGCTTTCTGGCTTTCCTGCCGCCGCTGTTTGCCGGGCGCGCGGGCGCCATCATCCGCAACCGGGAGCCGCTGGAAGCCGTCTTCGAGCCGCAGGGACTGCGCATCCGAAGCGCCATCCTGGATGTTTCCGGAAACGAGGTGCGCGTGGAAGGCTCCCTGTCGCCCAGTCGAATGGACATCGCGGTGCAAGGGGAGCCGGATGCCCGCAGGCTCCAGTTCCTGTACCCGGCACTCATCGCTTCCGTGGAAGGGATTTCCCGCCTGCGTGCGACGATTTCGGGGTCCCCCCTTGATCCCAGGGTCGAAGGTTTCCTGCACATGGGGGAGGCCACCGTCGCCTTCGGGCCGCAGCAGACCCGGATGCGCCTGTCGACCCTGAACCTCCAGGCGACGTCCCGATGGTTGCAGGTGGCGTTTTCGCTTTTCGGGCAGGATGCCGTCCCCCTTTCGGTGGCGGGCAGAATCCGGCTCCTGCCGGAACGCCGCTTCGAAGGGATGCGGCTCGAAGGCGTGGTGCCCAATGAAATCCTGCTGCACATGGGCCGGCGCATCTTCAGCGACATCCAGGGTTGCTGGCGCGTGAAAGCCGTCCTGGACGGCTCCCTGGAATCTCCCGCATTCACCGGGACCCTTGCAGGACGCAGCCTCGATTTCCGGGTGCGCGGCGTTCCGGAGGGCATATCCGTTCCGGAGGCCGATGTCCGCTTTGGCGACAATGCCCTTTTCCTGAACCGTCTGAAACTCCACTATTCTGGTGGGGATTTTGCGCTCACGGGCCGCGTCCGGTTCCATCCATCGCCCGACTTCGACGTCCGGATTTCCGGCAACAGCGTGCCCTACAACGTTCCCGGCGTCTTTCTCTCCGAGTCCAACATGGACCTGCGCTTTTCCGGACCCGTCGGAAACACGGAACTTTCGGGAAAGATCGACATCGTTTCGGGACGCTACATCCAGACCTACGACGTCATCCAGCGCATCCTCACGGTCCACCGCTTCCGGGAGAGGGCCGCGCCGCCTTGGCAGCCGTTTCCCGTGCTGGGCAAGACCCGGCTCTCCGTCGCACTGCTCAACACGGGTGAACTGGAGGTCGGCAACAACGTGGCGAACCTGCAACTCGACGGGCTCCTCTCGCTGGCGGGGACGCTGGAGAAACCGCGCCTGCAGGGGCAGTTGACCGTGAACACGGGCACGTTCAAGGTCCCCTTCTTCCGCGGCGTGTACGACGTGGACGAGGGCAGCGTGAATTTCGACATCTCCGAGGAGCCCTTCCTGAACATCCGGGGAACCACGACCGTGGAGGATCTCAACGGCGACGAAGTGATGGTGCGGCTGCACCTGCAGGGCCCCCTGAACCGGATCGATTTCACGCTCTCGAGCATTCCCGAGATGGAGCAGGGACAGATCCTGATGCTGCTGGCGGCCGGGCGCACCATGGAGGACATCCGTTCGGCCTGGCGGGGCAATCCGCGCGACGGCACGGGGATCTCCTCGGGCGGATTCAATCCTCTCGACTACTACGACGAGTCCATCAAGCAGGTGACGGGAGACTTCCTTTCCATGCTGGTGGCCAACCCCATCAGGATGGTCACTCGACTCGACCTGTTCCGCATGGAACTGGGCAGCGATTCCTTCCAGGTGAGCGCGGCCAAGACCTTCCTGCGCCACATCACCATGAAGGGCGAGGTGGAGGTGGGTTTCCTCGGGCGCAACCGCCAGGAGGGCGGACTCGAAATCAAACTGTTCGACAATCTGCGCCTGTACGGCACGCTGCGGCGCAGCCTTCCGGATTACAACCAGTATGAATACGAAGAGCCGCTCAAGGGCCGCGTGGAACTGCGCTACCGCATGAAATTCCGCGGCGATCTGCGCGATGTGATCGGTTTCTGGTGAAATTGGTTCCGGTCTCCAGCAGACCAGGCGTCTTTCGACGGCCGGGTTATCGTTTGTGCGGTGAACATCAAAAAATGTAACGGATATCCGCCCGCCGGCGAATCCGGCGCAAAGACGGGCGTCTCTGTCTGCAGGCGTCTGCTCGGGATTCTTCCGGCCGGAGTCGGGGCGGCATTTCCCGGGGCCGGAAACAGCGGTTCCCGGCTGCTGCCGAGGTTTTTTCCGGGATTTTTTCCACTCCACTTGAATTTGCCGCGGTTTTTCCCTATGAAGAGTCGGGCTTTTGGGGCAGTCGGTGAGGCGATCGCCGGTGGGTTTTTCCCACGGGAGGAAAGTCCGGGCTTCTCCTGGGCAGGCGCTGGGCAACACCCAGTCGGGGCGACCCGAAGGAAAGTGCCACAGAAAACAGACCGCCGGCTTTCGGGCCGGCAAGGGTGAAAAGGTGCGGCAAGAGCGCACCGGGTTCCCGGCGACGGGAATCGCATGGCAAACCCCGCCTGAAGCAAGACATACGGGGTTCTGGCGCCCAGGCCACATGGAACCTCGGTAGTTGCTGGAGCGTTTCGGCAACGGAACGCCTAGAGGAATGATCGCCGCCCGCCATCCCTTGAGGCGGGAACAGAACCCGGCTTACGGCCGGCTGCCCCAAAACGCCCCTTTTTCCACCGTTTTTCCATCGTTTCCCTATTTGTTTTCCCACTGTTTTTTTCGCTGGCGGGACCGCGATTCTTCCTTGAAGAAAAAATGGCTTTCCAGTATGAACGAAGCTGTTTTCATCGGGAGGTGACGCCATGCGCCAGAAAGTGAAGCTCAAGGAGAAGACGTCGCTCAAGCGCTGGTCGGTGGAGGAATCCAGCGAACTGTACAACATTCCCAACTGGGGACGCGGCTTCTTCCGCGTCAACAGCAAGGGGAACATTGTGGTGCATCCCGAGAAGAGCGACGAGAAATACCTGGACATCAAGGAGTTCATCGATGAACTGGCCATGCGCGAGGTGGTGCCACCCGTGCTGATCCGCTTCACGGACATCCTCAAGAAGCGTATCGAGGAGATCCAGACGGCCTTCCGCAACGCCATCCGCGAATACGACTACCAGGGCGAGTACTTCGGCGTGTATCCCATCAAGGTCAACCAGAACAAGGAAGTCGTCGAGGACATCATCGAATTCGGACGTCCCTACCGCTATGGGCTGGAGGCCGGTTCCAAGCCGGAACTGCTCATCTGCCTGGCCCTCCTGGATACGCCCGGCGCCTTGATCGTGTGCAACGGCTACAAGGACGACGAATTCATCGAGACGGCCCTGTGGGGACTCAAGATGGGCCGCAAGGTGTTCGTCGTGGTGGAGAAGCCCAGCGAACTGGACATCGTCATGCGCCTGTCCCGCAAGATGGGCGTCAAGCCGCTCATCGGCATCCGCTGCAAGTTGACCGCCCGCGGGCGCGGCAAGTGGGAGAGTTCCGGCGGAGATCGTTCCAAGTTCGGCCTGTTCCCATCCGAAATCCTGGACGCCGTGCAGAAACTGCGCCAGGCGGACATGCTCGATTCCCTGCAGTTGCTGCATTTCCACCTGGGGTCCCAGATCACCTCCATCCAGTCCATCAAGGAGGCCCTGCGGGAGAGCACGCGCCTGTTCGTGGAGATGAGCCGCATCGGCGTTTCCGTGCGCTATTTCGACGTGGGAGGCGGCCTGGCCGTGGACTACGACGGCAGCCAGACCAATTTCGCCAGTTCGAAGAACTACAGCCTGGCCGAATACGCTGCCGACATCATTTCGGCGCTGGCCGAGGTGTGCGAGATGGAGAACCTGCCCCATCCGCATGTCATCTCGGAAAGCGGCCGGGCGCTGGTGGCCTACCACAGCGTGCTCGTGTGCAACGTGCTGGGCACCAGCGAAAACAAGGGCGAGATGAGCCTGCCTCCCGTGGGAGAAAACGATCCCGATCCCGTGCTGGCCATGCGCGAGGTCTACGAGAATCTCTCCATCAAGAATTTCCAGGAGAGTTACCACGACGCACTGCAGATCCGCGACGAGATGGTCACGCTCTTCAACGTGGGCATGCTTTCGCTGGAGCACCGCTCGCTGGTGGAGAAATACTTCTGGCTCACGTGCCAGAAGATCGCCAAGATCATCGACGGGCTCGACTACGTGCCCGACGAGCTCGAGGACCTGGAGCGCTTCGTCTCCACCATGTACTACTGCAATTTCAGCGTGTTCCAGAGCGTGCCGGACCACTGGGCAGTCAAGCAGTTGTTCCCCATCGCCCCCATCCACCGGCACACGGAAATCCCCACCGTCAAGGCCACGCTCGCGGACATCACGTGCGATTCCGACGGCAAGATCGACCAGTTCATCGACCTGCGCGACGTCAAGAACGTGATCCTCCTGCACGAATTCAATGAAAAATCTCCTTATTACCTGGGGATTTTCCTGGTGGGCGCCTACCAGGAGGTACTCGGCGACCTGCACAACCTCTTCGGCGACACCCATACCGTGCACGTCTCCGTGATCGGCCCCAACAAGTACCGCATCGACAAACTCGTGCAGGGGGATACCGTGCGCGACGTGCTCTCCTACATGCAGTACAACAAGCGCGACCTGCTCAACATGACCCGCAAGGCCATCGAGGAGAGCATCGAGCAGAAGATCATCACCCTCAAGGAAAGCGCTAAAATTCAAAAATTTCTGGACGAAGGGCTCGAAGGCTACACGTACCTGGAAGAGTAACCTTAACGGAGACGGCAAGAACCTTCAGGAGCGCGTCTTGCCTCTTGCCCGTCATGCGATCCCGTGGTAATCGGGGAGCGCTCCGAGTTTCGGTCCCTGGAACCGCTTTTTCGGCATGGGACCGGAACCGAGGTGCGGCGCCGCCATGCGCCGCGGCCGAGGGTCGGACGGGAAACGGTCCGGCCTCCCGTGTTCGGAAAGGAGTCGCATGCCGTCCTTTGGGCGTTTGTTCCCGTCTTCCCCGATTCCGTTTCTGCTGCTGGCATCCTGCCTGGCGTGCGGGCTTTCCTGCCGCCGGGAGGGGGACGCTCTGCGCATCGCCGTTCCCACGTCCATGGCGGCGCTCGAACTGACGGAATCCCTTGCGCAAGCCTTCACCCGGCAGACCGGCATCCGCGTGCAGGTGCTGGCGCTTCCTTCCGCCCAGGCGCTGGAAAGCCTGGCGCGCGGCGACGTCGATGGGGCCTTTTCGCATTCCCCGGAGATTGAAACGAAGTTCCGCAGGAAGCATCCCGGCTTTTCGCCGCATGCCGTCCTGCTCTCCGAATTCGTGATAGCCGGGCCGGCAGCGGACCCCGCAGGGGTGCGCGATGCATTCTCGCCCGCGGATGCCTTTCTGCGCATTTCCCAAAGCGAAGTCGCGTTCATCTCGCGAGGCGATGCATCAGGTACGTCCGAATTCGAACGCAAAACGTGCGCGGCGGCCGGCATCTCGTGGCCGAAGAACATGGAAACCGGCCAGGGCGCCCTCGAAACGCTGCGGATCGCCGCCGAGAAGAATGCCTATGTACTGATTCCGCTGGCATCCTGGCTGCAATTTTCCGTTTCCCCGGATTTCGCATCGCATTACGGGGATGATTATGTTCTGCTGTTCCGAATGCCCACGGCCATGCCCAATCCCTATACGTTCTACACGGCCTGCAGTAGCGCTTCGGCCCCCTGCGCGCGGGCCCGGGCTTTTGCTTCGTTTCTGTCGGGATCCCACGCCCGCGCGCTCGTGCAATCCTTCAGAATGGCCGGCGAGCCGGTATTTCACGGAATCGAGGTGCCCTGATGCATCCGGCCGGGTTTTCCGAAATCCTGGAAATCACCCTGCGCAGCCTGCTGTACGCGCTGGCGGCCACCGCGCTCGCCATGGCGGCCGGCCTGCCGGTGGGCGCCTGCCTGGCCCGTCGCAAGGGCACGGTTTCCCGGGTCGCCGCAGCCTTTTTCGGCGCCGCGGCCGCCATGCCCACGGTGGTCATCGGACTTCTGGCCTTCATGCTCCTGTCCCGCTTTGGCCCCCTGGGGGAACTGCGCTGGCTCTACACGTCGGCCGGCGTCGTCTTCGGCGAGTTCTTCCTGGGCCTGCCCATCGTGGTCACCCACCTGCACGCGGCCATGCGCCGCGCGGATGGGGCATTTTATGAAACGCTGGCCACCTTCGGCGCTTCCCGTCTGCAGACGGTCCGCGCGCTCCTGCGGGAATTTTCCGCGCCGCTGGCGGGAGCGTTCACCCTCTCGTTCGGGCGCATCGTGGGCGAGGTGGGCATCGCCATGATGCTCGGCGGCAACATCCGCCATGCCACCCGCACCATGACCACGGCCATTGCGCTGGAGTCCGCCAGAGGCGACTGGCAGCAGGCGATCTATCTGGGTTTGATTTTAATGCTTATTGCAATATTTATAAATATTATGATTTCATTTGTTCAAAAGGCGGAAAATTGAGTCAATTGGAATTGCAATCTTTGTATTTTCAATATCCAGGCTCCCAGTATGCCGTGGAGACCGGCTTTCTGCGTCTTCCCGTGCAGGACGGCGTCCGGATCGACGGTCCCAACGGCAGCGGCAAGACCACCCTGCTCAAGTTGCTGGCCGGCCTGCTCAAACCGCAGCGGGGGGCGATCCTGTGGCGCGAAAAGCCGCTTTCCCGGCTGGACCGGCATGCGGAACCGTTCGTGTACGTGCACGCGGACCCCTACGTTTTCCGGGGCACCGTGCTGGAAAACATGGAAATGGTCCTCTCCTGGGTCCGGGTTCCGGCTGCCGAGCAGAAAGGCCGCATCCGGCAGGCGCTGGAACTCTTCGGCCTGGACGGCTTGGCCGGCCGGCGTCATTTCGAACTGTCCACGGGAGAGCGGCGCAAGGTGGCCCTGGTGCGCGCATTCGTCGCGCATCCGGCGGTGGTGCTGCTGGACGAGCCGTCCTCGGGCCTGGATGCCGCCTCCCGGGAGGAACTGTACGGATGCCTGAAGACCCTGCAGGCGCGGGGCATCGGCCTGGCGCTCACCACGCACGACCCCGAACTGCAGACCCGCTTGAATCTCAGGGTCTTTTCCCTGTGTCCGGAGGAAGATCCCCGGGGTTTCCGGAAAGGAGTGCTGCATGAAGCCGCCGATCCATCCTGACGAAGCGCTGGCGCATGTGCTGGAACACGCGCGCGCGCACCGGATGCCGTTCGAAACCGTGTCCCTGTCCGAAGCCACCGGCCGGGTGCTGGCGAAGGAAGCCGTTTCGCTCGTGGACCAGCCGCCCTTCGCCAAGGCCGCCGTGGACGGGTTCGCCTACCGCAGGAACCCTTCGCTGGAAGACGCCGGCGGCCCGTATGAAATCGTATCCGTTGCGAGTGCCGGGCAGGCTCCCGGGCATGGACTGGCACCGGGGCAGGCCGTGCGCATCATGACCGGCGCCCCCGTGCCGGAGGGGACCGACGGCATCGTGCGCGTGGAATGGACCCGGGTCGAGGAGAACCGCGTTCATTTCCTGAAAGCCGAGAGTGTCTCGAACGTCATCGCCCGCGGAGAGAATGCGCGTCGGGGAGAAACGCTCATGGAACCACGGATTCTGATGCCGCAGGACGTGGGGATCCTCGCAGCGGCCGGACATGCCTGCGTGCCGGTGGCCCGCCGTCCGCGGGTGGCCGTGATTTCCACGGGGGACGAGATCCGTCCGGCCTGCATCGAGGCGTCCGGCGATCTTTCCGAAGCGTTTTCCCGCGCCGCGCGCGAATTGGGGAGCGCCGGCATCTTCGATTCCAACGGCCCGCAACTGTGCGCCTGCGTGCATTCCTTCGGGGCAGAGGCCAAATTTTTTGGCATCGTTCCCGACGATGTGGCCCGCATCCGGGAAACCGTGGCGGCGGCGCTCGAATCCTTCGATGCGGTGGTGGTCTCCGGCGGCGTTTCCATGGGGGATTTCGACCACATCCCCGCCGCCGCCGAGGCGTCCGGCGTGAAGTTGGTCTTCCACGGGGTGCGCATGCGTCCGGGCATGCCCGCGTTCTTTGGCGTTCGCGGTCCTGCCGCTTTCTTCGGCCTGCCCGGCAATCCCGTCTCCACGTTCGTGCACGCCGTGACGCTGCTTAGGCCCTATCTGCTCGCCCGCATGGGATTCGATGCGGCGACGCCCGTGGTGCCGGTGCGCATGGCTTCTGCCCTGACCCGGCGCAAGGGGGATCACGTGCAGTTCTGGCCCGCATCCGTGCGCTGGCCGGAGGGGACGGCCGTGCCGCTGCCCTATCACGGCTCATCCATGATCACCGTGCTCGCGCACGCCAACGCCCTGATCCGCATGGAAGAAGGGCAGACCGAACTCCAACCGGGAGAACTCGTCCATGCAAGACTCCTTCGGCCGCACCATTGATTACCTGCGCATCTCCGTCACGGACCGTTGCAACCTGGCCTGCCGCTACTGCATGCCGGAAGGATGCAGCCTGGAAAAACGGCCCGTGCTGCGTTATGAGCAGATTCTGGCGATCGCGCAGGTGGCCGTCCGGGAAGCCGGGTTCCGCAAGATTCGCATCACCGGCGGGGAGCCGCTGGTCCGGCGCGACGTGGCGCGGCTGGTGGACATGCTTTCCCGGCTCAAGGGGCCGGGAGGGCTCGAGGAACTGGCCATGACCACCAACGGGCAACTGCTTTCCGCCCTGGCCGCGGACCTGCGCACCGCCGGGCTCGACAGCGTCAACGTTTCCCTGGACACGCTCGATGAGCGCCTGTACCAGGCCATCACGGGCGGCGGCCGGCTCGGTGCCGTGATTTCAGGCGTGCAGGCCGCCATCGGAGCCGGACTGAGGGTGAAAATCAACACGGTGGTGTTCCCTCCGGAAGAACTGGCTTCGTGGGTCCCGTTCCGGCAGGATGTGGATGCCGTGCGCGCGTGGGCCGCATGGCAGGGCGCGGAACACCAGCGCATCGCGCGCTATCATCTGGACCACTCCAAGAGCGATCCCCGGGATGCGGACGTTTCGCGGCCGCCTCCATGCGCCGCGTGCAACCGCCTGCGTCTGCTCTCGGACGGCACCCTGCGGCCATGCCTGCATGCGGATATCGCGGTTCCCGTGGATTTCGGAGACATTCTGGGGAGCATCGGGCGGGCCATCGCGTGCAAGCCCGCCCATGGAACGACCTGCACGGACAAGAGCCTCGTGCAGATTGGAGGATGAGATGGAGTTTTCCCACGTGGATGAGAAGGGCCAGGCCCGCATGGTGGACGTTTCCCGCAAGATGCGGGTGCGCCGCACGGCCTCGGCCGAAGGGTTCGTGCGCATGGCGCCCGCGACGGCCGCGGCCATCGCCCGCAACGAGATGGCCAAGGGCGACGTGCTCTCCTGCGCGCGCATCGCGGGCATCCAGGCGGCCAAGCGCACGGCGGAACTGATTCCCCTGTGCCACAACATCGAGATCGAGCACGTGCAGGTGGACCTGTCCGTCGAAGAGGACGGTGTGCGCATCCGCTCCGCCTGTGTGTGCACGGACAAGACCGGCATCGAGATGGAGGCGCTTTGCGCCGTCTCGGTGGCGGCATTGACCGTCTACGACATGTGCAAGGCCGTGGACAGGGGCATGGTGGTGGAATTCGTGCGGCTCGTGTCGAAGACCAAGGAGGAAATCCATGACTGAAGGCGAATTCCGGATCGTTTCACTCAACGTCTCCGAAAGGAAGGGCACCCGCAAGCATCCCGTGCCGGAAATCCGGCTCATCGAGGATGCGGGCGTGGAAGGCGATGCGCATGCCGGGCAGTTGCCCGATCGGCAGGTGTCGCTTCTGGCCATGGAAGATATCGAGGCGGCCAACGAAAATCTGGTCCGGCGCGCCGGGGGACCCGGACGCTGCGCGAAGGCCGCGGATAGCCGCCTGGCGCCGGGAGATTTCGCCGAGAACATCACCACCCGGGGCGTGAATCTGCACACCTTGCCCATCGGGACGAAGTTGCGCATCGGGGAATGCGAACTGGAAGTGACGCGCATCGGCAAGGAATGCCACGCGGCCTGCGAGATCCGCACGCTGGTGGGAGACTGCATCATGCCGCGCCGGGGCATCTTCGCCCGCGTGGTGCGAGGAGGGAGGATCGGCCTTGAAGATCGCGGTCATTACCGTTTCTGACCGGGCGTATGCCGGAGTGTATGCCGACCGTTCCGGCCCGGCGGCGGCCGAGGAAATCCGCCGGGCGCTTCCGGAATGCGAGGTGTGCGTGGAAGTGGTGCCCGACGGCGTGGAGCCGCTTCTGGCGGCTTTTGCGCGCCACCCGGACGCCGACTGGATTCTCACCACCGGAGGCACGGGGCCCGGCCCGCGCGATTTCACGCCGGAAGCCACCCGCGCGTTCGTGGACCGCCCGGCAGACGGCATCGCCGAGTACCTGCGCATGCGTTCCCTGGAAGAGACGCCGCATGCCGTGTTCTCCCGCGCCACGGCGGGACTGAAGGGGCGCCAGTTCGTGGTCAACCTGCCTGGCAGCGAGAAGGGCGCCCGCTTCTGCGCGCGGCTTTTGGCCCCGCTGCTGGCCCACGGCGCAGCCATGGCCCGCGGGGAGAGTCACTGATTCTGCCGGTGGCGGACCGGGATGAAACCCGGCCCGCCGCATTTTCCGCGTCCGCGGGATGCGAACCCGCGCTTTGCACCGCCGCAAGCGGGCGATTCGCCCTCATTTGCCGGTGTTGACCTTGTCCTTGGGCAGCGCCAGCAGTTTCGCGGTCTTCTCCAGCAGCACCCTGGCCGGAATCGGCTTCTCCACGAAGTCGTCCACCGGCAGGTTGGCCGGATCCGCCTGCAACTTGAAGGCGTTGCCGAATTCCTGGTTGATGGAGGTCAGCATCAGGATGGGGATGTGCCGCGTGACAGGTTCGGCACGCAGGTCGAACGCGGTTTTCACGCCTTCCGTGGTGTTGGCCATCATCACGTCGAGCAGGATCAGGTCCGGCTTCTCCTCCTTGGCCCTGGCGAACCCGGAAGTGCCGTCGGGAGCGCTGATCACCGTATGGCCGGCCGCCTTGAGGGTGAGAGTCAGGAATTCGATCACGTCACGGTCGTCGTCGATGCAGAGGATTTTGGACATGGTACACTCTCCTTTGTTCTAACTTTGCCCTTCCCGGGCAAAGGCTTGAGGGTCAGGCAGATCCACGACGAAGGTCGATCCCTCGTCGGGGCGGCTCTCCACCGAGATTTCGCCGCCGTACAGGTTCACCAGTTTCTTCACCAGCGACAGCCCCAGCCCCGAGCCGGGGATGTCGCGCGTATGCTCGTTCTTGATGCGCACGAAGTCGGCGAACAGGCGCGCGGTATCCTCCGGGCGCATGCCCCAGCCGGTGTCCGCGACCGTGATGCGCAGGCCGTCCGCTCCGCGGGCGATCGCCACCCGCACCGAACCGCCGGGGCGGTTGTACTTCACGGCGTTGGACACCAGGTTGTTGAGGATCATCTCCATTTCCACCCGGTCCGCCGTCAGCACCACATCGCCCTCGGCCGAAAGCTCCATGCGCAGTTCCATGGTCTTCGCGGCGTTTTCCTGGGCCTCCATGGCGCCTTTCGCCACGGCCGCCAGATCCACGGGCTCCAGATTGCGCGGCCGCCGGCCGCTTTCCACGCGCGTGAGATCCAGCAGGTCGTTGATGAGCTTGCGCATGCCCGCGATGCGCAGCGAGGAGCGCTCGATCATCTCCGCGTAGGCGTCCAGTTCCGTTCCCAGCATGCGGTTGCGCATGATGTCGAGGTATCCGTCCACCGCGTTGATCGGGCTCTTGAGTTCGTGCGCCAGCACGGAGATGAACTGGAATCGCACCTGCCGCTTCTCCTCCATCAGCCGCCGCGCCTGCGCGGACAACTGGTGATGGTGGATGGCCTTGCGCAGCGTCACCCGCAGTTCCTCGGGAGTGAACGGCTTGGCCAGGAAGTCGTAGGCGCCCAGTTTGGTGGCCCGCACTGCGCTCTCGAGCGTGGCGTAGGCGGTGATCATCACCGTCACGATGTCCGGGTGCTTCGAGAGGTGCCCTTCCAGGATTTCCATGCCGCCGATGCCCGGCAGTTTGGAATCCAGCAGCACCACCTGCGGGGGATCCTGCGCGAGCGCTTCCAGGAAACTCTCGCCGTCGGCCCACGAGCGCACGGCCAGTTTCACGCGCACGCCGACCTCGGGGATTTCCACCACGAAATCGGACAGGATGGTTTCCACGCCCAGGCGAATGCCCAGTTCGTCGTCCACCACCGCCACATGGAGGGTCTGCAGTTCACAGTTCATGGCCCAGCAACCTTTCCAGTTCCGCCTTCAACTGTTCCGCGCGCACCGGCTTGGCCAGCACCACGTCCGCATGGATCCAGCCGCGCCCCGTGGTTTGCTCGAAACTGAGCCCTGTGGCGCGCGTCACGGCCGTAGTCATGATCACCGGCAATCCGGAAGCGCGCTGCTTGAGTTGATAGGCCAGCGTGAATCCGGCATCCGGCTCCTCCATCATCAGGTCGATGACGGCGGCATCCGGCTTGTCTGCGTCGAACAGCGCAAGGGCCTCCCGGCGCGAGCGGGCCTCGAGCACGTCGCAGCCGAGTTGCGAGAGCATCAGGCGCCCCTGCGCCAGGAAATCGGGATCGTCGTCCACCAGGAGCACTTTCGTTCGGTTCATGGTTGCATCTCCTTTGCTTGCGCGCATGGGCGCCTCATTCTCCCGCCATCCGCGGCAGGCGGATGGTGAACGTGGTGAACGTGGGTCCCGCGGCGGGATCCGCGTTGGTTTCGACCTGGATGTCTCCCGAATGCATCTTGATGATGCCGTAGGAAACGGCCAGGCCCAGCCCTGTGCCCTTGCCGATCTTCTTGGTCGTGAAGAACGGGCTGTAGATGCGCGAGAGGTTCTCGCGGGCGATCCCGCATCCGGTGTCCGACACCGAGATGACGATTTGCGTTGGCGTATCCGTGGCGCGGATGGTAAGGACGCCGCCCGCGGGCATGGCATCCTGCGCGTTGGTCACGAGGTTGGTCAGCACCTGCACGATCTGGTCCTCGTCCAGGTGCGCCACCGGGTCGGCCATCTCCAGGTGCGTCTCCCAGCGGATGCGTGGATCCGTGTCCATCGTCTGCACCAGCCGCCGGATCATCTTAGGCACATCCACGGGCTGCCGGATGACGCGGTTGCGCCGCGCGAACTGCAGCAGGCCGGAGACGATCTTCTTGCAGCGGTCGGCCTGCTCCGCGATGAGCGTGATTTCTCCGGCCAGTTTCGGGTCGTCCGAACAGCGTTCACGCAGGATGTGCGCATGCAGGAGCACCACGCCCAGCGGGTTGTTGACCTCGTGAGCGATGCCGGCCGCCAGTTGGCCCATGGAGGCCAGCCGCTCCGAGTGCATCAGCGCCGCCTGGGCGTGCGCCAGTTCCTCCTGCGATTTCTCCAGGGCGCGCACGGTGTTCTCCAGTTTCTCGATGGTGTACGGCAGGCACATCTTGTCTTCGGCCAGCCCCTTGTAGATGGCTACGGCGTGATCCACGCAGGAATCGTAGCCGCACGCCCCGCAGTTGAGCTCGTCCTCGGGATGGATCTTGCCCATCTGGTGCAGGATTTCGGCCAGCCGGCCCGCATCCGGGAAATCGAGCGATTCGTCCTGCCGGACGAACTCGCGTTCCAGGGGGATGACCGAAGCCGCATCCAGTTCGGTCTTCCATCGGTCGACGTCGAAGGTCTCCTTGCGTTCGCGGGCCACCCGGGCCACCTGGGTTTCGCGGGCGTGCAGCCGGTTGGGCATCGACATTCCGGCTCCCATGACGCAGCCGGGACACGCCAGCATCTCGACGAAGCGGGCGCCCACGTCGCCCTGCTCGATCTCGTGGATGGCCTGGACGAATTCCGTGCGGCCGCACGCCGATACGGTGTCGTGCGAAAAGAGGTCCTCCTGGATTCCGGCCGTGTGGAAGAGCCCGTGCGGCAGCGGATAGACGCCGCCATTGCGGGCATGCGGCGGGTCGAACTCCGAGGGCGTGGCGCTGGTCGGATCCACGCCCTTCTCTTCGAGCAGCCGGCGCAGTTCCACGAATGTGATGGCGCAGTCCACGTCTTCCCGGAAGCGTTCGGCTTCGCCCTTCTTGGCCACGCAGGGCCCCACGAAGATGCAGGCCAGGTCCCGGCCGTGGCGCTGCTTGGCCAGGCGGCCCATGGCCACCATGGGGGAAATCACGGGCACCAGGTTTTCCAGGAGATTCGGATGATACTTTTCGATGTACGACACCACGGCCGGGCAGGAAGCCTCGATGCGCGGCCCCTGCGTTCCGTTGCGGTAGGTTTCCCGGTGCCTGCGGGCCACCAGGTCGGCGCCGAAAGCCACCTCGAACACCCGCGAGAAGCCCAGTTTTCGCAGCATGCCAACGAAATGGCTCGTGGAGATCTCGGGAAACTCGGCCGGGAAGGAGGGCGCCACGAGCGCCGCCACGGGGCGGCCCGATGCGAGCAGTTCGCGGGCCTCGTCCAGGGAACCCACCACCACCTTGGCCTTCTGGCTGCACACGCGCACGCAGTGGCCGCAGCCGATGCATCGGCTGGCGATCACGTCGGCCTGGCCGTCCACGATGCGAATGGCCTTGGCCGGGCAGGACCGCACACACGAATAGCAGACGCGGCAGCGATCCGGCAGGGTGCGCACGAACCAGGTGGCGGCGGTGTTCTCAGCCATGGCTGGCCTCCCGGTGCACATGCAGCAGTTGGTGGCTCTTCGGGCCGAGCGGCTTGCCCAGTTCTTCCTCGTACAGGCGCAGGATGTCCGGATTCTCATGCGAGAAACGCAGGGGCGCGCCGCGGTCGATGCGGTACAGGGCCTGGGCGCGGGCCGCCACCGCGCGGGCGTCGGTGCCATGCGGCTGCCCGCCGCCGGAGATGCAGCCGCCCGGGCAACTCATGACTTCCACCATGTGCGCCTGCATCCGGCCCGCTTCGATTTCTTCCAACACCCGCCGGGCGGCGGCCAGCCCCGACACGGCCACCACGTTCAACTGCACGCCGGCGGTTTCGATGCGCATCTCGCGCACGCCGGCCGTCTCGCGCAGTTGCGAGAACGATCCAGGAGCCGGATTGCTGCCCGTGAGCGCATGCACGGCCGTGCGGGCCGCGGCTTCCAGGACGCCGCCCGTAACGCCGAAGAGCTTGCCCGAGGAGGAGCGCGTGCCGAACGGATGATCCGCCGGCTGTGGGTGCAGTTCGCGGAAATCGATTCCCTGCATGGTGATCAGGGCGGCCAGTTCGCGGGTGGTGAGCACCGCGTCCACGTCGAAGATGCCTTCGGAGAGCATTTCCGGGCGGCGCGCCTCGGCCTTCTTGGCGGTGCAGGGCATCACGGCCACCGAGAACACGCGCCGCGGCGCGATGCCTTCCCGGCGGGCCCAGACGTTCTTGATGATGGAACCCATCATCTGCTGCGGGCTCTTGCACGTGGAAAGATTCGGCACGAACCGCGGGTGGAACGTCTCCACGTAGCGCACCCAGGCCGGCGAGCAGGACGTGAACAGGGGAAGCGGCCCGCCGCCGCGGATGCGTTCCACCAGTTCGGCCGCCTCTTCCATGATCGTCAAGTCTGCCGTGAACGATGTATCGAAGACGTGGGAGAAGCCGAGCCTGCGCAGCGCGGCCACCAGCAGCCCGTCCACATCGGTGCCGGGTTCGAATCCGAAGTATTCGCCCAGCGTCACCGACACGCTCGGGGCATGTTGCACCACCGTCACCAGGGAGGGATTGGAAAGCGCTTCCAGCACCCGGGCGATGTGGGAGGCGTCGGAGAGCGCTCCCGTGGGGCAGGCCGCCACGCACTGCCCGCAATGCACGCATTCGGAGGCGTTCAGTCCGTCGCCGAAGGCCGGGGCCACCAGCGTGGTCGCGCCGCGGGAGGTGAAGTCGATGGCGCCGACGCCCTGGATCTGCGAACACACGCGCACGCAACGCCCGCACAGGATGCACTTGGAGGGATCCCGGGAGATGGACGGGCTGGAGACGTCCCTGGGATGTCGGATCTTGGCGCCGTGCCAGGTGCGCCCCGAAATGCCCATTTCCGCGGAGAGGCGCAGCAGTTCGCAGGAGTCCTTGCGGCTGCAGAAGAGGCAGTCGTCGGGATGGTTGGCCAGGATGAGTTCCAGGATGGTGCGCCGGGCGTCCACCACGCGCGGACTGTGGGTGCGCACCGCCATCCCTTCCGCCACCGGCGTGGCGCACGCGGGCACCAGGTTCGCCTGTCCCTCCACCTCCACCACGCACAGCCGGCAGGCGCCCACGGCGGGAAGTCCCTCCCAGTGGCACAGCGTGGGGATGCGGATGCCCTCGCGCCGGATGACTTCCAGCAGCGTCTCGCGGGGGGCGGCCTGGACGATTTTTCCGTTCAGCGTGATTTGCGTCATCGTCTCACCTCTTCGTCATTGCACCTGCACGGCGTCGAACCGGCAGGCCGTGCGGCAGGCGCCGCAGCGCACGCATTTCTCGGGCACGATGTAGTAGGGGCTCCTGGGCGCGCCGTGAATGGCCCCCACGGGGCACTTGCGCGCACACAGGCTGCAGCCGGTGCATTTCTCCGTGTCGATGCGAAAGTCGATGAAATCCTTGCAGACGCCGGCCGGGCAGCGCCGCTCGTACACGTGGGCCTCGTACTCCGCACGGAAGTTGGACAGCGTGGAGAGCACCGGATTGGGAGCGCTCTGCCCCAGCCCGCACAGGGATGTGGTCCGGATGACCTGCGCCAGGTGCTCCAGATGCGTGACACCCTGGAACCGCTCCAGCGCGGCCGCATCGTTCGCGGGATCCGGTTTCTTGCAGATGGCATCCAGGATTTCCAGCATGCGGCGGGAACCCTCGCGGCAGGGGATGCAGGTGCCGCAACTCTCCTTCTGGATGAACTCCATGAAGTAGCGGGCCAGGTCCACCATGCAGGTGTTCTCGTCGAGGATGACCAGCCCGCCCGATCCCATCATGGCGCCGGCCTTCCTGAGGCTCTCGTAGTCCACGCCGCAGTCCAGCCACGCTTCCGGCAGGCAGCCGCCGGAGGGGCCGCCGATCTGGGCAGCCTTGAATTTCTTTCCATTCGGAATTCCGCCGCCGATGTCTTCCAGGATGGTGCGGATGGGCGTGCCCATGGCCACTTCCACCAGCCCCGTGCGGGCCACCTTCCCGGAGAGGGCGAACACCTTGGTGCCGCGTGAGCCTTCGGTGCCCACGGCGGCGAACCAGTCGGCCCCGCGCTCGATGATGGGGGGCACGTTGGCCAGCGTCTCCACGTTGTTGATGACGGTGGGCTTCCCGAACAGCCCGCGCACGGCCGGGTAGGGCGGCCGGGGGCGCGGCATGCCGCGTTTCCCCTCGATGCTGTGGATCAGCGCCGTCTCCTCGCCGCAGACGAATGCGCCGGCGCCCTTCTTGATATGCACTTCGAGCGAGAAGCCCGAATCCAGGATGTTGGCACCCAGAAGCCCGCAGGCGCGCAATTCGCGGATGGCGGTTTCCAGGCGTTCGATGGCCAGCGGATATTCGGCGCGGATGTAGACGTAGGCGTGCGTGGCGCCGATGGCGTAGGCCGCGATCATGAGCCCTTCCAGCACGCGGCACGGGTCGCCTTCGATGAGCGCGCGGTCCATGAACGCGCCGGGGTCGCCCTCGTCGGCGTTGCAGACCATGTATTTCTGGTCCGCCGGCGTTTCGTGGGCGAAGCGCCACTTGCGCCCGGTGGGGAATCCGCCGCCGCCGCGCCCGCGCAGCCCGCTTCTTTCCACTTCCGCGATGATTTCCGCGGGAGTCATGGCGGAAACGGCCTTGGCGAATGCGGAAAAGCCGCCGTCGGCCAGATAGGCGTCCAGGCTTTCGGGATTGCTCACGCCGCAGTGCGCCAGGACGCGCCGGTTCTGGGGGGCGAAGAACGGATGCTCCCACAGGGAATTCACGCCGTCCCACGCGGAGCCGTGTCCATCCGGCAACTGTCCCAGCGCCCTGGGCGCGTTGGGCAGGGTCTGGTTTTTCAGGACCGCATCCAAAATACGGGATACCTGGTTTTCGCGCACGTTGCCGAAAAAGAGGCGCGTGCGTCCCGGCGCGTGGATGTCGAACAGCGGTTCGGCCGTGCACATGCCGATGCAGCCGGTTTCCTCCACGCGCACCGAGATTCCGGAATTCTGCGACCAGGCGCGCACGGCTTCGAGCACCTTCATCGCGCCCGCCCCGCGTCCGCAGGTGCCGGTGCCCACGCTCACCACGGGCGTTTCCAGGACTTCGCGCCGCACCCGCGACAGCAGTCCGCGGCGCCGCGCGCGGCAGTCTTCGTCGTCATGGCACAGCGGGCCGGCCGTTCGGCATTCCACGTATTTCACGCACGGCTCTGCCGGCGCATGGGTGCATTTTCCACAACAGGCGTCCGTCAGTCGCTGCATGATTCCACCTGTTTTTCCTTCTCGACGAGTTTCAGGGTCTTCTCGTTGTCCATGTTGGCGTGGAACTCGCCGCCGGCCACCACCACGGGGGCCAGCGAGCAGGCGCCCACGCAGGCCACGGTCTCCAGGCTGAAGGCGCCGTCGCGGGTCGTTTCCCCGGGAACGATGCCCAGTTCCCGCTGCAGCGTCTCGAGCACGTCGAGGCTGCCCTTAACGTGGCAGGCGGTGCCGCGGCACACCTGGATGTGGCAGCGGCCCGGCGCGGTGAAGCGGAACTGGTTGTAGAAACTGGCCACGCCATAGACCGCCGCCGGGCTCACGTGCAGATGCGCGGCGATCGAGGCGATGGCTTCCCGCGAGAGATACCCGAAAGCCTCCTGCACCTTCTGCAGGAGGGGAATCAGGGAGGAAGCGTCCCCGGAGGGGATTTCCTGCATCAATGCCTGCAATTCGGTTGCGCTCATTTTTTCATCTCCTGCGCCTTGGGCAGATGACGCCCGAAAAAGGCGGCCTTCTCGATGGATGAGGTCACGTCCAGGTCCTCCACGAACACCGTGGGGGGGACCTTGATGCGCACGGGCGCGAAGTTCACGATGCTCGGGATGCCGGCCTTCACCAGTTGGTCCGCAGTTTTTTGCGCCTCGCTTCCCGGCACGGCCAGCAGCGCGCAGTGCACATTCTTCCCTGCCACCTGCTGGAACAGTTCTTCGGGGGGATACACCCGGCACCCGCTGATGGTGCGCCCGGCCTTTTGCGGGTCGGCATCGAAGGCCGCCACGATGCGGATGTGGGAGCGCCCGGTCATGAAGTACGCCAGCAAGGCGCGTCCCAGAGAGCCGACTCCCACCAGGATGGTTGTAATTCCTTTTGAAAATGACAGGTAATCATCAATCGATTGTTGCAATTCTTCAATCAGATAACCGGTGCGCGGATTGCCATAGGCGTTGAGCACCATGAGGTCCCGGCGCACCTGCGCCGCCGTGGAGCGCGCCATGTCGGCGAGTTGATGGGAAAACACGTGCGTCGCGCCCGTGGCCGCCAACTGGCGCAGCAGCGACCGGTATGTGGTGAGGCGGGAAACGGTCTTCTCGGAAACCATCGTGAAACTCCTGGTCATCATCTGCTGTGAAGCCATTCACGCTGTGAATGATTTCACAACTAAGACTGTTATAGCGATTCACGAATGTGTGTCAAGCCCTTCGTGCAAGTTTTCACACTTTTTTCGATTTTTTTCTAACCAATTGATTTCATTTATTATTTTTTATGAATTCACAGCAGTTTGTTCAAATCGTCCTTGAGGCTCAGGCGAACCGGACGGCCGAAGATCGGCACCGTGACGCGTACGTCGTCGAGCACCAGCATGCGGCGGCGGGAATCCCAGGAAAACTTGATTTCCAGGTCTTTTCCGCCGGCATCGAGGAAAATCTTGGCAAACGGCCATCGTCCCTGCATGCGCAGTTGCGTGCCCGTGATGCGCAGCGCCGCCGTTCCGGATTTCGGGGGATTTTCGGCAGCGGGAGTTGGGGGGGCTAAAAGCCATGCGCGGACGAGCGCGCGCCCATCGGGGAGTTCGATGGAGATTCCGAATTTTTTCAACAGGTTTTGCAGTCCGGATTTCCCCAGTTTGCGCCAGACCCGGGCATTGAAGTCGGGCGAGGAGAAGGCGGCCAGTTGGCCCGGGCTCTCCTGGGCCAGTCCCAGGTACAGGCCCGCGAGCACGGGCCACAGTTCCGGCACGGCCAGGAGATGATCGCCCATTTCCCGGCGCTGGCGCGCCGGCAGGGGTTCCGGCAACTCGACGCCCCAGGCGCCGTCGGAACGAAGGCCGAAGAGCCAGGCCGTCTTTCCGGCATGCAGCACGCGGGCGGCCGTGTCCACGCGCAGGCTCGCCGCCGGGTTCGCGGCTGCCGGGTCCGCCGCCGGCGTGCCGTTCTCCGTCGCCGCCGCCGGTGTCCCGCGCCGTTCCAGCACGGCCGCCAGCAGGGCCGCGAAAGTCTCCCGCGAAAAGCGCCGGAAGAAGTCGCCCTGCACCCGCAGGAGCTCTTCCAGCCCCGTTCCCATCCGCGCCTGCGCCTGCGGTCCCAGCGCCGAAGCCGCCATTTTTCCGTCGCCCGTGGCCAGCCCCTCCACGAGCCGCCATGCCGGCGGCAGCAGGTGCAGAAAATCCAGCAGTTCGAGTTTTCCGTCCAGTCTGACGCCCGAAAGCCGCCAGAGGCCGCCCGAGAACGTCCACGTCCAGTAAAATGTCCTCTCCCAGGCCTGTATGGCCAGATCCAGCCGCGTGGAAGCGATGCGCAGGGACATGAGTTTCATGGGTGGCAGGTGAGGCGCCGCCGGGTTGGCGCGGGAGGATGATTTGGAGACGGTTCTGGCCGCTGCCACCAGTGGCGCCGGCACCAGCGAGAACGTCGCGGGAAGGAGCCCGGCGGTGCGGGCGTGCGGCTCATCCAGCAGCAGGATGCCTTCGCGCAGCCAGCGCGCCGGGTCCGGCCATGCACCGGTGGTCACGGCTTCCCACCAGCGGGTGAAGGGAGAAAGGCCCGCCAGATGCGCGGGTGTGATCACCTGCCCGTCGAGCGTCACTTCCAGTGCGGCGATGCGGCCCTGGGCGTCGAAGCGTCCGTGCATGGCATTGCGCGCATCGAAGCGCACCTGCACATCGAGCCCTCCGCCGGCGGGGATCTCCCAGTGGACCCGCTCCAGCCAGAGCGCTACGGCATCCTGCTTTTGCGTCTGTTTTTCCGCCGGCGTATTTTTCCCCTCTGCATCCGTAGCCGGGCGCACGAGCGCCGGCACCAGCGGCGCCAGCGACCGCCACAGCGGCGCCAGCACGGGGTCCAGTTCCCGGCGCAGCCGCTCGTCGAGCAGGGACGCCACACGTTCATAGGCATAGGGTTCCGGGCCGGGCAGGTAGCGCATGTCGCCCCACTGCGCCAGAAGCGGGCCCAGCGTGCGCGCCAGCGTTTCCATCGAAAGGCGGGGGCGGCCAGGAACATGCAGATCCACGCCGGTCAGTCGCCATTCCCGTGCTTTGCGGACCGCCCGGACGGAGATTTCCAGGGAGCCCCGGGTGGCTTCGATGCGCGCGCCTTCCTCCGAAAACGCGAGCTTTACCAGGCGCAATCCCGGACCGTCCGAGTTCTCTTCCTTTTCAGACTCCGGCTTTTCCTCGAACAGTTTCCACAGTTTTGCGCGCCGCACCAGCGGTTCCAGCGCCGCGTGCAGGGCGGGATCCATCAGCGCCGGGTCGATGTTGCCCGCCTGGATTCCCTTTCCCAGGCGCAGAGCCAGGGAATACAGCCCCAGCACGTCCCGGAAGCTCCAGTGCCCCTCCGGTTGGTGGATCCACAGGTCTTCCACGCGCCACTTTCCCCGGATGCGCCGCACCAGGAACGTGATTTTCTGCCCGCCCGACTTCACCCGCAGCCGCGCCCGGCTGCCCGATGACGAAAACGAATCCAGACTGCCCGAGGGCGGTTTTCCGGCGCTGCTTTTGCCAGACGGGTCCTGCGCTTCAGGGCTGCCCAGCCGCATCAGTTTCCGGAACTGCTCGTCGGTGAGCCGCTCGTACAGGTCCGCCAGTTCCGGCGTGGAGAGGCTGGCCAGTTTCCGGGTATCCCCCCGGCCCATTGCGGGGCCATATTCATTCTTGACGAAGCGGCCCACGGACAGAAGCGTGCAGGAAGCCGCCGGTCCGGCCAGAATCATGACGGCGAGGAGCATCCATGCCTTGCCGAGGATCGGCTTTCGTGCCACACTGTTTCCTTGCCGGAGGATTTCCGGCGCGCTGTTCGATACGAGCGAGGCGATATCCATGGACAAGAAGTTCTCCTTTTCTTCGAGCCTGGAACTCACGCGGCGCCATTTCCTGACGGCGACCCTCGTCGGAACGGCCGCGGCGGCATGCAATCATGAAAAGAACAGGAACCATCCGGATGCGGAACCCGATGCCGGCCCGGACGTGGAAGACGTCGCGGATGCCGATGTTCTGGACATTCCGGATGCCGATGCCGACGCCGAGGTGCCGCTGCCGCGCCCCGTGACCACCGTGCGCGAGACCATCCGCGGCCGCCTGGAAGAAGTACCACAATTCGAGGATTTGCGCTCGCTTTTCGGCCTGACGAAAAAAGGTCCCGGCGAGCCCTGGATCGTGCGCGACGAGTGGGGAGTGGCCGCGGCGGCCTCGGGACCGAAGAATCCCTCGTCGCTCGCGTACTTCGCGCAATTGACGGACGTCCACATCCTCGACGAGGAGAGCCCGGCGCGGGCCATTCACAGCCCTATCGCGGCGGCTTCCGCGTGGCGCCCGTACGATGCCTACTCCACCCACATGCTGGATGCCGCCATGCGCACCCTCAACGAGTTCGCGGCCGTGCATCCGCACGATTTCGTGGTGTTCACGGGGGACGTGACCGACAATCACCTCTACATCGAACTTCGCTGGTTCCTCGACGTGGTGGAGGGCAACGGCGTGAATCCCGATACGGGCGCCGACGACGATCCGCTTCCGACGGGTCCAGTGGATCCGCATGATTCCTTCCTCGCCGCCGGACTGGACCCGCGGGTTCCATGGTACATCTGCGTGGGCAACCACGACGCCTGGACGCTGGGCTCCCTGGGCACGTCCTCCGTGCTGGCCTCTCCCACGGGTTCTTCCGCCACCGCCATGCTTTCACACTCCATGGATCCCACGTGCTTTTCCGCTGTTCCCTGCCCGGGCGGCTACTGCTATTCCGATACGCCCGAACGCTGCCACGTGCCCATGGAAGACGACTACTACACCAATTCCAGCGTGGCGCCCGACGCCCAGCGCCGCTACATCGACCTGCAGGAATTCAAGTCCATGGTGATGGGCAGCACGCGCCAGGGGCCGCCGGGGCACGGCTTCACGCAGGCGAATCTCCAGACCGGACTGAACTACTACAGCGTGGACGAACCCGTTCCCGGGCTGCCCGTCTCGCTGATCGTGCTGGATACCACCACGGCCTGCACGGTCACCAACAAGGCCACCGGTGCGATCGATTCCGCGCAGATGGCCTGGATTTCGGAGCGGCTGGATCACTATGCGTCCCAGCGCCGGGCCATCGTGGTGGTCAGCCATCACCAGGCCGACAACATTCCCAGCCAGGGCTCGCAACTGGTGGCGCTGCTGAATGCGTGTCCGTACGTGGTCCTGCACGTGGTGGGCCACGGCCACATGAACCGCGTCTATCCCCATCCGCCCGCGGCCGGGCAGGGGCCCGAGAACGGCTACTGGGAGGTGCAGACGCCTTCGCCGCTGGAATGGCCCCAGCAGATGCGTTTCTTCGAGATCGTGGACGAAGGCGACGGCACCGGCTCCATCTACGTCACCGTCGTCAATCATGCCATCGCTCCGGGAACCCCCGCCGAGGCGGGCCGCTTCTACAGCCTGGTGGATGTGCAGGAGGGGCGGGTGCCCGACGGCGCCGAAGGGGCGCCCGAGGACCGCAACGTGATCCTGCGCTTCGCCTGGCCGGCCGAAATGAAGCCCGTGCTGGCGCAACTGGCCCGCCGCCCGGTGGAGAGCCTGCATTTCCTGCCGTGATCCGCCGCCCGGCCCGCGCGGTTTTCGCGCCGGTTGCCGCTTCCGGGCGCAGCGGGGGACTCAGGGTGCCAGGTGGGCGCAGCGTGCGGGCGCCTCGTAGACGTCGAAATTGGAATGGGTGGGGAATATGGCTTCGAGAGCGATCCACATGTCGTGGGTGCCTGCAAAGAAGTCGAAGTGGTTGCCCTGGATCCATCCGCCCACGTCGTCGGCGCGGAAGCAGCCGTCGTGCACGAATCCGCCCAGGCCGTCATGCGAGGGGATCGTCACGCCGTCGAACTGCTGGGCGTACAAAAGCGTTCCCCGGGCGATGAAGGAACTGTCCACGGCCCAGGAGCGCAGGGGCTCCAGGGGGTTGGAGGCGCTGCCCATGCCCCAGGGATAGTTGGTGGCATCCAGCACCTGGTAGCACACGATGCCGCCCGTTGGGCACGTGCGGCCGCAGTTGCAGGTGCGCGCGTAGTTGATGACCCGTCCATCGGCGAGGCGGCCGGAGCCTTCGATGCACACGTCGTCGGAGAATTCCGCCGGCACCTGCGCGATGGGAGCGCAGTTGGCATCGTAGAGGATGGTGTCGTCGGGGCCGCTGTAATCCGATTCCATGGCCAGATAGTAATACGTGTTCCACATGGTTCCCAGATAGGCGCCCAGTTCGGGATTGCGCGGCGTGATGACGATGGCATGGGAGGCGACCTCCCGCGTGGCGCCGGCATCTTCATAGCCGCGCAGCACCACGTGCCGCTCGTAGCCCACGCCGGAAAACGTGTAGGTGTGGGTCGTGCGCTCGGCCGGGTCCCAGGCGTCTCCCAGCGCCCATTCGTCGGCGTACAGACGCACCCGCGCCACGTTTCCGGCCGCCACGGTGAAAGTCACCGGATTATCCACCACCGCGCCGTCAGCGGGGCTTTCGATGCGCACCCAGGGCGTGGTCCCGCCGTCGGCATCGGGACCGGCATCCGGAAGTGTATTGTTCGTATTATTTGTGTTGTTTGTATTATTATTTATATTATTATTTGAATTATTTACAATGTTATTTATATTGTTTGCGTTGTTGTTGTTTTCATTGTTGCTTCCGGAGTTGGTGCGTTCCGGAGAGCAGGCCATCAGCATCCACATCGCCGCGAGAAACGGTGTCCAGCGCATGCACGCCTCCATCAGCGGCGGCATTCATGAGGGAAAAGGCCCGGCAGCCGCCGGGAAAGCATGCCACGAACTCCGCGCGCGTGCCAGCTTTCCAGGTGACCCCTTCGGATCTCCCTGCTAGAATGCATCGCGCCTGAAGGAAGGTGGCACGATGAATCACGGCAAGGACCCGCAGTTTCCCGCGCAGATCTTCTCGGGGACGAACGATGCCCGGCACATCCTCTCGTTTGCCGAATATCTGCAGTTTGTGCGTGAACACCCCGGCCAGTTGCGCAACGCCACGGCGTACGTGCGCGACTGCATGCTGCATTTCGGGACCTCCACGGTGATGCGGCACGGGCAGGCATGCCGCCGGTTCAACCTGTTCGATGCGCCCTTCGACGATACCCTGATGCCGCTGATCGGCCACGAGCCAGCGCAGAACGCGTTCTTTTCCTTCGTGCAGGGACAGGCGGAGCACGGGCGCTCCCCCAAGCTCTTCCTCTTCCACGGACCCAACGGCAGCGCCAAGAGCACGTTCTTCCAGTTGCTCGCGGCGGCCCTGGAAGCGTATTCCCAGGTTCCGGAGGGCGCGCTGTACCGGTTCAACTGGATTTTTCCCGCCCAGGCCTGGCGCGGCCGCGGCATCGGATTCGGGGGGGCGAACCGTCCTGCCTCCGCGGAAGCGGAATCGTACGCCCATCTCGACGGGGAGGCCATCGACGCCCTGTTGCCGGACGAGTTTCGGGATCACCCGCTGCTGCTGCTGCCGCGCGCTTCCCGCGTGGCATTCCTGCGCGAATGGCTCGGGCCCGGCGTGCCCATCCCGGCCTGGCTGGAGAAGGCCGATCTGCACCCGCGCAACCGCCAGATCTTCGACACGCTGGCCGCGGCCTCGTCCGACGGGCCGGCGGGGGTGCTGCGCTACGTGCAGGTGGAGCGCTTCACGCTCTCCCGGCGCTACCGGCGCGGACTGGTCACGGTGGAGCCCAAGATGACCGCGGACGCCCATCTGCGCCAGATCACCGCGGACCGCAGCCTCCAGGCGCTGCCTCCGGCGCTGCAGAACGTGGAACTGTACCGCTATGGCGGAGATCTCGTGGATGCCAACCGCGGCATGGTGGAGTTCGCGGATCTCCTCAAGCGGCCGCTGGAAGGCTTCAAGTATCTCATCACCACGCTCGAGGAGGGATTTTTGAGCCTGGAGAACGCCATCCTCCAGTTCGACCTCTTCTATGGGGGTTCCGCCAACGACCGGCAGTTCCTGGCGTTCTCCGAAACGGCCGACTTCGCTTCCTTCGAGGGACGCTGCGAATTCGTGCGCATGCCGTACCTGCTCTCCTACCACGAGGAGGCCGCCATCCTGGAGCGTGTTCTTTCCCGCATGCACGCGCCGCGGCGGGTGGCGCCGCACGTGCTGGAGTGCGCGGGACTGTGGGCCGTGATGACGCGGCTGGTGCGCCCGCAGGTGGCCGGCGACCACGTGGACGCCCGCCTGCTCACGCTCAACGTGCTGGAGAAAGCCCTGTGGTACGGGGATCTGCAACTGCCCGAATCCTTCACGGCCGAGCAGGCGCGCGCCGCCCACCGGCTGCTGCCCGAGTTTTTGCACCAGCAGAACTCGGAACTGGTCTACGAGGGCGGCATCGGCGCTTCCCCGCGCCTGCTGCAGACGCTTCTGCTGCGGGCGCTCACGCGTCCCGACACGACGTTCGTGAGCGTGGCGCACGTGCTTTCGGAAATCGAGGCCGTGATGAAGCAGAAGGCCACGCTGGAATTCGTCAATTATCCGGCGCAGGAAGGCGGCTATCACGACCTGCCGTACATTCTGGAGGCCGTGCGCACGTTCTGGCGCCGGCGCATGGAGCGCGACCTGTGGGAGGCGGCCAACCTGGTGGAGACGGAAGACTTCCTGGCGCGGTTGGAAAACTACATCCAACTGGTGACGCATTACATCCGCAGGGAAAAGATCAAGGACCCCGTCACGGGCGAATACCGTCCACCCTCCGAGGACGTGATGCAGGCGTTCGAGCGGGAACTGGACGTCGCGCAGGATGCGCACGAGTTCCGCAAGGGATGCCTGTCGCGGGTGGCGGCCTACACGCTGGAGCACGCCGGCGAGCGCGTGGATCTGGCGGCCGTGTTCGCGCCGGAACTGGAACGCCTGATCCAGCGCCAGTTGTCGGAGCGGCGCAATGCCCTGGCCACCATGGCGCGGGAACTGCTGGAACAGGTGGAAAGCGGCCGCGAGCCGGCCGCCGAGCGCAGGGAATGGGTGAAATCCACGCGGGAACGCCTGGCGCAGAAGGGATACTTCCCGGAAGCGATGCTGGAACTGCTGCACTGGTACGTGCGGGAGCATGGCTGAGCATGGATCCCGCACGGCTCGCCCGCATCTTCTCCAGCACGCCTCCGCTGCAGGCGCACATGGCCGAAGGCATGACGGCCACGGTGGTGTTCCTGCTGTTCTACCGCCCGCAGGACTGGCACGTCCTGGTGATCCAGAAGACCGACACGCAGGGCTATCCCTGGGCCAACCAGGTGGCGCTGCCGGGCGGGCACGTCGATGCGTCGGACGCTTCTCCGCTGGATGCGGCCTTCCGCGAACTGGAGGAGGAAACGGGCATTGGCCGGGAGGAGGTCGACGTGTTCGGCTCGCTGGGGCATTTCCCCACCATCGCCGGCAAGGACATCGAGGCGTTTTCGGGCTTCTGGAAGACGCCGCGGCCACTGGCCGTTTCTTCCGGGGAGATCGCCCGCGTTCTGGAACTCCCGGTGCTACCGACGCTGGAAATGCATGTGCGGCGCGGGTATGCCGGCCGTCTGCCGCCCGTGGCGGAACTGGCCTATCCCGTGGCGGACACCCGCATCTGGGGCGCCACCGCCCGCATCATCCACCGGGTGTGCGAACTGTGGCTGGCGCACGAACCCGTCGCGATCCAGGAATGAACCACAGCTGGATGCCGGAAATCCACGCGTTTGCAGCAGGAAGGGAATTGGTGGGCGTGGTTGGGTTCGAACCAACGGCTTCAACCGTGTGAGGATTGCACTCTTCCGCTGAGTTACACGCCCTCGCGGGTTGGCATTTATGCCTTTTTGCGGATGCCTGTCAAGCTGAATCGAAAAAAAACGCACTTTTCTTTGTTCTGGTGGTATACTTCCGTCGTTGTCCGACGATGATGGTGTTTGGATGGTATACGCCATCGAGGAGCCTGCATGCGCATTCTTCTGGTAATCTCGCTCGTCGCGTGGATTTTCACGGCCTGTGCGTTCGACACGTCGGGGCTTCGTCCCGAACGGGAGTCCGCCTGTGACGACGGCGTCGACAACGATGCCGACGGATACGTGGACTGCCTCGATGCCGACTGCCGGGAAACGCCCGCCTGCCAGCATGGCCCGGTGGAGATCTGCAACAACGGCCGGGATGACGATGGCGACGGGGATGCGGACTGCACCGATTCGGACTGCGCCTCGGCATCCAACTGCCAACCGGTGGAGATCTGCAACAACGGCATGGACGACGACGAAGATGGAGACGTGGACTGCGCGGATCCGGACTGCGCGCAGGCGCCCGACTGCCAGTTGGAAGAGATCTGCGACAACGGCACGGACGATGACGGGGATGGGGACGCGGACTGCGCGGATCCGGACTGCGCGCAGGCGCCCGACTGCCAGTTGGAAGAGATCTGCGACAACGGCACGGACGATGACGGGGACGGGGACGCGGACTGCGCGGATCCGGACTGCGCGCAGGCGCCCGACTGCCAGTTGGAAGAGATCTGCGACAACGGCACGGACGACGACGGGGACGGGGACGCGGACTGCGACGATTCGGATTGCGCGCAGGCGCCCGACTGCCAGCCGGAAAACTGCACCAACGGGCAGGATGACGATGGGGATGGGGCCGTGGACTGCAATGATCTCGAATGCGTGAATACCTCCGCGTGCCAGACGGCCTGCGACAACATCACCCCCATTTCCTGCGGCCAGTCGATGCTGGGCTCCACCGCGAACGGCTATACGCGCTACACGTCGTATTCCTGCTATTCTTCCAATTCTGGGTTCACGGGACCCGAGGTGGCCTTCCACCTGCAGGTGCCGGCCGGTAACACGGCCACCGTGCGCGTGAACCCGCAGGATCTCCAGCGCGATCTGGACATTTTCCTGGGTTCGGGCACCTGCTCCACGACCTGCACGCAGTACAGCATCAATAATCCTGGCCAGGAGGATTCCATAACGTTTGTAAGCAGCGGAAACAACTATTTGATAGTGGATACCTGGCAGAACCCGGGGCCTTTCACGATTTCCTTGACGTGCGCTACGACGGTACAGGAGATCTGCAGGAACGGCACGGATGACGACGGAGACGGCTATCCCGACTGCACCGACGGCGAATGCCTGGGCGGCACCAACACCGATACCTGCGGGGACTGCAACGTGTTCACGAATGAAGGATGCAGTTCTCTTTCCAGTCCATACTGCGTGTTCGACCGCGCCACCGGTTATGTCGGACGTTGCCAGACATCGCAGGGCGCGAAGACGGTCGGAGAATCCTGCACGTCCGAAGCCGAATGCGCGCAGGGCCTTTTTTGCAATGCTGCCATTCCCCATGAATGCATGCGCTTGTGCTTCCTCGTGATGCCCGACTGCCCGATGGGAACCGCCTGCCATACCATCGGATCCTGGGGCTCCAGTCCTTACGGGGCTTGTTATTGACATCGAATGCAGCGGCGGAAGGAGTCTGCGCCACGACGCGGCGGCAAAGAGCGGGGCGCTCGACTTGGGGAAGGGGTGTGTCCGATGCGGGAACGGGTCCAACTACATGGCCTCGCAGGAGAAGACCCCGTCCGTGAGGTGGCAGACGGGCGTTTCCTCGGGGCAGGGGCTCGAATCCCATTGGGGGCAGTCGTTTTCATCCAGCACGCAGACCTGGCGGGCATGCCCGTCGGAAGAGCAGCGCTTTTCACCGGGCGTGCAGTCCACGAGGCAGGGGGATGCGGCGCAGCGGGCCGTGCCCTGGTCCACCACGCAGTAGGGGGTGTCGCCTTCGCAGGGCGTGGTGAGCCACTCGGTGCAGCCGCGGGGTCCCACGATGCAGGATTGAGCGGCAGTTTCCGAGTCGCAGCGCGTGATTCCCTGCGTGCAGGCGTCCTGGCAGCCGCCGGTGCACTCGTCCGTGTCGAACATGCAGTCCAGGCTGCAGGTCAGAATGCCTCCGGAAAACCCGCGTGAAACGCAGGTGGCCCCGCCCAGGCTCGCACCGTCGCATTCCTCGCCGTCGTCGATGGCACCGTTGCCGCAGTACGGCTGGCTGTAGCGTTTTTCGTTGTCGCAACCGGAGAGGACCAAAAGCACAGTTAGCGGCAGCGCCAGTGGGAAGAACGGGGTGCGCATCCAGCGTGGGAGAAATTTCATCAGACTTTTCGTCATGGCGGCCTCCACCGCGTCCGGGTTTTTCCGGGCGCCGCAAGCCGCCTACCACATCTTCGGCCTGCGTGCAAAACTGTTTGCCGGTCACACCGGGCGGCCGTTCCCGCGCGGCGAAAACCGGCATTGATTTTCCGGTTTTTCGTGGCATAGTTTTCCGGGCCGCGCCTGTTGCCTTGGCGGCCCGGGAGAACCCTGATGTTCCGCCGGATTTTTCCATGGCTGATGGCGTTCGGGACCGGACTTTTCGCCTGCGACGGCCCATCGCCGGGCCCGAAGTGCCCCGCAGGCGCGCCCGAGTATCCGGAAATCGGCTGCATCACGGATGAGGAGGCCGACAACGACCGGGCCTACGACTGGTACCGCACGCAGATGGGGACCGGGCCGGCGCAGGGCAGCAACTGCGGTCCCACGTCCGTGGCCATGGCCATGCACTGGTTCGATGCGGAACTGGACGTGCCCGTATCCGAAATCCGCGAAACCATCACGCCGGGCACCACGGGATGGTGGTACACCAACGACATCGCCGCGGCGCTGGACGCCTGGAGCGTTCCCTACCGCATCCGGCCGGCCTCGGCCGAGACCCTGCGCGAGGCGCTCGACGCCGGGTCGATTCTGCTGGTGTGCCTGAACATGGGATACATCACGCGGGCGGCCAATCCGAAGGCCACGCATTTCGACCGCTTCTATGCCTATGACTCCGGGCATTTCCTGATCGTCAAGGGACATTTCGACGGTTTTCAATGGCTAATTGTCCACGATCCCAACAATTGGCAAGATGATTATTATGATGATGCGCATGAATTGCCACTTGGAAAAAATAGATATTATAGTTCTGCTGAAGTATTGCAGTCTATGGGCATTTGGTGGCCGTATTTCTTCGAGATTGGCATATCCGACGGCAAGCGGCACGGTTCGCTGCCCGTAGGACGCTCCGGTCCCTGATGGTGTCCAGTATTTGAACATCCCTGCATGACGGAAACCCGGAGTGGGAAAAATAGGGATTTCGTGTGTCCATGAAGTGGACAGACAGGCTTGATGTGTCTTTTTTCTGGACAAGTTCGTGAAACCCCCAGATTTTTTGAAGAACAACTGAAAACCCGAATAAATAACGGTTTTTCAAAATGCCGATACAGCTGGCACGAGGTTTGCCGTCAGTCGGCAGCTTCATTCATTGCATGAGGCGAAGGAGTGTCATCATGAAAAAACTCACATGGCCGGTCGTCTTCGGATTGTTCGTGTGGTGGGCGGGTTGCGCGGCGGAACCGGAACTGCAGCATTCGTCATCGCCTTCCATCCAGTTGTCCCAGGGTTTGACCATCCAGGAACTGGTTCCGGAAAAATCGTTCAAGGCGGTCTACGTGAAGGGGAACAAATCCATCACGCTCGAAGCCGTGCGCGGCCGCCTGGCCCCGGAACCCTATCTGCAGGATCCCTCTTTCCCCATGTATGAGACCGACGTGCGCATCCTGGACGAGGAGGGCCGCATCCTGTACCTGCGCCGCGGCGGGGACGATTTCGTGAACCCCCAATGGCAGGAGGAGCTCGCCTGGCGCGACGATTTGCCGGCGGCCGGACCGAGCAACCGCGAGTACTTCGAGATGATCGCCGAGGCCTCGAAAGTGCTGCCGGGCGCCTTCGAGGCGCAGGCGGGTCTCGATGCGGCCGTGGCGATGACGCCTGAAATCGAGGCGGTCGCGTCTTTCGGGCACCGGGCCATCGAAGCCTTCGAGACGTCTGCGCTCATGGCGGCGGATCACGGGGGTGCCCGTCCGCTCGATGCTCCGGCGCTGGCCGGCGGCGGCGGCACGGACGGCCCCGAGGATGCTCCCAAATATTTCGATGCCGGCTGGTATCTCATTTCCGTGCACACCAAGGGCATCGCCTGGAACATCGGCGAGCACAGCGCCACCCGCATCCAGAAATGGCTGGGCACCAACTGGTTCGCCTACTACGATTTCTGCAACCACGGCACGTGCGCCAGTTCCATGGGCATGAAGTGCGGCATTTCCTTCATCAACAAGCCCGCGTGGACCGCGCTCACCTGCAGCACGGGCTATGACTGGGATTCCGAGGACGGCGGCCACAACTGCCACGACGACACCCGCGTGCAGATGGCCTCCTTCGTCTACGGGCCGTACATGGAGCGCCACTGGTACTGGTGCAACGACGGCGACAGCGACACCGACATCAGCGTGGACATCTGGGGTGTCGAACTGGACCAGGACGGCTCCCCCGATTGCAACGAATCCACCAGCCGTGGCTACAACCACCCGTGGATGCACTGGTATTCGGCCGCCAACACCAACTCCGCCACCGTCAACGCCGTGCCCATCCAGTTGACGCTCGCGGCTGGCGCCACTTATACCATCAGCACCTGCGGAACGAGTTCGACGGATACATATCTTCGGCTCTATTACAATGGAATGCAGGTATCATATAATGATGATGCCTGTGGATTGCAATCCTCTATTTCTATTACGGCACCCTATGCCGGCGTTTATACGCTGTATGCCGGCTGCTGGTCCTCGAACTACTGTGACGGCAAGGTGAACGTGACGCTGACGTCGGCGCCGCTGCCGCCCTGCCAGCCGGCCAGTTACCGGATGTGCCCGGGCGAGGAACTCCTGCCCGGCCAGTCCCGCGTTTCTTCTGATGGGCGTTTCCGCTGGATCTACCAGACCGACGGCAACCTGGTGCTCTACATGTACGACTACTACGTACTGTGGGCCGCCAACCTCTGGGGCTATGCGCCCGGCCGCCTGGTCATGCAGACCGACGGCAACCTCGTGGTCTACGATGCCGCCTGGCAGCCCGTCTGGGCCACCAACACGACCGGCTATTACGGGACGTTTTTGGATGTGCAGAATGACGGCAACGTGGTCATGTACAGCCCCTATGGCTGGGCCATCGCCCAGACCGGCACCTACGGGTACTGATCCTTATCCGCCGATTCCTTTACGCAATCGCACCTGAAAAAAATAACTTCATCCGCATTCCCCGCGCTCAGGGTTGCCCTGCGGCCGTCCTGCCCGTAGCCGGCGAAGTCGCATGGAAGCGGAGGTCGGGCGGATTACGGCTCTCCATCCAGCGCCGCCCGCACGGCCGAGAGCAGGCTTTCGATCGCAAACGGCTTCTGCAGGTAGCAGGTGCCCGGTTCGAGGATGCCCTGCGAGGTGACGACGTCGGCCGGATAGCCGGAGATGAAGAGCACCCTGAGTCCGGGGTGCAGGACATGCGCCTTTTCCCACAGTTCGCGCCCGTTGAGTTCGGGCATGATGACGTCCGTTACGAGCAGGTGGACGCGCAGAGCCTGCGTTTCCAGGAAGGACAGGGCCTGCCGGGGGTTCGAGAACCCGAAGACCGTGTAGCCGTGGCGCTCCAGGATCGTCTTGCCGACCCGCAGGATGGATTCTTCATCTTCCACGAGCAGCACCGTTTCGCTGCCCACCGCCGTCGCAGCCGGCTTTTTTTCTTCCATCTGGGGGGATGCATCGGTGCGCGGCAGATAGACCAAAAACGTGGATCCTTCGCCCTTCTGCGAGTGCACCCGGATGAAGCCCTGGTTCTGCTTCACGATGCCATGCACGGTGGGCAGCCCCATCCCGGTGCCGCGCCCCGGCCCCTTGGTGGTGAAGAACGGCTCGAACAGGCGGGCCAACTGGTCCGGTCCCATGCCGCAGCCCGTATCGGACAGCGAAATCACCACCACGTCCCTGCCGGCGAGGAGCCGGGCGTTTTCGTCTTGCGCATCGACATCTGCCTCTTTCAGGCGGCGGCAGGCGGTCTCCAGCGTGATCACACCGCCGTCCGAGATGGCATCCCGCGCGTTGACCACCAGGTTGAGGATGATCTGATCCATCTGCACGGGATCGATCCACACGGCGGCACCGTGGGCGCCGGGTTTCCACTCCAGTCGCACGTGCTCGCCGATGGTGCGCCGCATCATGCGCAGCATGCCTGTGATCGCGGCATCCACGTCCAGCGCCCGGGGCGAGGCCGCCTGCTGGCGCGAAAAGGCCAGCAACTGGGTCGTCAGTTCCGCCGAGCGCTGCGCCGCATGCAGGATCTCCCGCAGGTCTTCCCGGGTCTGCCCGTCCAGTTCCGCTTCACGCGAGAGGGCCATCTCGGCGTGCCCCACGATGACTCCCAGCATGTTGTTGAAGTCGTGCGCCACGCCGCCGGCCAGCCGTCCCACGCTTTCCATCTTCTGCGCCTGCGCGAGCCGTTCCTGCATGCGCGCGCCTTCTTCTTCCAGCCGGGCGCGGCGCAGGGCCAGCGCCGCCACGTTGTGGAACGTTTCCAGCGTTTCCTGCAGGGGGAGTTCGCCTTTTTTCCGGAACCCCAGCATGGCCGTTCCGTAGAGCCGCTCTTCCACCACGAAGGCGATGCCGATGAAGTGCGTAAGTCCCAGGGCGCGCTCCATGAGGGCGCACACGGGCCGGGGAATGGCGCCGAACGTCACCTCGTGCAGGGAATCCACCGAAATCCAGCGTTTTTCCATCACTTCCCGGTATTGTTCCGGCGAGAGCCGCACGCGGATGGCTTCGGGTTTCTTTCCCAGGATGGACGCGATCTTCTGCAGCCACGAATTCTCTATTTCCAGATGGCGCAGGACCAGTTCCTGCAAGGTTTCGCACCATTCCGAAAGGCTCACGAGGAAGGCGCCCGAGAAAACTGCCGCGTGCCGCGCGATGAGCGCGTGCACGGCCGTGCGGTCCATGTTCTGGGTGAGGTCCGCGGCGAACTGCAGCAGATGCCTCTGATCGCGAAGCCGCTGCTGCAGTTCCTCCTGCTCGCGGCGCAGGGAGGTGACGTCGCGCAGGATGGTCAGCACGTGCGGTCCCTCGGGAAGATCCAGCCATTCGCCCCAGAGCAGCCCGCGTACGTGTTCGCTGCGGGCGTTGCGAAAGAGCGCCTCGAAATCCGCAATCTTCCTGTTTTTTCCCAGTTCCTCCAGATACCGCGCCCGCTCACTGGCATTCACCCAGAAGCCCAGTTCCGTCGAGGTCTTTCCAATCAATTGGTCCCGTGAAAGTCCCGTGATGCGCTCCGCGGCCGGATTGGCCTCCACGATGCGCCCTTCCGGCACCGTCGAGAGGAAGATCGCATCCGGAAGTTGCCGGAACATGGCCTCGAATTTCACTTTTTCCATGCACTCGTCGCGCAGCATGGGATACCTCGAAAAATGAGTGTGCAAAACGAACAAACAGTATGCAGGAAAAAGCAAACCGTCAATTTGATTCTTTCGATTTCAGGAAATCGTGTGGAAAATGCGAAACGAGAGAAACGATGAAAAGTGTTGCCTAACGGAATCACGTGTTCCAGTGTCGTGATGCCGCAGGCCGCCGGAGGCGGCGGGAGGTGCCAGATGAGACGCTTGCGGAGGATTGCCGGAGAGTTGCTGGTCTGGAGTCTGCTGGTCGGATGTGGCGGAAAAACGTCTGGCACCGTCGGACGGGATGCCGCCGGCGAGCGGCAGGGAGATGCTTTTTCGGATGCAGTTGGACTCGAGACGCCGGACTGGACATGGGAAACCCACGGGAAGGTGGAGCCCGACTATGAAAAATTATTTGAATCGGGGACATGGAATTTCGAGATTGCAATCGCCCCGGAGGATTGGCAGATATTGCAACAGGACATGCGGGAACATCTGCAAAACGTGCAGCCGGGCCCTGGTATCGACCTTTCCGGCTGGAATCCGGTGTTCGTGCCGTGCGACGTCCGGGTGGACGGACGCACGTGGTACCGGGTCGGCATCCGTGTGAAGGGAAATTCCAGCCTGGTGATCACCTACAGGGCGGGAATCCAGAAGTTTTCCTTCAAGCTCGACTTCGATGAATTCGAGGACGTCTGGCCGCAGATCCGGGACCAGCGCTTTTATGGTTTCAAGCAGTTGAACCTCGAGAACAATTTCGACGATCCGTCCGGGTTGCACGAGCATCTGGCCATGGAACTGTTCCGGGATGCCGGGCTTTCGGCACCCCGCACGCAACTGGCCACCGTGGTGCTGGATGCCGGCGACGGACCGCGGTATCACGGTGTCTACACACTGGTGGAGGAGCCCGACGACACGCTCGTGAAGACGGCGTTTTCCAATGGCAATCTCTACAAGCCCGATGGACCGGCGGGCATGTTCGCCGAGGGGACCTGGCTCGAGGAAGGCTATGGAAAGAAAAACCACCGGTCGCTCGCCGATTATTCGGACGTGCGGGCGCTCTACGATGCTTTACACAGCCCCGACCGTCTGACGGCCCCGGAGGTCTGGCGCGCCCGGCTCGAGGCCGCCTTCGACGTGCCGGCGTTTCTGGCGTGGCTTTCGGCCAACACGGTGATCCAGAACTGGGATTCCTACGGCATGGCGCCGCACAACTATTATCTGGCCCGATCTCCGGATACGGGCCGCCTCGTCTGGATCCCCTGGGATGCCAACGAGGCCTTTACGAACGGCCGGGAACGCGGAGCGCCGAGCCTTGGGCTTTCGGAGGTGGACGCGCGCTGGCCGCTCATCCGCTTCCTGCTCGACGATCCCGTCTACGAGGCAGCCTATCGGGAAAGCCTGCGCCGCTTCGTGGAAGGCCCGTTCGCACCCGTGCGGCTCTGTCCGCGCATCCGGGACGCCGCGGCCCGCATCCGGGACGCCGCCCGCGCCGAGCGCCCACCATGCACGTTTTCGCGGCCGGGAATGGATTTCGATGCCATCATCGAGGAACTATGCGCGCGCGTCACGGCCCGGCAGGAGAAGGCGCTGGACTTCCTGGCGCAGTGAGAGGAGTTGCACGCGGCATGGACGAGGTCACGGACGGCGAACTCATCCGGAGGATGCTGGATGGCGACGAACGCGCGTGCGATGCCTTCGTGCGGCGCTGGTACGGGGCGGTGCATGCCGTGGCGCTCGCCGTCCTGCGGCATCCGGAGGATGCCCGGGATGCCGCGCAGGAGGCGCTGGTCAGGGTGCTGCGTCACATCGACCAACTGGCGGATCCGGAATCCTGCGGCCCGTGGATCCATGCCGTGGCGCGCAATTGCGCCCTGTCCCTGCACAAGCGGCGCCGGCGTGCCGTGCATGTGCGCGTGGAGGACGTCTGCCTGGCCGACCCGGCGCAGGCGCCGGACGAGGCGCACGCCGACGCCCTGCTGCAGGCGCTTTCCGGATTGCGGGAGGTCGAGCGGATGGTGGTCCTCCTGCACGACATGGAAGGACTGCAGCACGCGGAAATTGCGCGGAATCTGAAGATTTCCGAAACGAATTCCCGGCAGTTGCTGTTCGTGGCGCGCCGCAAGATGCGCGCATGGCTGGGTGAGGAATCCTTTCCCCGGGAGGCTGACGATGAAGCCCGATGAACCCGTTGATTTTTCAAGTCTGGACCCCCGGCGGGACCCGGCCCGTTTCGAGCGGGACGTGCAGGAAATCAGGCGCCGCGGTTTCGTCTCGCGCTCGTACCGCCTGCGCCGTGCCGTCTCGGCGATGTTCGCTCCGGTCATGGCGGCATCCCTGGTGCTGATGCTGGCCGCGGCCGTATGGCTGTTCTGGAATGCGCGAAACATTTCCCGCGAGTCATCCGGCAGGGCGGATTCCGAAGGAGTCACGCTGGTGCAGTGGATGCTCGACGGCGGGCGCGATGCCTGGCAGGACATGGACATCCTGCGGAGGTGAAGGACATGGATGCACTGCGAAGGATGACGCCGTTCTTGATGCTGTCGGCGCTGCTGGCGATGGTGTTTTCCTCCGGCATTCTGCTGGGGATGGCGCTGAGGAACCCGGTGTGCCCGAACTCGCCGCCGCGCCACCGCCCGGGTGGGATTCCGCCACATCTGCGCGGGCTGGACCTGACCCCCGAGCAGGAGGCCCGCATGCGGGAAATCGGACGTAAATACCAGCCCGAACTGGACCGCATCCGCCAGCGCATCCGGCCGGAGGTAGAGGCCGTCTTCCAGAAAATGGACCGTGAACTCAGGGAACACCTGACGCCGGAGCAGATTCGCAAGTGGGAGGAGATGGAACGGGAACGGGGCATGGAACCCGGTCCGCCGCCGGGTCCGCCCATGGATGCCTTCCCCGGGGGTTCTTTCCGGGAGCCGCCGCCGGGCCCGCCACCTGATATCCGGTAAGCGCGCGGCGGTCGGCGTTCCAGCCGGGGCCTTCGAGCGGGGCGCGCAGGCGCGGCGCTTTTTCCGTACGGGCGGGATTCTGTTATTTGTTCTCGAATATTTTTTCAATTTTCCCTTGATTTCCAGTAATGTGAATTTTATAACGCATGTTATTGGAGGTTTGGCATGCCGCCGAGGATTTCCATCACGAAAGACATGCTGGTGCAGGGCGCGTTCGAATTCATTCGCAAAAACGGCATCGCCCGGCTTTCCACGAGAAACCTGGCCGCATTCGTGGGGTGCTCCACCCAGCCCATCTACCGGGCGTTCCGCAACATGGACGAACTGGAACTGGCGGCCAGCGAATATGCGGCCAACTTTGTCAAAGAATTTCTGCTCTCCGCTCCCATCGAGGGCGAGTTGCTGTATCACATTCCCCGCATGCAGGTGCGCCTGATGAAGGAAGAGCCGCACATCTACCACCTGATTTTCCAGACGGGACACCTGGATTTCGCCAAGGCCAACGAGATGCTCAACGAACTGATCCGTCATACGGCTGTGCGCGAGCATCCCTATTTGAAAAAACTCGAGCCGGAGCGCATCATGCACGTCATTCGGCAGGCCTGGGTCTACACGCACGGCCTGTTTTCCATCATCGGCTTCCAGTTCATCGAGATCGCCGAGAAACTCATCATGCAGACCGTGGAGGAGACCATCGCCAAACTGGTGGTGTGGGAAATCCACAAGGCCGAAATCACGCGCCGGGCGGAGTATGCGGACTGGCCCGTCTATGCCCGCGCCTTCGAGCCGGAAATGGATCTGGGCGTGAACATCCGCGACGCCCTGCTGAGCCATCTGCTCAAATTGTATGCCCGGTAGAGCCATGCTGCGCACTTTCGAAAAATACGTGCATCCGGGGATTCTTCTGGTGGGTCTGCTGGCTCTGGGCGGTTGTGCCCGCCGGGTGGTGAATCCCGCAGCGGCGGATGCTCCGACGGCCCGTGCGCAGGAGGAAGTTGTGCCCGTGCGCCTGGAAACCGTGCATCCGCGTCCTGTCACGCAGGTCCTGCGCTGGACGGCGACCACAACGCCCAGGGCCGAGGTTTCCCTCACGTTCAAGGGCAGCGGCCGCATCCGCAAACTGTTCTTCGAGGAGGGTGCCTTCGTGCGCAAGGGGCAGAAACTGGGCCAGTTGGTCGAGGAGGACTACTGGTCGTATGCCCAGTTGGCCCGCGTGCAGGTGCGCACCCTGGAGCCCGATGCGAAACGCCTGGAGAACCTGGCGGCCGCGGATGCCGTTCCGCGCGCCGAGGCCGAGCGCATGCGGGGCCAGGCGAACGTGGCCCGGGCCCAGTTGCGGCAGGCAGAGGCCGCCCTGTCGGGCGTGTTCCTGAATGCGCCCATGGACGGTATCATCGAGAAGAAATCCGTCTCGCAGGGCGATCTCGTCTCGCCGGCCAGGGAAGTGGCCCGGCTGGTGGATCTGTCCCAGGTGCGCGTGCAACTGGCGGCTTCGGAGGAGGAACTGGCCTTTTTGAAGCCGCAGGCCCGCGTGAAACTGCGGTTCTTTCATCCCCGGTGGGAAACGGAAGGGTTCGTGGAGCGGATTTCACCCATGGCGGACTTCAGGACACGCACGTTTCCGGTCAGCGTGCTCGTGGACAACGCCATGGAGAATGGACAGTGGAAACTGCGGGCGGGCATGCGGGTGGAGGTGACGCTCGAGCGGCCGCTGGGTGAGCGGATCACCGTGCCCTTCCCGGCGGTGCTGCAGGACGAGGAAGGCGTTTCGCGCGTGTGCGTGGCGGAAAACGGGCGGGCCCGCTGCCTGCCGGTGCAGGTGGGCCGCCTGCTGGAGGGCCGCCTGGAAATCCTGCAGGGCCTGTCCGCCGGGCAGCAGGTCATTGTTTCTGGACAACATTATTTGCGCAACGATTCAAAGATCGCGGTGCTGCCCGCAGAGCCGGCTTCGGGGAAGAGTGGCCCGTAACTGGAAAAGCCTTGGCCGCTGGTTTCGCGTTCCCCCTCCGGATGGAAACGGCCCGCGTCGTGTGCTAAGTTGCCGCCCTCGAGGTGACGTCCATGACCGTGGTCCGCATAGCCGCCTTTTCGTTTGCTCCCGAAGCCACCCGCGTGGAAGAGAACGCGCGCCGCATCGCCGACGCTGTGATGCAGGCGCGGCAGGAGGGCTGCGATATCGCCCTGTTCCCGGAAACCGCGCTGATTGGCTACTGCCTGGGCGATCGGCACGCGGATCCGGAGTTGCTGCAGCGCCAGGAGGAGGCTCTCTCGCGCGTCATCGCGCCGGCGTGCGTGGGAATCACCGCGATACTGGGCGTCACGTACATGGAAAACGGCTTTCGCCGCAACGGCGCCGCGGTCGTGTCGGACGGGCGGGTGCGCCGCCAGCCCAAGGTGCTCCTGGCCGACGAAGGCGTGCTGGAGGATTCCCGGCATTTCGAGCCGGGATCGCCCGAAGATCTCGTCCCTGTGCGAATTTCCCTGCGCGATGGCCGCACGCTCGCGCTGGGCGTGATGATCTGCCAGGACATGTGGGATGACCGGGAATCCGTGCATCCGGCGCGCGAACTGGTTGCCCGGGGCGCGCAACTGCTGTGCGTGATCAACGCCTCCCCCTTCCACTGGAAGAAGCGCCGCCTGCGGGTGGAAACGGCGGCCCGGCGGGTGGCCGAATGCGGCGTGCCGCTGGTGTATGTGAACATCGGCGGGCTCGAGGACGTGGGAAAGAACCTTGTGCTCTTCGATGGGCACTGCTTCGCGCTTTCTTCCAGGGGCTTGCAGGAGGCGGCCGCGTGGGAAGGGGGCAAAAACCTGTTCGACGTACCGCTCGAGCCGCCGGGCATGGCGTTTTCGCCGCCCGCGCCGCAGGCGGCTGCGCTCGTGGCCGATGCGCTGGTGTTCGGCATCCGGGAGTTCTTTCGCAAGAGCGCCGTGTTCGAGACGGCCGTCATCGGCCTTTCCGGCGGCATCGATTCGGCCGTCGACGCGCTTCTGGTCGCGCGCGCGCTCGGCCCGGAGAAACTGGTCTGCATCAACATGCCCACCCGGTTCAACAGCGGTATCACCCGCGATCTGGCCGGCCGCGTGGCCGCCGGACTCGGCGCGCGCTTCCTCGTCCATCCCATCCAGAAGGCCGTGGATGCCCACACGGAAGATTTCGCGCATTCCCTGGGCCGCCCCGTGAAGACGCTCACCCTGGAGAACATCCAGGCGCGCGAGCGGGGCAACGTTCTGATGGCGTATGCGCAGGAATTCGCTGGCATGGTGGTGGGAAACGGTAACAAGACCGAGTTCCAGCGCGGCTATGCCACCTTGTACGGCGATCTGGTGGGTGCCCTGATGCCCATTGGCGATGTGCACAAGTTGCTCGTATACGCCATCGGCCGCCATCTGGATCCCCACCACGAAGTGCTTCCCAAGGAAATCTACACGCTCGTTCCCAGCGCGGAACTGTCCGAACAGCAGGATGTCACGGCCGGAAAGGGCGATCCTTTTGATTATTTCATTGAAGCCCCCATGGGTGTGGAACTGGTGGAAAACGGCAAGAATCCGGCCACCCTGCGCATGGAATTCGAATCCCGCCGGCTGGACCCGGAACTGTGGGTCCCGGATCACCGGCGCAGGACGGTCTACGAAAAGATGGACCCGGAGGGGTTCGAACGGTACGCCGAAGAAGTCCGCTCGGCCATCTCGCGCTCGTTTTTCAAGCGCATCCAGAGCCCGCCCATCCTGGTGGTCTCTCCGCGTGCCTTCGGGCTGGATCTCCATGAGACCCTCTTCGGGAGATAGGGGCGGCCGGCCGCTGGATTCGCATGGGGGCAGCTTGCATGCAGGCGGAAATCATGACAAAACGCCCGCGGGGAGGAATCCGTGATGCGAAATCGCAAGGTGTTGCCGCTGGCCGTGATCGGGATGTCGCTGCTGCTGGCCGGTTCGTGCTGGCGCCGGCAGCGGGTGGGGGATGCGCCGCGGCTGCCCGAGCCGCCGAAATCGAATGGAAGGACGAGCGAAGTCTTTTCGGTGGAACGATTCGGTTTCCTGTTCGTGCTGTTCACGGAAACCGGCGAGCATTTCGTGCAGTTGTCCGAGACGGTGAACCGCGAGCCGGCTGCAGTGCCCAAGGAGGAGTTGCGCATTTCGCAGATTGTGCCCACGCTGCTGCTGCTGCATCCTCCCAGGGAGCCGATCCATCCCGAACTGGAAGGGCGCGAATACGTGATCATGCGCGGCCAGAATCCGGCGTGCCGGGCTGCGATGGCCAAGCCACTGGAGGTGGGGCAACTGGTGCCGGGCAGCCATGAGTGGAACGAATGGGAAGTGGAGCCGTGGGAAGATCCGCGCCCACCCATTGCCGATGTGGAAAAGAAGATTCCGATGGACGAACTGTGGACGAAGTCCTACGTGTTCGCGGGCGGGCCACTGTCCTGCTCCGCCCGCCGGCAGGAGTCCGATTACGACAAGGTGTTCTGGGCCCGCCCGGCGGACATGCCGCCGCCGCGGCTTTTAACGCCGGAAATCCCTGCACAGATGCGCCGGTCGCTTCAGGAGGAAGCCGTGCGCAGGCTCAACGACGGCGGGTTCACGGAGAAGGTGCGCCAGGCCCGCGAGGACATGGGGGAGGAGATCGAGCCCAACATCGATGTCGCCATGTGGACCGACGACCGGGTGGTGTTCGTGGAAGTGCGGGCGTCCATCGGCGATGGGGATTGCGGCGGGGCCGCCCACCAGGCCTGGATCCTGTGGAAGGTGACCGACTCGCTGTGGGAGGAGGTGGCCCGGGAGGATTCTCTGCGCCAGGTGGGCCTGATCGGCGATTTCAACGATGACGGGAAATATGAAATCGTCATTCGCGATACCAATAATTATAATTCTTTTTCCATGACATTATATCAAATGGAAGGATTGTATTTAAAAAAACTGATGCGGATGGAATATCCCTCCTATGAGGCAGTCTGCTAAAAAACTTCCGCTGCCGGCAAAAGGGACTTTCCGGCGCAGAAAACCGTGCTAAAAGAATGAAAGAAGATGCCGATGTCTCATGGCGGCATTCTTTTCGGATCGTGACAATGCAGTTTTCCTATCCTGTCCTATCCTGGCTTTTCCTGGCTTTCCTGGCCGCCTGCTCTGGCGTCGCGGGGAAGACGCCGCAAAACAACGCCCAGAACAATATCAACAATACCAACAACGTCGTGCAGATCCTGAAACTGCGCTTCCTTTCGCCCGCCAACGGAGAACTGTCCATGGCCTCCCTTTCCCGGGCGCTGGTGGAACTGTCCGTGGAAACCCAGGACGGCCGACCGGTTGCGGGGGAACGGGTGGACTTGCGCATCGATGGCGCCGCGGCGGGCAGCACACTTTCTTCCGCGTTCACCATCAGCGACGAAACGGGCCGCGCGGGCTTCCATCTGTCCTCCGGTTCGAATTCTTCGCATTTCCGCGTGATCGTGGCGCATCCGCAGGCCGTGCCGCTGACCTTGGACGTGACGGTCTCCTCCACCGGGATGGTGCGCCTGCGCGTGGCGTTTTCGTATTCCGGCGCGGTCCTTCCCGAAGACCTGGGAAACTTCGAGTTGGGCATCGCCTTCGATGTCTCCTGCGAAGATCTGCTTCCCTATGCCGTACCGCTCGACCGGGTGCGCCGTCTTTCCTCATGGACCACCGTGGAAGAACTTTCCGAATTGCCGGTGGATTTTCCGTTTTCCATCGTGGCGCGCGGATTCACACCCGCAGGGGAGCCTCTGCTGCACGGCTGTCTGGTTCCGGACGAGTCCATGCGCATGCCCAATGCCACGGTGGACGTGGTCATCGGGCTTTCGGACTATGCCAAGATGCTTCCGGAACCCGTGGCTTTCGAGGTTCCCGCGCCCGCGGCTGCGGCGGCGGTGGCGGCTGCGGAGCGGTTCGCTTCCTGGGATGATGCGGGGATGTGCCCGCTGGGGCTGGCGCAGGCATTGACGGATTGCCTGCTCTCCGTAATGGAAGGCGGCGACACCCGGAACTGCACGCCCGGCAATCCCACCACGGAGTCCGCTTCCCTGCGCGCCCGGCGCGGCGTGCTGGATGCCCAGATGTGCCGTCTGTCCGAAGATGCGGGCGGCGCCGCGGGTTTCGAGTTCCGGATTCACCAAGTGCTGGGGTGGCAGAACTATCAGGAGGCGCTGTCACAACTGCATGCGTTTCTGGAGGCCGGGCGTCCCGATGCCGTGGCGTTGGGCGTGCAGATCGTTCCCGATGCCGCCGGCATGGCGCTGGAGGTGACGCAAATCCGCTTCGAGAACGATGGCTTGTGGCGGTCGGTGCCATCGCCTTCGCTGGCCCGCCGCCGTATTTTTTGTCCCTCACATCCTGACGTGTGTGCGCTGGAGCCCTTCACGCTCGTCCTGTCATGGGAGGAGTTGCTGGTCCAGGACGTGTCCGAGCGTTTCCTGTCCGGGGCCGGAATCCCGCCGGATGGAGCCGCGTTTTCCCGGAATCTCGAGGATGGTGCCGTTCTGGAGGCCTCTCCGGAATCGCTGGAAGCCTTCTTCGCCCGCGAACTGCAGGTGCAACTCCCCGATGCGGTGTGGCGGCAGGCGTTTGCGGCGCTGGGAACGAAACTGGGCGTCCTTTCTGAAGTCCAGAGCGCCTCTCCCCAGCCGGACTGCCAGGTGTCGGGGAGCCTTTCCCTTTCGGATGGCGATGCCGACCAGTACCTCGACGAAGTGGGGATGAGCCTGTCGTTCGAGTTGTACCAGGCGCAGAACGCCCGCGTGCCGTAGGGATCGCAAGAGTGCCGTCGCGGCCGATTTTTTTCGGTCTTTTTCCGTTTGCAGGGCACTTTTTCCTCTTGACATGGCGGAAATTTTCAATACTACTAATTCAGCTTTTCGGGACTCGCGGAGTTTCCCGGTTCCGTCATTCACTTTGAAAAGGTTGGTTCCATGAGTCGTTACATTGGTCCTCGAGTGAAAAAGATGCGTGCCCTCGGCCTGGATCTTCCCGGCCTTTCCCGCAAATCCATGCAGAAGCGTCCCTTCCCGCCCGGACAGCACGGGCAGCGCCGCCGCGGCCGTCGTTCCGATTTCGGAACGCAGTTGATGGAAAAGCAGAAGATCCGCTACAACTACGGCCTGGGCGAGCGGCAGTTGCGCCGCCTCATGAAGGAGGCTCGCCGCTCCAAGTCCGCCACGGGCGACAAGTTGGCCGAACTGCTGGAGCGCCGCCTGGACAACGTGGTGTTCCGGGCCGGTTTCGCCCCCACCATTCCGGCGGCCCGCCAGTTGGTGAATCACGCCCATTTCCTGGTGAACGGCAAGAAGGTCAACATCCCCTCCTTCCGCGTGAAGGTCGGCGATGAAATCACCCTGCGCGTGCGTTCCCGGGAGCTGAAGGTGGTCGAGGATTCCATCACGCAGCCGTCCCTGTCCATTCCGGACTGGATCGAGATGAACGCCGCCCAGAAGGTGGCCCGCATCCGCGCGCTCCCCACCGTGGACAGCGTTCCCATCGAAGTCGACTTCCAGGCCGTGGTCGAATACTACTCCAAGCGCATGTAGTCTTCGCGTGCCCATCCGCGGCGGATGGGGCCGGCCTTTCCGGCCGCTTTCCGGCCGGCCGTGTGCCGGGCCGGGGCTTTCGATTCAATGAAAAGTCCATTCCAGGCGGCTCTTCCCGAAGGGGTTGCCATCCCGAAAATTTTCCCGGGCCGGTCCGCGCAGCTTGAAAACAGCCGGGAGCACGGGGTATGCTTGCCCGCCGAACTGGAGGCGGGACGATGAAGGTCACGTACAAATCGCTCAGGGATGTCGCCTTTCACGAGGCATGGCACGGCCAGCCGGAGTCTGCGCTCGCGACGCTGGATGCGGCGCTGGCGGCCGACCCGATGGATCTGGAAATCCGGTTCCTGGCCGCCGATGTCTTCGTGAAACTGCAGGCCTGGGAGGCGCTGGAAAAGACGCTCGCCTGCTCCGCCGAAATCGCCATGCGCGCTGGCCATCCCATGGCGGCCATCCACTTCCTGCACGCCCTGGAGAAACTGGGGCGGGACGCCGATTCCCTGTGGAAGAACCTGGCGTTCACGTATTCTTCCGATTCCACAAAGATTTCTCCTTCGGGTTCCCGTGTGGCGCCCCTGCCGGACGATACGCCGGTGGACGCGCCTCAGGCCGGCGTCCTGACGCTCGCGGAACTCGTGGAACGGGTGGCGCGCCGGGTCCAGACCATCACCCGCAACGAGGATTTCCCATCGCGGGTCCTGCCCATGCCCCTGCTTTCGGACGTGCCCGCCGCCCACTTCGTGGAAACGGCCAAGTTGCTGGTTCCGCGGCATCTGGCGCCAGGCCAGTTCCTCATCCGCGAGGGAGAAATCGGCAAATCGTTCTACATGGTCGCCGCCGGCTCCCTGTCGGTCTTCAAGACCGATCCCCTGGGCCGCGCGCAGATGCTGGCCACGCTGCATGCCGGCGCCATCGTGGGGGAAATGGCGCTGGTGCAGGATTCGCCGCGAACGGCTTCCGTGCGCGCGGACGGGTTCGCCCGCGTGCTGGAGTTCCCGGCCGAGAACGTACACCGGCTGGCGGTGAATCTGGAACGGGTGGCCGCGGCGCTGGACAAGTTCACCCGGGAGCGCCTTTTGGCCAACCTGATGAACACGTCCCCGCTGTTCAAGCCTTTTTCCCGCACCCAGCGCATGGAGCTGCTCAAGCACTTCCATGCGTACGTGGTGGAGCCGGAGACGGTGGTGGTGCAGCAGGGCGAGGAGGGCTCGGGCCTGTATCTCATCCTGGGCGGCGAAGTGGAAGTGGTGCGCGATCGCGGCACGGCAGACGCCCTGACGCTGGCTACGCTCGGCCCTCCGGAGAGTTTCGGCGAAATCAGCCTGCTCACCGGTTCCCCCACGACGGCCACCGTGGTGGCCACCCGCCGGACCACCCTGCTGTTTCTGGCCCGCACGTATTTCCTGCGCCTGGTGGAGGCCGTGCCCGAAATGCGCGCCTATTTCACGCGGCTGGCCGAAACGCGCCTGGCGCAGAACGAGGAATTGGCGTCCATGGCGCCGCCATCCGGAGAGGAAGAGGAGATCGTCCTCATCTGAATCCGCATCCATGACCGTGTGACGCATGCCCAGACTCCGCAAGAGCCAGATTTTCAACATCGTCGTCTTCCTCATCGGCACGGCCGTCATCGTCCATCTCATCCGCAGCATCGGGTACGACACCACGCGCGAGCACCTGGAGCGCACGGGATGGGATTTCCTGTGGCTGTTTCCCATCTATCTCGTCACCATGCTGGGCGATACGGTTTCCTGGCGGCTCCTGATCCGCCGGCCGGTTTCCATGATTCGCGTGATGCTGGCCGCCAACTCGGGCACCGCCATCAACGCCCTCACCCCGTCGGGGGATGGCGGCGAATTCGTCAAGGGAAGCCTGATCGGTTCCGAAATCGGCACGCACGAGGCCGTTTCCTCCCTGCTGCTGTGGAACTTCCTCTATGCCGTGACGAAGAAGATCGTAACCGTGGCGGGACCGCTCCTGGCGCTGCTGTTCGGTCCGTTCGAGGCCGATCCGAAGCCGCTCGCGACCTCGGTGGTGCTCTGGTTCCTGGGCCTGGGCATCCTTACGGCCGCCTATCTCCCGGTGGTGTACTGGCTGGTCATGCGGGTGGGTGTGGAGCGCATTGCCCGCAAGGTGCACCGCGTCCCGTTCCTGCGCAAACTGGATCTTTCCCGCGTGGAGCATTTCTCCCGGCAACTGGACGAGACCTTCCGGGATTTCGGCCGCCGGCACAAGGCGCGCCTGTGGGGCGCGGGACTGCTGCTGCTCATCGTCCACGTCAGCGTGTGCTTCGAGATCTGGTTCGTGCTGCGCCTTCTGGGCGTGCAGGTTTCGTGGGCCACCAGCGTGTTCCTGTTCACGGGTTCTTCGCTCCTGCAGACGGTGGTCTCGTTCTCGCCCGTGGAGATGGGGGTCACCGAAGCCGGCAGCATGGGGCTTTACCAGTGGATCGGCTACGATCCCGTCTACGGGTTCATGCAGGAATTCATCCGCCGTCTGCGGCGGCTGGTCTTCAACGTCATCGGGCTGGCGTATCTCGGCTACCGCGCCGTGAGGCCCTATGAGCCGCCGGCGGTTCCGGATGCCGCGCCCCTGGAAGGTTCGGAGGCGAGCGATGCTGGTTCCACGGTACTGGGCTGAACACAGGGAACAATTTTCGCACAGGGGAAAGCGCTACACCCTGCGGCGCTTCGGCTGGAGCGACGAGAGCGAGGAAAAGGCGAAGGAACACGCTATCGCCCGCGTGCGGGAGGCGCGCGAAATCATCACGGGGGGCGGCGAGACGCACCGCAACGAGCCCAAGGTGCCCTACAACGGTGCCGATGGCGTGCCCATCCGCGAGGAAATCGTGGAAACCCACGGAGACGTGGTGATCACCCGCAATTCGTACGGGGCCCTGTGCCTGAACACGCCCGACGTTCTGTTCGCCGACATCGATTTCGATTCGCGGTCCTCTTCCATCCGCTGGCACGCGGCGGCGTTCGCCCTGCTGGAAACCGCGGCCGTCCTGCTTTCGTACCGCCACCACTCGCTGGGGATGCTGTTGCTGCTCACCCTGGCGGCATTCGCCCTGACGCCCGGCCTGGCCGTCACGCTCGCGAAGGTCCTGCCCCACGACCCCCAGAAGAACGCCATGAAGCGGATCCGGCTCTTTCTGGAAAGCCATCCGGACTGGCGCCTGCGCGTGTACCGCACGCCGGCGGGTTTGCGCGTGCTGGCCATGCACCGCACGTTCTCGTCCGAAGACCCGCAGGTGGACGAACTCTTTCATGCGCTCGGCTGTGATCCCATGTACGTGTACATGTGCCGCAACCAGCGCTGTTTTCGCGCGCGGCTCACGCCCAAGCCCTGGCGGGTGGGAATCAAGCGCCACGTCGTGCCGCGCCGCCGCGCCTGGCCGGTGGATCCCGCCGTGCTGCCCGCCCGGGCGGAATGGGTGCGCGAATACGAGAACGCCAGCCGTTTTCATGCCGCCTGCCGCTTCATCGAGGAACTGGGCGAGGGCCGCATCGATTCCAAGGCCGAAACCGTGCGCCGCATCCATGACGATGCCTGCCGCGCCGCCAGCGATTTTCCGCTGGCGTGAAGTCACTGGCCCTGGCGCAGATGCTGCAGGGCTCCCTGCACCGACTGCACGCAGCGCGAAACCACCTCCATGCGCTGCATGTGGGCATGGACCAGCGCCTGCAATGCCAGCAGATTCACGGGGTCCAGCGTCCGGGTGCGGGAAAGCCGCTTCATGGTTTCCTGCAGGCGGCGCTCGTCTCGCAGGAGATCCCGGCAGAAGGCGGAAAACCGGGAGGTTGCGGCGCCGCCGCCGGATGCGGGCCGGATCGTTTCCTGCAGGCGTACGGGAAGGGCGGGATTTTCGAGGGTAGGAGGGATTTCCAGGGACATCAGCTTTTCGCGCGGATGCGGCTCCTTTCCCTCCCATTGTCGGAATCCTGCGCGAAATGTTGCGGCGAAAAAGCCGTCACTTCAGGTTTTTGAAGAGATTTTCCAGTTTCGACTTGGCCAAATCGACGTCGGGGCGCTGAGGCGGGGCGTCGTCATTGCGGTATTCGAACGAATTGCAGAAGTTGGGCTCCTCGCGGTCCCGGATGAATTCGGTGTTGGGGTCCCGGCACTGGTTGTGAAGTCCGGGATCGTAGAATTCGCAGTTCTTGCAGCAGTGCAGGTAGGCACCGCAGTGTTCGCACATGTCCAGACGGCCCACCATGATGCCGCCCTTGACGGCGAACTCGACTTCCTTTCCGCATTTGAAGCAATAGTACGCCATGAAAGACCTCGTTCCCTGCAGGCCGCGCCGGTGGCGGCCGCGCATGCCGATATAGTCGAAAAATGCGGGGAAGTCCATGCCGTCATTGCGATTTTTTCAGGGGAGGCTTCCCGCGGCCGCGTGTCCACCACCTCGAATTCGGCAGAATCCATGACTACGCCGCCGGCTGTCACCAGTGTAACGCTCCAGGTGCCGCCGGTTTCCAGGATGGCCAGGTCGCGCCAGTCCAGGGAGGACACCAGCCGGTAACGTCCGCCGCCCAGATCCTGGCGGGAGGTGCGGGCCGAGAGCACGAGCCGGCCGCGGTGCCGGTATTCGTGCCGGAACAGATCGTGGGGAAACGTGGGACTCTCGATGAGGGAGCACGCGTGCAGGGGGCGATGCTGCAGTTCGTGGACGGGAACGAAATAGACCCCTGCGGGAGTTACGCCGCCGCTGGCGTCGATCGCCTCGCCGGTGATGGTGGTGCGCACCACGCGGTACGGCACGGGAGGCAGCAGGGGACGCGCCAGGAACAGCAGCAGCGCGGCGCCGGCGCAGGATGCGAACACCCAGCGCAGGTGATGCTCCTTCCAGACGAAGGCCGGCATGTGCAGCAGGAAGAACGTGAATGCGGCGGCGAAGGCCGCCAGCGGGAGCGTGATATGCAGGGGCAGGGGAAGGAGCACCGGCAGCATCAGGTGGAAACTGGCCAGAAGGCAGAAGGAAAAGTAGATATTGCGGAACCATTTGCGTTCCATCAGGAAGTTGTCGAAGAACAGATCCTGGGTGGAAAGCACGGCCAGCACTCCCAGCGCGGCGGTGAACACCCACTGGATGGATGTCAGGCAGGTGGCTTCCCAGTAGAAGGGGAGCATGAAGAAGTAGAGGGCCTGATACATGTTCTTCATCACGTAGTTGAGCACCAGTTTCACGCCCCGGCGGTTTTCCCCCCTGCGGCTTTCGTAGTCGGCCACACGGTCGAAGGCGAGGATGAGCAGCATCAGGAACATCAGGAAGAAGAGGAGCTTGCGGACCTGTCCGAAATCCCCCTTGAAGAAGATCATGATGAGGATGCCGTAGGCGAGCGCCCAGGCCGAGTGCAGCATCCACAGGATCTTCTCGTGCCTGAGGATTTTGAGTTTGATTCGCTGCCAGGTTTCGAAGGGAGACCGCATGATGCGGGCATCCTGGAACAGGCGCAGGCGTTTTGCAAGGCATCGCCTCACTGCGTCCGGAATGTCTTTGCAGACTTGCTTTTTTTTGAATTTCCAAGAACCGGGTTGTGGAGTATAACGTCTGGCGGAGTCGAGTTCCCCATGAAAACGAGGTTATCCATGAGACACATCCTTTCCGTTCCGGTGTTTGTGTTCGTTCTGGCTGGATTTTCGGGCTGCACCAAGACTCCTGCCGAAATGTACGGCCTGGGCATGAAATACGAGAAGGGGACGGGCGTGGCGGCCAACGATGCGAAGGCGGCCTACTGGTACGAGAAGGCCGCCCGGAAGAACCATCGGGAGGCGCAGTTCAGCCTGGCTTTCCTCTACGAGAAGGGCCGCGGGGTTCCGCAGGATCCGGCCAAGGCCGCCTACTGGTACGAGAAGGCCGCTTCCGCCGGTCATCCGGAGGCGCCGTTCCGCCTGGCCATCGTGCTCTCGTCGAGCCAGGATCCCGCGGCTATGGCCCGGGCGTTCGAATGGTTCCGCAAGGCGGCCGAAAAGGGCGATGTGCAGGCCCAGTTGCATGTGGCCAGCATGCTGGCGGAAGGCCGCGGCGTGGAGCGGAATCCGGCGGCGGCCGTGGAATGGTACCGCAGGTGCGCCCAGCAGAATCACGCCCGCTGCCAGTTGCGCATGGCCGAGATGTACCAGAAGGGGATTGGCGTGGCGCGCGATGCCGAGGAGGCCGTGTCCTGGCTCAAGCGCGCCGCGGAACTGGAGCTTCCGGAAGCGCGCTACAAGTTGGCGCTGGCGTATCTGGAAGGCAACGGGGTTCCGGAAAACTACGAGAAGGCGCTGGCCCTGTTCCGGAAGGCGGCCGACCAGGGCGTGCCCATGGCCTACTTCTGGATGGGTGTGATGCATCGCCGCGGGCTGGGAACGCCCAGCAACCGCGAGGAGGCCATCCAGCATTTCCGGGCCTGCCTGGAGAAATTGGAGGCGGCAGCGAAGGCGGGTGATCCGGAGGCCATGTACAACCTCGCCAAGATGTACGACCCCGAGGTGTACAATCTCGTGGAAGACGAGAAGCAGGCGTTTTCCTGGTATCTGGCGGCTGCGGAGAAGGGCATCGTGGAGGCGCAGAACGACGTGGCCGTGATGTACCTGGACGGCAAGGGGGTGGAGAAGGACGTGGGCAAGGCCGTGGAGTGGTTCCGCAAGGCGGCCGAGCGCGGGTCGTTCGTGGCGCAGTATAATCTGGGGTTGCGCTACCTCGTGGGGCAGGGCGTTTCCAAGGATATGGTCCAGGCCCTGACATGGCTGCGCAAGGCGGCCGATCAGGAATATGCGGCCGCCCTGTACCGCCTGGGCGTGCTCTACGAGACCGGCGAAGGCGTGCCCAAGGATCCGGCGGAGGCGCTGAAGATGTACAAGCGGGCGGCCGACCAGGGGCACGTGGACGCCATGAACGAGTACGGGCGCATGTTCTACCTGGGCAACGGGGTGGCCGAGAACAAGCAGGAAGCGTTCAAGTGGTACATCAAGGCCGCGGAGAAGGGGAGCATGTATTCCCAGTTCAACGTGGCCTACATGCTGCTCAACGGGGAAGGCGTGAACGAGAATCTCACGGACGCCATCCACTGGTTCACCAAGTCCGCGCAGCAGGGATTCGAGAAGGCCCAGTACTATCTGGGGGTGATCTACTACCGCGGCATCGGGGTGGCTCCCAACGTCGTGGAAGCCGAGAAGTGGCTGCGCCAGGCGGCCATGCAGGAAAACCTCAACGCCATGCAACTGCTGGCGCGCATCTATGAAAAGGGCGAGGGCGGTGTTCCGGCCAACGAGGAACTGGCGTTCAAACTGTATGTGATTCTGCTGCAGAAGGGCGTGGAGGAGGTGATGGTGCCGCTGGCGCTGATGCTGCGCGATGGGCGGGGGACGCAGGCCAATCCAGCCAAGGCGCTGGAACTGCTCACCCTGGCGGCTTCCAGGAAGGATCCCGAGGCCATGCATGCGCTGGGCAACATGTATCGCGAGGGGGTGGGAGTGGATGTGGACATGAATGCCGCCTTCCAGTATTACTTGCAGGCGGCCAATCTCGGCTATGCGCCCTCGATGAACAACCTGGGCAACATGTACAAGGAAGGCCTGGGGGTGCAGAAGAATCTCAAGGAGGCCGAAAACTGGTTCCGCAAGGCGGCCCAGAAGGGCAATGCCAAGGCCAGGAACGCCCTGGAGAGCCTGCGCCAGGAAATCCAGCAGCAGAATCCCGGAAACACGCAGAAGACCGGGGATGCTCCTTCGCCTGCTCCCAACGTGAAGCCCCCCGCGAACTGATTCGGGTTTCTTCCGGACCGCCGCGCCCCGTGGCCGTCCTGCGCCCCCGTCGGGGGTGTGCGATTTCGATCATTTTCTCTTGCAATGGCGTGAATTTGGTGGTAATGGAGGGCGCCCTCGTAGAGGGGCGTCCACCATCACCCACGCATGGTTCCCCGTGGCGTGCCCGATGCGGGTTGAAGGGGCATGAAAAGCCATGCGGAGGCTCAACGCCAGAAGGAGAAGACATGAGCGAGAACGAAAACACCAGCACCAACCCCGTTTCCCAGGACATCGTCAGCATCGAGGAAATGCTCAAGGCGGGCGTCCACTTCGGCCATCAGACGCGCCGGTGGAATCCCAAGATGAAGCGGTACATCTTCGGCGTGCGCAATGGCGTCCACATCATCAATCTCGAGGAAACCCTGCCTCTGTTCAATCGCGCCTACCGTTTCGTGGAGCGCGTGGCGGCCCAGGGCGGATCCATCCTGTTCGTGGGCACCAAGAAGCAGGCCCAGGACGTCATCCTTGAGGAAGCATCCCGCGCCGGGCAGTTCTTCGTGGTCAACCGCTGGCTGGGCGGCACGCTGACCAATTTCGCCACGGTCAAGGGATCCATCGAAAAGTTGAAGCGTTTCGAGGAGATGCGCAAGGACGGCACGATGGAAAAGTTGACCAAGAAGGAGCGCCTCCAGATCGACCGCGAATGCAAGAAGCTCGAGAAGAATCTGGGCGGCATCAAGGACATGCGGCACCTGCCGTCGGCCATTTTCCTGGTGGACCCCACCAAGGAGCGCATTGCCGTGTCCGAGGCCCGCACGCTGGGCATTCCGATCGTGGCGCTGGCCGACACCAACTGCGACCCCGATGCCATCGACTACATCATTCCGGGCAACGATGACGCGATCCGTTCCATCCGCCTGTTCGCCGCCAAGATCGCCGATGCGGTGATCGCCGGCTCGGCCCAGGCCAAGGACCGGCCCGTGATGACGGAAGCCCCGGCGGCCGAAACGCGTCCGGCTCCGCGCGCGATGGCGGAAGACGAAGCGCACGCGTCCGATGTGGACGTGGTGTTCACCTCCGGCAAGACCGTGAAACTGGTTCCCGATGGTTCCGGCCGTCCCGCCGGCCGCTAGTTTTTGAAATTTTTCGACTTTTTTCATTTCGATGAAAGGAAAGGATTGAGACAATGGCGAACATCACTGCTGCCATGGTTCAGGAATTGAGACAGGTCACCGGCGCCGGCATGGTGGACTGCAAGAAGGCGCTCGCCGAATGCGACGGCGACATGGAGAAGGCCAAGGACTACCTGCGCAAGAAGGGTCTGGCCACGGCTTCCAAGAAGGCCGGGCGCATCGCTGCGGAAGGCATGGTGCATGCCTACATCCACGGCGGCGGCCGCATCGGCGTGCTGCTGGAAGTCAACATCGAGACCGATTTCGCCGCCCGCACCGAGGATTTCCGGGATCTGGTGCACCAGATCGCCCTGCACATCGCGGCCTTTTCGCCGCAGTACGTGCGCCGTGAGGAAGTTCCGGCGGAAGTGATCGCCCACGAGCGCGAGATCTACATCGAACAACTGCGCAACGAGGGCAAGCCCGACAAGGTCATCGAGAAGATCGTGGAGGGCAAGATCAACAAGTTCTACAGCGAAGTCTGCCTGATGGATCAGCCCTTCGCGTTCGACACCAAGATCACCATCACCGACATGGTCAACAACGTGACGGCCAAGATCGGCGAAAAGATCTCCGTCCGCCGCTTCGTGCGCTGGGAACTCGGAGAAGGCCTCGAAAAGCGCGTCTACGACCTGGCCAAGGACGTCGCCGCGGAAATGAACAAGTGACGAATCCGTCCGCATGCCTGCCGTTTCCCGCATTCTGCTGAAGATTTCCGGTGAAGCGCTCATGGGGGGCATGACCCATGGGTGGGATCCCGCCATGATGGGTTATGTGTGCGATGAGGTGCGCAAGGTCCGCGAGGCCGGCATCGAGACCGCCATCGTCGTGGGCGGCGGCAATCTGTTCCGCGGCGCATCCGCGTCGGCGCTGGGTATTCCGCGCCACGTGGGGGATTCGCTGGGCATGCTGGCCACCCTGATGAATGCCGCGGCTCTGGCGGCCTATTTCGATGCATACGGACTTTCTGCCCGGGCCTTTTCCGCTTTCCCGGTGGGAAACCTGATGGAACCCTTCTCGGTGGCGGCTGTGCGGGCCGCGCTGGAACGCGCTCAGGTCGCCATTCTGGGCGGCGGCACGTCCAATCCGTATTTCACCACGGACACGGGCGCCGTCCTGCGGGCGCTGGAAATCGGCGCCGACTGCCTCGTCAAGGCCACGCAGGTGGATGGCGTCTACACGGACGACCCGCGCAGGAATCCCGCGGCCGAATTCCTTCCGGAAGTGACCTACGACGACGTGTTGCGCCTGAATCTGCGCATCATGGACGCTTCCGCCGTCGCCATGGCCCGGGAGAACCGGCTGCCGGTCACCGTGGTGGCGCTGCGCACGCCCGGTGCCATGCGGGATGCCCTCCTGGGCCGGGCCGTGGGTTCCCGCATCGTTCCCTGAGCCGCTTCGCACGCATTGAATACGGGGCGGTTTCATCCGTTTTCCATGTCAAGGAGGTCTTTCATGCTTTTCCACGCGAAATGGCTCATTTGGCTTTTCGTTTCCTTCGTGGCGTTTCCGGCGGCGGCGCAGACTCCCTGCGAGCCGGGAAAATCCCAGCCGGCCGCTGACAAGTGCCGTCCTTCCTCGACCGATGCAACTTCGCCGAAAGAGAAGATCCAACAGTTCCAAGATGCCGTGAAGGCCAAAATCACGAAAAACATGACCAATGCCCAGAAGCAGGCGTTCCTCGACAGCCTGCATGATTATTTTGATTTTGCCACCATGGCCGAGGCTGCGCTGTTGGGGGAATGGGAAAAGCGCACCGTGGAGGAGCGGGCCCGCTTCACGGTGGCCTTCACGGCCATGCTGCAGCGCAACTACCTGAAGAAGCTCTATGACCATGCCGGCTACACGGTCGCCATCACGGGCGAGAAAATCAAGGAGGACAAGGCGCAGATCAGCACGCGGCTTTCCCGCTCCTCCAAGTCCTCCTCGCCCGTGGACATCACCTACCGGCTCCAGAAGACCAAGGCCGGCTGGCGCATCTACGACGTTCTCACGGACGAGGTCAGCCTGGTGCGCAACTATCGCTCCACGTTTGCCGAAATCCTGAAGAACAAGGGCTTTTCGGGCCTCATGGAACATCTGAATTCCCAGGCGTCCGGTCCCCTTCCCTGATTCCAATGAAGAATTTCACTGAAAACGTGTCGCAGGGGACCGCGCCTCGCCGGGCAGGGAGATCCGAATCCCCGGAGCGGGGATGTGGGCGCAGGATTTGTCGGAATAAATTTTATGTTTTTCATGTGTAGAAAGTTCAAATTCCAGGGAAATAAAGTCTTTTCAAAGCCATTCCGCATGGAACTCCAGAAAGAGGAAATGCCAGCTTGCAAAAAATAAGTCAATCTGATAGGCATCACGCGTTGCCCGCAGGACATGGTCCCATCATTATTTGGGTAACAGGAGGCTTTTCATGCTGAAGAGAGTACTGCTGGTCACGTTCATCCTGGGTGCGTTTTCCGCCTGCACCCCGCGTCATCGCTGCAGCGGCCACCCCCATCGCAGCCATTCCGAAGCCGACGGCAAGGCCGCGCCACCGGCCGGCGGTGCCGGGGTTACCGCCGAAGCCGACGATAAGTCCTCGGTGTTCGGCACCGCGAAAGCCATTCCCGGCGCGCTCAAGGGCGACATCTATTACCTGGCCGAGGACACCGAGAAATTGCCCGACCTGACGAAGATGACCCCCGTGGGTTCCATCTACACCCGGAAGCTCGACATACCGGTGCAGGACTTCAGGAACGGCTTCCCCGGTGTCACGGACCGCTTCGAATGGTTCGCGATCCGCTACACCGGCACCTTCACCGTGACGGCGGCGGGAGAATACGGCTTTCGCCTTGGTTCCGACGACGGCGCGAAACTCTTCATCGACGGGAAACTGGTCGTGGACAACGACGGCGTGCATTCCTTCCAGGATGCCGACGGCAAGGTCACGCTGACTGCCGGCCCCCATGCCATGGTGCTGGAATACTTCCAGGGGCCTGCCACCGAGATCGGCCTGCAGTTGTGGGTGACTGCGCCCGGTGCCGCCGAAACCATCTGGACCCTGTGAGCGCCGCACGCACTCTCTGAAACCGGGGGGACTCGCGCTGGAACCCGGACCACCGCACCGGCGGGAGGGGCTTTTCCCCGACCGGGTGGCCGGCCGGCGCGCCCACGCATTCGACGGTCGATACCGGCTCGTCTCCACACGGTGAAACCCGTTGCCAGTTTCGCAAGACGCACTTGCCGTTTCGGGACAGGCAATGCCAGGTTTTTTCTCGGCCGGTTTTCCTCGAATTGGCCATGCCGCCGGCCTTCGGTGGCGGAGCATCGCAGCCCCCCGCGCGAAAATCCGATTGAAATACTCCGCCGACCCCCGCCGGCAAAGCATCGCAATCGGAAGCCGGCGGCAGACGGGAAAATGGAAAACTGTTCGCATTTCAGCCGTTTTTTGCGTATTCTTGCGCCATGGAGTTGAACCGGCGTTTATGGATCTGTCTGCTTGTGCTGCCGCTGGTGGCCGTCTCCTGCACGCAGCGGCCGGTTTCCCGCTCGAGAACCGCGCCGGTTCCCGATCCTCCCAGACCTTCCGTTTCCACCTGCCCGGAACCGCGGGTGGAAACCTTCCATCTGGAAATTCCGGCTTTTTCCCCGCTTTCGGATTTCGAGTTGCGCCCGCGTTACGTGGAGCGCATGCAACTGCACGACCGCACGCTGGAGCGCCAGCGCTACAAGGTCATGATTTCCGGGGAGAAGAACTGGAAGGAGCATTTCTATTTGGCGGTGCTCCTGTGGCGCCTGGCCGACGTGGAGGAGAGCGCCCTGCAGGTGCCGCCGCCCAAGGACGCCCCGGCAACGGATGTGCTCGAGTACCGCAGGAAACTGCGCAGCATCCAGAACTACCGGCAGGAAAGTCTGCTGCATCTGGAATACCTGTATCATCTGCCTGGCGTGAGCGCGCCGGCGCTGGAGCGTTTCGCCTACTATTCCGCCCATGTGCAGGGCGCGGCCGCCATCCCCTATTTCTACAAGTTGATGGAGCACCCCAAGGTGCCCGATGCCCGCTACTACGTGGTGGATTTTGCGAGCCTGCTCCTGTCTGACGGGCGGTGCAGCGAGGCCGCGGCGGTGCTTTCCCGCGGATTTCCCGAGGAGCACGCGCCGCGGGCGGCCATCGTCCAGGCACTGGTGCAGATTTGCCGTCCGCCGGTGGCGCTGGATGCATTCCGGACCCTGTGCTCCCGCATTCCGGAAGGCGTGTGGCACGATTTCATCCCGGTACTGGCGCGCGCCTTCTGGCTGAGCGGCTTTTCCGATGCGGTTCCCGAGGAAAGGCTGAAGGCCACCTGTCCCGAGTTGGCGGCCGATTCCGCCCGGCGCGCCCATTTCGCGCACGTGTATGCGGACTTGGCGCAGTCCTGGAAATTTCCTTCGCCTGTCGTCGAGAAGGCGGATTTCTCCGATTCGAAGATCCTGGTGCGCAAACTGGAACCCCTGCTGAAGTTCGCCGCTTCCCTGGCGGCATTCTGGGCGTCGAAGTCCCCGGTGATGCAACTGCGCCTGGATGCGCAGGGCTGGCATTGGCAGGCATCGGGGACGGCCCTGCCCCAGGAACTGGTGCAGCGGGTGCTCTCACGCCTGCCTGCGGTGCCAGGCCCCGCCTCTTCCGGGGACTGTCCATTCCGTTTCCTGTGGGAATTGCATCCTGCGGTCGGCGATTCTTCTTCCTCCGGACCGCCAAAGTGAGGAAGTTTTCGTTTTTTCTTGCTTTTTTTTCCGCCTTTCATAAACCTGCATGCGCCATGGGCCTATAGCTCAGTTGGTTAGAGCCACCGGCTCATAACCGGTTGGTCCCTGGTTCGAGTCCAGGTGGGCCCACGAAATCCGACCGCCGGCAATCCACGGCGGCGGTCCTTCCCGTGAGGTGGCCCCGTGATCGAGCAAATCCGTCGACTTCTCGCGTTGCAGCAGCATGACGCCCGGCAGCAGGAACTGGAAACCGAGCGGGCCCGCATGCCCGGTGAACTGGCAGAAATGCGAAAGGACATCGAGGAACTCGAGCGGCTCTTGCGCCTGGAAATCGAAAGCCTCGACGAGGTGGAATCCTGGAAGCGCATGCGGGAGGAAACGCTCGCGGAAGAGGAGGATCGCATCCAGAAGCGCATGCACGCCATCGACCAGGTGCAGTCGGCCAAGGAATACGTGGCCCTGCAGAAGGATCTCGACAGCATCCGCAAGCGCCTCAAGGAACACGAGGCCGAAGTGCTCTCGCTCATGGAGACGGTGGAGAAGCGCCGCGCCGACGTGCAGGCCCGCCAGGCCGAAATCGACGGCTTCCGGTCGGTGCTGGCCCAGCGGGAGGCGCAGTATGCCGCCAAGACCCGGGAGATCGACGACGAACTGGAGCGCATGAAGACGCAGCGCGAGCAGTTGGTGCAGCAACTGGACAAGGCCGTGTACCGCAAGTACGACTTTCTGGCCAAGCGCCGCTTCCCCCCGGTGGCCAAGGCGGAAGCCAGCCGCTGCCTGGGCTGCAACATGGGCATTCCGCCCCAGATGTTCAACCAACTCTACGACATGAAGGAACTCTTCCAGTGCCCGCACTGCACCCGCATCCTCTACATCGAGGAAGTCCTGTCGTAGCCCTCCTTTTCTCCACGGAACCCTTCTGAAAACGAGCAACCCTCCCCCCGGTGGAGGAAGAACGCTCAAGCGGCTGCCGTTTTCAGGCGCAAGCGCCGTGTGGGCGGGGGAGGCGGGCGCCGTCCTCACATGCGCAGGGAAGCGAGAAAATCCCGGTGGGCCAAGTGCCATTCGATGGTGCGCTCGAGACCCTCTTCCAGGGAGATTTCAGGCTTCCAGCCCAGCAGACGGCTAGCCTTTTCAATATCGGCCCATGTCGCCGGCATGTCTTCGGGGGGCATCGGCAGATGCTCGATGTCGGCAGTTTTCCCCAGTTTCTGCTCGATGTATGCAATCACTTCCCGCATGCTGCGGGGATTGCGGCCGCCGCCGAGGTTGATGATTTCGAATCCCACCGGCGCCAGGGCGGCCATGGTGCCGCGCGCGATGTCGTCCACGAACGTGAAGTCGCGGCTCTGGGAGCCATCGCCCGTGAGTTGCAGTTTCTTCCCGTGCAGAATCCACTGGATGAAGCGGTAGATGCTCATGTCCGGACGCCCCGCAGGGCCGAACACAGTGAAATAGCGCACCACCGACACGTCCAGGCCGAACAGGAAGTGGTACGTGTAGGCCATGACTTCGGCGGCCTTCTTGCTGGCGGCGTACGGCGAGATGGGTGTGTTTACCGGCAGGGACTCGGAAAACGGCATGGGAAGTCCCGCGTACAGCGACGACGTGCTCGCCAGCACCATCTTGCGTACGCCGAACGCGCGCATGCATTCGAGCAGGTTGAGCGTTCCGTTGGCGTTGGTGGTCAGATACACGTGGGGATTTTTCAGGCTGTAGCCCACGCCGGCCCGCGCCGCCAGGTTGAGCACGGCCGCCGGGCGGCGCACCTCGAAGAGCAGGCGCAGAGCCGCCAGGTTTTCGATGTCGAGCTCGTGGAAGGCGAAGCCCCTGCGGGACAGGAGTCCTTCCAGCCGGTGGCGCTTCAGTCGCACGTCGTAATAATCGTTGAGGTTGTCCACGCCGATGACTTCCACGCCCGCATCCAGCAGGAAGTGCGCCGTGCGGGAGGCGATGAAACCGGCCACCCCGGTGAGGAGGACAGGGGACGGGAGAGCGGGAGAAGATGCGTTCATGGTTCCTCCTGTGAGGGCGAAAGCACGCGGTTCCACGCGGAGCGGATGCGGCCCGCCGCCAGGTTCAGTTCCGCATCGGACGCGCGCAGGTACAGCGGCTCGGCCCGGACGGGATCCACGGGAGATGCGGCAAGCAGGCAATTTCGGGCCACCTCGTGCAGGGTGCGGGCGTCGGGCTGGACAATGGATACGCATCCGGGGCCGAAGCGTTCTTCCAACGCGTGGCGGTGCAGGACAGCGCCGGAACCCAAGAACCGGGCATTTGGGGAAGCTGATTCCAGGATGTTCCAAAGTGAGGCCACGCGCGCGGCGCCGGCGTCGGGGGCCGTTTCGCCGCGGGCCATGGCGTAGAGTTCGTCGCGCCGCGCATCCAGAAGCACCCACACCGGATTGGCATCCGGTTTTTGCAGCATCAGATGCAGATCGAATGAATCGAAGAGATACAGGGGGATCTTGCGGATAGCGGCCAGCGTTTTGGCAAAACTCAGTCCAATTCGAATACCCGTGAACGACCCCGGTCCGCGGCAGCACGCCAGCGCATCCACGGCATCCGGCCCGGCGCCGCCGAGCAGTTCGTCGATGCGTGCGAGGAGTCCGGCCCGTG
>CAZEZP010000059.1:0-3470 GCA_964516435.1 uncultured Kofleriaceae bacterium | reverse complement strand
CAGTTTGGCGGAAAAATGCGGCAGGGCGGCGGGCTGACACTGGCGGGTGAGGAATTCATACGCCGCGGCGGCGCGATTCAGGTAGTCCATGCCGCGCGCGCGGTCGAGTTCGTAGATGTAGCGGGAGGCTTTGGCGAGGGCGACGACAAACTGCCCCTGGTCTTGCGGGATGAGAACGGGATGGTTGGGAATTTCGTGGACAACGCTGCCGGGCGGCCAGCCCAAATCGGCGGCGCGCTGCTGGCACAGGACGAGGTAATCGCAGCCGCGCATGATTTGACGCGCCAGGCGCAGGCCGTCTTCGCGCCCCAGCCATTCCAGACCGATGTTGAGCAGGTCGAGCAGGCCAATCAGCGCCCCGGTGTGACTTCCCACCTCGCGCATGTCGGAGCCGCAATCTTTCCAGCCGTTGCCAAAGCGGGCCTGTTCGGCGCGTTGTTCGAATTGTTCGATGGCAACGGTCTTAACGGTAGAATGCCACAGGTGGTACTCGCCCACCGAAAACGGCGGGCAGGCGGCAGTGGGGAATCCATCTCCTTCAATGGTCAGGGTAAACGTCCCGGCGCGGGTCAAATCTGAAAAATCGGCAATCCACCAGTCGCTTCCCCAGCATTTTCCCCAAAATGCGAGCGGTTTTTTGAGGATGGTTTGCCCGTTCTCATCCTGGATGCGAAACATTGCGCCTGCGGGCAATGCGCCGCGCCACAGGGCGCGCATGGGCGCGCGCAGGTCGTAGCCAACCTGGGAGACGAGCAGACCGATGGGGGGCATGGCTATTTCTTCGTCAGGATTTTGATAAGGAGCGGGTCGGCAACCTGGCCGGCGTAATCGACCAGGAGGAAACTCATGCCTTTGTAAGACCAGACGGCGCGCCCGATGTTGTATTGCTTGAAGATGTCGAGCAGGTCGGCGTGCCAGTTGCGGCGGCTTTCGGCGGGGGCGCAGTCTATGACGCCGTATTCGCCACAGTAAGGGACGTGACCGCTTTCCTGGATGAAGTCGAAGACCGGCAGGAGAAATTCGCGCATGAGGGCGCGGTTGAGGGGACGGTCTATCAGCCAGCCGTAGCCTTCGCGGTGATGCGGGGCGCGCGCCAGGAATTCGCCCAGGCCGGTGAAGAAGCCGGGGTATTCGAGGGTCTGGTCGAATTCGCGGACAACTTGCGTCCAGGATGCTTTCTGGTGGGTGAACAGGAACGGCTCGTAGAAGTGGAAGGTGTATAGGACGTTGGGGTCATCGAGCCGGGCGATGTTTTTGAGCTCGGATGCGGCATTATAGTTGTTTCCCCCAATCATGATTTTGCAATCGGGGGAAATCGCGCGCAGGGCGGCGACGGTTTTATGCGCCAGGGCGTTCCAGGGGCCGCTTTCGGGCAGGACGACTTCGTTGAGCAGTTCAAAGATGATGGGGATGCCCGCGTTGTGGTAACGATGGACGATGGCCTGCCACAGGGCGATGAAGCGTTTTTGGGCGGCTTCCTGGTCGAAAAGCACGTTCAGGTGCATGGTTTCGGGGCGGAGGGTGTTATCGAATGAGTAGCCGGGGGCCTGATGCAGGTCGAAGACCACTCCCAGGCCGACGGCGCGACACCATTCGATGCACGAATCAATGTATTGAAAGCCGTCTTCGCGGTATTGGCCGGGGGAGTCATCGGATTCGAGGACGGGGTAATCGACCGGCAGGCGGATGTGGTCGAAGCCCCAGGCGGCGATTTGCTCAATGTCGGCGCGGGTGATGAAGGTTTGGAAGTGTTCGTGGCTATATTGACGGTACTGGGAGAGCCAGCCGCCCAGGTTGACGCCGTTCATGAAGTTTTGCATGGGATTCTCCTGTGTGAAACGTCTTGAAGGCTTGCGGAGCGGAGTGGTTTCCGGGCTCTGAGCCTTCGAGAGGTTGAGAGATGGTTCAGGGCTGTGCGCGGATGCGCAGGAGCGTGACCGAGATGGGCGCGAAGGTGTATTCCAGCGTGTTGCCGCTTGCGCTGGGGATGAGCGAGGCTGGCGCATCGGCGAGGTCATCGGCAGGGTTGGGGTTGCCGTTGAAGGTGATGGCTGTTGAATCGAGCGAGGGGGCGGTCAGGGTATCGGCCAGGCCGCCGGTGATGGTTTGCATGCCGTCAAAAGTGATGGCGGCGGTCGTTTGGGCGCGGTTTTTGTTGATGACCAGCAGGGTGAGGGTGCCGTCTTCGAGCCGCCCGGCATAGGCGCTGAGCTCGGTGGCGGGGTCGGCGGTCGATTCGAGCGGGAGCAGGGTGTTGCCAAAACGCGCCCAGAGCGGGAAGATGTAGTATTTGGGCTGGCGTTCGTTCGAGCCGTCGGCGCGCATCAGGCCGAATTCGTTGCCGTAGTCGTCCGATTTGCCGTTCATCACGTCCCATTGGGCGGCCATGTCCACGCCGAGCGAAATCATCAGCCCAAGCGAATCGGCCAGGAAGAGCGCGTCTATATGCTTGTTCATGTAGTTGCGCGTGTCCACTTTGCCCCAGGGCGGCACAAGTTCGTATTCGTTCATCACAACCGGAATGTTCGCGCCGGGCGCGTAGGCCTGCATGGCGCGTTCAATGCCGGAGAAAACGGTCGGCCAGTATTGCTGCGGCATGGCAAGGATGGTATCTTCTTCGGCGCGCGGGTTGCCGAGCAGGTAGTAGGAGGGGTAGGCGTGAACAACGAAATAGTCGTAATTTTTGTCGTAACTCTCCAAAACGGCGCGGCTCCAGGTTGAACCGCTCACCGCGTCTCCGCCGCCGACCGCGCCGACCAGGATGTTCGGGTCCACCTGGAGCATGGCCGCGCGCATTTGCGCCACGCCGTCGTTTTGCTCTGTGCCGAGGATGTACTCATCGCCCAGGCAGGTCCAGGTGGTTTCCCAGCCGCTGGAACTACAGCCTGGTTTGCCGAATTTGCCGCCATAGATTTCGTTGCCGATGTCCCAAAAGCGGATGTTGAGCGGTTCGGGGTTGCCATGCTCGGCGCGCAGAGCGGCCCAATGCCCGGCGGTTTTCCAATCAAAGCCGTTGCGGTCCAGGCCGATGACGGTTGGGTCGCCTGCTTTGGCATTGAAGAAGGCCACGACTGCGGCGGCTTCCTGCGCGGTGGCGTTGACGTTGACGATGAACATCGGCTCGATGCGCCGTCCGTAGGCTTCTACGCCGCGAAAGAAGTTGATGAAATCGGTGGGGCGGCGCACCCAATCATGCGTGCAGGGCAGCGCACCGGGGATGTTTTCGCCCATCTCGCAACTCAGCCAGCCGTATTCATCGCTGAATGAGCCGCCGGGGATGCGGATGAGTGTTAGACCGGAGGCTACTACGCGCTTGCGGAACTGTTCGCTCTCAAATTGCTCTTTGGAAAGCCAGTTTGGGAGATTGGAACCCAGAACAAAGGGGCTGAAGGATTGTCCTTCTGCTCCGGCTTGCACCGTTAGCGAGACGCTTTTCGGCCAGGAGGTGGCGGTGGGCGGCGGGGTGAAGG
>CAZEZP010000058.1:0-2541 GCA_964516435.1 uncultured Kofleriaceae bacterium | reverse complement strand
GGCCGGCCGCGTCCAGCAGGCCGCCGAACCCGGCCAGGAGCGGCAGTCCGTCGAGGAAATAGGCCATCTGCACGGGAGAGGCGCCGCGCACGATCAGATAGGCGCTGTGCAGATCGCCGCCGGAGGCGCGCACGGCCAGCGCCGGGCTGCGCCGCGCCAGTTCGGCGCCGAACCAGCGCCCGGAAGCGAGCGTCTCGGCTACGGCAAGCGTGGCGGAAAACAGCGTGCGTTCCCGCTTCGGGCTCTCCGGGCGCACCCGCTTGCCCGTCACGCGGATTTCGTCTTTGCCATCGGCCGCCGCACCATTGGCGGTCTCGCCATTGGCGGCGTCGTTCCCGGCGTCCGCGTTCCGTGCGGTTTGGCCGTTGGCGTTTTCGTTCCCGGCGTCCGCGGCCCGTGCGGTTTGGCCGTTGGCGTTTTCGTTCCCGGCGGCATGGCCATTGGCGGCGTTCTCCCCCGCGGATGCGCTGGATAGCAATAGAAATACGGCAAGCCAGATGGACACGCGTCGCCCTCCGCAACCGCCGCTCCGCAGCCTTCATGCCTGCGAAACGGTGTACGCCGGGTCGGTCTCCTGGCTTCCGGATCTTCCTACTGGCGGCGCCTTCCCACGGGTGTTTCCGCAGTGGCATCATGCCGCGTTCGTCCCCGGTCACAGTGGCGGGGGCCGCGCCGGTTTCGCACCGGCTTCCCGGCCGCCGGAAAACTTCCGGCGGCACCCGGATGCACGGCGGCATACCAGAACCCGTGTTCCGGGTCAAGCCACCGGTTTTTTCCTCTGCCGGCGCATGTCAAATTGTTTTTACTTGACAAATACGATTTTTCACAAGAAAATAGAAAGTGGTGTTATTTTATTTTTTTGAAAAGATATTTTATTACATTTTTTTATTTACATATTGGCTTCAAATTGGAACGCGCATGAAAAGGAGTTTCATGTTGCCGGTTTCATGGAGCGGCAATTCGCCTGGGTGGATTTTCGGACTGGTTTCCTGACTCATGGAGAGGAATGCGATGCTTGAATCCTTGACACGACTTTCTTTTTTCATCTTCACGGTTTTCCTTTCGCCTCTTTTTCTTTCGAGTTGCGGCCCCGACGCCACGAAGAAAGCGCCGCCGGACGCGGGCTTTGACGTGGAAAACGACGTCGGCGATGATTCTTCCGTCGAAGGGAGTTGCGTTCCGGAAGAATGCCACGGGCTGTGCCGGTTCCAGGGTTTCCCCGATGGCGGCACCTGCCGGGAGGACACCTGCTTCTGCAGCCCGTCGGAGGGCTGCGTCGTGGGGCATACGACCCTGTGCTACTCGGGGCCCTCGGACGCGGGCGGGAAGGGCGCCTGCTCGATGGGGACGGCTACGTGCATCGACACGCACGACGAGTTTCCGGCGTGGGGGCCCTGCGAGGGCGACGTGCATCCCGTGGACGAGGTCTGCAATGAAATCGACGACGACTGCGACGGACTGGTGGACGAGGGGCTTTTGTGCCTGCCGCCGGGCACGCCGTGCACGGAAGGGGACATCTGCATGGAGGGGCAGCACTGCGTGGAGTTTCCGAGCGGGCGCCAGATCTGCGCGAATCCGGAGCCGTGCTCGGGACCGGACAGCACGGGCGAGTGCTCCATCCACCAGGCGTGCGTGGAGTTTCCAGACCACCAGTGGTACTGCGTGGATCAGCCCGAGTTGCCGATGTATGGCTGCGGCTGGGTGTGGCACTACTTCGCCGAATACTATCCCGAATGCAGCCGGTGGAGCGCCTACCATCTGGACCTGGGCGTCCAGTGCGCGCTGGAAAACCAGCCCCAATGCGTTCCGGACGGAGCGAACGGATACGATTGCCTGTACGTGCACAAGACGCAACTCGGGCATACCACGCTGCAGTTGAATCCGCCCATAGAGGTGCGCGTGGAATTCGCGACGGCGGCCTGGGGCATCCTGCATCCGGAAGTCCTGGAGTACTGCGTCTTCGCGTGGGGTGTCCACCCGGCGGATCCATGGGACCTGCAGCAGAACTCGGGGCCGATGCACGTGGTTCGCGGGCAGCGGCAGGTCTTCACGCATCGCGACCTGCGAATCGATTCGGATCTCTTCGACCAGTTCCTCGTGATCGACCCTGTGACATTGGGCAACGGCCGCACCGTGGTCACGGCCTGGGATGTTTCGGCCACTCCCATCCGCAGCACCCCGGTTCCGTACGACTATGCGCCCCTGGGCGTAAGTCCCGATGGCTGCGCGTCCGTGGCCGGCGTCATCCCCGCGGGCAGCATGACGTACGAGCAACTCGTGGAATACGTGCAGACCACGGAAGACGTCTACCCGTGGGAAGCGGGAGATTTCAACGTGGCGCTCGGAATTTACGCGCCCTACTACCGCGCGCGCGGCGAAAGTTACATCGGTCTGATCGCCGAACTGCACTGCATGGCGCTCGACGGCATCGACCACGTCATGCCGGGCGCGGTGGGCTTCTACATCCATCCCGGACAGTAGGTTTCCCTCCTGTTTCTGGATTTTTCCCGTGACGCCCCGGCCCGGCCTGCGTGCGCGCTC
>CAZEZP010000057.1:0-34303 GCA_964516435.1 uncultured Kofleriaceae bacterium | reverse complement strand
CTTCGACCCCCAACTGGGACGCTCCCTTTTTTTTCACCGTGATGGCGACGCCCAAGATTTTATGGATTCCGTGTGCAATCACGACGCTTGGGTGCTCAACCACGTGGGCGGCGATTCCTTGCATGTGGAACCGATTTCCGAAGGAATGCCCGTTCGTACCCGCATGCTACTGATTTTGGCTGGCTTGCTGGTGGCCCTGTACTTGCTGACCAACTTCATGCTGGATCTGTATTTTCGCTGATTTGCGCCAATGCCAGCTTTTTTCCGGATTCCCCTTCCTTTTTTCGAAACGGGTATACCGACGATGACAGGTGTTCCGGGAAATCCGGCGTTTTTGTCAATCAACCAGGAAAAAAAGTGAACCGGTCCACCCGGCTGAAATCACTTCCCGGACAAAGGAGGTGCTCCATGCAAACCCCATTTTTTAATATTCGTTCTACTTCCGCCTTTTTCTGCATCCTTCTTTCTTCTTGGCTGTTCACCGGAATCGCCTGCGACGACGGCGAAGTAGCCCCCGTCACCAACAACACCAACAATACGAACAATAGCAATAATATAAATAATACAAATAACATCAATAACAATACAACCAACAATACGAACAACAACAATTGTCTGGCTACGGGTGCCGCCTGCGAAACGCCGGAAGCGTGTTGCTCAGGACGTTGCGAACAAAACATCTGCCTAGGGCCCACCGGCCTGTGCTTCGACATCGGCGAGGAATGCCTCGTTTCCTCTGAGTGCTGCTCGGGACGCTGCGAACTGTCGGCATCGGGCACACGCGTCTGCGTGGCCGGAGGCTGCGCGGGTACGGGCGACCCCTGCCAGTTGGCGGTGGACTGTTGCTCGCTTTCATGCATGGGCGGAACGTGCGGTGAAGAACTGTGCGCGGTGCAGGGCAGCGCCTGCACGGCGGATTCCGATTGTTGTTCCAACAACTGCGACGGCCAGATCTGCGGTCCCAGTGGATCCTCCTGCCTGGTATCAGGCGAAACCTGCGGCGACGACGCATCCTGCTGCAGCGGCGCCTGTGATTCCATCGGTGAAGAAATGCGCTGTCTACAGTTGAACTCTTGCCGTGCGGGCGGCGAACTGTGCACCACGGGAGCCGACTGCTGCTCCGGTGTATGCGGCCCGGATGGACTGTGTCCGGTCATGGCCCAGTGCCAGACGGTGGGCGAACCTTGCACGGGGTATCACGAATGTTGCTCCGGTGTATGCGCAGACCCCGGCACCGGCGTGGCGGTGTGCCAGTTCAACTCGGGTTGCCGCCCCTGGGGCGAGATCTGCCTCGTGGACACCGACTGCTGTTCGGGAATCTGCTCCGAATACGAGGGGACCGGCGTTCTGCGCTGCGAAAAGGCGCTGGGATGCATGCCCGAAGGCGAAATCTGCTGGATGGGACAGGCCACCAACTGCTGTCCATCGGGCCCCAACGGCGGCCAGCGGCTGTGCAAAGAGACTCTGCTGGGCGTCACCCGCTGCTTTTCTCCGGATTCCGGTACCTGCTTCGAAACAGGCGCAGAATGCAGTTTCGGCGATGAATGCTGCTCGGGCATCTGCCTTCCCGACGGCACGGGCAGTTGGGTGTGCGCCGGGGAATGCAGCGCGCTGGGAGCCGTCTGCACCACCAATGGCGACTGCTGCGACGGCGCACTGTGCATCGATTTCATCTGCATGCCCAACGTGAACGAATGCCTGCCGTTCGGGGCTTCCTGCCAGAACGCCAGCGAATGCTGCTCGGGCATCTGTTCTGACGACGGCGTCTGCATCGGCCAGATCGAATGATCGAGCCCATCGTGGACATGGCGCAAGGTCACTGGATTTCCTCTCAGCGCGAACCCTGAAAAAACACGGAAAAGCCAGGATAAAACGGAGGTGGATGGCAAGAGCCGCCGCAAGGGCGGCCCAGACGCTGCCCCAGGCGGCTACTCCACCAGATTGGGCGCGGCGCACGTCTGCAGTTCCAGGAACAGGTAGAACATCACCTTTTCCTGCAGGAGCAGTTCGTAACCCGCGACCGCGCTGCCGTCGTCCGCGTGGGTGTGCAGCGTGGTGTACATCACCCGGCCGCAGTGATAGTTCCAGGAAACCGTCAGGGGCTTGTCGCGGTACTTGATCCAGGAGCCCCACATCCACACCTTGGGCGTGTCGTAGAACAGCCCGTCGCGGCAGCGGGGATCCAGTTCCGATGTGCACACGCCCTGCTCGCCCTCCCCCATCGAGTGGATCACGTTGCAGCCATAGCGCATCCGGATGGAATCGTAGCGGTTGACTACCGAAATCCACTCAGAGAGCGCATCGTCGCCCGGCTCGCCGTCGGCGTCGTAGCATTCGTAGTTCACGCATTTTCCCACTTCGCCCGGAGCGCCGTCTCCCGCCGCGCACACCCCCGTCGCGTAATCCAGCGTGTAATCCACCTGGAACGCCAGAAAGGAGGGGAAGATCTGCTCCACCCAGTCGTAGGCGAAATCGTCCACGAACAGTTTTCCGCCGTTCTTCACCCAGTTGCGCAGGTTCTCCTGGATGTGCGGCTTGGTGAGATAACCGGCCTCGTCGCCGCACGTGGCCACGAGGATGGCATAGCGGGAAAGCATTTCGGGGCTGGAAACAACCCACTCGGCGTCCCGGTCCGCGATTTCCTCCACGTCCACGCCCAGACGGAATCCCAGCGCGCTCCAGAACACCCCCATGGCCAGTTCTCCCCGCCCGCGCAGGATCAGGACGCGCGGCGTGAACTGGCCCTTTTCCGGATCGTGGACCGCCGGCAGCGTGACCGCCGAGGACCGGGGGCCCTTGGGAAATTCGTCAAGTTCCAGGACCTCGCCCGATTTTCCCGACACGAAGCGCGTCACCCGCCTGAAGGCGCCTTTCTGCACCAGCAGCCAGTACTCCGTATCCGGCTTCACCTGGAGTTCGAAGGAACCATCCGTATCGGTATGCGTGTACAGGGTGCCCGGCGGTAGTTCCACGCAGCGGTTGCACCAGGCGCCGCGGGAAGGAAGAGGCTCGGGCTCCTGCCGGAACACTGCCACCAGGGCATCCGGCACGGGCATGTGGTTCGCCTCCGCGACCGCGGGGTTGTCCGCGCCCGGCGCCCAGACACGTCCCGACAGGGTGAAATACAGGCTCACCGGCCGCTGGGGCTCTTCCCAGCCTTCCACCGTCCGTCCAACGGGTCCCTGGCAGTTCCAGAGGCCGGCCGGAAAAGCAACGAATGCCAGCATCGCGAAAATCGTCCTCATGGAGCACCTCCTCCTGCCTGGCGGCGAATCATGGATTGCACACGTACTGCGTCATCTGGACTTCGGCCGGATCCAGTTGCCCGTCACCATCCACATCCACGCCCGAACGGATGCGCACGCCGCCCCGGGCGCAATTGGCGCCGGATGGCTCCTCCTGCACGTCCACCAGGGAGGCGCTTCCATTGGCGCCATTGCATACGTAGGCCTTGGACGTGACTTCCGCGGGAGCGAGGAGGCCATCGCCATCGAGATCCGTCCCCATGGAAATCGCCACCCCTCCGTTCGGGCAGTTGGTGCCGCTGTCCTCCTGCGCGACCGAAACCAGGGCGTCCCGGCCGGGCTCCCCGTTGCAGACGTAATCGGTGCCCGTGACCTCGGAGACGGTGAGTTCGCCGTCGCCGTTGCGATCCGGCCCCCACATCAGCGCGATTCCGCCGTGCGGGCAGTGCTCGCCCGGCGCCTCGTGCGAAGAGACGAACAACGTGGTGGCGCCGTCCTGCCCGTCGCGCCCCGGCTCACTCTGGACATCCGGCAGGCACAGGTACTGGGTGTCCTCGATCTCGGAATCCTCCAGTTCCCCGCTGCGGTTGGTGTCCAGCCCCGTGTCGATGCGCGAGCCGCCGAATGGGCAGATGCCGTCGCCATGCGGCACGTTCGTCAGTTTCACCAGGCTGTTGTACCCGCTGGCGCCATCCCCGGGCGCGGCAGTGCAGGAAATGGAGGAAATGGAAATCAGGAAAAGCCAGATGGAAATCGAGCGTCTCATGGGCACCTCCCGACGCGCATGGCCGCAGCATGGGACAAAAACCTGCGGCGCTCAAGCGGCGCGGCCGCCCCCCATTGGCAACGGGTGTGCCAAAACCGGCAAAATCCCATTCAAAGCAACGTTCCATCGAAAAATTTCCGGAAAATATTCCCCGCGGCCGCCTCTTTTCCGTGCGTTCCCGATTCCGAATCTCGATTCCGAAAAAAGGGTCCTGACATTTTCGTCATGTCCGCAGACCGCGTGTGCACGAATGCCGAATTGTGTCCGGAAAGAAAAATGAAAAAGGTTGACAGAACCTGAAAAATCCAGAAAGTGAAAGGCATGCTTGCGGAAGTCCCCTTCCTCGAACTTCCGCCCGGGGTGAAATGAGCAATTACGTCGGTCGTGACATCCTCCTGGTCATGCCGGAAAACGCGGTGGCCCAAAACATTCGCTCCGTATTCATGAATCTGGGCTTCTGGGTGACGCTCACGAACGACATCAAGGTCATCCTGGATCTGCTGGACAACAAGTTCTTCATCTGCGTGCTTCTGGAACTGGACTCCCCCAAGCCCGGCTACGGGCTCAAGATCGCCCAGCGGGTCATGGAGACCTCGCCGATCACCGCCTGCTACATCCTCTCTCCGCGGCAGGACTTCCAGGCGCTGCTGACGGCCCACCGCATGGGCGTGAAGGACTTCGTCCCCATGGAGGGCGATTTTCTGCCCTACCTGTCCTCGAGCGTCCGCAAGAGCGCCTCGGAAATCGAACACGCGGGCGAACGGGACCGGCTCATCAAGGAAATGATCCAGGTGCACGGCAAGTTCCTCAAGCAGATGATCCAGTTGCACATCAAGCTCATGGAAACCGAGGAGGCGCTGCGCCCCGGCACGCCCGACGAGGAGCTTCCGCCGTGCAAGGTGCTCGTGGTGGATCCCGAGGACCGACTGGTCAACCTGCTGCGCCAACTGCTGCCCGAGTCGGCCGGTTGGGAATGGATCCACCTGGCCTGGGGCGGGGAAGCGCTGGATTTCGGGACCGGCGGCGCCTTCCATGTGGGGTTGATTTCGAAAAATCTGCCGGATCTGCCCGGCACCATGGTCTTCCAGACCCTGCGCGCCAACGATGCGCAGGCCCCGCTGTTCATGTTCGATGCCGACCGCTCGAATCCTGCCGGAATCCTGCTCTTCGAACACTCCACATCCAGCGAACTGCCACTGCAAATCCAGGATCCGGAGCAACTGGCCGGCCGTCTGCGCGATTTGCGGCGGGCGCTGGATTCCTCACGCCGCAAGAGCGAGCACCTCAAGACCTTCAAGGCGCAGCACTATGATTTCCTTCAGGAATATCAGCGAATCCAGAGCAAGGCCAAGAAAGTGATGCACCTGGATGAAAAATCCGAAACGTGATTTCCGGTCCTGGCTCGAGGAAACCTCGCCCGCGCGCGTGCCATGTCCGGCAGACGCCGAAAGCCGCGGGAAACTGCTGTGCGGCATGCACGCGCCCTTCGTCACCGAACCCGGCACGGAAAACATCCGCTGGTGCGGCCATGTGCTCTCCGACAGGGAAAGACTGGAGCGCTTTCTGGGCGTGCAGGACCTGCCCGCGGCGCTGGGCAACGCACTGGATTCCCCGCTCCCCTGCCGGGAGGTTCCCCTGCCGCCCGTGCGGGAACTGGAACCCGACGTCCGGCGGCTGGGCCCCTTCTCGCTTCCGGGGATGCCCCTGGAAAACTATTTCACCAGTTTCGTCGTCGCTGCCCCCGTTCCGGGAAAAGACGTCAACCTCTCCATCCACCGGGCGCAGGTGATCGACGGCACGCGCCTCGTGATGCGCGTGGTGCAGCGCCATCTGCATGCCCTGCTGGCCTCTGCCGGAGGAAAACTGCCGGCGGTATTCCTGACGGGCGTGGATCCGGCCGTACTCCTGGCAGCGGCCGCCCAACTTCCCGCGCCGGGCGGGGAAATGGGGGTGGCAGGCGCGCTGCAAAAAGCGCCCGTGGAAACGGCCGAAATCGCCGGCCTGCGCGTGCCGGCATCCTTCGAAGCCTGCATCGTGGGGGAGTTCACGGGAGAGAGTGCGTTAGAAGGCCCCTTCATCGACCTCACCGGCACGATCGACCCCGTGCGCACGCAGCCCGTGTTCCGGGTCGACCGCATCCTCGTGCGGCCAGAGCCGGTGATTCCGATGATTCTGCCCTCCTCCCCCGAGCACGCCCTGCTGATGGGACTGCCGCGGGAAGCCGGCATCCTGCGGGCGCTCGCACCCTTCTATGAAGCGCCGCCCCGCGTGCGGCTCACTCCCGGCGGTGTGGGCTGGCTGCACGCGGTAGCATCCGGAAAATCCACGGCGGACAGGAAACTCCTGGCCGATGCCGTATTTTCGGCCCATCCTTCCTGCAAGCGGCTCGTCCTGACGGACGAGGACATCGATCCGGACCAGCCCACCGAAGTGGAATGGGCCCTGGCCACGCGCTTCCAGGCCAGCCGCGATTTGCTGATCCTGCCGGGACAGCGGGGCTCTACGCTGGATCCATCCTCCGACGACGGCCTCACGGATCGCTGGGTGCTCGACGCCCGCATTCCGGCAGGAAGGGATCCCGCCCTCTTCCGGCGGATCCTGCAGTTTTGAAGGGAATCGTCATGCAGGTCCTGCCCGAAATCCCCCGAAACGGCAGCACCTTCGCCCACGAATGGGCCCGGAACCTGGTGACCGCGCTGGGACGCGCCGCCGGCGCCCGGGGATTCGTGCGCATCGCCAGCGCCCATGTTTCCGGCGTTTCGTACTGGAACCTGGGGGAAGCCGGGCTTGATTTCCTGGAAAAACTGGCCGAAAGCGGCGCGCGGGTCTGCGTGCCGGCCACCCTCAATCCCTGCGCCTTCTCCCCTGCAAATCCGCCGGACTGGGTGAATGAAGGCGATGTCATCCGGCAGGCCCGCGTGCTTGCAGCCTACGAGGCGCTGGGCGTGCGAGCCGCCTGCACCTGCGCCCCCTACCGTATCCTGCCGCCGCCGCTGTTCGGAGAGCACGCGGCCTGGGCCGAGAGTTCGGCCGCCACTTTCGCCAATTCCGTTCTGGGCGTGCGCACCGAACGCGAGGGAGGCCCGGGAGCGCTGGCCGCCGCCCTGTGCGGCTTCGTCCCCCTTTCCGGCCTGCATCTGGACGAAAACCGCCGCCCGGAACTGGCAGTGCGGGTGACGGATTCCCTGGCGGAACCCTGGCGCATGGGCCTTCTGGGCGCCTGGCTGGGCACGCATTTCCCCGGCGCCGTGGCGCGGATCCACGTGCCGGATGGAGCGACATGCGGCATGGAAGGCTTCCAGTTCCTGAGCGCCGCGCTCGTCACCTACGGGGGGCCAGCCATCTTCCACGTGCAGGAGCACACGCCCGAAGCCGCCATCTTTCCGCAGGCGCCCGTGCGCGCCCACGTGGGCCCCGAAGACCTGGACCGCATGGCCTCGCAATTGAGCGACCTGGAGGAAGGCCCGGTGGACATGGTGTTTCTGGGATGCCCGCACGGCAGTTCCCCGTCTGCCGAGGCCTCCCTCCCCACCCCCGAAACGCTTCGCGCCCGGCTGGTGGTTGCCTGCGCGCCGGAAACAGCCTGCGCATCCGGGGCTTTCGGCCTGCCCGGCGGATGCCCGGCCGTGAGCGTGCTGCCACCCGATGTGCGCCGGATCGTCACGGATTCGGCCAAGGCGGCCTTCTACCTGCGCTCCCGCGGACTGCGCGTGGGCCTGGCCGCCACGCGCGACTGCCTGGACATCGCCTGCACCGGGAGGTGGCGCCATGCGCATTGAGGGCGTGCGGCTCACATCCGGAAGCGCACGGGGCCCCCTGATGGTCCTGAAAGCGCCCCTGTCCTTCTATGGCGGCGTGGATCCCGACACGGGCATCATCGTCCAGGCGGACCACCCGGACCGCGGCCGCTGCATCCAGGGCGCGCTTCTGGTGCTGGAACGCTCCACCGGCTCCACCGTGGGCTCATGGACGCTTCTGCGCATGGCGCAAGCCGGCACGGCCCCTGCCGCCATTCTTTCCCGGGCCGCGGACGCCGTCCTGGTCACGGGAACCGTGACGGCCGGCATCGTCCACCTGGACCGCATCCTGGTTCCGGATTTTCTGGACGGCCAAAACGCCTCCATCGACGAACGCCGAAGCGCCGTGGACGTGCCCCTGCCCAATGGTTGCAATATCGATGAACCATCACTTCCGTCTCCTGCAAAGGCGGCGCCGCGGCGCCCGGAACCGGTGCTGGCAGACCCCACCTCGGGCGTCGTGGTGAAACTGGGCGGTTCTTTGATCACCGTCAAGTCGAGTTCCGTGGCGCGCGCAGATGGCGGGATGCTGCGGTTTCTGGCCCGCCTGCTGGCCAGCGAACTGCCGTTTCCGGCCGTGCTGGTGCACGGCGCCGGCTCCTTCGGGCACGCACCCGTGGCGCGCGGCGATCTCCTGCGCCGCGAACTCGACCCGTACACGCGCCTGGAATGGGGCCGCATCGCCGCCCTGCAGTATCAACTGGATGCCATCGTGGCCGAGGAACTGGCGCATGCCGGACTTCCCGTCTGGCCCCTGCAGGCGTCCGCGCTGGGCGGTTTCGATGAAGCCGGCCGCCTGCGCATCGATGCGTCCCCCCTGCGGGAAGCGCTTTCGCGCGGGTTCGTGCCCCTGCTCTACGGCACCGTGGGATTCGAAGCCGGACGGGCACGCCCCGTGATCGTCTCCGGTGACGATCTGGCACCGGAAGCCGCGCTGCAACTGGGCTTCTCCCGCATCATCCACCTGACGGACGCGCCGGGCGTCTGCGAGTCCGACCCGCGACAGCACCCCGACGCCCGCGTCCTGCCCTTCCTTCCGGCCGAAGGACCCTCACCCGACGGCACCCCCGACAGCGCATTCGATGTAACGGGGGCGATGGGCGGAAAAATCAGGAAACTGCAGAAGGCCGCACAAGCCGGCATCGTGTCCTGGATCGTCGACGGCCGCGACGAGCATGCCATCCACCGCGCGCTTTCGGGCCTTCCCGCCGGCACCGTGGTCGGCCCGGCCGCCCTGGCCCATTTCTTTGACATGTGATCTTTTCCTGGAAAAACCTGAATCCGCGAAACGGCAAGCGCCGCCGCCTTGACATGAAACATCATCAAGTCTGCAGGGCGGGCCCCACCGTCGCACCCGGATCCGCGAGATCCACCGGTACAATCCCGGATGGCGTGACGATGGCGTCCTGCAAATCCTGCGCGATGCGGACTCCTTCCCATGCCACCACGTTGCGCAGGCGCACGCCGGGCGCCACCGCCGCCCCCGGCCCGAGCACCACCGGACCTTCGATGGAGACATCGTCCGGCAGCCACACATCCGGCGCGGCAATGACGTCTGAATGCGCCGGATGGTACGGCAACTCTTCCGCGAAGAACGCGCGCACGGATGGCGAGAACAGGTTGCAGTTGCCCTGCAGGTAGCGCGCGGGGGTGGAATGCTCCCACCAGTAGTCCTGCGGCGAGAGGACATGGGCGAAAATCGAGCCGCCCTGCCGGAACCAGGGCACGAAGCCCTCGCGCACCAGGCAATGGGGGCCCTGCGGCAGGAAATCCAGGAAATCCGGCTCCAGCAGGCTGATGCCGGTGAACATGTGCGTGGCGGGCTCCTGCGCGGGAGAACCGTCGGGATGCTGGCCCAGCAGGGTGGCGATGCGTCCGTCCGGAGCCAGCGTGAAGCCGCCCCAGCGCTCCGCCTGCGGGTCCGCACGCAGCACGAGCGTGACCGAAGCCCCGCGCATGCGGTGCAGGTGGATGACGGCGCCGAGATCCACGGTGGTCACCATCTTGCCGTTCATGACCAGCGCGCCGGCGCCCCGGAAAAACGGCCGCGCATGGGCGATGCCTCCGCCCGTGCCCAGGATCCGCCCGCTCTCCCGGCTGAAGCGGACCTGCACGCCGAACCGGGAGCCGTCGCCCACGTGCCGCTCCAGCCGTTCGGCGTGCGTGAAGGTGTTGATGACCACTTCGCCGATTCCCGCCTGCGCGATCCGGGAAAGCGCGTGGTCCACCAGCGGGCGGGTGCCCACCGGTAGCAGGGGCTTGGGGCGGTCCTCCCCCAGCACTCCCAGGCGGGTGCCGTGCCCGGCAGCCAGAATCATGGCGCGAAACGTCGGCATGCGTTCACATCTCCCACTTGATGTTGAAGAAGACCCACATGAAGGCGGCGAAGAGGAACCCCAGAAGCAGAGCCAGCACAACACCGAAGGCGATCGTCTGCGTGCGTTCCCGGCGCTCCTCGGGACTGGAATTCAGGTTGCGCCAGAAATGCTCCTCCCCGTTCTCGTCCTGCTGGATTTCTGACATGCGCGCATGCGCCCGGCGCCGCGCCCGGAGCGAAAGCACCACCGCGGCCAGGATCACCCCCATGAGCAGGATGGCCGCGGCCCCCATGAGCAGCAGGATGGTGCGCTGGGAGCCCCGCTTCATGCGGGAGAGCACGGCTTCCTTGTGCTGCTTGGTGTCCACGAGGATCTGCGGGGCGAAATGGAAAGTATCGAGCAGCCCCGCGAAATAATGGATGTCGCTGTGGATGTCGTAGCCGGGACGCCACACGTAGCCGCCATCGATGAGGGCCGACAGATGCTGCAGCGTGTGCGTGTCCAGGCGGTCGTTCCCCTGCGCCATGCGCAGCGCCTGCTCCAGGATGCGCGGATTGTTCATCTGCGAATGCACCCAGAAGGTGGTGTTCACGGTGGAATTGTCCACGGGCATGTAGAACAGGCTGACCTGCAACTTGCGCAGTCCCGCGGGCTCCTCCAGGACGAGACTGGCCTGTCCGAACATGTCCTCGAGGGGAACCTGGCCCGCATACAGCCAGGCGGTTTCCGAGTAGATATCCACATACATCGGTCCCTTGCCCAGACCGCGGAACGGAAACTCGAAGCGGTTCCCGGGCGGCAGGATCCGGGGGAAATACGCCACGAACACGTCGTCCTGCACGATGCCCACGTCGAAGTCGACCGTGCGGGCCGCCCCCCATTCGCCCGACGCATTCTGCACGCGGTACTCGATCCGGAACGAGACGCCCGGCGTCATCGTGTACAGGGACATGGAGGCCAGTCCCAGCACATCCGTCTCCAACTGGAACGGCAGATCCTTGCCCTCCTCGATTTCCAGCATGCAGGGCTCCGCCTCGGGGCGGGAAAACGGGGGATTGCAATCGGCCGTCTTTGGCAGGCGAATGCGCCCGCGCAGGAGTTTCAGGTTGGCCCTGGCCCGCAGGGGCACGCCCTGCGCGTCCTGCGCCCGCAGAAACAGCACGTCGCGAAACGGCATCTTGAGTCCACGCCCATTGACGGGATGCAGAGAGACCACCACCCCGTCGATGTCGGGCTTCGCCACGGAAGACTGCATCAGGACGTAGTTGCCTTCCGGCTCGTCGCGGGTCTCGGACACCTTTTCGAGTTTCCCGGGCCGGGACGTGATTTCCACGGGAAAGGCGACTGTCTCTTCCAGGTGCGGGGACGTCACCTGCATCTCGATGCGATGGCGCCCCTGCGCCACCACGGGCAGCACCGTGTTCACCTCGGCGGCCTGCACGCCCGCGGGCAGCGTGGATTCCCCGATGAAATGGCGTTTTTCGCCATCGTTCAGATACGTCTTGATGCGCACCGGGGACGCCGGCGTGGAGTACTTGCCCTCGCGCACCAGCACGCGGAAGGCGGCCCGGGAACCCGGCTGCAGTTTCGGGAGCCCGTAGACGCGCACCCAGCCGTCGATGTCGATGCGCGAAATGTACACGCCCACGCCCAGGAGCACCGCCACGAGGACGGGGGCACCCACGAACAGCAGGCGTTTCCACCAGGGCGACCCGGAGAGGGAAAAGCGGGAAATGGGATAGGGGGTCGAATCAGCGGGAGGCTTCCTTGAGGCAGGCATGCACTTCCTTGCATTCTTTCCGGTCCAGGCACTCGTTGATCCGGGCGGCGCGCGAGTCACGGCCGGAAGCGGCGCGGCAGGGCCCCACGATTTCCTTGTCCACCAGACGCGCGTAATCTGCCGTCAGTTTTTCCCGGATTTCCTTGCATTCCGGAACGTCTTCGGGACAGCCCGACGGGTTGAGCGTGCGGGTGTTGTCCTTCAGGCAACTGATTAAGCGGGTTTCCAGTTTGTCGCAGTCCACCTTCGGCTTACAGCCGGACAGGGTACCAAAAACGAAAACGGGGGTGACGAACAACCAGGCGAACCGTCCCATCGCAATCCTCCTGAACCCGGTCGTCATAGCACACTCGGACCGGCCGGGGCAAGATGTTTCCTGTCTGATTTCTTCGCTCATGCCCATGATGGCTGCAGTCCTGCGTGCGCACGTGCGAGCGTGGAACCGCGCCGAACCGTGATTTTTTTGGAAACGGCAAGCACGTGCGAACGCCGAGGCCGAAAAAGCCGTCTTGACAGGAATGCATTTCCACGTAGGATGCCACCCTACGGCATCGAATCCTTCTTTTCACGGGAAAACGTGGCTTCGATGAGGAACTGTTTTTACCGGCTGCCGCCTGAGCAGCAAAAGGAGTGTCTGCAATGAAAAAGGGTTGGATTCTGTTCGTTTCGTTCACTTTCGTCCTGGCCATCACCGCGTGCAAGAAGAAGGACGAACCCGGCAAGAGCGGCGCCGCGGTGAAGGAGAGCGCGGCCCAGGCGGCGGCCTCCGCGGAAAAGGAACTGGGCGTCAAGCCCAGGATCCACGTCGCCGTGAACATGGCCTCAGTGAAGAACAGCCCGCTGTATTCCATGTTCAAGGACAAGATCGAAGCGCAACTGGGCAAGGATTGCTCCAAGAAAATCGTGGATGCCATGGAATCCGTCGTCGTCCTGGGCGATCCGGAGGGACTGGCCGGCAAGAAGGAGGAAGGAGGCGAGGCCAGGAAGAACGAGAACCTCTACATGGTCATGAAGGGCGCCAGCGCCAAGGATGCGATCGCCTGCATGAAGGAAAGCACGGAAATGAAGGACAAGATCAAGGATGCCAAACTCAGCGGCGTCGATGTCCTCTCCTTCGAGAAGGACGGCCAGACGAGTTATCTCTGGCCGGCCGGCGACAAGACCGTCGTGATGGTGAGCGGCAAGTGGTCCGAGAAGATCAAGCCCAACGAGGGAACCCTGGGCAAGGGCGAAATTCCTTCCATGGCGGGCGGCAAATCCATCGCCTTCTCCGTGGCGGACGTCGATGAAGTCAAGGAAGCCGCCGGCACCGTGGATCTGGCCAAGGGACTCATGGCCGACGTGAGCGTCACCCTCAAGGAAGAAAGCAAGGCCAAGATGGCCGAGGAGCAGTTCCAGCAGGCCAAGAAGCAGGCCGACCAGATCCCCATCCCCGGCGTGGCCGACATCGTCAAGTCCATCAAGTTCTCCCGCAATGGCGCGACAATCGGCGTGCAGGTGACCATTTCCGCCGACCAACTCAAGCAACTGGCCGAAATGGCCAAGGGCATGGGCGGCGGCTTCCCCATGTAATGCCCTTTCCAAAATAAATCATTGCCATACGTTCCCTGCATTTAAGCACAAATCAACCATTCGGCATCGAGGTCTATGGTTTCGCCATGTACACCTCGTATCTGTACCCCGGCGGGCTGGACCTCGAATACATCAACCCCATCGGCAAGTGATTCCACACATCCCATCAACGATCCCATAAGCGAATCCCGGCCGCAAAGGGTGAAACAGGCGCAAATGGGGGGCCTTGCGGGCCCGAAGAGGCATGATTATCGTGCGCGCGGCCTGGCATGGAGGATGAAGATCATGAGCGAAAAAGGACAGATCGGCATCAGCGCCCAGAACATCTTTCCCATCATCAAGAAATGGCTGTATTCCGAACGGGAGATTTTCCTGCGCGAACTCGTGTCCAACGCCGTGGACGCCATCACGAAACTCAAAATTCTGGCGGCCGACGGCAAGGTTTCCCCCGGCGAGGAGCCCCTGGAAGTCAAGGTGGCGTTCTCCGCCGAGCAGAAGACCATCACCGTGGAAGACAACGGCATCGGCATGACGGCCGATGAGACGAAGCGCTACCTGGGGCAGATCGCGTTCTCCGGAGCCGAGGAGTTCATCAAGCAGTACCAGGCCGGCTCCGACGGCATCATCGGGCACTTCGGCCTGGGCTTCTACTCGGCCTTCATGGTGGCCCGCAAGGTGGAGGTCGAAACGCTCTCCTGGCAGGAAGGCGCCGCGCCCGTGCGCTGGGTGTGCACCGGGGAGCCCGAGTACGAACTGGAACCCGGCACCCTGCCGCATCGCGGCACCCGCGTGATCCTGCACGTCCACGACGAGGACGCGGAGTTCCTGGATCGCTGGAAACTGCGCGACATCCTGCGCCGCTACTGCCGCTTCCTGCCCGTTCCCGTGAAACTCGAGGACGAGGTCATCAACCCGGACCCGCCCCTGTGGGTGCGCACGCCCGGCGAACTGACGGATGCCGACTACAAGGATTTTTACAAAAAGATGTTCCCCCTCGAGGAAGAGCCCCTGTTCTGGGTGCACATCAACGCGGACTATCCGTTCCACCTGCAGGGCGTGCTGTATTTTCCGAAACTCTCCCGGCAGGAGGATTTCCGCACCGACAGGCTGCACCTGTACTGCAACCGGGTGTTCGTCTCGGCCGAGATGAACGTGCTTCTGCCCGAGGCGTTCCAGTACATCCGCGGCTTCATCGACAGCCCCGACATCCCGCTCAACGTCTCGCGCTCGTTTCTGCAGCAGGATGCCTCGGTGCGCAAGATCGCCTCGCACCTGTCGCGCAAGATCGCGGACCGCATCGTGGAACTGCACGAGCAGAATCCGGATGCCTTCCACGCCATATGGAATGAGATGAACCCTTATGTGAAGTTCGCCTGCATGCGCGACGAGAAGTTCGCCGAACGCGTGGCCAGCGCGCTGGTGTTCGAGAAGAGCGACGGCTCCTTCGCCACGCTGGAATCCATCCTGGCGCAGAAATACGGGGAGGAATACCGCAAGGACGGCAACGAAAAGCACATCTATTACGCCGTCAGCGGGGAAACGCCGCGCAGCCTGATTCAACTGTACGAGGAGGCCGAGCTGCCGGTGGTGCTGGCGCAGCCGCCCATCGACAGCCATTTCTTCAATTACTACGAGTCCCGCAACCGGGAAGCGAAGGTATCCTTCAAGCGGGTGGACGCCGAACTCGGCCCCGAACTGATCGCCGACCTGCCCGAGGTGGTGGACGCCGACGGCCGCTCGGCCAAGGACCGCGTGCTGGAACGGGCGCGCGCGCTCATGAAGGATGTGACCTTCGACGCGCAGAAGCTCAGGAAGAACGACATCCCGCTGGTGGTGGTGATTCCCGAACTGCAGCGGCGCTTCCGGGAGATGATGGCGTTTTCGGCCGGGCGCGAGGAGGAAATCGGCGCGCACACCTGCGTGCTCAATCTGCGCCACCCGCTCATCGGGCGGCTGGATCCGTCCCATGAGCGCCCGCTGCCCGAGGAAACGGCCAAAGACGTGCTTTCCCTGCTCTATGACCTGGCCGTGCTGCCCCACCGCAAACTGGATCCGGCCACGCTGGACCGCCTGTTCGTGCAGACGGGACACCTGCTCGCCGGCCTCGCGGGGACGCCGTGAACTCGGCGCCGCCGGCGACAGGTTCGCCGAACCGCCTGGAACCGGGTTCCCCGGCCGCCGAACGCCGCGCGCTGCTGCTGGCGGGCTGGACCGTGCTGGCGTGGAGCACGGTGGCCAGCGCCTTCAAGATCGCCCTGCGCCATGGGGACGTCTGGACGCTGGTGTTCTTCTCTTCCCTCACGTCGGCGCTGGTGCTTTCGCTCCTGGCCGTCCTCTCGGGGCGACGGCGCGAGTTGGCCGCCTTTGAGTGGGCGGATTTCCTGGGCCTGCTCAACCCAGCGGCCTACTATCTCGTGCTGCTTTCGGCCTACGAGCGGCTGCATGCCGCGCAGGCGCTGGCCGTGAACTACACCTGGGTGCTTGCGCTCGCCCTGCTCTCGGTGGTCTTTCTGCGCCAGCCGTTCTCGCGGCGCCTGGCAGCGGGACTGCTGCTCGGATATGCCGGAATCGCCCTGGTGGCCGCCGGACGCGGCCCAGCCCCATGGTCGAATGCGGATGCGGCAGGACTGCTCCTGGCATTCGCCTCCACGTGGATCTGGGCCGGCTGCTGGGTCGCCAATGCGCGCCAGGAATCGGACCCGCTGGCTGCGCTGGCCCGCCAGTTCGCCGTGGGCGCGGCGGTTTCGGGGCTGGCATGGGCCGTCCTTTCCCGCCGGCTTTCGGCCCCGGCCCTGGCCGGAGCGGCCTACCTGGGCGTCATGGAGATGGGGCTCTCCTTCTTCACCTGGCTTTCGGCCCTGCGCCTGACGCGCCAGTCCGCCCGCCTGGGCCTGCTCGCCTTCTTTTCTCCCGTGCTCTCCCTGGTGTGGATCGCCCTCGTCCTCGAAGAACCCCTGCCTGCCGCCACGCTGGGCGGCATGGCGCTCATCCTCGCCGGGGCCCTGCTCTCCCGGAGCGCATCCGTCCGGTGAACGTCCAACTTCGAGAAGATGGATGCAGGCGCCATGGGGTGAAGTTTTCCGGATTTTCCACGGCGGCCGCGAACGCCCGCACGCCCGTTCGGACTTCAGGAGACTTTTTACAACTATAGACTCAACCGCTAAAACTACCGGACTTGAGATATGAACTGCTTGGCCTGTTGCGTAAGCAAACAGAAACTTTCATCTCCGCTTGGCGCTTCTTATCCAAACCAAAATGGCAAAAAGTACCAGAAATATTTGGCAAGCAATATATACAATTTTTGAAAGAAAATAATGGTTGACATTTAACAAGACTAAGTAGAACAATCATCCTTGTTGGGAAGGATGTATAATAGCATTTTTTTCATTTTTGCCTTTATCATCAAACCTTGAGGCGTCAGGAATACGCGAATTTTGGAAAATTTATGGAATATAAGGAGAAGAAAAAATGAAGCACAGTTTTCTTTTATTGCTTTTAATGTCCTGCGCTAGTGCACAACCACCGCAAGTTTCAACGCAAGCATCCCAGGATAACGATAATGATGCATTCATCAAGCGGGCAAAACATATTCGTTGCACCAAATTTTATCAGATAAGCAAAAAATGCATGGCAAGCCTTGAAGAATCAGAAAAAGAGTTTGTTTTAGGTTGTGTTGAGAATGAAGACAATCGCTATGTGATTAATACTTGTACGGACCTAACCGACTGTGAAAAATTCAATGAATGTCTCAATGAAAAAGTGCGAAACACACAGATTGATTCAATAGGTTCAAAAAATTGCAGGATAATTAGCGTCAATGGCAAAAACGATCAACTAGAAAAATATTACTACATACATACAACAAAATATTGTAAAAACAAAGAAAAAAATAATATAATACTATGGGCCTCTGTTGACAAAAAAAACAAATAATATATCATATACTCTCTTTGTAACTTTTACCGATTTTTACTGGGCGCCATATAAAAATGCAAGATATTTAGTAAATGGAGATTTAATCGAAGTAGAAGTATCAATAATAAATTTTGATGTAGATTGTAAAATTATGGATTATTGCGATCATAAGCAAACAGTTAGGATGTCTGTAGATAGAAAACTTTTAGACTACTGGGCTACCAATGGTGGCACAATACGTTTTGGCGTTAAATCGGATGCAGTAATTGATAAGCAAGAAATAAAGGACTTCCTTGCAAAGGTGGACGAATTGACATCCACAAAGCCCGCATCAAATCCCGCCGAGTAGCGACACGATCCAAGTCTGGAATATAAATGAACAGGGGAAAGCGAATTCAAATATTTTTGCACACCTATCGTGGACAAGTGTACGCCAAGCGACGTTAACAGCATATTAAGTTTATTCTTATTGAAAAATCACATATTGCAACGCCCATTTGGCAAACAGGAAATTTTCTCCCCGCTTGCGCTTTCACTGGAGACCATATCCCTACAAATCGGAAGCCGGTTTGGCCTTGGATGGCGGCTCGGATTTCCTGCTGCCCTGGAGGTACTTGATGATCTCCGGATGCTTCTGCATGCCGCGCAGCCAGGCGCCCAGCGGCATGCTTCCTTCCGCCGAGATGGCCTTGCGCTCCGGATGCAGGGTCAAAAACGCCGTCCAGGGATCGCGCTCCACGCTGGGATACGGCACGAAACGCGGCTCGGGCGCGTTTTCACGCGCCTGCACGAAGGGCAGGAACCGGTTGAAGAAGGGCAGCAGCGAAAACGAAAGGCGCACGTTGGCATCGGGAACCGGCAGCGGCGCGGCGCCGGCGTCCCACTGTCCCAGTGTCCAGACCACGGCATCGCCCTCGCGGCGGCAACTCACGGCCAACTTCCCGCCGGCATAGCGGTTCACGAACTCCCGCACGTCGGCATCGGTGGCGGCCGTGGGCTGCACTTCCCAGACCTCCTCGCCCGCCTGGCTGGAAACGGCCTTCACGGATGCCGTTTCGTCCTTTCTGAACTCTTCCAGCACCTGGCGCGTCATGTCGAACAGGAAATCCGCCTGGCCCGGCGCCGTCACGACGAATCGCACGGCCAATTGTTCCCCGGCGCCCTCGGCCAACTGGAAATCCACGCCCTGCACCGCCTGCACGAACGCCTTCAATTTGTCCGCGAATCCACCTTCATTCGGTGGATTCTGCGCCTCGATGAGCGGCCACACGTCGATTCCCATCCAGCGCCCCTGGTCCAGTTCGAAATGGAAATCGAGCAGCGAGCGCGCCGTCAGGGGGATGCGGCCGGCCACCGGCTTCTTGAGGAAACTCGGCGGATTCTTCCACGAAAGTTCATACCGCACACGCAAGTCGACCTCGGCGCTCATCCCCATTTCCATGTCCAGCGCCTGCATGTCGGCCACGAGACGCCCCACCTGGTCCGGATCGATCCGGTACAGGGACCACAGCGCGCGCATGGAAGCCAGCAGGGGCGCGAATTCCTCGCGTCTGGCCATTTCCGCCAGCAGGGCGATGTCCACCTGCGCCTTGAGGAAGCCGTCGGCCTTCATCCCGGGCGCTGGCCACTTCATGGCGTCGCGCACCAGCGTTTCGGCAGAGCCCAGGCAGGCATGCTGGCCCTCGTCGAGCAGGTAATACGTGTCGTGCGCCCCCCGAACGCCCCGCACCGGCACGATTTTTCCCTTCTCGAAGGTCACGGCGCCGCCCTCGGGCTTGATCAGGGTACCCGCGTAGAGCCATTCGGTGGCTTTTCCCCGCAGGCAGACCACGAACCGCGGCGGAGTGAATTTTCCCGGCTCGGGCCTGGGCAGTTCGAAAATCCAGGCGGAAAGCGCCTGCACGCTCTCCACATGCGGCCAGATGAACTGGATGGAGGGGCCCGCCAGCGGCTCGATGGCTTTCTTGAGCGCGAGATGGTGCCCCGGCAGGCGGTAGTGAAAAGCCAGCGCCGCCGGCGGCACTGGCGCGGCATCCGGAGTATGGGCGGCCTGCGCCGCACCCTCCTTCTTCCTGTCCGGCTTTTTCTTCGTGCAAGCCGACGGCACCAGGAAGAACCACGCGAGAAACACGGGAAACCACAATCGCAGGCGCATCAGAAGATTCCCTCCGGCAAAGGCGAACTGAGTTCAACATACGGCAGGAAGTCGCCTTCCGGCAAGACTCCCTTGCGAAATCCCAGCGACAGGTCCATGTAGCCGGCATACCCGGCCACCAGGTGCAGGCGGATTTCGGCCCCCAGCCCGAACAGGGGGTCGGCCCAGTCGGCCGTCGAATCGAACGCCTCTCCGATGCCCCCGTACACCTTGGCGCTGGCGCGCCGCACGAAGAACGGAAGGGTGGAAATGCCGGCCCCCACCCAGGCGATCGGAAAGGTCAGGGAAAAGTTGGTCGCCCAGTACCGGGTGCCCGTATCCACGAGGTCCGGAAAACCGGGCACCAGGTTGCGGCGGGGCGAAAGCCAGGGCGGCATCATGCGGCCATCGTCCATCTGCGGACCCCCGACCGAGAACAGGGGATACGTGGCATGCAGCGAGGTGCCCGCGCGCAGGCGCAGCCCCAGCACGGTATGCCGGCCCCAGGGCAGTTTGCGCCGCACCAGGGCGTCCACGGTGGCGCTGGTCACGGGCGCGTCGGCCTGCAGTTTCCACGACGATCCGACCTGGAGGGTGACGCTCTCGCCGCTCTCCCAGTCCAGGGCATACGTGGAACTCTCCACGCGCCTGTACCAGAAGCCGGCCGTGGCCCCGATGCGCGAAAAGTCCGCCGGAAGGTACGGCAGCGGATAATCCGGGCGCACGGGCGGGAACAACTCCGGCACCAGCCCCTCGGACCAGGTGAGCGAAAAGAAGGTGGAGGCGTAGCGCTTCATGCGCTGCCAGACGGGAATGCTCGAGGACAGGTTCGCCTGGTACCAGGAAAACGGATACTGCACCCATTCCCGGTTGATGCGGGCATCCCCGCGCCGCTCGCGCCCGAGGGAGAAGGACGCGTTCACGGGCCACCACCAGCCGTTCCAGGTGTAGTTGCCCTGCACCTCGAACTCGTCCGTGGCCGGATTCCACGAGGAGTAGGCATTCCAGGAATGCAGTTCCACCGGGTCGAATCCCATCATGGACAGGGAGAACCGGCCCGCCTCGGAAAAGCCGTAATCGAGGAACCACACGAGCGGCGACAGGTGCCGCCAGGGACGATAGGGCGCATCCGGGAACAGGTGCGGGAACGGGGTTTCGCGGTGCGGGGAATCGGCTCGCACGGGCCACGGATCGTCGGCCGGAAGGAATTCGTCCGGGGAAAACGGCAGGATGAACAGCGTAAAGCCGCGGGCCGTGTAACCTGCGTACACCAAAAAACGTCCGTCGGCGCTCACCGTTGGCGAAAAGGCCCCCGTAAGCACACGCGTCACGCGGAACAGGCGCCGCACTTTTACGTCCCAGGCGTAGATGTCGAAAATGCCGTCGCGGTCGCTGGAAAACAGCAGATAGCGCCCGTCCGGGCTCCATGCCGGATTCACGTCGAGCGCCGCATCGTCGGTGATGCGCTCTACGGAGCGCGATTCCAGGTGCATCACCGCGATGTCCCGCCGGCCCCGCTGCATCATGGAAAAAGCCGCGCGCCGCCCGTCGGGGGACAGGCGCACCCCATACAGGCGCAGGCGCAGGGAGCCCGGCAGCAACACGTCCGTGACGCGCCCCCGGGCATCCAGGCGGACCAGTTCGTGCGCGCCCGTGTTCAGTGCCCGCACGGCCAGCCGGATTCTCCCGGAAATGGCGGGAAACGTCAGCCGGGCATCCGTCGTGAGCCGGCGGGCGCCCTGGCGCGTAACCCGGAAGAGATCATTGCGGGTGTGCACCCACCGCGAGAATTCCACCTGGTGGAACCACGCCGCGTCGTTCCCGTCCCAGGCGGGCGGCCCGGCCTCCACCACACTGGACTCCCACACGGTGTCCTCCACGGCGCGCCCGTTTGCGTCGATGCGCAGATGGCGCACGGCATTGGGATGATGCCCGTCGTGCCCCACGTAGAGCAGACGGTGGGGATCCCACGGATGGAACACGGGATAGAATGTGGTTTCCGACTGGTTCACGAGCCGGCGCCCTTCCCGCAGCCCGGCGGAAATCACGCGATCGCGCGTCTCGTGCGCCCAGCGCTTCAGATCCCGCAGGAATTCCGCATACAGTTCATCGAGATCCCTGCCGAAGGACATGCGGGAACTGACATGCAGGCCGAAGGGAATGGCCCGGTTGCCGTAGTCCGCACTCATGAAGCGCAAATTGTCCTCGCCCTGCCGGTTGGCCAGGTGCCACAGGAAGCGCGAGCCATAGAGGTAGGGAATGGTGCCGTGCGGATAGACGATGGGATCGGAGGAAATCTCGTCGAGCCGCTGGGGGCGATCCTGCAGCACGCTGGTGCGCAGGATCATGTCGTAATAGGTGGAGCGGTTGCGCCCGGCCAGCGTGAAGCGCGTCTCGTTGTAGATGGCCATTCCCTCGAGCACCCAGGAGGGCTGCAGGCTGTTGGGCACCCAGACCTGCCCGAAAATCCGGTTGATGAACCGCGGAAGGCCGCCCATGGTGTCCATGTGCACCACGTGCGTGTATTCGTGCAGGAGCAGGCCCCAGAGCCAGTCGTCGAAATCGGAGAGTTCGGACACGTCGTCCGGGGAGACCGCGTAGACCGTGATGGTGTTGCGGAAATACGCGGTGGCCCACCCGTTGGCCAGGTCCGTGTAGTCGGTGATCACGATGTGGGTCTTCTTCCGGGGTGCATGCCCCATCATGAGCGCGACCAGATCGCGGGCCTTTTCGGCCAGCACGCCCGTGCGCGAGGCCCAGGATTCGTAGCCGCGCGGGTAGGTGACGACGAAATGGGCCGTTTCCAGCGTGCGCCACTCGTAGTGGGGATCAGCGGCGAACGCGGGCTCCGGAAGCAATGCGAGGACCAGGAGAATCCCCGCCAGAATCCAGGACTGGCGAGCGTGCAGAATCCGGCATCTTCGCGCCATGTCTTACGTTCCGATGCCCAGGAGGGCCGCCAGGTTGCCGCCCAGGATGCCCTCGGCATCCCGTTCCGGAAGTTTCAGGGACCGCACCCGCGCGATATTGCGCCGCAGGTTGCGCCGGCCATACGGGGTATCCGACCCTAGAAGCACGTGGCCGGTCCCCACGACCTCGATGGCCCTGCGGATCTGCCAGAGCCCCACGAGATCCGGCGGCGAAATGTCGAAATACAGGTTCTCCACGCGCGGTTTTTCCGCCATCACCCGCACGTCGATGCAGTGCGCGAGGATGAATGGGGTCTGCTTCCGGCTGCGGATCACGTCGAACCAGGCGTCGACGTCCCTGGCCGAAAAGAGGTGCGCGAACAGTGGAACCCGCTTGGCGGCGCACCATTCGGCCACGTCGTGCGCCAGGGCGCCTGCGGGTTCGAAGGGCGTCCAGCACTGGTGCAACTTGACCATGCGAAAGCGCATGCGCTCCCAGGCCGCCTCGAGATGGCGCAGGGGATCCGCCATGCGGGTATCCAGCCAGAAGCACTGCAGGATGCGCTGCGGGGACTCGCGATGCATCGCGAACACGCCCTCGTTTCCGGCTTCCAGCGCATCCGCCATGCGGCGCAGGCGCACCGCCGCCCGGACCAGGCGGTTGACGGGGACCATCCACACGGGACGGGGCAGCCAACGCGCCAGATTGGGCACGAAATAGGTCGTCTCCGAGCCGGGTTCCGCAGGCGAAAGCACCACCGCATCCGCGCCGGCGGCATCCAAAGTTTCGAGCGCCCGCCGGACATCCACGAATTCGCCGCAGGCATGGGCATGGCCATCGATAATCATGAAAAGGACTCCGCTCGCACGCGGCATGCATGCGTATGGCCAGAAAAGCCCGTCACCGCGCGCGATGTCAAGCTGGAATGCAGTCATGCGAAATTTTTGTAATGCATCCACATCAATGCCGGGCTCTGCCTGCGGTGGACCGTGCGGGCGCAAAGCTGCAGCTTGCTTTTCGGCCGCGTTCCACTTTACATAGGGAATCGCCCCGCAAGGAGGTTCTCATGCGCAATCTGCTCATCCTCGGAATTCTGCTGCTCGCATCCCTCGGCGGCTGCCGTAAGGACCGCCCCGCCACCACGCCGCAAAACCCGCCGGAAGATCCCGCCGTGAACGCGCCGGAGCCGGACGTGCAGCCCATCCGGAAACTGCTCGACGAACGCAAGTACGAAGAGGCGCTGGCCAAAACCGACGAAGGGCTCAAGGCTCACCCGGATCACGGGGATCTGCTATTTTTGCGGGGTATCGCGCTGTTCAACCTGCAGCGCCACGAAGAGGCTCTTTCCGTTTTCGAATCCGTCCGCCAGAAGCACGCCCTCACACCGGAACTGGTCCTGGCGCTCTCCGAGACGCTGTTCTATCTCAAGCGCTTCGACGACTGCGAGCGCGTGCTGCGCGAAGCCATGGCCAAGTTCCCGAAAAACGCCGCGCTGTGGTACAACCTGGGCGGTATCTACGCCGAAAAAGGCAACTGGGAAGAGGCCGCCCGGATGTATGGCGAGGCGCTCCTGCGCCAGCCCGATTTCGCGCCGGCCCTGATCTCCGCGGGCGACGTCGCCTACCGGCAGGGGAATCTGGCCAAGGCGCGCGAACACTTCGAGAAACTCTCCGGCATCAAGGGGCAGGAAACCCTGGCGCACCTGAAACTGGCGGTCGTGGACATGAAGGAGAAGAAGTGGGATGCCGCCCGCGGACACCTCGACGAGGTCAAGGCCCAGGAACCGCAGCACCCGGAACTGGCGCGTCTGGAAACGGCTCTGGACGCCGCGCGGCTCTTCGATGACCTGTCCGCGCAACTCAACGGCAAACGCTGCAAGGAAGCCCGCGCCACGCTGAAAACCATCGGGGAGCGCCATGCCGGCCATCCCATGCTGCCCAAGGCCGATGAAGCGCTGAAAAAAGCCTGCCCGAAATGAGAAGACGGCGTTGTTTTTCCTCTTTCCCCTGTGCCTGATCACCCTCTTCTTCTTTCCCGCCTGCACCGCCTCGCCGGCAAACGAGAGAATGGATTCTTTCGCCGTTCCCGTCCTGCCGGGCATGCTCGCCCCGCCCATGCGCGAAGTACGGGACGACGCACCCAAAATGGCGGACGGGAAAGCGCTGAACGACGGAAGCGGCCCCCCGCAGGAAACACCCCCGGAAGAAGCCGCGGCTTCGCCTGCCGCGCCGCCGGAGGACCCCGGCTGCCGGCACATCCGGCGGGGCCGCTTCGATGGGCGCCCAATAGGCGAAATCCTGCGCACGCTTCTGCGGGCGCCCATCCAGGACATCGCGCCCGCGCGCACGGCCGGGCGCACCGTCAAGGCGTTTCTCCTGCTGGGACAGGATTTCCAGGTTTTCTTCAAGCCGGCACATCCGAATCTCATCTTTGCGCGGCCCAAGGCGGAAGTGGGCGCATTCCGGCTCAACCGCCTTCTGGGATGCAACCACGTGCCGCCGGCCGTGCTGCGCGACATCGATGCCCGGCGCCTGCGCAACGCTTTCGTGCGCATGGGCCTGCGCGCGCACCTGGAGCGGCTGGACCGCGACGTGCTGGCCACGCAACCGGCTGAAATCCGCGGCGCCGTGCTGCTGTGGGTCAAGGACGTCGACGTCTGGGACCCACCCCGGGAACTGCTCGATGCCATGGCCGACCCCTACGCTCCCCTGAGCGCGGAAATGGAAACCCTGGCGTGGGATCTCTCATGGATGCTGATCCTCGATTACCTCACCAACAACTACGACCGGCTCACGGGCGGCAACATCCTCCGCCGGCGGGCCGACGGCCGCCTGGTGTTCATCGACAACGGCGCCGGCTTCGGTGCGGACAAGCCCTGGAAAGCGCAGCGCCGGAGAGCCAACCTGCAATACCTGCAGCGAATCCATGAAACCTTCCTCCAGGCGCTGGAGGGCTTGCGTCTGCCCCTGCTGCAGGAATGCATGGGGGACATCCTGTACAACCAGGAACTGCGGGATGTGCTCTCCCGCCGGGACGAACTGCTCGAGCACTTCCGGCGAGTGCAGGCCCGGCACCCCACAGCCCGTTTCCCCCGGGCCGTGGCGAACCCGTGACGCGGCCCGGAACTGCGCCAGATACCTTGAACCAGGGCTTTCCCCCGAACATCACGTCAGGATTTCGCGCAGAACGGGCGTATAGCCGTTTTCCTCGTGGACGACGAGCGGCGGCAGGATTTCCAGGGGATGCCGCCGGGCCTTGACGAAGGCGGCCAGCACGCGGTTGGCCGGCTGGCCCGCGCGCGGATGCACCATCTGCAGGCGAAAGGGCTCCAGTTTCACATCGGCGGCCGCGGCGAGCATTTCCGGCAGGCGGCGCGCGGGAAGCACCAGCGCCAGCACGCCTGCCGCATGCAGGACCCGCCGGGCGCAGGCGAAAGCACCCTGCAGGAACGCGCCGTCGTCGTGGCGGGCACGCAGCAGGGACGCCGTGCGGCTCTTGCGCCCGCCTTCGGCATAATAGGGAGGATTGCTCACCACCAGGTCGAAGGCATCGCCCGGCAGCAGGGATTTTTCATGCGCCAGATCGCCGTGGATGAACTCCAGATGCCGGCACAGCCCCTGGAGCGCGGCGGCCGTGCGGGCGGCGCGGCAGGCATTCTCGTCCGTCTCCAGCCCGCATCCCACGGCCTGCGGGAAATGAGCCTGCAGCCAGAAGGCGCAGACGCCAGATCCGGCCCCCAGATCCAGGAAATCCGCCGGATGCGGCATGCACCGGAGGGCGAAATCCGACAGCAGGATGGAATCCAGATTGAACCGATAGCCATCGCGCGCCGGCTGGAACACGAACCGATCGCAGGCGGGAATCTTGTCCCGGGTCCATCCGGGATCCGGCGCCGGAGAGTTCCAGGAATCCGGCGGAGTAGCCCCCTCGCGCAGGATTTCCCAGCCGCCATCCGGCCGCACGCGGACCAGCGAGGAAGGCCGTCCTCCCCGTGTCGGACCGGCATCCAGAACGAGATCGACCTCCAGATGCGCGCACTGCTGTGCGATAGAAGCCGGCGGCTCACCGTGGCGATTGGCGGATGTGGCAGTGACGGGAAATCCGAACAGGCGCACCAGGTGCGAGGCCACCGGGTGGGACGACACACGGAAAGCGACGCCATCGCGGAAAAGCGGTGGAAATCCGGGCGGTGCATCCAGAATGACCGAAAACGCAGGCGGCCAGCCGGTTCGCAAGAATCCTTGCACGGGAACCGGCAGAGAAACACCCAGCCGCAATGCATCGCGCTCGTGGCCGCCAAGAATCGGTAATTGCAGACTTTCATCGCGCCGCTTGATGGCAAAGATGCGCAAAAGCGCCACCTCATTGCGCGGATCTGCTGCCAGTCCGTAATAAGTCTCCGTGGGAATGGCCACGACCCCGCCCGTTCGCAGGATGTGCGCCGCCTTCGGGAGCCCCTCGTGCCAGGGAAGGATGGGGGCCTGCTTCATGGCTTCATTTTTCGGCGGCGATTTTCGACTGAAGTTTTTCGTCTTTGACTACCACCTTTTCCTGCATGTGCCGGCGGAAAGACTGCAGATACTCCCGGACGCGAGCGTCCGAAAGAGCCAGGATCTGCAGCGCCAGCAGGGCAGCATTGCCCGCGTTGCCCAGCCCCACGGTGGCCACCGGCACACCGTGCGGCATCTGGACCGTGGCCAGCAGGGCATCGAATCCGCCCAGCCCCAGCGTGGGCAGCGGAACTCCGATGACGGGCAACATGGAATGGGATGCGATGACGCCGGCCAGATGGGCCGCGCCACCGGCGCCAGCGATGATCACCTTGGCTCCCGCCTTCTCGGCATCCTTGACCAGTTGCTCCACCCGATGCGGCGTCCGGTGCGCCGAAGCCACATGCATGGCGAATGCGACACCGGCTGCCTTCAACTCTTCCATGGCGGCCTTCATGTACTCGAAATCGCTGTCGGAACCCATCAGAATCAGGACGTCCATCGTGTTTCTCCTCGGCTCAGGGGGAAAGGGCGTGTTTTCCGATGTCCCGGCGCATCTGCACGCCGGCGAAATGAATGCGGAATGCGGCATCGTAGGCGGCCCGGGCGGCATCCGCGACGGTGTCGGCCACTCCGGTGACGCCCAGAACGCGCCCTCCGCGCGTGACGAAGCCATCTGGGGTGCGGCGCGTGCCGGCATGGAAAATCTTGACGTTTTCCACCTGGGAAGCCGCATCGAGGCCTTCGACGGGAATCCCCGTGCGCGGGGCGGCGGGATAGCCCTCGGATGCCAGCACCACGCACAGGGCGGCCCGGGCCGGGATTTCTCGTGGCGCCAGGCGGCCGCGGGCGGCGGAAAATAGTACAGGGAGCAGATCTTCTTCGATGGCGCACATGAGCGGCTGCGTCTCGGGGTCACCGAAGCGGCAGTTGAACTCCAGCACGCGCGGGCCATCGGGCGTAAGCATCAGCCCCGCGTAGATGACGCCGCGGTAATCGATGCCTTCCGCCTGGATGCCCCGCAGAAACGGTTCAATCACGAGTTCCCGCAGCCGCATCTGCCAGGCGGCGTCGCAGCCGGGCACGGGGGTATAGGCACCCATGCCGCCGGTGTTGGGTCCCTCGTCGCCGTCCAGCAGCCGCTTGTGGTCCTGGGAAGGCGGCAACAGGACAGCTTCCCGGCCGTCCGTGACGGCCAACAGGGAGACCTCCGGTCCCGACAGGCGCTCCTCCAGGAGGATGCGCGACTGGGCGCCTGCATCGAAAGCACCGCGGATGAAATCGAGCGCCTCCGGACGCGTGCGGGGCAGCGCCACGCCCTTGCCGGCCGCCAGCCCATCGTACTTGATGACGGGGAGCGTGGAAAAGCGCTCCAGTTCCCGCGCGGCCTGATCCACCGATTCGCACACCGTCGCGGCGGCGGTGGGAATGCCATGGCGCTGCATGAATTCCTTGGCGGCGATCTTGGACGATTCCAGCAATGCGCCGCGCCGCGTGGGGCCGAAAACCGTCAGCCCACGCTCCATCAGGACATCGGCCCAGCCGGCCGCCAGCGGAGCCTCGGGTCCCACCACCACCAGGTCCACGCCCCTGGCAAGGCAGAAGTCGGCCAGTTCTCCGGGTTCCTTCAGGTTCGGCAGGGCCGAGAGCCCGGGTTCCGCATCCGCCACGGGGGATTCGGCCCACACGGTCTCGCAGATGGGACTCTGGGCGATTTTCCAGGCCAGAGCGTGCTCGCGCCCGCCGGATCCGATGACGGCCACCCTCATGGCGCGCCTCCCGGCAGGACCACCCGCCGCATCCAGTCGCGCACGGTGGCATCGTATTCGGCGGTGTGCGCGAACACCTTGGCGGCGAACTTCCACCGCACGGATGCCGGAACCCCGCCGGCGCGCAGATGATCCATCAACTGCGGATAATCCGCGGGGTCGCACACCACCGTGACGCGCTCGTGATTCTTGGCGGCGGCGCGCAGCATGGTGGGCCCGCCGATGTCGATCATCTCGATGGCCTGCTCCACGGTGACGTCGGGCCGGGCGATCGTCTGGGCGAACGGATAGAGGTTGACCACCACCAGGTCCACGGGGACGATGCCGAAACGCTGCAGCGTCTCCAGATGGTCCATGGTGGGCCGCGCCAGGATGGCGGCATGGACGAACGGATGCAGCGTCTTGACGCGCCCTTCCAGCATTTCCGGAAAACCGGTGACCTCCCCGATGTCCACGACCGGAATGCTGCCGGCGCGCAGGGCGGCGGCCGTCCCACCAGTGGACAGGATCTCCCATCCCTGGTCTTTCAGGAACGCGCACAGCCCCACGACGCCCGTTTTGTCGAACACGCTGACGATGGCACGCTTGCGGGTAGTCATGCGAACCTCCTCGAACCGGTTGCCCATTCATAGGGGCATCCGGAGGACCTGGTCAATCCCTTTTTCCGGAAAAGTAAAGGGCAGCAAATTGGCCGGCCGGAAACGGACAGTACGACGGCCAGCGTTACGGTCATTGGATCTCGCGGCGAAACGGAACCGGGTCGGCGGCCGGCTTGTAGGGCTCTGGCGGAGGTGGAGGCACAGCATCGGGATCAGGCGGCTTTCGGGTGCCTTCGCGGATGATCATCGCCGTAGGCGGATAATACAGGGACCACGTTTCGGACTTGATTTCCACGCCATCGGCATCGAAGAAGATGCGCCGGCGCCGCACGTGGTAGCCCTTCTGCCCCCGCTGATCGAGCTTGTAGGTCCCCTGCAGCATCTGGTCGTCCGGCCGCATGACGGTCTGGAAGGGAACCTCGCCGACGATTTTCCGCTCGAATCCGATTTTGGCGTAGGGCTTTTCCTTTCCCAGGATTTCGGCCCGCACCCGGCCGCGGGAGACGTCCATGCGGATGGCCACCGGAAACGGATAGGGATTGCGCAGGATGAGGTCCACGTTGGGATACACCACCGTGGAATCCAAGCCCAGGTCGATGTAGTGGGACACCTGGGAATGGCCCTTGGAATCCACGACCTCCAGGCCGGCGAAGAAGGCGGCGGCGAAGATGGTGGAGGCGATCTGGCACATGCCGCCGCCGATATCGTCCACGAGTTCGCCCAGGGAAATCACCGGCGCCATGCGGTAACCTTCCTTGGTGGTGCGCGGCCCCACGACCTGATTGAAGGAGAAGTCGTGGTTGGGCAGGATCACGGTTCCGGTGACCTTGGATGCCCCCAGTTTCAGATTGTGCGCGCGGTAGGCGAAGCGGCCGTAGTCGTCGAAGGACGTCTCGTACCAGCCCAGGATGCGGTTCAACTGGAGTTGCGCCAAGTCCTGCGTGGTCAGGGAGGGCCGCAGCGTCTCCACGACGGCCGCCGCCTCGCCGCTGCCCTCCAGGATGGCTCGCTCGGTGGCGGCGATGGAAGCGGCCACGTCCAGCAGCCGCCCGTCGGAACTGGGCACGACTTCCTTGCGCAGCAGATCCAGCCGCGCCGGAACAGCCGGCTTGTCCACGGTCTTCTTGAGATCCGTGAAGAAATTTTCCATGGCCGAACGGTCGTAGGAAAAGGGCGTGAACAGGAGCAGCCGCCCCTCGCGCGCAGCCCGTCGAAGAGCCAACCGGCCCCAGAAGGAACGATGGGCCGAAAGCAGTTCCTGCAGTTCGGCGCGCACGGCCCGGGTGTCGAAGCGCACGCCAAGGGTTTTCACCGGCACCTCGTGGCGCGCGCCGTCCAGCGTCACGGCCAGGGGATGCGCGGCATTCTCGCGGGCGCGGCGCTCCAGTTCGGCCATGACGGCGTCCAGCGTGCCACCGGCGACGGGATGGCCGTCGACGAGGATGCCGGCCGGCACCGAGGAAACACGGGGACGCACGGCGGCGAAACTGGCGAGCGCCGAAAGGATGGCGAGCAGGGTCAGGAAAACGAGGGAACGGTTCATGGCAGTGTCACGACGCCCCGACGCTGCCGTTCCGGGGGAAGGCGCACGCTACCCACCTGCCGGGCGAAACATTCGAGGTCGGATTCGGGAAAACGCTGGCCAGGCGCGAGAAATGGAAGACCGCCGGGCTCCACCCACACTTCCACGCGCGTGGGATTCTGGGTGCAGACGGCCAGCGCATCGTGCAGGATGCGGGTCTCTTCGGCATTGAGCGGCCGCGCGGACGTGACCGGCTGCACCTCGCCGCGCGCAGGCGGGGGAGCCTCCCGCACGACCGGCGCGGGAATATCCTGGGGCGAGATGCCCCGTTCGATGTCGCGCTCCTGCCGCGAGCGCTCGGCCGCCTGGCGCAGGGCTTCCTCTTCCGTCAGCCCGGGCGATGGCGGCGGCTCGACGAACGAACCGCCCTTCCCGCCGCCGCAGGCCGCCACGGAAACGGCCAGCCAGAAAACGAGGACCTCACGTCGCATCGGACACGTCCCCGTCCTGATCCAGGCCGGACTGGATGGCCGCCCGGACGGCATCCATGAGTTGGGGGAGGCTCTCCCGGCCATAGGCGGACACGTCGATGGCGGGATGGAAGCGCACGTTCACGCGCGTGGGCTGCAGGCGCAGGGAGCCGCGGGGCATGATTTTCCAGGAATGGGCGATCGACACCGGTACGATGGGCGCGCCCGCGTCGATGGCCAGGTGGAATACCCCCTTCTTGAAGGGGCGCATTTGCGGACTCCCCGAACGTGTGCCCTCGGGAAACACCAGCAGGTTCTTGCCCTCGCGCACCAGTCGGGCCGCCTTTTCGATGCTCTCGCGGGAGCGCACGGGATCGGTGCGCACGATGGAGACGTGGCCCTGCCGGCGCAGCGCGCGGCCGATGATGGGCATGCGGTCCAGCGTGTGCTTGTACAGCCAGAAAAAGGGCACGGGCACGGTGGCGCCCAGGATCAGCACGTCGATGTTGCTCTGGTGGTTCACGAAGAAGATCTGGGAGCGGTGGTGATGGACGTTTTCCAGCCCGCAGGCGCCCACGTCGATTCCCAGGATGCCCAGCACCCGCCAGGACCAGCCGGCCAGCGCGGCATCGGGCCCCGCCGAAAGGGGATTGTAGGGATCGAGCAATCCGTAATAGAGCGTGGTCTTGAGGAATTCGGCCCACTGGCCGGCATGCCGCGGAATTTCCAGGATGTTGTCGATTTGCCGCCAGATTTGTTCGGGTGACAAGACTGCTCTGTCCACTTTGCCCTCCCGGGCGCCGCCGCCCTTGGCGTCCCCGAATCTAGGCCAAAATGCGCCGCGATTCAACCGCCCACACGGAATTTCAGGGAAATACACGGCGGGAAATGTAAGGAGGCGAGAAATGCGTCCCCCCGATGGGATGGCCATGCGCGTGCCGGGCGCACGAAACAACTGGACATCGTTTTGATGGAGAATCGGAAGGACGGGAGAATACCGGGAGAAAGGAGAGAGAAAACCAAAGCGGGGACGGGAAACGGTCCGTGGCTATTCGCCGCCCTCGCCGCCACCCTCGCCGCCGCCTTCACCGCCGCCCTCGCCGCCTTCGGGGGCTTCCACGCCGCCGCCCTCTTCCACTTCCGCGGCGCCGTCCGTAGCCGTGGCTTCCTCCGCATTCTTGCGGATCAGGCTCGACACGCGGGCTTCTTCCTGCATGCGCTCATTGGCCTTGGAAGATTTGCCCATGCTGAAGAGGCCGATCGGCATCAGGGACAGCACCAGGGCGATGAAGCCGAGCGTGAACAGGGAACGGTGCAGGGGCGTGTGCTCCATGGCCATGCGCTCGAAGCGCGTGGCCTCGGACACGGACAGCGGCTCGGACGGAACGGGCGCTTCCGGCTTGGGCGGAGCCAGCACGTACTCGCCGGCGGCGGGCGTCATCATGTCCTCGCGCGATTTTCCGATGCGGCCGGCCGCGGCCATCGCGATGACGACCACCGGAATCACGCCCACCAGCGAGAGGATCAGCACCATGAGGTTGTTCTGGAAGAACCCGCCGGCATAGTACCGGTACAGGTACGACACGAAGATGCCCAGCAGGAACACGCCCGTGACGTGCAAAAAGCCATCGCGGTGCTTGCGGTGGGCCAGAAACGCCGCCGCGCCCATCATGCCCAGGATGAGGATGAAGAGGATGGCCGTGAAGAGCAGATCCTGGTTGAGCACGGACTCGGAGATCGAGTTGAGCACGGAGAGTTTCTGCACTTCCAGGGGCGCCATGGACACCAGGTCGGGGGCCTTGCCGCCGCGGGCCTTGATGATGCCAGCCGTGGCGAAGCACTTGAGCCCGTTGTTCTTGCGCACCTCATTGTTCAGTTCGGCGCAGGCCTCGGCCTTCGAGGCGTAGGTCTCGGCGAATTTTTTGTCGATTTCCTTGTAGTCCGGGGGCGCGTACGCGTTCATCATCTTGCAGGTGAGGTACTCGGACTCCAGGGAAAAGAGGCGCGGCGTGCAACCTTCGGCCGTGTCTACGACCACGCATTCCTTGTTCTTCAGGCGCTCGCCCATGCAGGGAGTGGGAGCGCCGACCTTGAACATGCCCACCGGCACGATCAAGGTAATCAGAGCCAGAAACACGCCATACACGAATATCGCAGACATTTTGGATCCCATACCCGGAGGCATCTGAGCCGGCCCGTAGGATCCCATCGGATTGTAGTCGAACCCACCGGGAACCGAAGGCGGCATGCTGGGATTTTGCTGTTCGAAAGGCGGAAATCCATTCTGGTCGTTCATGCGAACCTCCCACGAAGTACCTGATTCCTACTCCAGCCGGCGCCGCTGAGTCAAGGATTACTTCACACGATTCAAGGAAAAAAACACACGTTCTTCGTGTTCGTGTGGCGGGGAGCGCCGCCCTGTCTTCGATGTGCGCCACGGACCGGGAGCATTGGGAGATACCCGGCGCTCCTGCCGTACGGTGAGTATTGGAAGCGATGGTGGACCGGGACGGCCATCCAAACGTAGCCCTTGATGTGTGCACATCGCAGTAGCGTACCCGAAGCGGCAACTGAACACCGGTTCGCCTCTCGACACAACGCATACGCCTGCCCCGACGCTCTTCGGGAACGGCAGGGAAAATCGGTAGATTCGATACGCTTTCTGCCTTCTGCCGCCCGCTACCGCAACCGTGATAGAAGCGGGGGTTGAAACTGCAACAGAGATGGAAAGGCGACGGAAAAACGAAAATAAAACGAAATGGGAAGATGGGACCCAAAAGTAAGGAACGGGAAACCCAACGAAAAACGGAAATGGAGCGTTCGAAGAAAAATGTGCAGAAAGCGAACATAAAGGCGGGTACGAAGAAACAGTGCATTGAAGGTCTGAGAACGGGGATAGCGAAGAGGATGAAGTGGGCGTAAAGTAAAGATATTGAAATCAGTAAAGCCGCAGGCAGCGCGCCAAGCGCCTGAGGCGGGAAGCGGCGTTCCATGCAGCGTGACAGAGGATTTCGGC
>CAZEZP010000056.1:0-6190 GCA_964516435.1 uncultured Kofleriaceae bacterium | reverse complement strand
CTCCCACAGCGCGCCGGCATCGGCGTTCCAAGAGTTTTCGGGGCGCAGAGCGGCGTTGCCCTTGACCACGCCGAAATCCCCGTAGAGTTCGGAAAAGGCCGGTTCCCGCACGGCGCGTCCTGCGTTGCCTTTGATGTGCAGGCCGGGGGCTGCGCGAAACGAGAACCCCGCAAAACCGCCCCAGTTGGCGTGGGGTTCGGCTCCCGGCAGTGGTTCGGATGCCGGTCCTGTCGGAACCGGATGGGGATCCGGGCGCACGAGGCCCCCGTGGAGCACGAGGGCCAGACCCCAGCGAGAGAACCGCAGGCGCGCGCGCCCCGTGAACCACCCCGAAAGCCGCGTGCGCTGCGAGGGTTCTCCGAAGGTGAGACGGATCGGCGCCCAGTTTTCGGCGGCGGTGTGGGCGATTGCGGAAAACTCATGCCTTCCGGTGGTGTGCAGGAAGCGGTGCCGCAGCCCGGCCATCCGGAAATCGTGCAAATCGTCGGATTTTCCCACGCCCAGTTCGCCGTCCGGGTCGTGGTAGTGTTCGCGCACGTTCTCTGCGTAGGCATCCGAGCGGCCAGCCGGCGTCTCGGCCGTCATCTGCGCGCGCATCCGCGTGCGTTCGTGGTGCGTGTAGCGCGTAACGATGGAATGCGGTCCCGGTACCCCCGCCCGGCGTGTGGACGCCAGCAGCACCGCCCGCAGGCGGATGCTGGAGAAATCCCGGGAAAGCGTCCACAGCGTCTGCACTTGGTCGACGCGGTTGTTCTCCCGTTCGCGCACGCCGTCGTCGACGGTGGTGTAAATGGTGCCGCCATCGTAGAAGTACGGGTAGTTGCCCAGCGTGGTGGCGCAGGAAAACGCGCCCGCGACGGCGGCGGACTGCCGGGCGGCGTTTGCGGCCAGCGAGAGTTTCCACGTGCCGAAAGAGCCGAACGTATCGTAGAGATGGAAGGTGTTCTTTACGCCGCCAACCGCCGGCACGAGGTTGAGCGCGCCGCCGGCGGCGTTGGGGCCGAATTCGGCGGGCGTGGCGCCGCGAAAGAGCTCCACCCGGGACAGTCCGGCCGCCGGCAGCCCGGCCGCATCCAGCAGGCCGCCGAACCCAGCCAGCAGCGGCAGGCCGTCGAGAAAATAGGCGGTCTGCACGGGCGAGGCCCCGCGCACGATCAAATAGGCGCTTTGCAGGTCGCCCCCAGAAGCGCGTACGGCCAGCGCCGGGCTGCGCCGCGCCAGTTCGGTTCCAAACCAGCGCCCCGCTGCCAGCGTTTCGGCCACCGGAAGTGTGACCGAAAACAAAGTGCGTTCCCGCTTCGGGCTCTCCGGGCGCACCCGCTTGCCCGCCACGCGGATTTCGTCCCCGTCCCGAATGCCGTTGCGGTTGGCGTCCCCGTTTTGGGCAGAGCCCTTCCGGTCGGCATCGCCGCTGGCGGCGTTTTCCTCCGCAGACGGACTGGATAGGAACAGGAATACGGCAAGCCAGATGGACACGCGTCGCCCTCCGCAACCGCCGTCCTGCAAGGTTGCACCCGCGAAGACGGCCTTTACGCCGGGTCGGTCTCCTGGCTTCCGGATCGTCCTACTGGCGGCGCCTTCCCGCGGGTTTTCCCGCAGTGGCATCATGGCCGCGTTCGTCCCCGGTTACAGTGGCGGGGGCCGCGCCGGACTCGCACCGGCTTCCCGGCCGCCGGAAAGACTTCCAGCGGCACCCGGACGCCGAGCGGCATACCAGAACCCGCTGTCCGGGTCAAGCCGGCGGACGCCTTTGCCGCGGGCATCCAATTTGGTTCAAAATTTTTTTACTTGACAAATTCCGTTTTTATGAAAAAAATAAAAATCAGTGTTATTTTTGTTTTATTTTGTAAATTTTTATTTATTCACTGAAAAAAATGCAGAGTCCATGAAAAGGAGTTTTAAACGTTGCCTGTTTCATTGAGCGGCGTTTTGCCTAGATGCGGTGGTTCTTTGACCGCCGGGGAGGAAAGCGATGACCAAATCCTCGATAAAGCTTATTTTTACGGTTTTTCTTCTTTTTGTGGGCGGTTGCAGCCCCGATGCCGCAAAAAAGCCATCGCCGGATGCGGGAACCGATGGGGAAGATGCGGGAACCGACGAGAAAAACCAAGGGGATTCTTCCGTCGATTCTTCCGTCGAAGATAACTGTGTTCTGGAAGAGTGCCACGGGCTATGCCGTTTCCAGGGTTTCTCCGGGGGCGGCACCTGCCGTGACGACACCTGCTTTTGCAGCCCATCGGAAGGCTGCATCGTCGGGCATACGACCTTGTGCTATTCGGGGCCATCGGATGCGGGAGGGAAGGGCGCGTGCTTGATGGGAACGGCTACGTGCATTGATACGAACGACGAGTTCCCGGCGTGGGGGCTTTGCGAGGGCGACGTGCATCCTGTGCCTGAAGTCTGCAATGAAATCGACGACGACTGCGACGGCCTGGTGGACGAGGGGCTGCTCTGCCTGCCGCCGGGAACGCCGTGCACGGAGGGGGACACTTGTGCGCAAGGGCAGCACTGTGTGGAGTTTCCGAGCGGACGCCGGATTTGCGCAAATCCGGAGCCTTGCTTGGGGCCAAACGACATGGGCGAGTGTTCTGCCCACCAGGCGTGCGTAGAGTTTGGCGACAGCCAGTGGTACTGCGTGGAGCAGCCCGAGTTGCCGGTGGATGGTTGCGGATGGCTGTGGCACTACTATGTCGCGTATTTACCGGAGACTGGCCAATGGAAAGCCGTGCACTCCGACAGCGCATCTTCGTGCGAAACGCAACTTCAGGCGGGATGCACACCGGGTGGAAACGGCCAGTACGATTGCCCGAGGGCGCACAAGACAGAGCTCGGGCACTTCACGTTGATGAATCCGGTCCGCGTGGACTTCGTGACGACGGCATGGGGCATTCTGAATCCGGAAGTCTTGGAGTACTGCGTTTTCGCTTGGGGCGTTCGCCCGGCGCAACCGTGGAATCTGGCGGAATCCGATGGCCCCGTGACGGTCTCAAGCGGGCCGTGGCAGACCTTTACCTATCGCGGACTGCAAATCATATCGGCGCTTTTCGATAATTTTTTTGTGATTGATCCAGTGGTCCTCGCCAACGGCCGCACCGTAACCTCCGTCTGGGACGTCTCGGCCGCTCCCATCCGCAGCACCCTGATTCCCTACGATTACGTGCCTTGGGGCGGGGGTCTCATTCTGGCGGGTAGCATGACGTACGAGCAACTCGTGGAGTATGTGCAGACCGTGGAGCCCGTCTATCCCTTGGAAGCCGGCAATTTTAACGTAGCGCTTGCCGTCTATGCGCCCTACTACCGAGATAGGGGCGAAGATTTCCTCGGTTTGGTTGCCGAATTGCACTGTATGGCGCTCGATGGCATCGACCATGTCTTACCGGGCGTAGTAGGTTTCTACATCCACCCGGGGCAGTAAGGCCGTTTTTCCAGCGGGATTCCCGGTCGTCATTCCCTTCTCGTGTTCTCGATTTGTGTAAATAAATCAACTAATTCCCCCGTTGGGTTTTGGAATCGAGCGCGGAGTTTATCGTGGGAAGACTTGAGGAAAAAGATGGGTTTCGACGCGCACGGGGAACGGACTTAAGGAAAAAAAGTAATAGTTTTATTCATCTGTAAACAGAGGGTTCTTCCAACTTAAATGATCTACTCTAACTAGTGAATGGGTGTGCCTTGAAAAAACTGGAAACCGGTATCGGAGGTTGCGCCTTCGACTTCCGCCTGCGACCGTTCCATGGGTGGAACTTGAAAAACCTTGTAATATCAGTTAATGCAACTATGATGTTTTTAGCCTTTCGGGAGCAGGCGCAATGCGGCAGAAATATAAGTTTACGTGGCTTGTGTCCGGTAGTTAGATGAAAGACGCCGCGGGTGCCGCGTGGTTGTGGGTGTGGCGGCGGGTCATTTCTGGATGGGGGATGGGATTGGCGGCGGCGCTGGCGTTGAGCCTGATGACGGCCTGTCGTTCGAACGATTCCGATTCAAAAGCGTTATGCGGGAACGGGGCCATTGATGCGGGAGAGGCGTGCGACGGGAGCAATCTCGGCGGCCAGACGTGCCAGTCGCAGGGGGTTGGGCCGGGTACGCTTTCGTGCAATTCGTCCTGCCGGTTCGATACGGCGCAATGCAGTCTATGCGGAAACGGGGCCGTCGATGCGACGGAAGCAATCTCGGCGGCCAGACGTGCTGTTTACGAGGGTATTTTACGGGAAATCTCGAGTGCACGTCTGCATGCCAGTGGGATACCGGAGGATGCCAAAATGCGGTGGAAATCGCCGCCGGCGGGGCTCACACGTGCGCGCGTCTTTCCAATAACACGCTTCGATGCTGGGGAAACAACGGCGTTGGGCAACTGGGGGATGGCACGACGACGCAGCGTCTTACGCCGGTTCCGGTGCTGCCGTAACCTGCGCGTTTGCCCGCTTGCAAAGGAGCGCACCGGTATCGGCGCAGCCCACTCGAACCCCTGTGTAAAGGCCCGGGGACCGGCGCCGGCCCTTGCTAACGGCGGTCTGCCGTTGCACGCGTGGGACGGCAGGACGGGTGGATGCGGATAACCGGTTTCGCCGGTGGAAAAGTGGAAAAAAGGGAAACGTTAGCCGCCGTGGGCGAGGTGGAAAACGGAAACGGCGGCTTCGTCGGGAACGCGGGTGGTGGCATAGTCTTCGGGCTCCACGAGAGTGCCGTTGACGCAGACGGTCATGAGCGCGTAGTCGTAGCGCAGGGCCGCAAGCACGTCGGCGACCGTCATGCCCTCGCGCCAAGGAAGATCGTGCAGATCGTTGACGTGCACCATGGTTCCATCCTTTTTTAGTCTGCGGCCAGCGCCATCAGTTCGGGCAGGTCGATGCCCAGTTCGCGCAGGCGGGCCTTGGTCGGGATGCCGTCGCGGTTCCATCCTCGCCGCGCATAAGTCACGTCCATCAGTTTCTGGTACTGCTCCTCGCGGTACGCGCGCAGTTTCGCCATGCGTTCCTCGACGCTCAGCGTTTCCGGGTCGATCCCTAGGAACTTGCGCAACTGGCCGTCGTAGCGCTCTTGGCGCGAGAGGTATTCCTCCTTCGTGACGGGGCCCATGGCTCGAAACGGCGGAATGTCGTCCTCCCGCCGGCCGAAGCCGAACATCACGCTCATGAGCCGCTGCAGCGTGTGCACGCGGGCGCTTTGCGCAAGCATCTTTTCCTCGTCGAGCTTTTCGCCCGTCATGCCCTCGTAGAATTTGAAGTAATTGTCCACGTGCTCGGGGATCTTGGCCGCGATCTGGGGCGGATGCTTCTTGTTGTCCGCCGGAGTGATGTCGTTCCAGACGATCTTGCACAGCCCGTGCAGGCCGAACCACGTACGCCACAGCGGAAAGTAATAGAGCGCCTCGGCTTTGTCCTCGAAGGAGGGAATCTGGTTGTTGACCATGTCCATGAAGATAAGCCACGCCTCGTCGTGCTGCGGGCCTTTGACGGCCATGGCGTAGCCGGCCTGCTGTGCCAAACTCTCTTTGGAGACGTACTCCGAGAATTCGAGCCCCTTGACCTCCATGCCGATATCCTTCAAGAAGCGCGCATCCCCGCGCCCCTCGGCGATCCACTTGTTCTTGAGGTAGCGCACGCCCTTGCCCACCTCGACGCCGAAGCCCGCGCCGCGGCTCATCTGGTGCAGAAGTTCGAGTACGGCATCGCAGGCGCCGAACTTCAGTTCCAGTCCGCCCGTGACGGCGTCGTCGATGACGCCGTTTTCGTAGCATTCCATGACGAAGGCGATCGTCGTCCCCACGGAGATGATGTCCAAGCCGTAGGTGTCGCAGTAAAAATTGAATTCCACGACGAAATCGGGATCGAAGCAGCCCATGTTGGTGCAGGCGCCCACGGTTTCGTATTCGGGGCCGTCCACGGTGACGCGCTGTCCCGCGTACGGGCCGGTGCGCACCGGAAAGCCATCCACGGCCTTGGCGCAGGCCATCGAGCAGCCGAACCAGCAGCCGTCTGCATGGTTTTGCGTGAAGTACTTGCGGCGCAAGACCATGGAATCCACCTTGGGCGTTTCGGGATGCTGGCCGAATTTGTAGTTGTGCACCGGCAGCAGGTCGTAGCGGTCCATGACCTCCACGATGTTGGCCGTGCCCACCTCGCGCATGCAGCACTGGAACTTGTCCAGCGTGGCCATCTCGGCGTTGACCTTCATGCCGTGGCGCCGGATCAGC
>CAZEZP010000055.1:0-13299 GCA_964516435.1 uncultured Kofleriaceae bacterium | reverse complement strand
ACACTCCCAGGGCGCGAACGGGGGGAGCGTAAAAGGTGGAGGTGGTCGCCCCCATGGACATGTGGGCGTATTCGTATACGCCAGGCAGCAAGAGGACGTAATGGGCGAAGAAGCAGTCGTCGCGCATTAGGGAATGCGTGGGCCGATACCACCACCACGCGTGGGACGGGCCGTCGAGGGATGCGCCCGGCGTCTGCGCCCGCGGGCGCTGGGCCGAGGTCTTCAGTTGCATGTCCACACCTTCGGAGCCGGCCGGGAAGGGATCCTCCAGCGCCACGAAATGCCGTCGATCCTGAGCAATGAGGCTGATGGACACCCGCACTGTGGCGCCGGCCTTCACCTGCCAGTGTCCGGGGGCGACGAGCTTGACGTCGTCTTCGTTGTCCATGCCGGAGTAGGAGCGTTTCACGTACAGCCCCTGGCTTTCGGGCGGCAGTTTCAGATTCGCGGGCACGTAGGCCAGGCCCAGCCGGAAGTAGAGTTTCCCGGGGCCTTCCTTGCCCAGGAGCAGGCGCCCGGCGCCTTGCTCCAGCAGGGTCTTCATGGGAATGCGCGCATGGACGATGTCCATGGAGCGACCGGTGAACTTCCGCGAGCCCGCGTACAGGCGATCGTACCAGGCCTGCACCGTGAAGTCCGGCGTTTCGGCTTCCATGGCCCGGAAGTAGGCGGACAGGGCATCCAGCACGAAGGCGTTGGCCTGGGTGCTTCCCCAGTCGCCCTTGATGCGGGCGTCCATGAGTCCCTTGGCGATTTTCCACAGCAGGGGATGCTGGGGGAACATCTCCATCCAGATGCGCAGGATCACGGCGTCGGTGCGGGCCTGGGAATGCATCAGCAGTGCGGCGCCCTCGGTGACGGCTTCGGCGAAATGCACGCCCGAGGCCGTTTCCACGACGGAATTCTCGATTTCGCGTGCCAGTTCCTTCACCCTGTCGGAATCGGATTCGATGCGCCACAAGGCGTGCATGAGCCATGCGCGCGCCAGGAACCCCACTTCGCTGCGGACCTTGAATAGCCTGTGCAGGTTCCCCTTGAGTTGCCAGGTATCCATCTGCTGCGGGGTGAACAGTTTGAGCCGCTGGATTTCGGTGAGCACCCACGCCGCGTAGATTTGCGCCGTGTAGGAGTAGTACCACTCGAATTCCCGGGTGTTGGAACGCATGACGTTGACCAGATAGCGCGCCGCTTCCTGGAATACGCGGTCCGGAACGGCGAACCCGGCCTCGCGCGCACGAATGAGCGTCCAGGTGACGTAGGCGCTCACGTAACTCCAGGTGTCCTGGCTCGAGGGGAACAGGCGGAAGCCGCCGTTCCAGTGCTGGTACGTCAGGAGCCGGGCGATTCCGGACCGGGCCAGTTCGTTCAGTTTTTCCTCGTCTGCGGCCGAACCGATCTTGAAGGCCGGAATCACATCGCGCAGGGCGAACAATGGCACGAGCCGGGAGGCGATGGCTTCGGAGCATTCCCAGTCGGTGTCCACGATGAAGCGCACGGCATCCTGCAGGTTCACCAGCGCCGTGGAGGACAGGTGCAAATCCAGCCCGCCGAACTGCGGCAGGACGTTTCCGGGCGGCAGCACGGGCTGCAGCACGGGTTTGTCGGTCATGCCATAGGTGGCGGTGGTTTCGGTGGTGACCGGCACGTGCACGGGAATGGCGGGCGCCTGCACGCCATCGGTCTCGTTCATGAAGCGCCCCATGAACGTGAAGACCGCCTTGCCCGGCGTCGGCGTGCGCACCTTGAAGCGGATCTCCCGGGACTGCCGGGAATCGAGCGTGACGGTCCGGGTGTCCGGCCCCACGAGCTCGAAGTTGGAGCCGGAGATTTTCACCTCGGCCGTGCCGGATTTGTCCATCAGGGTGTTGAGCACCACCGCGGCCTCGAAGGTGTCATTGTAGTTGGCGAAGCGGGGCAGGGCCGCCCGCAGCATGAAGTCCTTGCGGATGGTGACCTGGGCATCCGATGAGCCGAATCGGTCGGGGCGCTGCGCATCCATGGCCAGCGCCATGATGCGGAAAGTGGTCAGGTTTTCAGGCATCGGGATGGAGAGTTTCGCCGTTCCATCCGCTCCGGTCGCCACCTGGTTGTTGAAATAGGCCGTGGTGGCGAAGAAGGCGCGCAGGGCGACGGCGGAACTGTCGGCGCCGGCCTGCATTTCCATGTCCGGGACCGCTTCGGCGACGGCCATCTTGGCGGCCATCTTGGGCATGCCGCCGCCGTTGCGGTAACCGCCGCCCCCATTGGCCGCCTTGGCCCCCGGTATCGTTCTGAGCGTGCGCGTGAGTTTGTCGGCGTCTGCGGGCGGCTTGAGCGTGGTTTTCTTGAGCAGCAGCGCGCGCAGATCTTCGAGGGCGGTTCCGGCTGCGCGCTCCAGGTAGAAGGCCGGCATCGGATCGGGGGTGACGAATCCCAGAAGCGAGAGCACACCCTCGTCCACGGCCATCACGGCGAGCCGGGCGGGGACGGGGCGCTTCTGGTCATCGGTCGTCTGCACGGTCAGTTCGATGGTTTCCCCGGGCTTGATGACCGGCTTGGATGGCGTCAGCGTCACGGTGATTTTCCGGGAATCGAGCGAAACCGGGATTTTCACGCGGCCTGCGGCCAGAAGCGGCCGGCCGGGATCGTCGTCGGAATCCCGGGCCACCTTCACGCGACCCCGTACCAGGGCCACGGACACGTGGACGTTGGGAATGTGTTCCGCCGTGATGGGGATTTCTTCCACATGGGTGGAGGAATTCACCTGGATCAGCCGGTGCAGGGCGATGCCTTCCCGCTCCACCGTGAGCATGCCCACGGCCGGATAGAACGGGGCCTGCACCAGAATCCTCGCTTTTTCGCCAGGGTTGTACGCGCCCTCCTTGTCGGGCACGAGTTCGATCTTTTCCTGGTTTTCCTGGCGCCAGGAAACGGCATCCTTGCCGGCCACATACAGGTAGCGCTGCGTGACGGCCCTGCGGCCCCTGTCATCGGCACTGACGCCTTCGAGCACATAGAAGCCGGCCTTGTCGATCTTCAGCGTGCAGGACGCCGGCTTCTCCGCGCTGGTGAAGCTGCAGGACGCCTTTTCGGCATCCTCGAACTGCCACGGGTCGCCGTCATCGTCTATCTTCCTGGGCGGCACGTACTTCCACGTGCGCAGCAGCGCGCGCACCCTGACGGCCTTTCCGGCGATGCGCCGGCCTTCCGTGTCCACCACCACGCCTTCCACGGCGAAGGGCTCGCCTTCCTTTACCAGATTGCGTTCGGTCCGCAGTCCCGTGTAGACCATCGATGGATGGACGATGGCAGTGGCCCTTGCCGAAATGCTCTGTCGGTTCACGTCGCGGACGTCGGCTTCCAAAGTCAGAAGCGAAGGTTCCTCGGCTTCCTGTGCGTTTCCGGGCACGGCGATGGGCAGGCGCAGGTTCCAGAAGCCGGCATCGTCCAGTCTGCCCGATTCCGATGCGACCGTGACACTCTGCGGGCCGCAGCCGCGGCGCCAGCAGCCCCACAAGTAGCGGGGGGGCTTGCCGAATGCGAACTCGCCGTTTTTGGGCGGGCGCCACGTGGTCTTCTGCGAGAGGAGCGTATAACTCGCTTCCGCATTGCGCATCGGGGCGCCGAACGTGTAGCGTGCGGCAATGGAGGCGATCAGTGTGTCGCCATACCCGTAGGGCCCCGGCGGGATGTTCACTTCCACCACGTGTTCGGGCGTGCGGTAGGCCAGCACGGAGAAGCCGCGTCCGATGCTCTGGTTTTCGATTCCGGCGATGCCGCGCACCGTCCCGTAGAAGGCATATTGGCCCAGCATGGCATCTGCGGGTGGGGTGTAGTCCACGGAAAAGGCTCCGTTCCTGTCCAGAGGGGCCTTGCCCTTGGCCGCGCTCTCTCCCTGCGGATTGCGGATTTCCCATTCCAGTTCCGCCTTGTCGTAGAGCAGCATTCCCAGTTTTCCCGCCGGGCCGCGGGTTTCCGAGCGCAGCCAGCCCGTGATGTGGACGGTTTCGCCGGGCCGGTAGGGATCGCGTTCGGTGAAGACGTGGGCGCGCAGGCGCGTGGGGGGCGGGGGCGTGTAGTATTCGGAATAGGAAGAGACGTATCCGCCGTCGTTGCCCCGGCCGTCGAGCACCACGAACGCCAGGTCGCTCTCGGTCCCTGCCACGATCAGCATCGCGCCGAATTTCCCGGCGGTTTCGGGACCTGGAATCTGGAGGGCGCCATCCGGTCCCGAGGTGCCGCTCCAGGCCTCGGCCACGGTTGCCTTGGTGCGCACGAAGGCCTTCACTGGTACACTCGGGCGTGGCTTGCCATCGCTCAATCCCGTGACCAGGACGTGGATGGTTTTCTCGTCGTAGCGGGCCGTAACTCCGATGTCGGTCACGTTGACGAGCAGTTGCCGGTAGATGTTGGTTTCGTAGCGGGTGGCCTTCAGGTCCGGCGCCTTCACTTCCACGAATACGACGCCGTTCTTCTTCTGGAGCGCGCGGTCGAGTTCGATGTGGGTGATTTCACGCTGGTTCTTCTTGCGGTTGAACGGCATTTCCCAGATGGCGGAAGGCTTCCCCAGCCTGTCTCCCGGAGCCATGCTCCTGTCCGAGTAGTAGTCCTGTGCGGCATCCAACGCCTCGAAGATCCGTTCGGGCGCGATGGTGTAGAGCCGGATCCGGGCCGGGTTCACGATGTTCACCGAAGGCACGGGCAGCGTGCGGCTGGTGGAGGCCTCCAGTACGGCCTGCTGGTAGGCGGGCAGTTCCAGCCGCGGAAAGTCGTCGGCCACCTGGATGGTCCCGGAGAACGGCCGGGCCAGTTTCTGCCCGAAGACATCCACCAGGTCGCCGGCGATTTCGACCGTATATTTCGTGGCCGCCTTGAAATCACCCCGGATGGATCCATAGGTGCCGCCGATATCGATTTCCACGTCCCCGGCGGCCGGCGAGATCCGGAAGAACCGGCGGGCATCCCTGGGTTCCGTTTCCACGGAATTGCTGAATTCGATTTCCCATTCGTAGCCGGGGCGGCAGGGCTCCTCCCGCCAGCCGCAGGTCACGCGCCGCACATAGAGGGGGCCGTAGGTCTTGAAGGACACGACCAGATCCGCGGCCGTTCTGCGGGGACCTTCCGCGCTCGGGGCGCCCTTTCCGATGGTGACGATGTAGGGCGTGTCCCTTTCCAGCGGTTTTTCGGGCTGCAGTGCCAGCGTACGGCCGTCCTGCCAGGAGATACGGTGTTTCTTCACGAATTCATGCTGCTCGAACTGCGCCTTGGAGAGCGGCTTTACCGCGACATTCGTGCCCTTGCCGCTCACCTGGATGAACGGGAGCAGTTTTTCCGGCTCGATCTGCTGGTTGAACGTGAGCACGATCAGCGTTTCGGGACGCGCGTGGGTGTCGCCGGAGTAGGGAAACGAGCCTTCCAGCGCCAGCGGCGGGGTCGAAAACGAGAACTGCGCGTCGGCGGCCAGTTTCCCGCCGAGTTGGCTCTGTGTGCCGGCGGGGATCGTCACCACGTAGTGCGTGGCGAACGGAAAACGCTTCTCGGCCTCGAAGGCGAGCAGGTTCGTGCCCATCCAGCGCCAGCGGCCCGGCACACTGGGCGTCATCTTCACGGGGACGGGCTGCTCGCGGGTATCCTGCAGGTTCGCCAGCGGCACCATGGGCTGGGAGAACGCCACCGTCAGCGCGCCCGTGGCGCCCACCTCGCCGGTAGGCTGCATGCGGCGCACCTCGAGGGGGCCGGGATCCTGCACGGCCGGGGGCGCCGGGGGCTTCGGAAAAGCCAGCAGTTTCTGGAAGCCCGATTCGGGCGGCTTGGGACCGGCCCCGTGCTTGAAGGACCAGGGCAGATGGGCATCGTCCACGAGCAGCCCGGAAAACGGGTCCGTGTTCCCGGTTGCAGCCTTCGGGGGAGCGGCCTCTGCCGCGCCGGCCTGCGCCATGGGGGATTGGGGTTCTCTGGGCGTGCAGGCCAGAAGCAGGGCCGATGCGAAAAGACAGATCGGAAGGGTTTTCATGCGTACACTCCTGCGAGATGCCGTTGCGGCTCTCCGAGCAAAGCACAGTACGCGCGGGTTGTGAAGATCTTTTTGCCGTGAGGGGAAGCGGCCGGCACCCGGGGTTCGTGGCCGCACCGCGAAGGTCAGTTCTCGATGCCGTAGACGATGGTGACGACCACCTTGGCCGTCTTGTTGATGGTGGACTTGTCGTACACGCCGCCATACTCGTCGCTGTCGGCGGCCGCGCCCTCGGGCAGGATGTAGAAGGCGCCCTGGGAGGCGGAGCGCATGGTGCCCACGCGGGCGCCGTCCTGCTTCACGAACTCCTCCGCGCGCTTACGGGCGTTGGCGGTGGCCTCGGCGATGAGCGACATCTTGATGCCTTCCAGGTTGCTGACCAGGTACAGCGGCGGGGTGGCCGTGACGGGATGCCCCTCGGCCTGCAGCGTCAGGATGTTCCTGGCCGCCTGGGCCACGCGCTTGAGGTCCTTCGAGACCACGGTGATACTCTGCACGGCGTCGAAACCCTTCTGCTCCTGCTTCTGCGCGCCGTTTTCCAGATAAATCGTCTCATAGTGCGGGGAGACGTTCTCGTTGCCTTCCACGAGGCTGCCCTTCTCGAATCCCTCGCGCTGCAGGAAGGCGTCCACGACCGGCCGGACGTTGCGCAGGTGCTCGAGCGCCTGCGCAAACGTGGGATCGTTGACGGAGATGGTGAGCGTCCACTCGGCGCTGTCGGCCTGCACGTTCTTCACGGCGAGCCCCTTGACGGTGATCTGGTTCTTGGTGGGAATGGCCTTGCGGGCCTGCGTGCCCAGGACGTAGGCGGAAAACGTCATCCCGCCCGCCAGCAGCAGCCCCAGGATGCTCATTGCGATCACGTATTTCTTTTCCATGGAGAATCCCTTTCCGCACGGAAGCGTTTTTTCGCCCCGTGCCAGTTTCCGTCCCTGCCCGTCGAGGGCCCGGGTGATACGCCGTCAGAAGCGCGTGTATTCGACGAGTTTCGCAAACCGCTCCTCGATTCCCTCGGCCGTCATGGCCCGCAGCCCGTCCACGGAGAAGTGCTCCACGGCGAACGACGCGGCCACCGTACCATGAAACATCGCTCGGCGCAGGTTTTCGGGCGTGGCGGCGCCTTCGCGCGCCAGAAAGCCCATGAATCCTCCCGCGAACGTGTCGCCGGCGCCTGTGGGGTCGCAGAAGCGCGGCAGCGGGAACGCCGGCGCGAAGAAGAGGGCGTTCTCGTGGAAGAGCAGGGCGCCATGCTCGCCCTTCTTGAGGATGACGGTGCGCGGTCCCATCTTCTGGATGGCGCGGCCCGCCTCGAGCAGGTGCCACTGCCCCGTCAACTGCCGGGCCTCCTCGTCGTTGACCGTGATCAGATGCAGCCGCGAGACGACCTTTTCCAGCGTGGGGCGCTCGGTGGTGATCCACAGGTTCATGGTGTCGCCGGCCACGAACGGGTTCGCGGTCATGGCCGAAAGCACCTGCAACTGGAGTTCCGGATGGATATTGGCGAGGAACAGGAACTTCGCATCCCGGAAATGCTCCGGAATCCGGGGAACGAAGCCGGCGAACACGTTGAGTTGCGTCTCGAGCGTGGTGCGGGTCGAGAAGTCGGGACTGTATTTTCCCCGCCAGAAGAACGTCTTTCCGGGAGCGCGCTCGATGCCGGCCACGTCGCATCCGCGCCCGGCGAACTCGTCCAGGATGTCCTGCGGGAAATCGTCCCCCACCACGGCCACCATGCGCACGGGCACGTAGCGGGAGGCAGCCATGGAGAAATAGGAGGCAGACCCTCCCAGGATGCGTTCCCGCCGGCCATAGCGGGTTTCCACATCATCGAAGGCGACGGATCCGACGACGAGCAGCGACATGTCTCACCTCATGGGGATGGCGGGCTCGGGCCCGGATGGTTCGGCCGGCATGGGCGCCGGCATCGGGACGGACGGTTCGGCCGGCATGGGCGCCGGCATCGGGACGGATGGTTCGGCGTCTTTCCTGGACGCCTCGGGTGTTTCCGCAGCCATCGGTCCATCTGCCGGCGCAGGAGAGGGCGCTGCCGGCGCGACCGGTTTGCTTTCGGCCCTGCGCCGCGCTTCTTCCTCGCGCAGGGCCCGGCGGATCCGGTCATTCTCCATGCGCTCCAGAATGGCGCGGAAATCGGGGTGATCCGGATTTTCGCGCAGCACCTGCCGGTACTGCGCCACGGCTTCCTCGTGCTTCCCGGTCTCCCAGAGCGAATTGGCGTAGTTCATCCGGGCGGCGGTGAATCCGGGGTCCAGCGCCAGGGCTTTTTCGAACGCGGCGATCTCCTCGTCCCGGTCGGAGAGGTTGGAATCCACATAGGCCATGGTCCGGAGCGCCATGCCGTAGAAGTTCCAGAAGGCGGGGTCGTCCCGGTAGAATTTCCGGTTCTTGATGCAGAAGTCGAGCGCTTCCTCGTAGTGGCCGGATTCAAACAGTTCCACCGCCCTGTCCAGCGTGACCTTCGGCGCCTTGCGCCGGCGCACCACCACGATTTCGGGCGGCCGGGAAAACCACCACCACGCGGTGCCGGCTCCGGCCAGCGCCAGCAGCAGCCCCCCGCCCGCCAGCAGGAGGCGGCGCTTTCCCCAGCGCTCCGGAAGGAAACGGAAGAACCGTATCATTTCGACCCGGGGGGCAGCAGCAGTTGCAAATCGGCCAGCACGCGGGGGGCCACCCGGCGCAAATCGGTCATGATGGCGCCATCGAGCGCATGCGGGCATTTCGGGCAGGGTTCGGGGGAAAAGCCGCGGCACAGCTTGGCCACGGTGCGCCGGGCGTGCTCCACGTTGCCGTGGATGACCTGCATGACGCTCTCCACGGTGACATGGGCCTCGTCCTCCTTCCAGCAGTCGTAATCCGTGACCATGGCCAGCGTGCAGAAACACAGGCCGGCCTCGCGGGCCAGCCGGGCCTCGGTGGCGTTGGTCATCCCGATGACGTGGGCGCCCATCTGCCGGTACCAGTGGCTTTCCGCGCGCGTGGAGAACTGCGGCCCCTCGATGCAGACGTAGGTGCCTCCCCGGTGCACCCGGCCGCCGGCGGTTTCGGCCGCGCGGGCCACCAGCGCCGCGAAGTCGCCGCACACCGGATCCGCCAGGCTCACATGCCCGGCCAGCCCGTCGAAGAACGTGCCTTCCCGCCGCCGGGTCAGATCCACGAACTGGTCCACGACGACGAAATCCCCGGGCGCCATCTCCTCGCGCAGGGAACCCACCGCGGACACCGCCAGCAGATGGGATGCCCCCAGCGACTTGAGCGCCCACACGTTGGCGCGGTAGTTGACCTTGTGCGGGGGCACGAGGTGCCCTTCGCCGTGGCGGGCGAGGAAGGCCACGCGCGTGCCGTGGAGACTGCCGATGGAAACGGGCGAGGAGGGCATGCCGAACGGCGTCGGCACCTCCCTGCGCTCCTCGATCTGCAGTTCCGGGATCTGGTAGACGCCGCTGCCGCCGGTGATTCCTAGCAACATCCGCATGCCTCCTGCCGCACGGGCGCGCCCATGCTACCGGCAACGGGGCGCGAACTCAAGCTGTCTCGCCGGCGCGTGGAAATGGGTGTCGCGCCGGGGCGCCCGCCGAAAACGGCCCACGTCATCCCGCCGGTGCGAAACAGGGATGGCAGGAAATGGAAAACGGAGAAAAGCCTGCGGGAGGGAAGGCGTGGAAGGATGTCGGGAAGGCGGCTTTTTCGTTTCGCACGGCCGGAGGGGGCCGAACGTGCATTCTACCAGGGACTCACGGCGGGGAAGGCGGGGCCCGGCCGGGCGATGAGAAAGCCCTGCAGCAGATCCACGCCCAGTTCCCGGCAGGTGTCCCGCTCGGCGGGGGTCTCGATGCCCTCGGCCACCACCAGGACCTTCATCTCGCGGGACAGTTCCACGACCGATTTCACGAGCTTGCGCTTGGTGGGATGGGCGTCCACTCCCCGCACGAGGGCCATGTCCAGTTTCACCACGTCCGGCTCCAGCATGGCGAAACTGGTCAGTCCCGAATAGCCCGAGCCCAGGTCGTCCACGGCCACCCGGAAATCCCGCGCGCGCAACTGGCCCAGCGCCTCCATCGCGCCGGGGACCTTCTCCAGTTCGGCCCGCTCGGTGATCTCCAGCACCACGCGCGGGGCCATGCGGGCCAGTTCCGTGCTCGCATCCAGCAGGTGCGGGTCGGCCAGGTCCCGCGGATGCAGGTTCAGGAACAGGAGCGCGTCGGTTCTGTTCTCCAGGAACGGGCGTGGCGCCAGTTCACGGATGCGCCGGCTCAGGTCCGTGAGCCGCCCCAGACGCTCGGCCGCGTCCAGGATGGCCCCCGGATGCGGCAGCGTCCGGCTCTCGCTGCGCATGAGCGCCTCGTAGGCGAACACGGTTCCGTCCGATGCCCGCACGATGGGCTGGTACGCCATCCACAGCGTGGACAGAGCCGCCTCGAAAGCGATGTTGAGCCCCAGCAGATCCGAGGGCATGGCGTCGTCCTGCCCGTGCAGGCGGGCGGTCTGGCGCTTGATGTGCGCCATGCGGTGCGCAAACGCGGCGCCGCGCACGGCCGCGACCAGTTCCTCCTGATCGAAGGGTTTGGTCAGGTACCGGTAGGCGCCCAGTTCGATGGCCTTTCGCGCCGAGTCGATCGTCGGCGCCCCGGTGAGCAGGATGATGGGCACGTCATAGTCGAAGGCGCGCACCTGGCGCATGAACTCGATGCCGTCCATGCCCGGCATGGCGATGTCCGAGACGAGGACGTCGTACACGCCGCTGCGGGCCGCCTCCAGCGCCGGCGCACAATCGTCGAAATAGTCGGGAGAGAAGCCCTCGTGCTTTAAAAGCCGCACCAGCGCGCGTCCCACATCCGGCTCGTCATCCAGCAGCAGCACCCGTACGACCGCAACGGCATTTTCCTGGCTCATCCTGAATACCCTTTCCCAAAGAAATCGAACCCAACCCATATATAGGAAAACCATGCGCTCCTGTCACATGAAAAAATCACGAGCGTGCCGGCTTCTCCTCCAGCACCTGGCGCACCTTGGCCAGAAGTTCCCGTCCCGAAAACGGCTTCTGCAGGAAATGCAGGCCCGAATCGAGGATCCCCTGCCGGGTGATGGTCTCGGCCGTGTAGCCGGACATGAACAGGCAGCGGATGCCCGGATGGCGCTCCGTGATGCGCCGGGCCAGTTCGTTTCCGTTCATCTCGGGCATGATCACGTCGGTGATCAGCAGATCGAAGCCGCCTTCCTGCTCGCGCACGAGGCGAAGCGCCTCTTCCGCGCCGGACGCCGTGACCACCTGGTATTCGTTGCGCTCGAGGATCTTCCTGGCCACGGCCAGGATCTCGGGTTCGTCCTCCACGAGCAGGATGCGCTCCCGGTTGGAGAAGGCCACCGCCGGCATCGCGCGGGTGGCGCCGCGCACCGCCGGCTCGGGGCTGGCGGGCAGGCAGATGCGGAATGCCGTGCCCGCCCCCGGCGCGCTCTCCACCTCGATGAAGCCGCCGTTCTGCGCCACGATGCCGTATACCGTGGAAAGCCCGAGCCCCGTGCCCTTGCCCGGCTCCTTGGTGGTGAAGAAGGGCTCGAAGATCCGGTCGCGGATCTCGGGTGGGATCCCCACGCCCGTGTCCGCCACGGACAGTTCCACGTATCTTCCGGGTTTGCGTCCGGCCTTCTCCCGGCAGGCATCTTCCGTCAGTTCGCAGGCGCGCGTGGCGATCGTGATGCGCCCGCCTTCAGGCATGGCGTCCCGGGCGTTGATGCACAGGTTGGTGAGGATCTGGTCGAGTTGGGCCGGATCGATGAATACGGCATCGATGCCGCGCTCCGGCTCCCAGTGCAGTTCGATGTCCTCGCCGAGCAGGCGGCGCAGCAGCAGCAGCATGCCCGCCACTTTCTCGTTGAGATCCACGGGGCGCGGGGCGGCGGTCTGCTGGCGCGCGAACGCGAGCAACTGGGACGTGAGCGCGGCCGAGCGCCGGGCCGCCTTCTGGATGGCCGAGAGCGCTTCGTAGAGAGGATCGAAGAGCGGCACGTCCGCGATCGCCAGTTCAGCATACGAGAGGATCACGTTGAGCATGTTGTTGAAGTCGTGCGCGATGCCGCCCGTGAGCCGCCCGATGCTCTCCATCTTCTGGGCCTGCTCGAGCGCGCGGCGCATCCGCTCGCGCTCAGCTTCGGCCTGCTTGATCGACGTGACGTCCTGGAAGATGCACACGAACTGCCCGGGCGCGTTGCGAAAGGCCTTGCCCTCGTAGTAGCGGTCCAGTTCGCGGGAAAAGTGATTGAAGTAGGCCGGTTCCCCGGTCATCACCACCCGCCCGTAGGTCTCGATCCAGAATTCCTCGGTCTGGGGCAGCACCTCGCGCACGGTGCGCCCAAGGATGTTGGCGGCCGAAAGCCCGGTCATCTTCTCGAAGGCGGGGTTCACGTCGAGAAACCGGTAGTCGGCGGGGCGGCCCTGCGTGTCGAAGATCATCTCGTGCAGGGCACAGGCATCGAGCATCTCGCGAAAGAGCGTGCGGTAGATGTCCCGGTGCTGGGCCAGAAGCCGCACCTGCTCTTCCAGGCGCTCCTGCGTGGCGCGCTGCCGGGTGATTTCCTGGAAGAGGATGAGCACGCCCGTGCGGCAGCCGTTCTCATCCCGCAGCAGGGAGGCGTGGCACTGCCACCAACTGGCAATGGGGGACTTCTGCTGCACCTCGAAGGAGACCGGGTCATCTCCGGCTTCGGGGGAGCGCAATAGATCCGGAATAGGGCATCCCCGGCAGGGCTCCGCGTGCCCCCAGACCTCGTGGCAGAGCCGCTCCGCGAAGGTCGTCTTTCCGAGCGCCCGGAAGAACAGGGCGTTTCCATCCACGAACCGGCGGTTCTCATCGTAGATGGCCGCCATGACGGGCAGCCGTTCCAGGAGGGATTTCCAGTCGGTCGGAAGGGCGGGAAGGCGGTCCATGCGGCACCTCGGGGCGAGACAGGGACCAGAGTACAGGGAATAAATGCGAAAATCCAGAGGCTCTGTCTCCTTTGCCTGCGGGACGTGACAGGACGTTTTGCGTGCGAATGGAAGCGTTTGGCGGACGGATGGAAGCGTTTGGCGTGGGGGTGGGAGCGTCTGGCGGACGTAGGGAAGAGCGTTGCGGGGGATTGGAAGCGGTTGGCGGACGAAAGGACGCGTTTGGCCTGCACCTGGGCGGGATTGGCGGGCAAGTCGAGGCGGGAGGCGTGCGGGGGGCGGCGGTGCGCGGTCGAAGCGAGGCTGATGCCCTGGGACAGCAGGCGGGTGGCTGGTGGGGGGATGACCGTCTACGGGTGGGTGGGCA
>CAZEZP010000054.1:0-6050 GCA_964516435.1 uncultured Kofleriaceae bacterium | reverse complement strand
AAACGACTTTCATGTGAACTCCTATTCGGTAAGTTGTTCTAAAAACTTTGTCATGGTTCAAAATGATACTCCCCACCCCAAGATAATCAAGAGGGCAAATAAAGCCCAATCCAACTTTCCGATACCCGGCCCGCTCCTCGGTGCACTCGTGTTTCTTGGTGCCCAAGACTTCGGATACCTGCTTTTCCAGTATCGGATTCAATACCTCTTCCACCCACTGCGCCAATCCATCCCGGCTCGACAAAAGATGGCAAAAGTTCCCGGTTCACGCTAACTTCATATCCAGCTATCACTTCCGCCTCTGACGAGTGAGAGACTGGAATCTTGACTTCAGCAAACCGAAGTGGAGATTTCCATTGACTCACAAACGCCAATTTTAGTAATAATAACGAGTTCTCAAATGGAGAACATTATGAAAGCATTTGTATTTTCCGCATTGCTCGCCTTCTCCCCGCTTCTCTCTGCTCAACTTGTCGCGGCAGATCCCCCGACATGTTGCAAACGATGCTCGGCTAAGTCCAAGCCTTGCGGGGATTCCTGCATCAGCAAGTCGAAAACGTGCCACAAGGGTAAAGGTTGTGCTTGTGCTCACGACGAAAAGAGATAACCCAGCGCCGCAAGGAGTTTGTTTAAAACAGGCTCTATCTCTTGGACGGCCTGAACGGGTAGATAAGCGACAGGGCCTGGTTCCTGTTGGAAGGCCTCAGGCTGCCTTCTTCTCAGGCTGGTTTTCATAGGACTTCTCATCCGGGGTCTTGTCACCCAGCGATTGATGGAGACGCTCTTCGTTGAAATGCAGGAAATAGGGTTTCAGGCCTTTATCTCAAGGCCTTCCCGGTCTCATAGCCTTTCAAACACACATCCTCGTACTTCACCGAACGCCAGAAACGTTCCACGAACACGTTGTCCACCCAGCGGCCGCGGCCTTCCATGCTGCTCCGGATACCCTGGCCCTCCGGCACGCCCAGAAAGTCCAGTTCCTGAATTGACAGCCTTGGTCCGTGTTGAAGATCTCCGGCTTGCCATACTGGGCCAATGCCTCTTCCAGCGCCTCCACGCAGAAGTCCGGTTGGTTGGGTCGGTTGACATCCACAGGGGGCATGGTATTTTTATGAACATTTACCCGGAGGGTTTTTCATGCATCGCATCGCATCGCATCGCATCGCATCGCAGCACAGCACAGCACAGCAAACCGGCCCGCTCCCCATAAAACTGTTTTTCATGCTTTTCGGTTTGATGCTCATGCCCAAACCCACCCTTCCCAATTGGGAACCCATTGAAATCTCCCAACTGGCGCCGGATGTTTCTTTGTTTGGAATGGGGAACGCGGATTTCTGCCGCAACGAGTATTGGCTTCGCTATGAGCCGTTCCGGTCATGGAACCCCATGACCTGCCGGCAGCCGGTTACCGGCGATGCGGACGGAGACGGGCTCTGGGACATGGCGGAAGCCGAATTGTTATGGGCGTTCCTTCCCTATCTCGTTTTTGACAATCATGAAGCGCATTTGCGCAAGATGGTCCTCGTATACCAGGCGACACCGTATTCTCCGTCGGAAAGCCGCATGCCATCGGTCCCCATGGGCGAGGTGGCCTACATCCGGATCAAGTTGGTGTTTCTCTTTGCGGCCGATACCAGTTCCTGCTCCTATATGAACGCCGAGCATGGAGGGGATTCGGAGTCCATCACGCTCCATCTGGAAGGCCGCCGGGATCCGCAAACGGGTGAAATGCGCTTGTGGCATTTATCCGGCGTGACTGGCTACAGGAATGGGTCGCTCGAAAATCTGGAATCGAAGTATGCGGCTCACTGCAACGCGCTCGTGTATCCCGGCCCCTATTCCCAGCAGGTGCTGGATGACACCTATGTGTCTTTTTCTTTCAATCCGATGCTCAACCCCAGCCAAAACGCGGCCCGGATGGATTCCGGCCTCCTGCACCCCAAGGTATTCGTTTCAAAGAACAAACACGGCCTGTATCCTTCCCACAACCGCTGTGTCCATTCCAATCATGGAGGGTGCGACGAACAATGCAGCGGCGGTGAGGAATTCCTGCTGCCGCCCGGATTCCAGTTGCTCAACGGCATTGACCCAGTCCAGAATGCCTTTCTGTCGGGTGTCCAGGCCCTGCAAAACGGAACAGAGCCTGCGGGGTTCCTGCTCAGGGGAAACCTGGGAGAAAAATCCCGCTTGTTGATCGATGACCTGGGCGAAAACGGCACGGGCTGGTTTCAGCGGGAAAAAGTCAGCCGATATTGCTTTTGCGGCGGAAAGCGGGCGATGGACATGACCGACAACTGCGGCGACCACTGCTCCTGCGACGATCAATGGGATGTGGAATGCGCGGCGGGCGTAAAGTCGAAAATGATGGACATGTCCAACTGGGTCAGTCCGTGCATTCCCGATGCCGACCAGGACGGCGTTCCAACGGCATGGGACGGTGATGACACGAATCCATTCCTCGTCCTCGATGCCGACCGCGACGGGGTCCCGGATATTTCTTCTCCGAATGAGGATGCCTGCCGAGAATCATGCCAGGCCGCAAGTGACGAATCTGCGAGGGCGCAATGCCTGGTGCGTTGCGGCATGCTGGATAATTGCGTGATGGCGGGTTCCATTTGCTCCCGGTATCTGATGCAGCCGACTGATCCCCTTACGCCGACTTCGGTATACTATTATGACTGTGTCACGATATTCAAAAATCCATGGCTGTACATGCCTTTACCGCGCTCCGACGATGCATGCGCACCCCAGAGCGCCGGGACATACATTCAGCCGCCGGGATCCTGCGCACCCGAGGCCTGGAGCGTCACCTACGCCGACGTTCGCGAGAAGCAGGTGCTGACTCTCAAAAATACGGAGAACGAGCATGGTCTATACAAGTGTACGGTACCCGTGCTGGAGGCGGAATTGGCGCTTCGGGGTGGCGGTTACCGCCATGTGATACCCGGAACCCCCAGCCGGGGAATCGAGATGTTCGATACCCGGGGCATATCGGTGATGACGCCGGAAATGCGCCCGCTGTCATGGATGGTGTGTGGTTGCAAAGAGGGAGATGCGGAGTGTGAAGACAGATTTTGTGATCCTGAAAAAGACAACTTTATTCAAAACTCTGCCGGTTGGGTTCCCCTGCAACTGTCCCATTCGGATCCGCTGGTCGAACAATCCTTCGGACAGATACCCAATCAGGGGCTGAATTTCCGGCACAAACCGATGGATATTGCACCGCAACCAGCAAGAAAAGCCATCGAGAACCGGCTGGCGAAATACCCCCAGTTGAAAGGCAAGAAAGTCCGTGCACGAGTTTCCTACCCGGCCGCTGCTTCTTCTTTTTCGGGGAGCAGCGACTTTCGGTTGGGGAAAAACGAGTATTCCATCTCCAATGCACTGGACCCGGTGAAGACTTCCATGCCGGAACGCTGCCGGAAAACGCTGAAATCCGATTTCTTTTTCGACCTCGGGGACGAAAGCGAGGCCGACGCCGACTTCATCGGGTCGATGCGGATTCAGCACGTCATTCCCGGACATCCCCTGGGCAATACCAAAGCCTGGGTGGTGCATGCCGTTCCCGAGGGAACCGCGGCCAAGGCCGCGTTGTCCGAGATTACCGGCCCCAGTTTCACGCCCGAATTCCCGCGGGGTCTTTTCGTGACCGCTTCCCAAGTGACAACTTCTTCGTTGAAGTCGGCCAGAGGGATTGGGCTGAACAAAGCCTGCTGTACGCAAAAATCGCTGGTGCTGCAGCAGCCCTCGCTGGTCCTGGTGTCTGATGATTGGCCGGAACCCCTTCTCATTTTCTCCACAGCGCAAGGCTACCGCGGGACCTTCTGGTCCTCTTGGGCGAATACCGAAGAACCTCTGCCTGTCTTGAGCCGTCCTTTCCTCTTCGAAGTCGGTGGTAATCCACAAGTGGCCGGCTTATCGGATGGACAGTGGCGGATACTGCAATTGAATCTGGAACAGCGAACGGCATCGGTCCGCCGGCTGTTCGAAGCCTCACCGACCGCAACTCCCCATATCGATTCCATCACAGGACAGGTTTCCTTTTGGGAAGGCGAGATGCAACAAGTGGCATTGACAGATGCAGAGGGGGGCGTCGTCACGGTGACCCTGGAAACTCCCGTCCAGGCGGGAAGCCACCCCCGCGTGCTGGAAGGTGCCGAAGCCGGGCAGGTCATCGTCATCAATCCGGATGAAGGGCTCGCATACCAGGTCGATCTTGCTTCCGGGCACGTGCATGCCCTGTCACTGCCCAATGGCGTTTTTACACTGGACGCGCAGTTCGGGTTCGACGTGCGCGGCGGACAGTTGTGGGCCGTCGTGCCAAACGAAGATGGAACCCATTGGACATGGAATTTCTTCGAACCTGCCATCGACGGTCCATGGAGGCAACGCATGCAGCACTACGAACTCGCGATGACGAAAGATAATCCCCTGTATCCCGCAGACGGTCTGAATCCGCCGGATGCGCCGTCCGGTTCGGAGCGGCAGGACGGATGCGGCTGCGCGGCGGGCGCGCATCGGGCATCTTCCGGTTTCCCCGGCTTTTTCCTGATGATTCTTGCAGCGCTGGCCTGGATTCGCCGAAACCGGCACCTGCAGCGGGCGGCACTGCTCGTCCTCGTGTCGTTCGCCCTGGCCGCCTGCGACGACTCGCACAAGAAAATTCCGCAGGACGCCGGGCCCGACAGTGATGGCATGGATGTGCCCGACGGCGCGGATGCCGACGGGGAACCCGTGGACTGCAGCGGGCGGCAAACCTGTGTCCCGTGGGTTCCCGCCCAGGTGATCCCGGATAACCAACTGGTGCCGCTGGAAGATTCGGTATGCACGAAGTTGGCGAAGTACGTAGATGGAAGCCAGGTAGGCGCCGACCATCTTTACCCGGTGAATTGCGTCGAAGTGGTGAATGGGCACTACTACTACGAGGTGTATCTGGTGAACATCGATACCCTGGATGCAACACCGATTGCCGATTTGCAGACCGCGATGGCCACCGGAGTGAACTACCTCAGCCCTTATCTCAATAACACGTCCACGACATTGTCGGCTGGAGCCTGCATCAGCGGAAACTGCGGGGTGGCCGTATATCGCTTTCCGACACAGACCTGGGAGATGGTTTCCCCGGAAGCCGGCAACAACATCACCGGTGACGGGTACGTGCTCTTCCAGCACAATCCCGATGAAGGCGCACTGCCGGAACTGATGCTCTACGACCTGACGACCCGGCGGACCGAACGGCTCGTCGAAGGCCCCGGCCGCCCGTATGTGTACTTTGGCGACGAGGACCTCATCGTCTGGGCGCAGATCGTCGACAATTATACCCGCACCCTCATGAAAGTCCTGGACCGTGACACGAATCTGGTCACGGTGTATCCCGAAGTCACGGAACAACGCATGGGGTTCCCTGCTATTCTGGAAGTGCAAAAACACCAGATCTTTGCCAACCTGCTGAGTGCGCCCTGCGCGGATTTTTCGGTGTACACCGAGTGGAACCTCGATATGTGGCGCCTCGATTTCGACACGCAGGAATGGACGCCCATCGCTGCCGAACCGGTGTGGCAGCAGGTGCTTTTTTCTTCTCAATGGCCGCTGGTGGTCTATCTGGACTACGGGGTCGCCTGCACGGGCAACTACGTCGACGAATACGACTACTCCCGGATGCGCGCCTACATGGTGATTCACAACCTGGAAACCGATGTCCGCCGGCCCATACCGCTTCCATTCGATTTCTACCGGCCCGTCGCACTATCGAACAACTGGAAACTCATCTTCCGCAAGTACGACCCCGTGCGCGATCTGGAACCCGCTTACATCCTCGACCTGGTGGCTGCCGGCCTCGTCGATGAGACGGGCAACGTCATCCCGGACCCCACCTTCCCACCGCCACCCGCCCGCTGACGAGAACCGCTCTCCCAATCCCGGCCCGATGGCCCCGTCCCAGTCCCCGGTTTTTGCAAATCCTCCGGCATTCACGAGGTGTTATGCGTGCTTGCCCCCAAAGTGCGGCCGCGTCATCCGTGGGTAAAGCAATGGGCATCCGGTTCGTGATC
>CAZEZP010000053.1:0-41553 GCA_964516435.1 uncultured Kofleriaceae bacterium | reverse complement strand
CCCCCGCCCTCCCCGCGACGGCCGGGCGGGCCGTCCGGATGATGCGGGCCGTGCGAACGATGCTGGCCATACTGGCGGTGCTGGCCGTGCGCACGGCAGGCTGTGCCGAAACGCCGCGCTGGAAGGGATTTTCCAGCGTGCTCGTGTCCTTCCCCACCCCGCAGGAAATCGCCTGGGAAGCCTACCTCTCCCGGGAGGACCCGGCCGGCTGCAAGATCCTGTGGCCGCCCCACGGGGTTCCTTGCGACGACCCCAACCGGGTGTGGGTGGCCTGGCGAAACGTGGAAACGGCCTGGGTCTTCGAAAACGGCCGCCCGGTGGCGTTCCGGCGGGGCGTGCTGCCCTACGAGGACTACGACACCCGCTCCGTGGATTTTTCCACGCCGCGCCGGCTCGAGTGCGCGGGTTTCGATGCCGCCGGGCGCATGACGGCCTACGACCGCGTGGACTTCGAGCCCTGGGCGCCCCTGAGCGTGCATCCCGGGCAACTCGTGGGCAGCCTGTGGATCACCTACTATTATCTCTCCGTGGAGGCCGACTTCCCCGGGCGGCCCGAGATTCCCATCCACGACGCGCGCTGCCGCCTGATGGCGTTCGTGCCCTACGCCTTCGCCCGGGACGTGTGCGTGGAGGGCAGTGGCCGCCTGATGGAGGGAACCGTCATCAACTACGCCGCCCGCTGCGACTGCGCCATCCCCTGTCCGCTGGGAGGACGCATCTGCTACGAGGAGGTGCGAAATCCCCGGGCCGTCTGGGGGCTTGGCTCCCGGCGCAATCCCCTGGTTCCCCTGCGCTCGCTGGCCGTGGACAACAACGTGATTCCGCATGGCGCGAGCCTGTACCTGCCGGAATGGGACGGCGTGGCCATCCCGCTCGTGGACGGCATCGGCGGCTTCGTGCACGACGGCTGTTTCCGGGCCGACGACGTGGGCGGCGCCATCCGGGGCGACCACATCGACGTCTTTGCCGGCACGCGCGCCATGTGGCTGCTGCTCGAGCGCCGCTTCCCCACGCGCGCCCGCTTCGCCGCCTACATGGACGCCCCCCGCTGCCGCCTGCCGGATTTTCCCTGAGCGGCGATGCCGGCGGCCAGATCGGGCGACGGTCCGCGGCCGAACGAACGGGGGTTTCAGTAATCCTGCAGGATCAGGCCGCGCTGGCGGGCTTCCTGGAACTGTTCCGGGGTGATGGCGCCGGCATCCCGCATCTTGCGCAGCAGGGAAAACACCTGCGCGGTCCATTCGTCGGGGATGTTGCGGCGGCGCAGGTTGTGGAAGCGGAACGTGGGCGCCGGCGTGACGAGCGCGAGATGGGCGCTCTCCACGGGAATGAGGTTGCGCACGTCCCGCTGGAAATAGACGCGGGCCCCGTCGGCGATGCCGAAGAGTCCCGGCCCCATCTCGATGATGTTGAGATACAGTTCCAGGATGCGGTCCTTGGAGAGCACCTGCTCCATGCGCCAGGTGAGGATGGCCTCCTCGAGTTTGCGGGAAACCGAACGCGCGGAGGAGAGGTAGAGATTCTTCACCAGTTGCTGGGAAATGGAAGAAGCGCCCTTGAAGAAGCCGCGGTGCTTGAGGTTGTAGCCCGCCGCCCGGATGATCATGGGCCAGTCGAAGCCCGCATGCTCGCGAAAGCGCCGGTCCTCGGCGATGAGGAAGGCCGCGATGGTGTGGGACGGGATGCGTGATAGCGGCACGAACGCCGGGTCGGACGGGTCCAGCCGTCGCTGCACCGTTTCCCCGAAGCGCCCCCGCAACTGCACCGTGACGGGCCCCTGCAGCAGGGTCGGGTCGGCGCCCGGCGCATCCCGGCGCACGCGGCAGCCATCGCCGGAGAGATCCGCCGTCGCGTTGAACTTTTCCGGGTCCTGGAAATCGAACCACAGCCCGAAGCGCAGCCCCAGCGTCCCGTCGAGCTCCATGCCCGAAAGGTGGGGCAGCAGGGATTGGCCCCGTTCCAGCCATTCCTGGCAGGGCCGCACATCGGTGCTTCCATCGACCTTGAGGTTCTGGCCGGGACTCCATTCGGCGGAGAAACGCAGGGAAGGCCCCTGCATGAACGCCCGGCCCATGAAGGAGACCCGCCCGTCCTCGAGCCGGGCCGTGGATTCCAGCCGGATGTCCGGAAACTGGAGCCGCTCCGTGGAGAACATCGCGCCCGCCATGGTAAGTCCCCGCAGGTTCATCCGCAGGCTGGCCAGCACGGGACGTTTCTGCCAGACCACGTGCGCCTCGCCGTCGGCCTCCCCCTGCACCATCGACAGCGCGGGCCCCAGGGGGCGCAGGAGGCTCGCGTACTCCAGCAGGCTGGAAATGGACGTGGAAAAGGAAACGTCCAGGATGAAGCGCTCCTCGTCCAGGTTGACACGGCCCCGCAGCGTGGCGTGCTCGCCGGCATGGCGCAGGTAGACGTCCACGCCGTACACGCTCGAGGAGATGCGTTCCACGGCGCCGCCGGCATCCAGCCAGATTCCCCGCGGCCCCGCGATGCGCACGAAGGCGATCTGCACGCGTTCCCAGCGCCGGCCGCGGGTTTCCACGACCGTGTCCTTGCCGAGCCACTCGCCTTCGGGCGTGCGCATGTGGATGACGGGCACGTCCAGGCGGAAGGAACCGTCCCGGCGCGAGGCGGCGCGCAATTCCTCCAGCCGGATGTGGCGGCTGCCGAAATCGGCCAGGATGCGCCCCTGCGAGAAGGAGACGGACACCCGGCGCAGGAACGCGTGGATGCCGTCCATCCGGCGGCGCGGCCATTCGAGGTTCTGCACGTTCGCCCGGAGCCGGAGTTCCGGTGCACGCACATCCAGTTCCCAGGGTGCCTCCCCGTCGGCGAGCGACATCCAGCGCGGGGCCAGGCGCGCATAGGCGAAGGAGATTTCGTCATCCCGGCGCTTCCACGACGCGCGGATCGCCTCCACGATGCCGCCGCAGGAAATGCGCAGTTCTCCGAGATGCAGCCCCATGCGCGAAGCCAGGACCTCGCGCAGGAGGCTTTCCTGCAGAAAGCCGGCGCCAAGAGCCGCCGCCCAGGCCAGGGCGAGAACGGCGAACCATCCGATGCGTCTGATCATGCGTCGGGAAACGCCCGCCGTCAGGCGGAGGTGGAAAGGGGCTCACGAAAGGCGACGGACCGCGCGCCCAGCGAGTTGCACACGTTCTGGGCCAGCGCCATGGCCATGTCCCGCTGGGAGAATCCGTATGCGGCCGCAATGCGCGCGAAGCGCCCGTCCCGGTGCAGGCAGGGAGCCGCGTCCACGCCGAGCACGAGTTCGCCCGCGTGCTCGTCGTACACCCCGGTCACGAGGAGCGCACCCCGGGCCGAAAGCAGGCTGCAGATGCGCGCTGCCATGCGCTGCGCCGTCTGGACGACCGTTTCCGCAAGCCCGGCCGGGATGAGGAGTTCCTCCATGCCGTCCGAGAAGGAACGGACCTCGGCCGTTCCCACGACCTGACCGTCCCACAGGGCGGTGCACAAGGAGGTTCCGCCCGCGAGGTGCTCCACCACGGCCTCGTCCTGCAGGGCGCGAATCCGCTCCACCGCTGCCACCAGGGCATCCATGTCATATACTTCCTGCACGTCGGCAGGCTGCATCCGGCGCCGCACCTGCACGGGAAAGCCGAAATTGCGGTGATCCAGTTCGATGCCTTGGCCCGGGCGGCGCGGCACGTAGGCCGCTGGCGTGGGAATGTTGTGCAGTTGCAGGAAATCCTTGAACATGAGCCGGTCCGAGGCCAGCGTCAACGCCTGGATTTTCGGCCCGGCCGAGGGAATTTCCATGAGCCGGCAGGCCGATTCCACCCGCAGGGCCAGATCGGGCCGGGAAACCAGATTCAAGACGGCGTCCACTTCCAGTTCCTCCAGCCGGCCAGGCAGGTGCCGGTCGGCGGGCACGGCCAGGCAACGGGCCACCATGCGCAGGTGGGAAGCCATCTGGGCGGCGGCGATCTGCGTCTCGGGCTCCCCGGGATCGAACAGCAAGGCGAGGCTCTTGGGCTGCATGGGATACTACCTCCAGAACGGTCCTCCCATTGCTATCAGAGGGGATCCGGTGCGTCAAAAAATGCGACTTTCGGCCATCCGGAGGTCCGGTTCCGGCTGGAACGGCGTACTGGCGGTGGGCAGGCACCCGCCCGGACGCGGACACGCCCATCGCCCTGACACTCGCCGGGCGCATCCTTCCTGCGGGCTTCGTATTTTTTGTCTTTACTCTGCACTCCGCCTGCTTCGAGCGGTTTTTCACCGAAAACCGCCTTGTGGCTGTAGCCGTTGCGGGATATAGTGCCTTTCGTGGCCGGCGCCGCCGCGCACGTTCGACGTTTTCTTCGAATCCCCAAACGGCGCGACGGGTTGCAGCTCCCCCAAGGGATGAACGGCTGGGGAACCCCGGGCGAAGGGTTCCATGCCAGCTGGTGAAGACGTGTCGCGATGTGGCTGTTTCTTCTCTTCTGGACGTTCTCGGCGCAGGTGCCGCCTGCGGATCCTGCCGATCCGGGGCAGCGCCTGGAACTGGCGTCCCAGGAATCCCTGCAGGGCAACCACCGGCGCGTGGTGGAACTGCTTTCCCCCATGCTCTACCCCGCAAGCCAGTTCTCCACCGAGGACGAGGAACTCAAGGCGCTGCGCCTGCTGGGGCTGGCCCACTGGTTTCTCGGCGAAACGGAGGAGGCCACCAAGGCGTTCACCAATCTCCTCAACCGGCAGCCCGACTTCAAACTGGATCCGGTGGTGGTGCCGGCCGGCGCGGTTTCCTTCTTCAATCAAATCAAGGCCCGCCTGCGTGAAAAACTCCAGGAAATCGCCCGGCTCAAGCAGGAAGAGGAGGAGCGCCGCAAGCGGCAGCAGGAGGAAGCCGAACGCAAGCGCCTGGAAGAACTGCGGCGCAACGCCCCCGTGCTGCACGAGACGACCACCATCCACAAGAATTACATGCTGTTCAATTTCCTGCCCTTCGGCGTCGGGCAGTTCCAGAACCGGCAGGACGCCAAGGGCTGGCTCTTCGTGGGGCTGCAGACCCTCGCCGCCACCGTGAGCGTGTCGGCCTACACGTATCTCAAGTACAAGTATCCCAAGGGCACCGTCCCGGCCGACGAGGTCGTCTCCGCCCGCCAGATCCAGTATCTGCAGGTGGGCGGCGGCATCGCCTTCTACGGCCTGTGGGTGGTGGGCGTGGTGGATGCGCTGATTTTCCGGACGCCCACGCGGGTGGAGGTCCGCCGCCGGTTCGAGCCGGGCAAGCGTACGCTGGAACTGTACGGGGCGCCGCTGGAGGGCGGCGGCTTCGTGCTGGGAATCGGAGGAGAGTTCTGATGGCCAGTCTGCGGGTGAAGACGCCAGGCGGCGTCAAGGTGTATACGCTGTTCAAGAAGATGACCACCATCGGGCGCGACGAGGCCAACGACGTGGTCATCCGGGACCCGCTGGTGGACGACGTGCACGCCCACCTGCTCTTCGATGGCAAGTCCTACCAGGTCCTGGCCACCGAGGGGCGCAACACGTTCCTGGTCAATGGCCGGCGGCGCAGCAAGCACAAACTGGCCGACGAGGACGTGCTCCGCTTCGGCGACACCGAGGCCGTCTTCCACGAGCGCGAGATGCCGGCGGAGGTCCCCAGGGCGCGCGGCCCGCAGTCCTCGGGCGATTACCAGAAACTGTTCGAGGTGGCCCGGCGCATCCTGGACGAGACGGATCTGGCGGTGGTGCTCGAAAACCTCATGGATGCGGTGGTGGAAATCACGGGCGCGGACAAGGGGTTCCTCATCCTGGCGCAGAACGACCGGCTGGATATCAAGGTGGCCCGCAACATCAACCGCGAGAACATCGCGCAGGCGGTGGACCAGGTCTCCGACAGCATCATCGCCCGCGTGCTGCGCACGAAGAAGCCGCTCATCGTCTCGGATGCGCTCAACCACGAGGAGTTCGCCACGGCCCGGTCGGTGATGGACCTGAACCTCAACTCCGTGATGTGCGTGCCGCTTCTGGACCGGGGCAATCTCATCGGCCTGATCTACGTGGGGAATTCCAACATCCGGGGACTGTTCGTCCAGCAGACGCTGGAAATCCTCACCATCTTCGCCTCGCTGGCGAGCCTGGTGGTGCGAAACGCCCTGCTCGTCAACGAACTGCAGATGGACAACCGCCAGTTGCACGAACGCCTGGAGCGGGCGCAGTTCGGCGAGATCGTGGGCGCCTGCCCCTCCATGCAGGAAGTCTACCGGACGGTCGCCAAGATCGCTTCTACCGACGTTTCGGTGCTCATCACGGGCGAAACCGGCACAGGCAAGGAACTGATCGCCCGCGAACTGCACCGCCGCTCCGCACGGGCGAACGGGCCCTTCGTCGCCATCAACATGGGGGCGATTCCCGAATCCCTGCTGGAGAGCGAACTGTTCGGATACGTCAAGGGCGCCTTCACGGGCGCCGTGGCCAGCCGGGAAGGGCGTTTCCATGCCGCCAACGGAGGCACGCTCTTCCTGGACGAGATTGGCGACATGCCCCTGTCCCTGCAGGTGAAACTGCTGCGGGCCATCCAGGAGCGGGCCGTGACCCGCGTGGGCGACAACATGCCCGAGAAGGTCGACATCCGCATCGTCGCGGCCACGCACCGCGACCTGGAGAAGGAAGTCGCAGCAGGCCGCTTCCGCGAGGATCTGTACTACCGCATCAACGTGGTGAACCTGCATCTTCCGCCGCTGCGCGAACGCGGCGACGACGTGCTGGTCATCGCTCGCTACCTGCTGCAGCGGTTCCGGGCCGAATTCAAGTCTCCGGTGGTGGATTTCGCCCCCGACGCGGTGGAGGTCATCCGCAAGTATTCCTGGCCAGGCAATGTGCGGGAAATGGAGAACCGCATCAAGCGGGCCATCGTGCTCGCGGACCGCACCATGCTCTCGGCGGCGGACCTCGGGGTGGCGCCCGATGCCTGGACGCCCGTCAAGCCGCTGGCGCAGGCGCGGGAGGACTTCACCCGCCAGTACATCTTCCAGGTCCTCGAACGCAACAGCGGCAACCGCACCCAGACCGCCCGCGACCTGGGCGTGGATCCGCGCACCATCTTCCGCTATCTCGAAAACCGGGGGGAAGATGAAACACCGATTTGATCTCCCGGACATTTTTGTCGCATCCCGGCGCGCGACGAGCGAGAATTCCTCGCGCCGCACCGGGAGGGAAGGGAAAAAGGCATGACCTGGAAAAGTTGGTGCGCTTCTTGCTCGGCCCTCCGCGCGCCGCGTCGCCCCGCATCGTCATGGCGCGGGCGGATGCGCGCGGGATGGCTGATCATGATGAGTGCGTTCCTTTCTTCCTGCGTCGTTCCCTTCCCCCTCGAGCCCGAGCCGCCCGAGGAAAAAACGCCGCCCCGCATCCTGCGGGACCGGGTCACGCCCCAGTTCAAGGCCGACGTGGAAATCGACAGCCTCGAGGACCTCACGCTGCACATCGCGGTGGAGGATCCCGACATCTACGACGAAATCCGCTTCCGCGTCTACCGGGACTACGCGCTGGCGCCGGATTCCCAGAAACTCAACACCATCATCATGACAGGCGGCATCCCCGGAGCCGATCCCAAGGCCGAACCGTCGGAGACGCTCGTCACGCGCGAGCAGTCCTTTCCCATCCAGAAGCGTCTCTTCTGCAGTTCGGAACGCGGGGACGTGAGCGGTTCCCAGCACTACATCGAAGTCGTGGTGACCGATGCCTTCAGCGCCAACTCGGAGGATTATCCGAAGTGGCGCGCCACGCTGACGCCGCCGGACGTCTGGGGATTCGTGGTCATCTGCATCCAGAAGCAGAAGTCGCGGGAACTTCCGGGAGGTGATGACGATGCGCAATGAATCCGTCTTCCGCCTCCTGCCCCTGGTCTGGATCCTGGCGCTTTTTACTGGCTGCGCGGCCGACATGGGAAAGAGCTTCACCTTCGTGCAGTGCACCGTCGACATGCAGTGTGGGGAAGGATACGCCTGCGGGCCGATGGGACAATGCATTCCCCTGCGGGATCCCCTGGAGGTCCCGCTGGGCCTCGAAGTGTATGACCAGCGCACCGACAGTCCACGGCGCGGCCAGTTGGTCATGGATCTTGGGCCGACCGAACTGGTGCCCGATGAAACCGGCATCCTGCGAATCACCCTCCCCGACGAATTCACCGTGCAGGGAACCGTGCGCACGCACAGCGTGGACGCCTCCGTGCAGGCGCTGCTCCTGTCCTACCGGCTCTCCCACATTCCCGGCCGCGGGGTGACGTCCACGTCCCAGTCCCTGGGTCGCGTGAATGCCGGCGGGGTTCCCTATGAAATCGCCCTGACCCAGCCGGACTTCTACATTTTCCAGATCATTCCGCAGCCGGCCACCGAATTCGCCCCCCTGGTGGCCTATGGCGACTACGACCGCAACAGCCGCCTGGATTTCACGCTGGGTGTCGTCAACTACGAGGTCATCGGCCGCATCGTGGATTCCAACGGGGACCCGGTGCCCAATGTCACCGTGTGGATTTTCGATTTCGAAACCGGGGCCTCCTCCACGGTGGCCCTCTCCAGCGCACTGCCCGAAACCCAGGGCCAGTTCCGCTGCGTCTTCACGAACCGGCCACAATCCCTTTCCATCTATACGGGCGCAGGCTCCTCCGGAATCGTGCTGCCCTCGGTGCTCTTCGAAATCAGTGCGGACACGCTGGTGCAATGGCACGCGGAGCATGCCGATTCCGGGTACAACGCGGGCGATCTGGTCATTCCGGCGCTGGCCGCGCCCATCACCTTCGGCACCAGCGTCTTCGGCACCTCCACCTCCGGTGCGCGCGAAGCCGTGGCCGGAGCCCGCGTCACCTTCCGCAGCGTGGTGGGCGGCGGCACCCGCAACGATGGCGTCGTCGTGGCGGAAGGCACCACCAACGCCAACGGCGACGTGACCCTGGAACTGGTGCCGGGGGATTTCGAAACCAGCCGCACCTACGAGGTCACGGTCACGCCTCCCATGGATTCGCCGTTCGCCGCCATCCGCAAGACGCTGGATGTGGGCCCCTACTCGGGCTATGGCGAAAGCATCGAACTGGCGCGCCGCATCCGGGTGGTGGGTACCGTGCGCGCTCCCGGCGGAGAACCGCTCTCCCAGGTCACCGTGAAGGCGGCTCCTGCCACCACCTCCTCGGGCAACCCCAACGAGGCCATGGTGGGCACTTCGTACCAGCCTTCCACGCAGACCGATTCCACCGGCACCTTCACCCTGACCATCGATCCGGGATACTACGATTTCTCCCTGATCTTTCCCGATCGCTACAAGTATCCCAACGTCACGTTCCAGGATTTCATCGTGTCCGACGCCACCCAGACGCCGCTGGAGTTCATCGCGCCCTCCCCGGCCATGATCCGCGTGGTGGTGCAGGACACCCGCGGACGGCTGCTTCCCTCCATGGAACTGCGCGCCTTCGGCGTGTCCTCCGATTGCCCGCTCGCGGGTGAATGCACCGTTCCCGCGCAACTCCTGTCCACAGCGCGCACCGGCACCGACGGAGGCGCGGTTCTCATCCTGCCATGACAAACGGGAAGCCGGCTCACGGATAGAGAAACACCTGGGCAGAGACGAGTTCCATCGGGGAAGTATGGGCGCCGCCATCGTAGGCGCAACGATTGCTTCCATAGGTGCATTCTTCGCAAATCTCGACGCCATCCTGTTCCACACCGGCGCCGGGACGGCAGGAATTCACGTAGGGTTCGCCGGAAGACAGCGGAAAGTCCCATGCGATCTCGTTGGCCGTCCCGGATTGCAGATCGCCGGTGACGTCCACGTCCAGCACCGTCACGAGCGCACCGGGACACCAGCCCTGGCGGCCGTACGTCCAGGTGCCCTGCTGGTCGCTGACGGGATTGGTGGCACAGTCGTAACGCCAGTTGTTCAGGGCGTGCCGGCTGCCGTTGACCGCCACCGTGGGTGCAATGCGGCAGAATTCCCCGCAGTTGAGCGCATTTCCCTGGCCATGCCCCGTGGCCAGCAGACGGACCTTCACCAGCCGCGGCGGCAGGGGCGCCCCATTCTCCGGGTCGCCCGAAACGGCATCCAGGAAAAACGGCGGCAATTGCACATCCACGGGATTGTCCGGGTTCCCCAGTTCCACGGCGCGCCGGGAAAATACGTTGATCACCCGGGGAACCCCCAGAACGGGCGTTCCGGCGATAAAATGAAAACGCACGCTCACCCGCCAGCCGTCGCCGTAGGGGCTTCCCGGCCCCACCCAGGTATCCACGAAACTGCGCAGCATCACGGTTCCCCGGAGCAGCGAGGCGAAATCCGTGACGTCCACGAGGGTGCACATTCCCATGCCATAGGGTGTGATGTAGCGCGCCAGTTCCACCATGCCGCCCTCCGGATCGCCGGGGTCGGCCAGAAGCGCCACGCTGGCCGTGCGGTCCCAGGCGTCGCAGCGCCCGGAAGCCGGGCATTCGAGGCGGATTTCCATGAAAATCTGCTGCCAGCAGGACACCTCCGGCAGCAGCGCCGTAGCATCGACGGTGCGCCGGTCCTCGGCGCCGAAGTACTGATCCACCCGGTCCAGCGCTGTCACCGTATGCGCCTCGGACAACGCCTCCGGGGCGGGACACGGGTTCCAGGGCGCCGCCGGCCGGCGATCCAGCGGTTCATCCGGAACACACATCGCGGAAAGTTCACAGCCCGTAGCCACCCGCCCGTCCGCATCCACGAATCCGTCCTCGCATACCGTGATCCGGCAGGCCCCGGCCTCGCACGCGGCAGACGCATGCGCCAGCGCGCAGAGGGTTTCCGGGTCCTCGTCCACGCGCCCGTCGCAATCGTTGTCGACACCGTCGCAGGTTTCCACACCGCCATTCGTCCTGCGGCACGTCCCGCCGTCGCAGGCCGTGAAAACCGGCAGCATCCAGAAAACGGACACGATGAGCATTCCGAAAACCCCGAAGATCCCTGTACGCATGAACGACCTCCCGCCGGATGGGTATGACACGAACGCTTCCGGTTTGCAAAACGCAAAAGAACCAGAGATTCACAGATGCAGGATTCCCGCGGCGTGCAGGCACATCGGCACGGACCACACCGCGAAGAGCGCCCAGCCGAACCATTCCGAACGCATGCCGAACGCCGGGGCGCCTACGACCCACAGGCGCAGGGTCGCCAGGAAGAACCAGGCGGGCCAGAAGAAGGCGTGCAACGGCACGATGGCCGCCACGACCAGCGAGACGAGCGCGGCGACACCCGCCAGCCGGGGACCCGCGGGACCGCATTGCCACAGGCGGATGCCCATGGCCAGAAGCCACGGGATCAGCAAAACGAGGAAGATTCCGTCCAGAAAGGGCCAGGAAGCGGCCGGCCATGCCCGCAAGGCGGACAGGATGCGCTCCGATGCCGCCGGGTGGCCGTCGAAAGCCGACCACAGCAGGAAGAAGAGGGCTTCCAGGCGTTGCCCGGACTGAAGCGATTCAGCCGCCAGGCGCCACTTGATTTCCGCATGCAGGGGCGAGGTGCGAAAACGCACGAGAAAGGCCCGCATTGCCCGGCCGGTTTCGGGCCCCGGCGGCCTGTGCAGCCACTGCCGGCCTTCGCGCATGGCCTGCACGGGCAGGCGGCGGATCTCCGCATCCAGCCTTCGCGCGTGCTGCAGGATTTTCCCGGAGGCCGGCGCGGAAAAATACGCCGAGGCCTTGTCGTACCAGACGCGGGCAGCGATGAAATCACCCTGCCGCTCATAGAGGAATGCCGCCGCCAGCCGCGCCCAGGGAGCCGCCGGGTGATGCGGATGCCGCTGGGCCAGCAGCAGCAGATGCGTGACCGCTTCCCCGTCCTTTCCCTGCAGCACGCAGTGCGCGGCCGTCCGCAGCCGTTCCTCGGGCGGCAGTTCGGGGACCTGCACGGGCACGTAGGGACGGCTCCAGAAGACGAGGGCCAGCAGGAGAGACTTCATGATTCCTTTTTGCTCAGATCGTACTGCTTGATCTTCTTGTGCAGGTTGGTGCGCTCGATGCCCAGCACTTCGGCGGCCCGGGAGATGTTCCAGTTGGTCTCCTGCAGTTTCATCTCGATGAACGCCTTCTCGGTCACGTTCTTGAATTCGCGAAGCGTCATGTGCGCAAACGCATGCAGGTCGAATTCCGGCACGACCCGCTTCACGAAATCGAACGGAAGGTCCTTCACCCCGATGTGATCCCCGCTCAGAATCACCATGCGCTCCACCTGGTTCTTGAGTTCGCGCACGTTACCGGGCCACTGGTGCTCGCAGAGGATCTGGATGACCTTGGGGTCCACCGTCTTCTCGCGGAAACCGTATTCCTTGCAGAACATGCTCACGAATCCCCGGACCAGCAGCGGAATGTCCTCCACCCGCTGGCGCAGGGGCGGGATGTACAGCGGCAGCACGCTCAGCCGGAAGAACAGGTCCTCGCGGAACAGGTTCTCGCGCACCAGCCCCTCGAGATCGCGGTTGGTGGCGGCGATCACGCGCACGTCCACGGTGAGCGTGGTTTCTCCGCCCACCCGCTGGAATTCGCCGGACTGCAGCACGCGCAGCACCTTGGCCTGCGCAGAAAGCGACATGTCGCCGATTTCATCCAGGAAGATGGTGCCGCCGTGGGCCTGCTCGAACAGGCCGATCTTGCGGTGCACGGCACCTGTGAAGGCGCCCTTCTCGTGCCCGAACAGTTCGCTTTCGATCAGTTCCGGCGGAATGGCCGCGCAGTTGACCTTGACGAAGGGCTTGTCCGCGAGCGCGCTGTGCTCGTGGATGGCGCGGGCCACGAGTTCCTTGCCGGTGCCGCTCTCCCCGATGATCAGGACGCGGCCCTTGGTGGGCGCCACCTTCTCGATCTGGCGGTACAGGTCCACCATGGCCTTGCTCTGGCCGATCATGCGGTAGCGTTCCGCCAGGGTCTGCACGAGCCGCTCGTGCTCCGCGAGCAGGCTGCGGTGCGAAAGCGCATTCTGCACGGTGACCAGCACGCGGGAGCGGTCCAGCGGCTTTTCGAGGAAATCGAACGCCCCGTTCTTGACGGTATCCATCGCCTCGCTGGTGGAAGCCTGTCCCGAGATGACCACCACCGAGGGGCCATCCCCGGCCGGGAAGCGCTCGCGCAGGCGCAACAGGAAATCCATGCCGCCCATGCCCCGCATCTTGAGATCCAGGAGAATCAGGTGGATGGTTTCCCGCTCCAGCACGTCCATGGCCCGCTCCGCGCTCTCCACATCGAGGACCTCGTAGTTCTCGTCCTCCAGCACGAAACGCAGGGCGCTGCGGATGTTGCGCTCGTCATCCACGATCAGGATTCGATGGGACATGGGAAAAAGACCCGGCCAGCGCCGATGGCGCGGCAGTTCGTGACTTTCGCGCGCTCATTCCACCGGGATGACGAACAGCACGCGGCGGTTGCGCTTCTGCTTCTTGACATCCTTGCCGATGTACACCGGATTCTCGGCGCCCAGCGGCGCCACGTCGATGCGCTTGGGATCCACCCGCCTGTCGAGCAGGAACTTCTTCACGACCTCGGCCTGGCGCGTGGTGAGCGCCTCGGCGTCCTTCACCAGTTGGTCCGTGAAGACCATGATGATGACCTTCTTGAAGGCGCTGTTGGTGAGGATGACGAGCGCCACCTGGCCCAGCGCCTTCTCGCCCTCTTCCGTCAGGGTGTCGCCGTGGCCGTCGTTGGTGAACCACTCGTGCTTGCTGGAGGGGAACTCGATCTTGATCTGGCCCTGCTCCTCGCCCGCCAGGGTGATGGTGTCGAGCGACCACCACGCGCGGCCGGCATCCGGGCAGCCATCGAAATCGTTGACGCCGTTGATGGCCTCCTTCTTGTCGGGGCACTGATCCATGTCGTCGAACACGCCGTCCTCGTCGGCATCCACCCGGGAAAGCGGGCAGCCGCCGTGCTTGGCATCGCCGGCCTCCTTCGGGCACTTGTCCTGGGCGTCCTTGATGCCGTCGCCGTCGGTGTCGGCCATTTCGGGCGGGCAGCCCTTGGCTTCGGCCGGCCCCGGATTGTTGGGACAGGCATCCTGGTCGTCGGAGACGCTATCGTCGTCGGAGTCGAGCATGTCGGCGGGGCAGCCGCGCTTTTCCTTGGTTCCAGCCGCGTTCGGGCAGGCATCGCCCTTGTCGGGAATGCCATCGTTGTCGTTGTCGGCATCCGGACAACCGTCGTCATCCTGGAAGCCGTCGAGATCCTCCATGACCTTCGCGAAGTTGTCCTTCCTGTCCCTGTCGGTGCCGGGGCACTTGTCCTGCTCATCGGACACGCCGTCGTTGTCGTTGTCGCGGTCGGGACAGCCGTCCCCATCTTCGTATCCGTCGTGGTCCTCCTTCTGCAGCGGGCACTTGTCCATCTCGTCGGGCACGCCGTCGTTGTCCGTGTCCTTGAGCGAAGGGGCGTAGCGCAGCCCCACCATACCGCGGAACTGGGGCGTGCCCAGCCCGGCCACGATGCCCGCGTTGCCGCCGGCCTGCAGGTGCAGCCCGCGTCCGAGGTAGTAGTTCACGCCCAGGCCTCCTTCCACCGGATGGTCGTGCACGGCGCTGGAGAAACCCGACCGGCCGGTGATTTCGGCCATCACGTGCAGATCGGTGACGACGCGCAACGCGAAGCCGCCGCCATAGGTCACCTGCGGCCCCGGCTTGAAATCGTCATTGAAGAACTTGGCATCGTCGGCCCCGAAGCGCAGAAGCGTGCCGAGCATGGCCGATGCGAGCATCTTGTTGTCTCCCCAGGTGAAGAGCACGCGCGGCTCCACCGAAGGCATGGGCTCGCCGGTGTAGGTCTTGGCGAACTGGCCGGTGGGGGCGTTGATCTTCAACTCGGCGCCCAGACGCAACTCGTCTTCGTTGTAGAAACGCCCGCGCAGGTACAGGGCCAGATCACCCCAGCCCAGCACCGGGATGGCATCGCCCTCGGTGCCTTCCGGCGTGATTTCATTGCCCTGCACGTAGCCGATGGGGATGGACAGGCCAATCATGTAATCGTCGAGGATGCCGATGAATCCGCCGATTTCGGCCATGGCCATGAGCCCGACCGCCTTGGCGCGCACGTCGTCGATGGTATCGCCCTTCATGTTGTAGATGACGAAGGGATCGATTCCCGCGTGCATGATCAGGTGCAGCCCCCACTCCAGGTGTGCCGGGAGCACCAACTGGGGCGTGTACAGGAAGGGCGCCTTCCCCGGACTCGGACGAAGCGTGAGGATGTCGAGTTTGTCGGGCTGCGGCGGCGTCTGCGCAAGGGAGACATGCGGAAGGGACAACAGGGCAAACGACAGGAACAGGCCGAAAAGACGTTTCATTTCAGTACCTCGCCGAAAAACAGGCTTACTCTAGCACAGGAGCCGGGGTGTTGAACAGATGGCAAATGGGCAAATTTCATGGTCAGCGCGCATGCCGGGAGACGTCCACCCGCTCCAGGAAGGGACTGGCCAGCAACTGGATGGGATTGGTGCCGGGCTGACCCTGGGGCACGTCCATGCCCTTTTCCCGGTAGTAGGCTTCCCAGACGCGCCGCTCCCAGGAGCCGGGGGCGCCGAAATTCATGGGAATCCGGGGAAAGATGCGCACGCCCAGCGCCAGCATGGCATCGGAGAGCAGCTCGGAACAGTAGTAGGCGTCGTTGTCGGGCAGGTAGGTCTCGTCGTAGGGCTTGCCCAGCCGCATGCGGATTTCCTGCAGCCAGAAGGGAATCAGCGCATCGTAGGGCGGCTTCAGGCGCGCCGCGATGAACGGGGGATCCTCCCGGCGCGAACGGGCCATGAACGTGGCCAGATCCACGCGGGCCACGCCATGGTCGTAGGCCTCGATGAGCACGACCCGGTCATTCTCGACGCGCTCCACCACGGCCACGTGCGAGACCACGGGAACGCCGGGAACGCGGGTGGCCCGGGCGATGGCCTCGCACAGATCGCCGCAGCGCAGGCGCTGGAACAGCAGGTCGCCCGGGCGCAGGCGGGCGGGATCCGGCTTGAGATCCGGGCGCCGGGCGCAGGAAGCCAGGAAGGAGAACAGCCATGCCAGATTCATGAGGAGCCGCACATGCCGTGAAGAAAGAGCGTGTCGCATGAAAAACCCCGGCGCAAGGTAGTTGGTTTTTTCCCGGCGCGCAAGCTGAAGATGCACCGATGCCATGGGGAATGCCCGCGCAAGACACCGATGAATCCCGTCTTCGTTCCTGGCTGGCCACGCGAACACGACGCATCGCTCCGCCATTATTGGCTGATGAAATCGCGAACCGCGAAAAATCAAGTTCCTAGCGGTTTCTTAGGGCAACATGAGAATTATGGTTTCCGAACGCCGGCAAGCCATCATAAGCGTTCGAGAACGCGCGGTAAACTAGCACCCCTCATCGGTCAATCCATCGCAATCATCATCCAGGTAGTTGCATATCTCAGTTGCGTTTGGGAGAATTTGCGCATTTGTGTCATTGCAATCGCCAGTTTGTGTGGTCGTATAGTTTCCTCCTGCAGAACATCGGCACTGGCTGGCATTGACGCCAAATCCGTCATTATCCATATCCAAAAAGAAAACAGTACACCCCACCGCGTTGGGTTCATCCGTTACACCATCGCAGTTGTCGTCCTTTTGATTGCATCGTTCCACGGCACCAGGAAACACGGCAGGATCTTCAGGGGCGCAATCGCTGGCATTTGCGGTCCCGTCGTTGTCGACATCCGCATCGCAGGCATCTCCCACGCCGTCGCTATCGCCATCCGCCTGGCCGGGATTGAACGCATTCGGGCAATTGTCCTGCGCATCGGCGACCCCGTCGCCATCGGCATCCGCTTCCACTTCGCAGGCATCCCCCACCCCATCCGCATCTTCATCCGCCTGGTCTGGATTGAATGCATTCGGGCAATTGTCCTGCGCATCGGTAACCCCGTCGCCATCGGCATCCGTATCCACTTCGCAGGCATCCCCCACCCCGTCACCATCCGCATCGCCCTGTTCCGGGTTGGACGCCTGCACGCAGTTGTCGCAGGCATCCCCCACCCCATCCGCATCTTCATCCGCCTGGCCGGAATTGGCCACCGCCGGGCAATTGTCCTGCACATCGGCGATGCCATCGCCATCCTGGTCGGCCTTTTTCTTGCCGTCGTCGCCGCATGCTGACATGAGAACAACCAGAAGCAATATCCATCCATGTTTCATATTCATCATCATTTCAACACCCGCCTTTCACTTTTGATTCGCAATTAAAATTAATTTTTTTTCAAAAAGCACCATAATAAAATAACAATACTCAACCCATGCAAACCTTCTACCGAAAGTATGCATAATGAAATATTTATCAAAAATCAAGACATCCCGAATCTCCATGACCACATCTGCTGTCGGGCGGCACCGCGCCGAAACGAGTGAACGAGGCATCACGGTTCGGGCGAAGAAGAGACACCGGAAAAAACTCAGGAGCCGCAGCCGGGCGCATGGGCATCCTGCGGCTTCTCGTGCAGGATCCGCGCGGTGAACGCCTCCAGCCGGGTGTCGGGCTGTTTCCAGGCATCCGGCGGCAGGCCCGCCTTGCGGCAGACCTCCACCAGGAAGGTCTCGCGGTCCCAGCCCCATTCCACGGGCACCTGGGGCAAGAGCACCCCCCGGCGCATTCCCCGGCGGACGAACAGGCCGTGCTCGCCCACCCGCACCTCTTCGGGCGCGATGGGAAAGCGCGGGGAGAGAACGGAAATCTCGAAATCCAGTTCGCCCAGTTCCGGCTCCGATACGGGGGGAAAGCGCGGATCCTCGAAGGCCGCGGCCAGCGCCATCTCCTGCACGATGCGCCCGAGCGGCGCCGGCTCGAAGTTGCCGATGCATCCGCGCAGCCGGCCCCGCCGGTGGATGGTGACGAACGCGCCGGCTTCCTGCGCGGCCTGCGGCATATCGGAGAGGGGATCGGGAAGCGCCTCGCCGCGCACGGCCGCCGCCACGGTCCTGCGCGCCAGATCCAGAAGGGCGCGGGCGGTTTCGGGGGAAATCTGCAGTTCAGTCATGGGACACCTCGGATTCGTTGGCCAACCGGATGGCATGCAGCCACAGGGAAAGGCAGCCGGTCTCCTCCCGGCATTTCGTGCTCAAATCGTCCCGGATGCGTTCCCGCACCGGCCCGGAGAGCCGGGGTGCGGCCCATTCCAGCACGGCTTCTGCCAGCGACGGCGGCACCTGCGCGAAGCGCCCGTCGAAATGTGCCCAGACGGAGGCATCCGCCATCCGCCGCAACCGCTCCAGGGCGCGCCGCAGGGCTTCGGCCGGCCAGGACGCACCGCGGCGCACGAGCGCATCCCAGACGCAGTCGAAGGAATCCCGGCAGGCATCCAGTTCCCGGGATTCCCATTCCTGCAGCCGTTCCATTCGCTTCTGCATGCATGCGGCCACCCGGGCGCGGCGCGCCTCTTCCTTCTTCGCATCCCATGGCAGGGAAAAATCGGGCGCCGTGACCCGATCGCGCAAAAAATCCATCGAAGGCCACGCCGGCCCCGGCCCGGCCGGACGGCACACCCACAGGGCCATCGCCAGCCGCATGCGGAGCCACTCGCGCGGACTCGCGCCTTCGAACGGGTCGGAAGCGGCGCAGGGGTTCTTCACGTCCTCTCCGGGCACCTTCACGAACGGCGCCCACAGTTCGCGGGTGGCATTCCACTGGGCCTCCTCCGTGGTCTCCCGGTTCCAGCGCCGCGTCAGTTCGGCCGACCGGGAGGCATCCGCAAGCGCCTTGCGCAGCGCCTCGTCCCGGAAGGATTCGAGCCATTCGCGCTCGGTCTGCCCCACATCCATCAAGATTCCGCCGAAGCGCAGTTCGAGCAAAAAATCCGGACACTCCCGCATGGCGAAATCGAGCGTCACGGCCCGCAGCGCCACGTCAGTGCCCTGCACGAGCGCGGCCTGCCACTGCGCGGGATCGGATGCGGCCTCCATGAGGGTCTCCCAGAGGGCGTCGAATGCTTCCCGCGCTGCTTCCCCGCGACGTTCCACGGAAAAAGCGGAACGGAGGATACGAGCGGCCCGCCGGCCCTCGCCCATGTCCGCGAGCAGACGGGCAAACGCCCGGGGAATGGCGACGGGATCCCGGTACGCTTCCGGGGGAAAATCCTTCCGGTGCAACGGGGAATCCATCCGGGAAAGGACCAGGAACGGGGGATGGGCGCGCCAGGCGGAATCGGTCAGGACGCGCTCGATTCCCGAAAGGACCCGCGCGCGCGCCGCCCCCCGCGCGCCCGAGAATGCCGTGCGGGCGAAGGCCGCCAGTTGCGCATGGTCGCGCACCCGGAACAGGTCCTCCATCACGAGGTCCACCAGATCCGGGGAACGAAAGCCGCAGATGCCCAGCGCGGCCAGCGTCCGGGCGCGCAGGGAAGCCGGAAGATCCGCGCGCAGCAGATCGCCGAAGAGTCCTTCGGCATCCGGATGCGGGCGGCACAGGACCGGCAGGGTCTCCACGATGGCCCGGCGCGCCTCGAAGCGGAAGTCCGCAAGCCCGGGATGGCGGCCGATTTTTTTCAGGATGCGTCCCTGCAGAAGCAGAAAATGCCGGGCCAGGGCCTCCTCGCGGAATGCCGGCCCTGCAGCGAACCGGATCAGGAAGGCGGCCGTGGCATCCTCGCGGGTGGGCACGGGCGGTTCGCCGGGGTAGTTTTCCAGCGACTCCAGCGCCAGGCGCAGCGCCGCATCCGCAGGCAGTTCCGGCAGCACGCGGCGCCAGAGGCCGGCCGGCGCCCGCACGCCCCGACGCTGCAGGTGGGCGCGCAGACGCTCGAGCGTTTCGGCGCGACGGAAAAGCGGAAACGGTCGGGTTTCCCAAGCGGTTTCGAACTGCGTCCGGTACTGGGGGTCCTGCAGCAGGAAGACGGCCGAAGGAGGACCACCATCAGTTTCCTGCCCACAGGAAGCCCCGGACAGCAGGAAACCGACCAGCAGAAAGAAAATCGCACGCCACTGCATGGTCACGCCCGGTGGCGGCGCAAGGCCGCGCGAAACACGAAATGCCCCAGCACCGCGAAGAGCGCCAGCACGGGCAGGCGCAGCGCCAGAAGACGCCCATCGCCGTAGGCGTCGGCGAACTGTCCCAGCAGGAACTTCATGAGGACGTCGAGCGCGCGCAGGCCCAGCCAGAAGCCGATTTGCGACGCCACGAGCGGCAGTTCCACGAAACGGCCGAGCAGGTAGAGCACAGCCAGCCCGGAAAGCCCGAGACCGCCCTCCAGCACCAGCGGCACGGCCACGAATTTCATGAACCACAGGGGCGCGGCATCCAGCAGGAGGGAAAAGCCCATGGAAACCCACAGACCGAGGTAGATGGAGAGGAAATAGGCGCCGAACACGCCGAAGAACACCACGGAACCGCGGTGCAGGGAAGCCATGAGGCGCCGGCGGGCAGGAACCGGAGGGCGGGATGCCGGTGAAACTTCCGCCGGTTCCGGCGGCGCGGCCGGGGGCGATGGGGACTGTGAAGGATTCTCGGTGGGCTCGGCCATCTCAACTCCAGTCGGGCCACGGGCCGCTTCTCAGGCAAGCCGCGCCGGGCTCGTCCGGGTAGAAGACGTCCATCAGGCACAGCCCCGCCGCCGGTGCCGTCATGCCGGCGGCCGTGCGGTCCCGGCCGTGCAGTATAGTGGAAACGTCCTGCGGAGAAAAGCGCCCCATGCCCACCTCCACCAGGGTGCCGGCGATGATGCGCACCATGTTCTTGAGGAAGGCCGTTCCGGAGACGAGAATCTCCAGGCGCTCCCCATCCTCGCGGATTTCCAGGCGCAGGATGGTGCGCACGGCGTTCTCGCGCCCGCAGTCGGCCGCCTGGAAAGCCGAGAAATCGTGCGTGCCCAGCAGGTGCGCGGCAGCCTCGCGCATGGCGCCCACGTCCAGTTTCCGGTAGACGGTCCATTCGGTGCGCACGCGCAGCGGGTCGCGCACCCGGGCGCTGCGGATGGTGTAGCGGTAAATCTTGCCGGCCGTGAGGCGCGGATTGAAGTTCTCGGCCACCTCCCGCACGGCGGATATGGCCACGTCCGGCGGCAGCAGGGCGTTGGCTCCCTTGAGGTAGGCTTCGGGGGGCAGGGCATTTCGCGAAACGTAGAACACCCGCTGGCCGCGGGCGTGCACTCCCGCATCCGTGCGGCTGGCCCCCTTGACGCGCACGGGCGCCTTCTCGAGGCGCGAAAGCACTTCCTCGAGCACCTGCTGCACCGCCAGCCCGTTTTCCTGGTACTGGAAACCGCTGTAGGCCGTGCCGTCGTAGGCCACCGTGAGGAGACGGCCGTTCATGGGCTCAGAACTCGAAGGCCAGGCCGAACATCCACGTGCGGCCGCCCACCTGCAGGGAGGATCCGACCCCCAGGATGCCGTCGGACCGGTTCCAGGTCCATTCCACGAACACGCAGGAGTTGTCGATGCCGGTTTCGCGCGCCAGGGATGCGGCCGCGTCCGGATCGAATACGTCCAGCAGCAGGGAAAGACCCGCCGAAAACTCGTAACCCGTGGTGGCGCCGCGTGCCTTGCCGCCGCCGGCGGATTCCCACGTGGCCACGTCGCCGTTGCCATCGGTGATCCACCAGAGGTTGTAGACGAGCCCGCCCTTGGCATAGGGGGCCAAGGGGATGTTGTAATGGTTCTGCAGCACGTCGAAGCGGTACACGAGCTTGAGTCCCAGGGGGACGAGGATGAACGAGGTGGAATCGGCCGCCCGGGTGCCGTCCTCGAGCAGGGCCTTGCCGGAGCGGTGGAAATAGCCCGCATCCGCCCCCAACGCCAGCGTGCCGAAGCCGCGGAAGAACTGCCAGGACAACTCGGTGCGCCAGGCCAGTTTCTTCTGGTCGCCGAAAATGTCGGCATAGGGACTGGCCGCGCCGCCGAATTCCCGGTCGATGTCGGGGATGAACATCCCAGCACGCAAATCCCACATCCACCGAGTGGAAACGTCCTCGGGCTCCTGCGGAAACGCCAGGCGGGGCAGCGCCAGGGCGGCGAGGAAGAACAGGGCTGCAAGGGGCTTACGCATGGGACACCTCCTTGCGGCGGGCCGTGCGGCGCCGGCGAAGATGCCAGACTCCGAGGGCGAAGAGCCACAGGGGCGCTGTCAGCGCCAGGACGGCGAACAGCACCAGCGGGAAGAAGAGCGCCTGCAGGATGGCCCGGGGAATGGGCAGTTCCTGCAGATGGGCGGCCCAGGCCGGCCCCTGGCGGTAATACCAGCGCACGAAGGCGCGCCCGGGCGCATGCGGCAGCAGCGCCACGTCGCGAAAGACGCGCAGGACCCGCACAAAGGGGTGCTCCCGGTCGCCGTAGACGGCCGTGGCGATGAAGCAGTAGTCGCCTTCGGCCTCTCCCCCGGAAGCCCGGTAATGCTCGGCGAAATCGATGGTGGGCACCGGCGTGGCGGTCACGATGGCGGAAAGCGGGCTGGGATTATCGAATTTGTCCACAGCCACCACGGCAAACGTGTATTCGGTCCCGTTCTCGAGCCCCGTGATCCGCACGGACGAGGCCGTCGCGGGCACCGAAGCGCACACATAGCACTTGTGGGGACGCTGGCCCGCCACCAGCGCATCCGCGGGACAGTCCTCCCCCTCCTGGTCGCTGCCCAGGGCGAGCACCTTGCCGCACACGTCCTGGGTGTCCACCCAGGTGGCCTTGTCCTCGTTTGCGCTGGGCGCCGGAGCGCCACTGACCGCACAGAGCACGTCGAATCCATTCACGCCATCTTCGGACGGGGCCGCGTCCCAACTCACGGTGACCGACTGCTCCCCGCCCTCGGCTTTCACGTTCGACGGGGCGGCGGGCGCCTTGGTGTCGTACGTCACCCCCTGGCTGAAGGCCACGGTGCGCTGCTCCAGGCTGGAAAAGATGTAGAACGTGGAGGAGCTCGCCTGGGCCTTGCACATGCCGTTGCCCGGGTCCACGAGGTGGTTCACGGGAACCGGAATCAACTGGGTCTGGTTCTGAAAGGCATTGATATTGAGCGCGCCGATCTCGCTGCACTGCGAGAGCGAAACGGACGTGTTGGCACAGTCGTTGCCAATGTAGAAATACACGTCGGAGCCGTCGAAGGTGCCCGTGTACTGCATGTCGAAATAATAGGAATACGGGTCGTTCTCTTCGGAGAACTGGTCGCACAGGCAACGCGCGAGGTTGGCGTGCCGGGCGATCTGCACGTCCGTGAGCGCCGTGCCGCCCGAACTGGGCAGCACCCCATAGCGTCCCTTGATGGTAAAGCCGCCCCAACTCTGGGCGGGGGAAAGCATCGCCGCAAGAAGGAAAAACCACCCGATGACAAGACGTTTCATGGAAAGCACCCCCGTTCGCACCAGAACCCCGCACACTGCCGGACTCTTCCCGAAGGCGTGCGAAAAAAACGGTCCCCGCCCGTGTTTACAGCAAACCCCTCTCCCCCGCAAGAAACCTTAATTTTTTAAGACGCCATCAAAAAACAGAAACTTTACCAACTATTTGGTTGACATCAAACAAATAACTGAGAAAACTTGTCCACAAGGAACGTGGCATAGCGACCACGTTATTACCCACCATGAGAACGATTACTTACGACCTCAAAAGTCTTCTGAAACTTACGCACAACGGGGTGTTCACTATTCCGGTTTTTCAAAGAGATTTTGTGTGGACAGACGCGCAAATACGTTTGCTTGTCGATTCCATTTCTAGAGGCTATCCTATAGGTTCCCTACTCGTGCTTTCTCAAAAAAATTCATCAATGCCTCTGCTTGCTTCTCGACCAATAGACGCTGCAATACAATCTTGGACAATAGAAGACGGAGAGATTTCTGTTTCTCCCACTTCAGTTATCCAATCTGAGATAACCAGTGAAAGAAGTTATATTTTAGATGGACAACAACGTTTAACTTCTTTAGCTCGAGTTTTTCTTGACGCCGGCAAAGAAAAAAGCGTTTATATTGACTTAAAAAGATTACTGGAACAATTTGAACAAACTGGTGAACACGAATGGACAAGAAATGCTGCATCAGAAAAAGTATGGCTACGTTTTCTGACAAGAAAGGAACCGAATCCCGATAGAAGAGAAAAAAACAGATACATGCGAAGTGATATAGTACTAAACGCTGCCAAAAGCCAAATTTATGTACAGGAATACTGCGAAGATTCTGAAGATTTGAATCAGTACTCCAAGTCCCAAAGGAGACAAGTAGCAGCAGCCATCAATGGAATTTTTGAAACAATTCGGAATTATCAAATACCAGTAGTAGTCATTGATCCTGATTCTCCTCTCGATGCTATATGCCGAATTTTTGAAACCATCAACTCTACCGGAACAAAATTGACGACATTTGATTTAGCTGTTGCCAAATTTTTTCCCCATATTGACTTGAGACGTATGCGGGATGAGGCTCTTGATAAATATCCAATCTTGAAAAAATTTGAAATTGATGGCGAACGGCTACTGCAAGTTTTAGCCCTATGGTGGACATACGATAAAAATATTTATTTAGAAGCGACAAAAAGCACTATTTTAAATCTTGATCTTGAATATATACGCAGCAATTGGGATAATGCTGTTTCCGCTTTAACTGAAGCATACCAATGGGCAGAAGATCATGGAGCATCTCCAAAAGCTGCTCCCAATGATGCCACACTGGTTGCAATAGGCGCTTTTTTGGGAAAAACAGAAAAAACCTGGCGTCAACAAGTTGCTTTTTCGTCTGTTTTAGAAAAGTGGTATTTTTCAAAACTTCTTCAATCGGGAGCCCGGCAAGCAACAAATTATAAAATGGGACTTGACTTTCAGTCACTTATTTCATGGGCTAAACAAGATAAACCGCCACAACCTGAAAAAGTATTTCTGACTCCTGAAGTTCTTACGGAACTTAGTCCAACGGACGTCCGATATCGGACATTACAAGCGCTTTTGGCATTAAAAGCCAAACATGATATTCGGACACATAATGCATTAAAAATACAAGAAGTACAAGATCATCATATTTTTCCTTTATCCCTTTCTCGAACCAAGGGGCTTCCTCGACGTAAGTTAGATTCAATATGTAATAGAATCTTTATATCTGCAGAAACCAATATTTATTTTAGCGATAAAGAGCCATATATTTATATGAAAGAAATTGTTCAAAAGGCAAAACAAAATCATGTCGAACAAAGAGTGAATCAGTTTTTATTAAATGCTGCCATTCCAGGTAATGTTTCCGACCCAGATTTCCTTGAACAGTTTACCATAAAAAATTTTAATGAATTCCTTATTAAACGTGCCAATCTAATTCTTGAACAAGTACGAGATATTTTAGGGGATTCATTAATTATTAATTCAATTCAAGGAAAAGACCAAAATATTGAAGATGAGGATGATAATTAATTTCTTCCCCCCATACTAATCCGCTACTATCTTGCTTAATTACTCAGAACAGGCTGCGCAGGCCGGGCAGGTGCTGGAGGGTTTCGTACAGGTCGGCGACCGTCTCGGCGCTCTGCACGTGAATGCTCAGGGACCACGCGATGAAGCGCCCGCCGGAACTGGTGCGGTGTTCCAGTTTGAACAGGGCGCCCGGAAGAATCCCGCGCACGGCGGCATCGATGCCCTCCTCGCGCAGGGAATGGACATCGCCAATGATCTTGATGGTGTACACACACGGAAACGCGTGGACTTCCCGGAGTTTTTCAATCAGGGACTGACGGTGCGACATGCGGCCTCTTCCGGTTTCAGCAGGGACATTCGTTGAAGGGATATTCGTCCTCCAGCAGTTTCCGGCAGGCGCCCTCCCCGCACTGGAACAGGGCATGCCGGTTGGCGAACGGGGTCAGTTGCAGCACAAACTCCGGCACCCCGTCGCCCTCGAGATCCAGGACCAGCCGGATTCGCCGGTACTCGGCAGCGGTATCCTCCAGGCGCACCTGATCGCCGCGCACGGACCAATAGCTCCACTGCTCGAAACCGGTGCCCCCGCACATGGTTTCCCCGACGCTGCGGTAATCCTCCACCCGGTATTCCTGGTCATCCGGCGAGACGAAAACCGCCATGCGCACATTCATGGGCCCGGCATCGGGCATCTCCCGCCGGTAATCGGCCGCCTGGCCGCCAAACGGCAGGCGCATGGCCGCCTCTTCCACCCGCCGGCGCAAAGCGGCCACGGCCGGGTCGTCCTCGGGCAGCCGGCGCCAGATGCGGGGCGCGCGGCCCTGCGGATGCGCCCAGACGAAGTCGCCCCGGTTCGCGGCCGGCGGGCAGCCTTCGGCCAGCATGCCGGGATGGGACTTCGCCTGGCCGACGATGCCCGCGAAATCCGGTTCGGCGGGAGAAGCACCGTCCTCGGGCGAGGAAAGGCCCAGTTCCTCGAACTGCCCGGAATGCACCGTCACGCGGTGCACCACGAAAAAGGAGCGCGCCGTAAACGTGCAGGCCGGCTTCTCGTCGTGATAGAGCACGAAGCGGCCTTCCTCCCGCGCCGTTCCGGGATCCCATTCCTGCGTCACGGCCGCGGGATGGCGGCCCTCGAGCCGGAACGGCCCCAGGCCCTTCTGCGGCGGCTCCCAGTTCCCCATGGGCAGGTGCACGAACGAACGTCCGCCGTCGAAGGCATCGGCGAACAGGAATTCTCCCGGTCCCCCGCCGGCGGCCGCCGGACCACGCGAATCGGCAGGCTGCGGCAGGCGGGGACGGGAAGAAGTCGCACTGCGGCAGGCCGAAAGCCCACCCAGAAAGAAAAACGCCGTTGCGAAAAACATCCAGGCTTTCATCGCCCCACCTTCATGTGAATGGAAAGCGCCACCAGGCAGGCCGCCGGCAGTCCCGGAATGGAAAGCACGTCTCCCAGCGTGGCCGGACGGTTTCTCTGCAGTTTCTGCACCCACTCCACCCGCAGCCCGGAAACAGCGGAAAAATCCAGATCCGGCGGGATGGAAACCTTCTTCAGTCTTTCCAGCCGCCGAACCTCCTCGAGTTGCTGCTCGATGTAGCCGGCATACTTGATTTCGCTTTCGATGGCTTCGGCCAGAAAGGGATCGCACTCGAAGGCGAACACCCCGTGCGCGGCGAAATCCGTCCAGGAGACCTCCGGGCGGCGCAGGAAATCCTCGATGGTCATGGCCCGGTGCGGAAGGTTCGTTCCCACGGCCTGCGCGAAGGCGTCGGAGGCTTCCTCGGAAAGGCGCACGGCGGCGACCTGCCGGCGCCAGTGAGCGTATTCGGATTCCATCGCCTCGAACCGGCGCCAGGTGTCGTCCGGCACCAGGCCGAGCCGGCGCCCCAGCGGCATGAGCCGGCGCGCGGCGTTGTCCTCGCGCAGCAGGAGGCGGTGCTCGGCGCGGGAGGTGAACAGACGGTACGGCTCGTCCACGCCGCGGGTGACCAGATCGTCCACCATGACGCCCAGGTAGGCCTGGGAACGCTCCAGGACGAGCGGATCGCGTCCCCGCACGCGCAGCGCCGCGTTGGCCCCGGCCAGAAGCCCCTGCGCGGCGGCTTCCTCGTAGCCCGACGTGCCGTTGATCTGCCCCGCCAGAAACAGATGCGGCAGCACGCGGGATTCCAGTTCGTGCGTCAGATCGCGTGGATCGCAGAAATCGTATTCCACCGCGTAGCCGGGGCGGGCCATCTCCACGCGCTCGAGCCCCTCGATGGTGCGCAGGAATTCCAACTGGACACTGGCCGGCACGGAAGTGGAGACGCCGTTGGGATACACCCAGTCGGTGTCGAGTCCCTCGGGCTCCAGGAACACGTGGTGGCGCTCCTTGTCGGGAAACTTGACCACCTTGTCCTCGATCGACGGACAGTAGCGCGGCCCGATGCCGGCAATCTGCCCGTTGAACAGGGGTGCGGCGTCCAGTTTCGCCCGGATGGTCTCGTGCGTGCGCGCATTGGTCCAGGTGAGATGGCAGGGCACCTGGGGCAGGCGGGAACGCTCGCCGAACAGGGAGAACGGCGGCACGTCCGGATCCCCCGGCTGCGGCGTGCATTTCGAGAAATCGATGGTGTGCCGCTTCAGGCGCGGCGGCGTGCCGGTCTTCAGGCGTCCCAGGGTGAAGCCCAGGCGCGCGAGCGCGCCCGAGAGCCCTTCCACCGCGCGCTGCCCGTCGATGCCGCCGGGACGCACGTGATCGCCCGTGTGCAGAAGCCCCCGCAGGTACGTCCCCGTGGTGAGGACGACGGCTCTGGCGCGCACCTCGGATCCGTCCGAGAGCCGCACGCCGGCGGCCCGCCCGTCTTCCACGCGGATGTCCGCGACCTCGCCCGCGAGCAGCGTCAGCTCCGGCAACCGCGACAGCAGGCGGCGCATGTTCTCCACGTAGCGATGGCGATCCGCCTGCACGCGCGTGGCCCGCACGGCCGGCCCCTTGCGCATGTTGAGCCGCCGGTACTGGATGGCGGATTCGTCCGCCAGGCGCGCCATGATGCCGCCCAGCGCATCGATTTCCTTGACCAGATGGCTCTTGGCCAGCCCGCCGATGGCCGGATTGCAGGGCATTTCTCCCGCCAGGCGGGGTTCGAGCGTGCACAGCAGCACCCGGCAGCCCAGCCGGCTCGCCGCCGCCGCCGCCTCGCAGCCCGCATGCCCCGCACCCACCACGACGACATCGAAGTCCACACGGCTCATGGCGCATCCTCTGCCGGTGCGGCCAGGCCCTGGCCGCTTGCACCGCCTGCGCCGGTTTTGGGCTCGGGCACCGTCTCGAGTTCCCGGCACAGTTCGCCCAGATCCCGTCCCTGCAGGTTCAGGTTCCGGCAGATCCGGTCCCAGTCTTCCGGCGAAAGACGCCCCGCGTGCACATCGGCGAAGAACGAGAAGGGCAGAAACGGCACCGGGTCCGAAAGCGCCCGGACGGGTTCGCCCGGGCGGCAGTCCAGATGCACGCCGCGGGCATGCACGATCGCGCCCAGAACCGGGCCCAGCATGGACCCGAGCAGCATGCGCAACTCGTCGTCCGCGGCATCCGGCGGCATGGGCCCCTTCAGGATGCGCTCCAGCAGGCGCCCTGGCACGCGCGCAGCCGCCGGCAACTCGTCGATGCCGATCCCGGCCAGATCCTCGGCGTGATCCATGGCGGCCTGTCGATACTGCGGCCCCAGCACCCGGGGCAGAACGTCTTCCCAGCCGATGGGCGCAAGCCCTCCCGGATCGTTCGGGAACACGGCAGAGAGCAGCCCCGGCTCCAGTTCGCCGACAGGCATGGGCAGCCAGCCGGCCGCAGGGGCGGTGTCGTTGGGGGGACCGCTCGACACGTAGACCTGGACGGCCCGGATGCGTTCCCCCAGAGGCGGCGGGAGTTGCGCCTCCGCCTCGTCGAGTTCGCGCAGTTCGCGGGCCACCAGTTCCCGGGCGATTTCCCGCACGGGAGCGCTCTCCATGTACGAGGAGAAACCCGCCAGGATGGGAGGCTTGAACCCGGCATCGAGCACGGGCGCCAGTTCCATGTTCCAGAAGGACTCGAACGCCGGCCGCAGGACCACCCAGCGGCGCAGCCCCGAAACCAGGCTCTCCCCGCCGAATTGCCGGGCGCACTGCACATCGGCGTCCAGTTCATGGCGGCGGGCGATGCCATGAGTGAATTCGAGGAAGAACGAAATGAAGCGCAGGTACAGGTGATGAATCAGGTCATCCCTGAGCCCCATCTGGGCGACGGCGAACTGGCGCAGGCGCACCACGCGGCTGCTGGCGGGCTTCTGCGCAAATCCGAAGCGCAGAAACTCCTGGGCCGCAAGCGCCTTCAGTTCCCCGCGGCTGGCATGCGCCAGAAGCGCCACCCCCACGTAGAGCCGCACCGCATCCGAACGGCGGGGCTGCGGCGTCAGGAAGATGTCGCCCCCGGGAAACACGAGCACCGCTTCGGGGGGAACATGCCCGACGCTCCGGGCGACGCCGCGAAACTCCCGGTAGAGTTCCGGGAATTCGTCCTCCGGGAGCAGCAGCCCGGCGGGCAGCGGCGGAAGAGAGCGTGGGTGAAAGAGCGCGGCCACGATGACGGCCAGAAGGATGGAAATCACCAGAAAACCGGCGGACAGCTGGCCCAGATGGGCCAGGCGCACATTCACGAAAGCCAGCACGGCCGGAACTGCCCACCACAGCACGTGGAAGAAATCCCACAGCCAGCAGGCGCGGCGGGCCCGGCTTTCCCACGCGGTCCTGTCTTCGGAATCCGGCATGCGTCCTCCGTCACGGCGCCGGCGGCAGGAGCGTCATTTCACAGAAGATCGCGTAATGGTCGATGCGCCCCTCGCCGAGTTGGGAGAGATGCGGATAGCCGGCGTCCAGCGGTTCGGTGCCGGGCATGCCGCCCTCGTCGTAGATGGTACAGGAGCCAGTGATTTCGTTGCTGGCCACCACGTGATCGATGGCCACGATGCCGGCCCAGGAATTCTGGGAGTTGGTGGAGTAGCGCTGCCCGGAAGGATCGCGCGGGTCCATGTCCGTGTAGGGACAGGCCGGGCAGTCGATGTACTGGTTCCACACGTCGTCGGCTTCGGACGGGCCCATGATGGTGCGCAGGTTGTAGATTTCCAGCCCCAGGTTCCAGTCGCCCAGGATCAGCGCCTGCTCGCCGGGGCGAATCAGCGAAAGATCCCCCGCAATCACGTCGTTCTCGAACACCTGGCGAATCTGCTTGGCACGGCAGGGATCCCCGGAAACGAAAGCGCTCACCTGGGCCATCGGATGCATGTGCACCACACGCAGCGGGCCCGCCGCCGTGTGCACGAGCACAGCGGAAACGGTGGATTCGTCGTCGCACTTGCTGTTGGTGCACTCTCCTGCCGCCCAGTTGCAGCCCGGCAGGGGAAGAGCCGGCGTGAGCGCGCCCGTTTCCACGTACTGCCCCGGGTCCACGCCGTCGATGGTGCCGAAGGCCACCTTCACACCGATGCACTCCACCTGCTCGCGCTGGTCGCACACGATCGTGTACCCCGGGCCGATGATGCGCTGCGCCGGCCGCGGCCTCGTGTCCCACTGGTAGCAGGTCTTGTTGGGGTCGATTTCGGTGAAGGCTTCGCAGGTCTTTCCCGAGAGCACTTCCTGCAGCACCACCACGTCCGGCGCCATGGCCTGGATGACCGCGCCGATGTAGTTTTCATAGCTCTGGCTCCACATGCGCAGCGGATACGTGGGATGATCCGCGTCGGGATTGCCGATGTTGAAGGTCAGCGCCGTGAACGTCACCGGCTGCGGCGGATTCTCGCCGCCGTCGGCATCCGTTGCGGCATCCGTGACGTCGGACGCATCCGGAACATCGACGGACGGGACGTCGGCATCCACTCCTGCATCATTATCGTTATTGTTATTGTTGATATTATTCGAGTTATTGACTTGATTGTTGCTGTTATTCAAATTTATATTGTTTGAATTATTATTGACAGTATGACTTTTTCCGTCATCACAACCGGCAACCCAGAAGAACAGCCCCATCCACAGCCAGAACATCCACTTCATGACCTGTACCCCTTCATGCCCCGGAAAAGAATGCACGCCCACACCCCGGGACCTGCATTTGCTTAGCTGTTTTTCAGGAAGTGTCAATCGAAATTTCAGACGGCGCCGACCGGGGCCGGAAATGGATTTAGACGGCTCTTCAGGACATCCCTTGACACGCCTGCGCCGGGAAACTATCAATGCACCTGGTGGTTCACCACCTTCCACCGTTCCCGGCCCGGCCGGGCGAGCAAAGGAGACCGATCATGTCCAACGAAGAACTCAGGACCCGCGTGCAGGCCGCTCTGGACAAGGTGCGCCCGGCCCTCCAGCAGGACGGCGGGGACGTGCAACTGGTGCATGTGAGCGAGGACGGCAACGTGTCCGTGCGGCTGCAGGGACACTGCTACGGCTGCCCGTTTTCGCAGATGACGGTGAAGAACCTGGTGGAGCGCGTGCTGCGCCAGGAAGTTCCCGAGGTCAAACAGGTCGTCAGCGTGCAGTGAGCCCCCCGTTTTCCGAGACCGTCCCGCTGGCGGAGCGCCTGCGCCCGCGCACCCTGGAGGAATTCATTGGCCAGCGCCACCTGCTGGCTCCCGATTCCCCCTTCATGGCCCAGATTCGCGAGGGCCGCCTGCATTCCACGATCTTCTGGGGGCCCCCCGGTACGGGAAAGACCACGCTGGCCCGCCTGCTGTGCCGCATGCGGGGCCTCACGATGCACGAACTGTCGGCCGTGTCGGCCACGCTGGCCGACGTGCGCCGCGTGATGGAATCCCGTTCGCCCCTGCTCGAGCCGCAGGTAGTGCTCTTCCTGGACGAAATCCACCGGTTCAACAAGGCGCAGCAGGATGCCCTGCTTCCAGCCGTGGAGACCGGCGACGTGGTGCTTCTGGGCGCCACCACCGAAAACCCGGCGTTCTCCATCATCCCCGCCCTGCGTTCGCGGGTGCGGCTGGTGGAATTCCACCCGCTCTCCGTGGAGGAAATCCGCCAGGGCATCGAACGGGCGCTGGCGTACCTGCAGCAGGAGCGCCATCTTGTGGCCAAGGCATCCGAGGAAGTCCTGGACGCCCTGGCGCATCTCTCCGGGGGGGATTTCCGGCGGGCGCTGGGCCTGCTCGAGGAACTCTGGAATGCCTCCCCCGCGACCGCCGATGGCGTGAAGGAACTCGTCAAAGAGCGCCTGGACCGCATCCTGCCCACGTTCGTCGTGCGCTACGACCGCTCGGCGGACGAGCACTACAATCATGCCTCCGCATTCCAGAAGAGCCTGCGCGGCTCCGACCCCCAGGCGGCACTGTACTGGCTGGCCAAGATGCTCGACGGGGGCGAGGACCCGCGCTTCATCCTGCGCCGGCTCATCGTCACGGCCGCCGAGGACGTGGGGCTGGCCGACCCCATGGCGCTCGTCATCGCAGAAACCGCCCTGCGGGCGTTCGAGCACCTGGGCATGCCCGAGGGACGCCTGCCGATTGCCGAGGCGGTGCTCTACGTGGCCACCGCCCCCAAGAGCAACGCCGTCATCGAATCGCTGGGGGAAGCCTCCGCGCGCATCGCCCGCGGCGAATCCCATCCGGTGCCCCTGCACCTGGCCGATGCCCACTACGCCTCGGCCGCCGACATGGGACGCGGAGTAGACTACATCTACCCGCACGTGCCGGGTTCGCCCCGGATTCCCTATCTGCCGGCTCCGCTGGAAGGCGCGGTCTTCTACCGGCCCAAGAGCCCGGCCGAACGCGAGCGCATGCAGAAACTGCAGACCTTCCTGGCGCAGCACCACAAGCTTCCACCGCAGCCGCCGGCCCATGCCCAGACGGTCCGGGAATGGCTGGAAAAGCACCGTCCCGAGTGGATCCGCACCGAGGAACTGGCCGGCGAACTGGCCATATCCCGGGAAGAAGCCTACGCGGCGCTACGCGAACTGGAACGGGAAGGATTCATCCGACTGGAACCCGGCGCCCGGGTCATCTATCCATCGGACTTCACTGAAGAATGACCCCTGCGGCCCGCACTGGGCGACTGTTTCCGCGCCATGCCTGCCATGACCTCCGCATGCACACGGCGCGGCCACATACGGGCCGCCTGTCCATCGGACTTCGCTGAAGAATGACCCCCGGCCGGCGATTACGGGAAATACACGGGAACGGGCGTCGGGCGGGAGGTGGTGGTTCCATCGCCGAGGCGCCCGGAGTCGTTGTTGCCCCAGCACCACAGCGCGCCCCGGTCCAGCAGCGCGCAGACGTGGGCGCCGCCGCAGAACACGCCGGCAGCCGGAAACGGCAGGCCCGAAACGGCCGTGGGCACGAGGCGGTCCGTGGTCGTGCCGTCGCCGACCTGGCCGAACTGGTTGGCCCCCCAGCACCACACGCTGCCGTCGTCCCTGAGCGCGCACGTCTGGTGGCCGCCGGCCGTGATCTGCACGATTCCGGAGGAAAAGCCCGAAACGGCCGTGGGCACGTTGCGGTTGGTCACGGTGCCGTCCCCCAGGCGCCCCTTGAGATTGTATCCCCAGCACCAGGCGGAACCGTCGGATTTCACGGCGCAGGTGTGGAAGGAGCCGGCCGACAGGGACACCACGCCCGAAGCGAGCGAATTGATGGTGTACGGAGTGCTGCGGTCCGCGGCCCCGCCATCCCCCAACTGCCCGTACTGGTTGGAGCCCCAGCAGCCGACGCCGCCGGCGCCGCCGATGATGCAGGTGTGGTTGCCGCCCACGGCCAGCGCGCGGGCCGCGGAAACGTTGGAGACCGGCACCGGCGTCAGGCTGTTGGTGAAAGTGCCGTTGCCCAGTTGCCCATGGTCGTTCTTGCCCCAGCACCACACGCTTCCATCGCTCTTGCGGGCGCAGGTGTGGTAATGCCCGGAGCCCACCTCCACCACGCCCGAGGACATGCCGTGCACCGCCGCGGGATTGGCCGTGGCCGCCGTGGAATTGTTGCCCAACTGGCCGTCGGACCCCTGCCCCCAGCACCAGGCGCTCCCCGTGCTCTTCACGGCGCAGGTGTGGAAGAGTCCCCCCGATGCCTGGACGGCCTGCGAGGAAAAATTCACCACGCCGACCGGCAGGCTGCGGTCGTTGAAGGTGCCGTCCCCGATGCGCCCGTCGCCGTTGAAGCCCCAGCACCACAGGCTGCCGTCGCCGCGGATGGCGCACGTGTGGCCGCCACCGTTGCCCACGGCGATCCAGCGGCTGCACAGGGTGGCGTCCAGTTGGCAGTTGACGCAGGAAAGCGGACCGCCGCCCGGCCATCCCATGTTCTGGCAGGTCGCACCGTTGAGCGAGCCATCGCACAGTTCGTATCCGTCCTGCCGAATTCCATCGCCGCAATACCCGCTGCAGCCGGAAGTATCCAGCGCCAGGCAGTTGGAATCGCACGCCAACTCGCCCGTGTAGAAGCCCTCGCTCTGGCATGTGAATTCGCGCAGATTGCCCACATCGCACAGTTCGTTCGCCGTCAGGATACCATCGCCGCAGACGGGCGAACAGGAACTGGGCACACCCGTGCACGTCCAGCCCGCCTCCACCTGGCAGAGCACCGAGCAGCCGTCGTTGTTGGAGCGGTTGCGATCATCACAGGCTTCGCCGTCGTTCAGGACGCCATCCCCGCAGGTGCTCTCGCACCCCAGGACGCTGAATGTGCAATCGGAAAGGCACAGAAGCGTTCCGCCCGGAAACCCCAGGCTCTCGCAGGAAGCGCCGCCCATGTCCTGCCCGTCGCACTCCTCGCCCGTCTCGCGGTGCCCGTTGCCGCAGATGGGCTGGCAGTCCACCACGCAGTTGTCGGCGTTTTCCGGGGGCTGGCATTGCCGATCGCCGCATTTGGCCAGATCCCGCAAGCAGGTCGCATCACAAGCACCTACGCCAGGCGGATCGCACTCCTCCACGGGGGCGTCCACCTTGCCATCGCCGCAGAACGGGCCCTTGGAGCCGCCGGAGGCGCAGGAAGAAACCATCGGAAAGAGGGCCAGCGCAAAAACGTACAGGACCGCCCGGCGCCGGCGGCGCAGGAATGGCAGCACCGCGAGCGCCCAAAAAACCGTCAGGAGAAGACCCCACGCCGGCATGTTCACGCCTCCCTTCCCACCGGCCGAGCGGCAGGAGCAGCCAGAGGATTTTCCCGAGGAGCCGCCCGGCGCATCCAGCACGCAGGCATCGTTTTCGGCATGCGTGCCTTCCGGGCAGCATCCGGTCTGCGGCAGGCAGCCCCGATCCCCGCAATCCAGGGGATTCTGCGCCACGCAGGTGCGGGTTTCGGGGTCGCATCGTTCGATTCCATTGCAACGGTCGTAGTCGTTGCACGTGTCATTGTCCGGATCGCAGGAGACGACGACGACGCAGATGCCGCCTTCCGCCCGCGTGCCCTCGGGACAGCAGCCCGTGGCGGGCAGGCAGCCCCGGTCGCCGCAATCCGGGGCATCCAGCGACACGCACGCGGCCTGTACGCAGGCTTCCCGCCCATTGCAGGCATCGGCGTCGTCACACACGGCATCGGCGTCCTCGTCCACGGTTCCGTCGCAGTCGTCGTCCACGCCGTCGCACGTGGCATCGTCGCCGGCCACGGGCGTGCACACCGGGGCCACACCGCCGAACCGGATGGTCGAAAAATACGGATATCCCGCCCACCCGCTGGCATCGGTCAGGGCGGGGCCCGCGATTTCAGGCCCGAAACCGTCGCCCGTGGACAGGTGGCAACGCACGCCGTCGGGACCGCGGCCACAGATGTCGGCCTTGCCGTCGTGATCGATGTCGCCGAGGTGAATCGTGGTGTAGAAGCGGAAATCGCTCCACCCCGAAGCCTCGTCCCAGGCCGGGCCGTTGATCTGGCTGCCCCATCCGCTTCCGTCGTAGCGCCAGCAGCGGATGCCGGCGTTGGCGCGGGCGCAGATGTCCAGATCCCCATCCCCGTCGATGTCGGCGAAGCGGATGGTGGTGCTGTTGTCCATGTCCTTCCAGCCCGAGGCATCGGTCAACTGGGGACCGGCGACGGCGGGGCCGAAGCCGTTCTGCGTGTAGCGGTGGCACTGCACGCCATCGGGAGTGCGGGCGCACAGGTCGGCGCGCCCGTCATGGTCGAAATCCACCATCCGGATGGTGCTCCAGTAGGCCACATCGGTGAAGCCGGCGGCATCGCTCCACTCCGGCCCCGCGAACATGGACGCGAATCCGGATCCCGTGGACAGCGCGCACCACATGCCGGCGGCGCCGCGCGCGCACACGTCCGCGCGCCCATCGCCATCGAGATCGCCCATGCGCACCGTGCCGTAATAGTACGGCTGGTTCCAGCCGTTGGCAGAAGTCCAGGCGGGACCGTCCAGCCGCGCCCCCGCGCCGGAGCCCGTGGACAGGTGGCAAATCCAGCCGGCCGCCGCGAGCGCGCAGAAATCGTCGCGGCCGTCGCCATCGATGTCGGCCAGACGCAGCGTGGAGGCGTGCTGCAGGGCATTCCAGCCGGCGGCATCGCTCCAGGCCGGCCCGGAGAAGGCGGATCCGAACCCCGTTCCCGTGGAAAGCCAGCAGCGCACGCCGTCGGCCCCGCGCGCGCAGACGTCCATGCGGCCATCCCCATTGACGTCTCCGGTGCGGATGGTGGAAAAACGCAACTCCTGGTCGAATCCATTGGCATCGGACAGATCGGGGATGGCCCAGGCATTGTTCAGATCGAACCCGCTGCCGGTGGAAAGATAGCAGCGCATGCCGGCCGCCGCCTTGGCGCAGAAATCCGATTTCCCATCTCCATCCACATCGGTGCTCCGGCCTTCGTTGAGCACGCCCGAATCCACGACCAGTTCATCCATCCACAGGTCGCAGGCCTCGGGCGCCCCCTGCCCGGAAGCGAACACGGCCCAGTGGTTGGACACCACGCGCTCGGAGCCGTCGGAGGGATTATTGACGGTGCCCAGCCCCGCCACGGTCATGGTGGAGGAACCGCCACCATCGAGGTTCATCGCCGTCCACGCCCCCAGGTTCACCATCAGATCCGCCAGTTCATTGCACGTCATGCCCCGGCTCAGCGTGGATCGCCCGTCCACCACCACGAGGTACAGGTAGCGCCGGTTCCTCGAGAGCCCCACGGCCGTGCGGGGATGCCGCTCCGGACAGTGGGAGGGCGAGGTGGCGCCGTACTGGGCCACGCCGTCGCGCACCAGCGTGGGGAAACCACCCACGGCATTGCGCATCCAGGCTTCGGGCGTGCTCACCACGGCCTCGGTGGGCGACAGGAAGATGCGGTCCGGTCCAGCCGCCAGAAAACCCATGGTGCCGTTGTCGTTGTTCCATTTCACGCCGTCGCCGATGGCGAGTCCGTTGGGGAAGTAATTGGTGTAATTGAAGAAATCACCATTGATGGCCGCCTGCGCCCCCACCAGGTTGCGAAAGGACGTGGTGGTGCGCTGGCGCTCGGTCTCCTTGGTGGCGCGATGCGCGATGCCGCGGGCGCAGTTGTCGACCTGCAGCACGAAGATGCGCAGCGGGTCGCTGGTCGTGCGCTGCAGCAACCGCACGCCAGGATGCGGCGTGGACCAGGTGTCGGCCGCGTTCGCCGCATTCGTGAAAATCCATGCATGAAAAACGATGACCGCCGGAAACAGGAAAGTGCGTAAACGCGATTCCTTGCAGAAAAACAGGCGCATGTTCCTCCTCCGCATCGGAAAGTGTGCCACAAACCCGGTGGAAAGCGAATGGGAACTTTGCTTTTTACCGGCGCTCTCTTTTTTGACTGAAGGCACAAAACCGCCACGTGGCGCGATGGCCGGGGAGAAGCGGTCATGAATCCGGATTCCGGTCACCGGAATTCCGGCAGGGAAAGCCCATCAGGGCGTCATGGCGGGAGGATTCATCGCAGGCGCAGGAGCGGCCGGTACCATGGGCGCAGGAGCCGGCGCCTCCATCATGGGCGGTTCCGGCAGGATCCCCATTGGCGCTGCGGGATTGGGCAATCCCGGCACGTTCAACTCCGGCGCCATCCCCTCTTCCGGAAGCGCCCCGGCCTCTCCCGTGGACGGTTTTGCCAAGAACTCCGCCCGTTTCTTGGCCCAGCGTTTCCAGGTAAACGAGTCCACGGTGTAGACCCACGGCTTTCCTTCCACCTGCAGGAAACGGGCGCCATCAGGCTTGGCCGGATCCACGGGTGCGCCCAGTTTCAACACGGCCTCTTCCTTTTCCGCGACGAAGCGGATGCGCAGGAACGGCTTTTCCAGTTGATGCTCGGCCGTCGGCGCCGCTGCGGCCACATCCTCGAAGTATACGCTGCCCAACCCGGAGACGTAATTGTCCACGGCCGTGGCGTCCGCCGTGCCGCTGCCCTCGACGGACACGAGTTCCCAGCGGTCCGGCTTCACGATGGGCACGGGATTGCCCTCGTGATCATACTGCGGGGGCGCCGGCTCCCCCCCGCCCGTCTTGCGGAATTCCATCGCATCTCCGTCGTATTCCACGACCAGCGCCTTGCGCGCCGTGGTTTCGGGCAGCGCCAGCCGCGTGTCGGCGAAGAAATCCCGCGGCCGCGTCATCAGTTTTCCCGCCAGGGAGGCATCCACGCGGTAGACCCGGTTCTCCCCGAACTTGCGAACGAAGGAACTGCGCACCATCCCCTTACCCGCCATGAGGTCCACCAGCGCGCGGCCCTCCTTGTCCAGCAGGCGCAGGCGCGTGTACGAACTCGTGTCGGCCAGGTCGTAAGAGGCGAACATCTCGGGGCGGGTGGATACCACTTCGGCGCGCGCCAACTGGGGCAAAAGCGCCAGGATTTCCTCCACCCGTGCGGTATCCGCCGCATACCCGCTGCGTTCCTGGATGACCCATTCCTTGTCCTTGCGCACGAGCGTCACTTTTTCCTTCGCATCCTTGCCGGAGGAAATCTCCACGGCATTCACGGACGCGGCATCCAGGCCGGGATACAGCGCCACGGTGTCCGCGGCGCGATGCACCGACGCCGTGGGGCGCACCATCAAAATCACCAGTTGCAACGCCAGCAACACGATCAGAACGATGTTGACGGTTCTCATCTACTTCACCCTCCTGCGCAACAGGCTCACTACGAAGAACAGAACGACCAGCACCGCCCACGCGCCCAGCCACATGGCATGCTGCAGCACGGTCTTGCCCGTGGTGGAAACGTCCTCCAGCGGACGCGGCAATCCCTTGCCAGACGCCGCGATTTCCTCATCATCGGACTGCACCCATTCCAGGGCGTTCATGAGGAAGCGCAGGGCGAACGGGAAACGCCCCTCGAGAATCTTCATGCCCACCTCGGAAACGAAGTCCGCATCGGCCACCACCACCACGCGGGTCTTCGGGCTGTGATCGGCCCGGGCCGCCGTGCGGGGCTTGCGGGGCGCATCCTTCTTGCCGTCCGGGGCCGTCTTCGCCGGTGTGGCATCCGCAGTCGGCGATGAGTCCGCATTCGGCTCGTCATCCGGATCGGGATCGGCCGGGTCCTTCTCCTTGGCCCCCGTCCCTTCCAGCGGACTGGCAAGCCCCAGGTACGCGCTTTCCAGTTCGCCCTCGATGGCGACGGCGATGGCATGCGAAGCCGTGGCCGGCGCCGCATCCTTCTTGAGGGGGCCCGGCGTCACGTCGATGGAGCCCCGCTCGTCCATGGGCACCAGCCAAGAGCGGCCCGACGAGGAGAGCACCGTCTGGATGCGCGCCTTGTCGCCCGCCATGCGCGCGGTCAGCGCGCCGGGCCACAGGAATCCGAGTTCCGCGACGTTGGCCAGCATGGTGTGGCCCGACGGCGCTTCCACGCGCACGAAATACGGATACGGCACCTCGTCGATGACCATCAGGCCCGGCTGAATCTCGCGCGGCAGCGGATACGGGATGGATTTCTCGTCCGCGAGCACCTTGTCCTCCACGGCCACTCCCCACTTGGCGAGCACGCCCTCGAGCCCCGAGCGCACCCGCTTGAGCATGAGCTTGTTGCCCTGCAATGCCGTCATGTCGAGTTTGCCCGGATCCACGAGGACCACGAGCCTCCCGCCCAGCATCACGAACTGATCCACCGCATAGGCGGCTTTCTCGGAAAGGTCCTCCGGCCGCACCACCAGCAGCACATCCACGTCCAGAGGAGGCTCGCCGGATGCGAGATCCACGCTCTTGACGTTGTAGTCGCTTCCCAGCAGTTCATCCAGGATGCCGAACTCGTTGGGCGGCCGGCGCCCCATCTGCATCATCATGGGGTCGAACGCCGGCGCGGGCGCCACCAGCCCGAGCGTGCGGGAAAATCCGGGCAGCACGCGCTTGAGGGCCGCATTGAGCTTCTCGGAAACGCCGCCGCGCGAAATCTCCTGCAACTGCGTGAACAGCGGGAACGCCACCTTCCGGCTGCCGTACTCCACGGTCACGAGGAAGAGTTCGTCGTCCTTCTGCGCCTCCTTCTCCTCGAACTGCACCTTGGACTTGTACTTGCCAATCAATTCGTCCACGCCTTCCTTGAGCTTGGCGGCGGCGTTTTCGATCTCCTTCTTCTTGTCCTCGGGCAGGCCCACCACCTCTCCCGGCAGTTTGTAATACGTGATCTTCACCGGAGACCCGGCCTGGGCGAACACCGTGTCCAGGCTCACGAACGAGGTGGATACCTTGCGGATGGCCCGCGTGAGGATGGATTCCAGGTCCTTGAGCCGCACCTGCAGTTCGTTGTTGACCTCGTCCACTTCGATGAGGTCCTCCATCTGCAGTTTCACGTTCTGGTCGCCCATGCGCACCACGATGTGGAAGAAGATGCTCTTGACCTCCTTCTTGTACTTGCTCTCCAGGGGCACCGGCACGGGCCGGATGTTGAATTCCTCGTACAACTGGCTCAGGCGCTTGTCCGAGGTGGGGTCCTCCATGCGCGCCACGACCTTGCCGCCCGATTCGGCCTGGTACATGTCCAGGATGTCCTGGATGCGGGGGATCAGGGGCCGCAGGAGCCTGTGCGTGTTGCTGGAAAACAGCCCGATGATCTCCACGCGGTCCGGGAGCTTGGCCAGCACCTTGCGCGTCGGGGACGTCAGGCTGTGTTCCCTGTACTGGGTGAGGTCCAGGCGGGCGCCGGTCCAGGGACGCAGGAGCGCCGAGAACGCCAGCAGGTTGGCTCCCGCCAGAATCACGAAAAGCCATGTATTTCCGATATCGCCGAATTTTCGTTTCATGGTTGGTTCCTCCCGCACTCAGAGCCACTTGCGGTGGCGCAGCACGGCCACGTTGAGCATGACGAAAAACGCCGTCACCGA